>JASGFC010000011.1:0-56687 GCA_047605865.1 Micrococcaceae bacterium | reverse complement strand
TGATGAAGTACAGTTAATATATTTTAAAGCAGTCAAAGCACAAGAGCCAGTACTATATGAATTAACTGTACTTAACTTCATGAATCTAGCAGGCTTCCTGTTCTTAGTTTCTCTACTTTTTAGCATAAATTTGTAGTGAATTTGTTACACAATATATGAATTGTACATACTAAATGCTTGAATGCAAAAAATCTTTAGTATAAAGTAAATAGTATATTTTGTACATTATTTTAAGTTAAATATAACTTTTGTTAACTTGATATAATCTATAAAAAGAAGCGGATAAATGCACAATAAGTGAGATTGAGGCAAGGCAGAGTACATTATTATGATTGTTGATACTGAGAAGATTATGTGGTTACTTAATGAGAGCAGTGCTTATTCGATTTCAAAAGAAACTGGTATTGCTGTTGCAACATTATCAAGATTAAAAAATGGCAAAGCTAAACTACAAAACCTAACCATCGCCTCAGGTGCTAAATTAACAGCTCTAAGTGAACAATTACAAGCAGAAAAATACCACAGTGATGTTCCTGAAGATATGGATAATATCGACATTTTCCGCAAAAGTATTCACGGCTTTGGAAAACTTATCTCCAGAAAGAATTAGTCAGCATGGTCAATGGTGCAGTGAATTTCCTTTTCACTATCATCTTTTAACTCAAGGTTCTGAATTTTAACCGTTGACTGCAAATCCTGCAGAAACGGTTTCAATGTTTCAGATTTACCTTCAGGGAGCTGAAGTTGCGCATTGTCTACTTCATCACGATACTTTAAACCAAGTTCTGCTCGACTTCGACGAATTTCAGACAAAGCAGACTGTAAAAATTCAAAATCTTTGTCCGTATCATTTTGCGGTAAAGATTCTGCAGTTGGCCATTGTTGCCTGTGTACAGAATCTTTGCGCCACCAAGACCACACTTCTTCAGTAGTAAACGGCATAAATGGTGCAAAAAGTTTTAAGAAGGTATCAATAGCAAAGCTCAAAGCTGCTGAAGCAGATTCTTGCCCAGCTGCTGTTTGATTTCCGTTAGCTCTGTCTTTTACAAGTTCAATGTAGTCATCTGTAAAATGCCAGAAGAACGTTTCAGTAATATTGAGTGCTCGAGCATAATCATTTTTCTCGAAAGCAATTGTTGCATTTTCTACTACCTTTGCCAGTGAACTCAACAGCGCTAAATCCAACGGATGTGTTACAAGCTTAGCTTTTTCTAAGTAATCCTGACTCGCTTGAAGGTTCAGAGCAAACTTAGAAGCATTGAGCAGCTTGATGGCAAGA
The DNA here is from genome assembly GCA_047605865.1 of Micrococcaceae bacterium. GTDB lineage: Bacteria > Actinomycetota > Actinomycetes > Actinomycetales > Micrococcaceae > JASGDC01. Next base: position 55,408 of record JASGFC010000011.1, on the reverse strand, counting down.
CGACGGCCAATCTTCATTTGGCTTTCTTCAAAGACGGTGTCAGCACCAAGTTTTGCAGATGCTGCCCAATACCTGACAGCATCGCTACCAAATTTATCAAGAATATCGTGAGGAACAACTGCGGTACCACTGGATTTGGACATCTTTTTTCTGTCTGGGTCTAAAATCCAACCAGAAAGTGCAACGCTCTTAAAAGGAAGTGAATTATTCAAAGAGTCTGCACGAACTACAGTTGAAAAGAGCCAAGTTCGAATAATCTCATGCCCTTGAGGTCTAAGATCAAAAGGGAATACCGCCTTGAAAAGGTCTTCATTTTCCATCCATCCTCCAAGAATTTGTGGAGTTAGAGAAGAAGTTGCCCAAGTGTCTAGAATATCTGGATCTGCTGCAAAACCATTTGCTTGGTTGCGTTGCTCTTCTTTGTAGCCATCAGGAGCTTGAGCAATAGGATCTACTGGAAGTTCTGATGCTTGAGGCACAATAGGGTTATCATAGTCAGCTTCACCGTGTTCATCAAGCCGATACCATAATGGAATAGCAACTCCGAAATAGCGTTGTCTGGAAACAAGCCAGTCTCCGTTAAGACCTTCAACCCAATTTTGGTAGCGATGCTTCATATAATCTGGGTACCACGCAAGTTCTTGTCCACGTTTGAGTAACTCTGTTTTGAGTTTTTCATCACGTCCACCATTAGAAAAGTACCATTGCCTCGTCGCTACGATTTCAAGAGGCTTATTACCTTTTTCATAGAAATTAACGGGGTGAGTTATTTTTTTAGGCTCACCATCAAGTTTGTTATTTTCTTTCAAAGCACTAACGATGGCTTCTTTAGCTGAGAAGATAGTCTTTCCTGCAAGAGTTTCATATATTTTTTGACCAGCATCAGAAGTAATCCAATCAGGAGTTTCTCGAAGAATGCGGCCATCTTTGCCAATAATGGCACGAGTTGGAAGTTGTAGTTCACGCCACCAGGTTACGTCAGTCAAATCACCAAAAGTACAAATCATGGCAATACCAGATCCTTTATCTGGTTGAGCGAGTTCATGGGCTTTAACAGGAACTTCAACGTCAAAGAGTGGAGTTTTTACGGTTTGACCAAAAAGTTTCTGATAGCGTTCATCATCAGGGTGGGCAACTAAAGCTACACAAGCTGGAAGAAGTTCAGGTCGAGTAGTTTCAATGAAGACGTTGTCATTGTTTGCAGTGCTAAAAGGAATACGATGGTATGCCCCTGGCATTTCTTTATCTTCAAGTTCAGCTTGTGCAACTGCTGTCTGGAATGTTACATCCCACATGGTAGGTGCTTCGGCAGAATAGGCGTGACCATTTTCAAGTTCTTTTAAGAAAGAAAGTTGACTAATTTTCCGAGAACGATCATCAATGGTGCGATAACTATTGCTCCAATCAACAGAAAGCCCAAGCGTGGTAAATAAATTTTCAAAAATTTTCTCATCTTCAAGAGTTAATTGATGACATAGTTCAATAAAATTTTGACGTGAAATTCTTTTGAAGTCACGATCATTTTTTGGCGCTTTGTCTGGAAGGTCAAGGTTTTTTTCATAGGGAACAGTTGGATCGCAACGTACACCGTAATAGTTCTGTACTCTGCGTTCTGTAGGAAGGCCATTATCGTCCCAACCTATTGGATAAAACACATTTTTTCCACGCATACGTTGGTAGCGTGCAAGCAAATCTGGATGTGTGTAAGAGAACATATGGCCTACGTGCAAAGAACCTGAAGCAGTCGGTGGAGGAGTATCAATGGAGTACACTTCTTCTCTAGAAGTATCTGGATTAAAAGAATAAATATTGCTATTAGCCCAAACAGAGGACCATTTTTTCTCAAGTCCATCTAGAGATGGTTTTTCAGGAACATTCAAAGAAGTTTTTGTTTCAGACATAGACACTATTATAAGGTTTTTTGCTCTTTGACTTAAATCTTCACAAAGAACCTATATACAAAGACTAACTTTAGAACACTTCACGCTTTTTGGTTATCTTCGTGAGATTTAGCTCACGAAGATAACCATTACTCACGAAGAGGTGTGTCTTGACGATACCCATTCCATGCGTGTTATTCTGTAAACAATGTAACGATGATCTGGCTATCACCAGGGAGTTTTCGGAAGAAAAGTATCTTAAGATGCTGAGTAGAACCGAACGGGTAAGCCCGTTACAGCAGTTAATGAGTATCAAGTAAGGTGGTACCGCGAGCAGTCTTGTTTCGCCCTTACACGTTAATTATTTTGAAGTAATGTGAAGGAAGTACCATGGTTTATCCTAAAAATTCTGAGACAAACGTTCCTGCTAGTCCTAACTTTCCTCATATTGAAGAACAGATTCTAAACTTCTGGAACAAAGATCAAACTTTTGAAGCATCCATCGAAAACCGCCCTGCTGGGAAGAACGGTGATAACGAATTTGTTTTTTATGATGGCCCACCCTTTGCTAATGGTTTACCTCACTATGGTCACTTGCTTACGGGTTATGCAAAAGATTTGATTGCCCGTTACAAAACACAACAAGGTTATCGTGTTGAACGCCGATTCGGTTGGGATACTCATGGCCTGCCTGCTGAACTTGAAGTGCAAAAACAATTGGGTATCAATGGTAAAGACGACATTGAAAAAATGGGTATAGCTGCTTTCAATGATGCTTGTCGAGCATCTGTGATGAAATATTCCACAGAATGGGAAGATTACGTTAATCGCCAAGCACGATGGGTAGATTTCAATAATGATTACAAAACTCTCAACGTAGAGTATATGGAATCAGTCCTGTGGGCCTTTAAAGAACTTTATAGTAAAGGTCTTATCTATGAGGGATATCGTGTTTTGCCATATTGTTGGAATGATGAAACACCACTGTCGAACCATGAATTGCGTATGGATGATGATGTCTACCAAGATGTTCAAGATCGCACTGCAACTGTTGGACTTAAGCTAGAGACTGGAGAGCTAATTTTAGTATGGACCACAACTCCATGGACTCTTCCTTCAAACCTAGCTGTAGCAGTTAATCCTGAGATTAGCTATGCTGTGGTTCAGCCTGGTAAAGAATCAGTGATTGCTGGTCAGAAAGTTATCCTTGCAGAAAACCTTGTGAAGTCCTATGAAAAAGAACTTGGTGAAGATTTAAAAATCCTTGACACTTTTCCCGGTTCTGAACTGGTTGGCAAAACATACCGTCCACCTTTTCCATATTTTGAGAACAACGAGGAAGTAAAAGATAAGGCATTCCGTGTGCTCGCAGGTGATTTTGTTACTACCGAAGATGGTACCGGTTTGGTGCATATGGCGCCAGGTTTTGGTGAAGATGATAAATCCTTGTGTGATGCAGCTGGAATCCCAACAGTGGTGCCAGTAGATGTTGCTGGAAAGTTTGACACAAGGGTCATAGATTATGCTGGTTTGCAAGTCTTTGAAGCTAATAAACCAATCATGAAAGATTTACTTCATCAATCAGGTCCCGTGGCTTCGCAAGAAGCAATATTGGTTAAGGATGCAAACTATGTTCACTCGTACCCTCATTGTTGGCGTTGCCGTAAACCATTAATCTATAAGGCAGTTACTTCTTGGTTTGTGGAAGTAACAAAGTTTAAAGACCGAATGCTTGAATTAAATCAAGGTATTAATTGGGTGCCAGAAAACGTTAAAGATGGACAATTTGGTAAGTGGCTAGAAAATGCTAGGGATTGGTCTATCAGCCGTAATCGTTATTGGGGCAGCCCAATTCCAGTGTGGGTTTCAGACAACCCTGAGTATCCACGTACCGATGTGTATGGTTCATTACAAGAGTTGGAAGAAGACTTTGGTCAACTTCCAGTCAATGAAAAGGGAGAAACAGATTTGCATCGACCTTTTATTGATGAATTAACTCGCCCTAATCCAGATGATCCGACAGGGAAGTCCACGATGCGCAGAGTAGAAGATATTCTAGATGTTTGGTTTGATTCTGGTTCCATGCCTTATGCTCAGGTCCATTATCCAATGGAAAACAAGTCGTGGTTTGAGCACCACAGCCCAGCAGATTTTATCGTGGAGTATATTGGGCAAACTCGTGGTTGGTTCTACCTCCTACATGTACTTTCTACCGGGTTGTTTGATCGTGCTGCTTTTAAAAATGCGCTCAGCCACGGTATCGTGCTAGGTTCTGATGGTCAAAAAATGTCTAAGAGTCTACGCAATTACCCTGATGTTTCTGAAGTTTTTGATCGCGATGGTTCCGATGCTATGCGCTGGTTCTTGATGTCTTCGCCAATTTTGCGTGGTGGAAACCTCGTAGTGACTGAAAAAGGTATCCGTGAAGGTGTACGCCAAGTGATGCTACCGATGTGGAGTACTTGGTATTTCTTCAGTTTGTATGCCAATGCTGCTCATGGGGGCAAAGGCTATGAGGCTAGGGAAATGACAAACCCTTCAGATCCTCTGGATCAATACGTTTTGGGTAAGACTGCAACTTTTGTGCACGATATGCAACAACAACTTGATGCTTTTGAAATCTCTGGTGCTTGTGACACGCTACGCCAGTACTTCGACATGCTCACCAATTGGTATGTGCGCAGGAGCCGTCAGCGATTTTGGGATGATGATACTGACGCTTTTGATACGCTCTACACGTGTTTAAAAACAGCAACTGAAGTAGCAGCACCATTGTTACCTCTACTTTCTGAAGAAATTTGGCAAGGGTTAACTGGTGGCCGTTCTGTACATTTATCTGATTGGCCACAATTGGATATCTCAGAAGATGAGGATTTGGTTAACACGATGGATAGTGTGCGTTCTATCTGTTCAACAGCTGCTGCTTTGCGTAAAGCAGAAAAACTTCGAGTTAGATTACCTCTGCAAAAACTCACTGTTGCACATGAAAATCATTATGATGCTTCTTTTGCTGACATCATCAAAGATGAATTAAACGTAAAAGATGTTGAATTCATCAATCTTGATTCTCCAGAAGCACAAAACTATGGTGTGCAGCAAAAACTAGTCATCAACGCTCGTGCTTTAGGTCCAAGAATTGGAAAAGAAGTTCAAACAGTCATTAAAGCTTCTAAGTCAGGGGATTGGTTACTTGATGGAAATAAAGTAACAGCAGGTGGTATTGAACTACAAGATGGCGAATACACGCTTGAAACAGTAGTAGGAGAGTCAGAGGGAGAAGCAGTGGCAATGCTCCCTGAAGGCGGATTCATCGTTTTAGATACCACCTTAACTGATGAACTTGAAGCTGAAGGCGCTGCTCGAGACTTAATCCGCACGGTTCAACAGGCCCGAAAAGAAGCAAATCTAGATGTCAGTGATCGAATCATGCTTTCCATCACAGACACAACAGAAGCACTAGAACAATATCGTGCCTTTGAGAAGTTAATTAGTGATGAAACCTTAAGTACCTCAATCAACTTTGAACAGGGTAAGCCACACGTTGATGTACAGAAAGTAGGATAAGTGAGTCCAGAACTTCAAAACGTATATGCAGAGCTACTTGCTAGGCAGCCAGAAAATAAAATGGAGCCTCGTTTAGACCCTCTGCGTCAAGCCTGTGACTTGTTAGGAAATCCACAAAATGCTTATAGAGTCATCCACATTACCGGAACTAATGGTAAAACTTCGACTGCTCGTATGATTGAAAGTTTAATTCGAGAGCACAATCTTAAGACGGGACGTTATACATCGCCACATTTAGAAAGTATTACTGAAAGAATCAGCATTGACGGTGAAGCTGTTGATGAAGAAACTTTTTGTGAAGTTTACGAAGATATTAAACCTTATCTACAGATGGTAGATGAACAGTTAAAAGCTGAAGGTGAAAATATACTTACTTTCTTTGAAACTATTACAATTCTTGGCTTTGCTATTTTCGCTCATTATGCTGTTGATGTTGCCATCGTGGAAGTTGGTCTTGGCGGTAAGTGGGATGCAACAAACATTGTGAAACCAGATGTTGCTGTTTTCACTCCCATTGATCTAGACCATACTGAAGTGCTAGGTGATACCGTTGAAGAAATTGCTGAAGAAAAGGCAGGGATTATTAAAGAAGATGCCTTTGTTATTTCTGCTGTTCAAGACCGTGATGTCGCCCAGATTCTTCTTGATACTTCCCAAGAAAAAGGCGCCCAAGCTTTTTTTGAAGGAGTACAGTTCGGTGTAACTTCTCGAACACTGGCAGTAGGTGGTCAACTCCTAGACTTTAAAGGTCTTGCTGGAGATTATCCTCACGTATTGGTGCCACTTTTTGGTGAACATCAGGCACAAAATGCTGCTGTTGCACTAGCGGCAGTTGAAGCTTTTATAGGTGGCGGTCAAAAACAGTTATCTACAGATATTGTTGAAGAAGGTTTCTTAAAAGCAACATCTCCAGGAAGAATTGAACTGCTGCGCTCGGCGCCAACTATCATGATAGATGCTGCACATAACCCAGCTGGTGCAAAAACGTTAGCAACTACGCTTAAAGAATCCTTTAACTTCACTCGTATTATTGGCATTGTTGCTGTTTTGCAAGGTAAAGATGCTCGCGGTATTTTTGAAGAACTTAAAGATACTTTTGATGAAGTTATTGTCACAGAATCTCAATCTCCACGAGCTATCCCAACAGAAGAACTTGAAGAGTATGCCTACGATGTTTTTGACGAACGGAATGTTAGCGCACAGCCAAAACTTGATACTGCCATCGAAATGGCGGTAGAAGCAGCAGAAGCAGATGGCGAACTTTCTGGTGCGGTTGTAGCTTGTGGTTCTATTACGCTTATTGGTGAAGTAAAAACTCTGTTAGGAACTCGCAAGTAGGTGCGTCTATCGTGAATGTGTGCGTTCAAACATGTACATTCACGATAAATGCACACAAAGGTTAAACTGCAGATAGCTTCAGGTATGCCAACCAAATTCCACCATAAATAACTAAGTACAGCAGGATAATCACAGGCCAATTCCACTTCTTAAAGTTGGCAAGCGCTCCTGAAGTTGAACCCAAAAAACCTTGCTCGTTGAGATAAGAAATAGTCAAAATAAAAATGGGAATTGTGCAGGCCCACACTACCATGCAGTATAAACAGAAGTGGTGAATTTGGAAGATGACAGCATACCAAAAAAAGATACTAAGCCCGAAAGCAAAAAGAGTACCGAGCAAGAGTCCATAGGCAAAGAGTTTATTTATTCTCATTCGAGTTAGAAGCATCATGCCTATCGTGCCAGTAATAGCAAAACCAATAATACCAAGAATGGGGTTGGGAAAACCGAAAAGTTTTGCCTGAGCAGTTTCCATGACAGAAGTGCAAGAAAAAAATGGGTTCAAATCACAGCTAGCTTTGTAATTTGGATTTTCATAAAGATGTATACGCTCTAAGACAAGCTGAAAAGAAGCCCAAAATGCAATAGCTGATAGGAGCGTTAAAAGGAAGGGATAAGCTGAATTGTTATGCTTGCGTGTACTGCTCATTACTTAAGTTTATGACATAATAGAAGTTGTATCCAGATTTGCACTGATCTGAATCAAAGAGTTACTTTTTACTTCGTAACTAAGGTACCGCCGCTGAATGCGCGACCTTGCACCTGTATAAGATGAGCTGGTTGTTTATTCAACCAAAGCAACAAGAGTGTACTTGTTGGGAAAGAATTTTCATGTCTGAAGAAAACCCAATGGAAAATAATCCAACCGTTCCCCTTTTCCAAGCACCAGATTTATCGCAATTTGAAGTGCCAGCACCAGTTGAACTCCCTGATGAGCAACAAGCGAAAGAACGTGAAAAGAAACGTGGTGGACGTGGTAAAAGAGGAAAAACAAAAACAGAACCACAACGTGAAAAAATCCAAATTAGCTCCGAAGCAGTTCAAAATCTCCCTGATTTAGAACATGATTCTGAAATCAAAGATGAACCTGCACAAACAAAGAAAAAGCGTAAACGCCGTAAAGGCAACTCTGATATGGAATTAGTCAGCGACGATGGTGATGAGTCAACAGTTGTTAAAGTGCGAACTGCTAGAAAAAACCTTAACAGCACAGATGTAGCTAGTGTTACAGGATCTACACGCGTTGAGGCTAAAAGGCAACGCCGTCGTGATGTGCGTGAGCAAGGGCGAGCAAATAGTGAGTTTATTCAACAAGAAATTAAGGCTCGCAAAGAGAACGTTGATCGCAAAATGGTGGTTCGCCAAAAAGATGATCGTATTCAAATAGGTATCGTTGAAGACGATATCCTCGTTGAGCACTTTGTCTCACATACGCAGCAAGATTCCCTCATCGGAAATATTTATCTTGGTAAAGTACAAAACGTTCTTCCTAGTATGGAGGCAGCTTTTGTTGATATTGGCCGTGGCCGTAATGCAGTGCTTTATGCAGGAGAAATCGATTGGTCTGAAGCTGGTGTTGAAGGCAAAAATAAAAAAATTGAAGCTGCTCTCAAACCAGGAGATTCTGTTCTAGTTCAAGTTTCTAAAGATCCTATCAACCATAAAGGTGCAAGACTTACCAGCTTGGTTTCTTTGCCTGGACGTTATCTTGTTTATATTCCTAAAGGTTCTATGACAGGAATTTCTCGTAAACTTCCAGATGAAGAGCGCGCGCGTTTGAAGCGAATATTAAAAGAAAACCTTCCTGATTCTGCAGGTGTTATTGTTCGCACAGCTGCTGAAGGCGTTAGCGAAGAGGAATTGATTCATGATATTAACCGTTTGAAAAATCAATGGGAACAAATCAAAGAGAAATCGCAGAAAAAATCAACCTTAGCTCCAGAACTTTTATATGCAGAACCAAATTTGAGTATTAAAGTCATCAGAGATGTTTTCAATTCAGATTTTAATAGTCTCATTGTTTCTGGTGAAGGCGCATGGGACGATATTGAAGCATATGTGATGTATGTTGCAGCAGATCTTATGCCACGATTATCCAAGTGGGATCAGGATGAAGATATTTTTGCGGCAATGCGTTTAAGTGAACAGATTAACAAAGCCTTAGATTCTAAAGTATTTTTACCATCTGGTGGTTCTTTAGAGATTGATAGAACTGAAGCAATGACGGTCATTGATGTTAACACAGGTAAATTCACTGGTTCTGGTGGAAACCTAGAAGAAACAGTAACCAAAAATAACCTTGAAGCAGCAGAAGAAATCGTGCGACAATTACGCTTGCGTGACGTTGGTGGAATTATTGTTATTGACTTCATCGATATGGTGTTAGAAAGTAACAGGAATCTTGTCTTGCGTAGACTCATTGAATGTATGACACGCGATCGTGCAAAGCATCAAATTTCTGAAGTGACTTCACTGGGTCTGGTTCAGATGACGCGTAAACGAATGGGGACTGGTTTACTTGAAATTTTCAGTCAACCTTGTGCTCATTGTGCTGGAACTGGACACATTATTTATCCTGAGCCAGTTGAATATCGTAGAAATGAGAGTAGCTTCTACGAAACACGCAAAAACTTCTCTAAGAAACTTGAGAAAAAACATAAGCGTAAAGAAAACCCTCAGAAGAGTAAATATGCGCAGCAACAAGCTCAAAATGCTCAAGAATCAAGCAGCTCAGTAGAGCTCACTGATATTGAAAAGGCCATCGAGAGCAAAGCTAAGAGTGTAGAAGAGCAGCAAAATGAGGTTCAGAAAAAAACGAAAGCCCGCAAGACTAAAGCTCAAAAACCAAAGAAGAAGAAAGAAATAAAACAAGAACCACCTGTGACAAAAGTTGTTCATGAAGACGATGAGGTTGTCATTTTTGGAATTGATTCATAAAACGGTAAGCCACGTTGAGAATTAGAGTTTAATCAGGTAACATTGACAAGTAATCCAAAAAGACTAGAGAAGTGAGATTCACTGTGACATACGCGATTGTACGCGCCGGCGGCCGTCAGGAAAAAGTTTCTGTTGGTGACGTCATTACTATGAACCGAGTTTCTGGTGGTCAAGGTAGCACTATTGAGCTTCCTGCTGTTCTTCTTGTTAATGGAAGCACTGTGACTTCTGACGCAAGCGCATTAGAAGGCGTAAAAGTAACTGCTGAAATTATGGAAGACCTTCGTGGTCCAAAAATCGTAATTCAGAAATATAAAAACAAAACTGGTTACAAGAAACGTCAAGGACACCGCCAAGAACTTAGCCGTGTTAAAGTAACGGCAATTGGCTAATTGCATAAAAGTTTTTCAAAAGAAGGAAAGAAACAATGTCAAGTAAGAAAGGTGTGAGTTCTACTCGCAACGGCCGTGATTCTAACCCTCAATATTTAGGTGTTAAACGTTATGGTGGACAAGTTGTCAAAGCTGGAGAAATCTTGATTCGTCAACGTGGTACTAAATTCCACCCAGGAGCTAACGTTGGCCGCGGCGGAGATGACACTCTATTTTCTCTTGCTGCTGGTGAAGTTGAATTTGGTACTCACCGTGGTCGTAAGGTTGTCAACGTAGTTGCAACTGATTAATTACTTATTTTATTCAAGACGGGACAAGCTATATCGCTTGTCCTGTTTTAGTATTTAAGGACTATACATGACAAATTTCGTAGACAAAGTAGTGCTCCATGTTGTTGGAGGAAATGGCGGAAATGGCTGTGTTTCTGTTAAACGCGAAAAGTTTAAACCCTTAGGTGGCCCTGATGGTGGTAACGGCGGCAACGGCGGAGATGTTATTCTCCGCGCAGATTCACAATCACAAACACTATTAAGCTACCATCATTCACCACATCGCAAAGGTACTAATGGAGGTATCGGCAAAGGTGATTTTAAAAATGGTGCTCATGGTACTAGTGTTGAGTTGGAAGTTCCTTTGGGTACCGTTGTTAAAGATCATAAAGGCAATGTTCTTGCAGATTTAGTGACAGATGGCATGGAATTCATTGCTGCTAAAGGTGGTGTTGGCGGACTAGGAAATGCTGCACTTGCAACTAATAAACGTAAGGCTCCTGGTTTTGCTCTCTTGGGTACGGATGGAGAAGTTCGAGATATCACCTTAGAACTTAAAACAGTTGCTGATATTGCTCTGGTAGGATTTCCATCTGCAGGAAAATCAAGTTTAATTGCTGCTCTTTCGGCAGCAAAACCAAAGATTGCAGATTACCCTTTTACCACCTTGACCCCTAATCTTGGTGTGGTACAAGCAGGAGATGTTCGTTTTACTGTTGCTGATGTTCCAGGTCTTATTGAGGGAGCTAGTGAAGGAAAAGGACTTGGTTTGCAATTTTTGCGTCATGTTGAGCGTTGTGCAGCCTTAGTACATGTTCTTGACTGTGCAACTTTGGAGACTGATCGTGATCCTTTCAATGATTTGAAAATCATTGAATCCGAATTAGCTTCTTATAACCTCGATGAAACGTTAGCAGGCGAGGAATTAATTCCACTTCATAAACGCCCTCAGCTTGTTGCTCTGAACAAAATTGATATGCCAGATGGTAAAGAGATGGCTAACTTTGTTCGCCCTGACCTTGAAGAAAAAGGCTATCGTGTATTTGAAGTTTCAGCAATAACTCGTCAAGGTCTCAAGGAGTTCAGTTATGCCATGGCTGAACTTGTCACTGAAGCGAGAAAAAAACAACAAGCAGTCGATGAAAAGCCAAAAGCTAGAATTATCATTACTCCAAAAGCAGTTAACGATAAAGGTTTTAAAATTAAAATTGAAAACCATCCTGATGGGAAATTATTTAGAGTTACAGGCGATAAACCGGAACGTTGGGTGCATCAAACTGATTTTAGCAATGATGAAGCAGTAGGATACTTAGCAGATCGCTTAAATAAACTTGGAGTTGAAGAAGAACTCTTTGTCCAAGGAGCCACCCCAGGTGCAACTGTTGCCATCGGGCCAAATGATGATTCTGTTATTTTCAATTGGGAGCCAACTATGGTTGGTGGAGCAGAACTACTAGGAGCTGCTCCTCGTGGTACTGATATTCGTCTAGAAGATCTAGGATCACGGCCAACACGAGCTGCTAAACGTGAAGAATTTCACGATAGAATGGACGCTAAAGCTCTTGCTCGTGAAGAATTATTAAAAGAACGAGATTCAGGTTTGTGGCATGATGAATAGCCATTATGTTCCAGCATGTATTAGAATTTAAACATAACTATAAAATTTGAAAGGCCACTCATGTCGATATTTACACTGGCTCTTGCAGACACTGCACAGGAAGCTGGATTGCCACATTGGGCAGTCGGCGCTACTATGTTTACAACTCTTATGACTTTGTGTCTTATCACTCTTTCTTACACAAATGTCTACAATAAGCATGGCGATCCTGAACCAGAGGAAAACGATGCCATTAGTTCCCTCGTAAAGAATGACGCAAGCCACTAAGAAAAAAACTAGACTCGGGGTCATGGGCGGAACCTTTGACCCTATTCATCATGGCCACTTGGTAGCAGCTAGTGAAGTTGCTACACGATACAATCTTGAAGAAGTAGTTTTTGTTCCAACGGGTCAACCCTGGCAAAAAGCAGGAAAAGAAGTTACTGCTGCAGAACATCGCTACTTAATGACTGTCATCGCTACAGCATCAAATCCACGATTCACCACAAGTAGAGTAGATGTTGATCGTGATGGCCCAACCTATACCTTTGACACGCTCAAAGATCTTAAAGAACAACACCCCGATACTGATCTGGTCTTCATCACTGGTGCTGATGCTATGGCAAATATTATGTCATGGAAGAATGTCGACAAAATGTGGGACTTAGCCCATTTCGTTGGTGTTACCAGGCCTGGCTATGAGCTTCCAGATATGGAAAACACAAGTGTCAGCTATATTGAAATCCCTGCCCTTGCTATTAGTTCTACAGATTGTCGCAGGAGAGTAGAAGAGGGCATCCCAGTATGGTATCTAGTACCAGATGGGGTTGTGCAATATATCCAGAAGTACCACCTGTACGGAAGTGAGGAATAATGAACGATAATAAACAGCCTATGACTCGTGCTGAACTGAAGAAAATGAAGGGGACACTATCGTCAAATACGGTAGCTGAAACTCTAACACCGCAAGATGTTATTACTCCACCTGCTTCATTGCCAACAGAACAAATGCCAACTACAGCACAAAGTCGTAAGAAAGTACGCCAGCAGATAGCGGTGGATCCAGCAACCGGAAATTTGCCACGTTCTGGCATGCAACAGGCGCTAAAGTCTCCTCAAAAACCACCAGTAGTTCCAGCACAACCATTACCTCAAGTTTCTCGTCGTATTAACACTGCCGTTAATACACCTCAAACAACTGGTGCAAATGCAACTGCGATATCGCAGAAAGTAGAAGCTCAACCATTGCAAAAAGTACTTGCACATAACCCGTATTCTAAGAGCTACGAGAAACCACAGTCTCAGATTTCTACAGAAGAACAACCTCAACTTGCAACTGCACCAGTAACTACGCATACACCTATGCCAGTGACTACACAAAGAGCAGTCAATACTCAGAATCTTCAGAATTTTAATCAAACTAGTGCTGCTTCTGCTCAGGGTTTTCAGGCTATCGGAAACCCAGCACAGAAAGCTCCACAAGTTGTCAACACAGCTGAAATCATTGACACTAAGCATTTAGAGAAAACACTTCAAAAGGTTAATAACCATCAGATTGAATCTCAGCGAAGAGCAGAATTACGCAGAGATAACTTAGCTACAGAAACCAACTACAATACAACAACGCGAGCTACTAGCTATCTAGCACTAGGAATTGGTGCAATCGCTTTTATTTTAGGTCTTGTTGCTTTCTTGAAGAGTTTGTAAATGGTTCTTGAAACCCAGAAAGCTGTTGAGCTCATTGCTCAAGCTGCTGTTGATAAACTTGCTGAAAACGTTGTAGCTTTTGAAGTTTCTGAACGTCTTGCTATTACTGATTACTTCGTTATTGCTTCTGCTCCTAATGAGCGTCAAGTCAACGCTATCGTTGATGGAATTGAAAAAGCGATGTTAGAGTATGGCCAAAGACCGCACAGAAGAGAAGGTAAGGCAGAGGGCAGATGGGTGTTACTAGATTATGGAGACATCATTGTTCATGTGCAACATCAAGAAGAACGCGAATTTTATGCACTCGATAAATTATGGCAAGATTGTCCACAGCTTGAACTTAATCTGAGGTAATAAACACCATAATTTTCAAGGTATAATTGAGAATTATGGTTAAAGATAAAAAAGGTACTGAAGAAACTTTATTCGATTCTCAAAAACTTAAAGATTCCGCACCATTAACTATAGACAAACAAGCTTCACCACAAGAGGCAGCTACCACTGAAAAACAGAGTTTCAAGGCTGAACTTAATGATGCTGTTTCTTTGCGTACTTTCGTTCTTTTATTCGGTGTTCTTCTCATTCAGTTTGCTTTCATAGCTTCATATATTGGGGCTTTTCACCAGCCAACCCCTCATAATGTCCCAGTTGGAGTAGTAGCCCCTGAACCACTTCGACAGCAATTCATTGATAATATTAACAAGATTGATAACCATCCCATTCAGGCAAGTGCTGTTGATAACGAACAAGCTGGACGTGACGCACTTAAAAATGAGGATCTTACTGGAGTTTATATTCTGAACCCAGCTGGAACTCAAGATAAAATGCTGGTTGCTTCGGCAAGTGGTGCATCCATCACGGAAGCAGCTGAACAGGTCATGACTCAAGCTGCTGCTACACAACATCGCACAGTCCAATTTGAGGACACTGCTGCTACACAACACGGAGATGGGCGAGGTCTAACTTCTTTCTATCTAGTTGTGGGTTGGATTGTTGGTGGTTACCTGTTCGCAGCAATGCTTGGCATTGCAAAAGGAGCTAAAGCCATCAATTTGCGTCGCGCACTCTTTAGGATTGGGGCACTCATTCCTTACGCACTCCTCTCAGGATTAGGTGGCGCTTGGATTGTAGACCATCAACTTGGGGCATTGACTGGACACTATATAGAACTATCATTAATGGGTAGTTTGTTAGTGTTCTGTTCTGCAATAGTTACCATGGCATTACAATCCCTCTTTGGTGTTATTGGTATTGGAATCACAGTATTGATTTTCGTGGTATTAGGTAACCCTAGTGCAGGGGGGCCTTACCAAGCAAATATGCTCCCAGATTTCTGGCGTAACATTGGTCCTTACATTCCAAACGGAGCTGGAACTTCAGCTGTAAGAAGCATCATTTATTTTGATGGCGTTAAAGTACAGCATCAAATTAACATCATTCTAGTCTGGACAATCGTAGCCCTCATTATTACTGTGCTTGCAGCTACGCTACATCGTGGCAAGGATCCGTTGGATAAGATTGATAACTAATCCGCCACTGATAATATTTATGGCAATAAGAGTGAGAGTAATAAAAACTAGATAATACGTTACAAACCAAAACCAGCTTGGAAGTCCGGTAAGGTCTGCAAGGAAATAGGCATCCGAACTGTTTTTATCATATCCATAATGCACTCTGGTAACATTAATCAACGCACGCCAGCTTCCAATAATTAAAGCGATACCTAGAGCTAAACAAATATAAGCTTTATACAGTGAACTTGTAATGAAGACGCTAGCAACACAAAGAGCTAGTAGTGCAAAGATCATGCTAGCACCGTGAATATTACGGATAAAAAGTAGCATTAAGACTAGCAAAATCGTAATCACACTAATAGCACGGATAGCCCAATCATGATAGCTAGCATAGATAAGACCAACACCTAACAATATAGGAAATGGGTAACCCCACCAGCTAGAAAAAATAAGAGGAAAACCACGATTTCCTTTGGAGTGAGTTTCACCTGACATATCAGATTGAATCATAATTTTTTTGACCCGACGTCCAACCATAAAACCCGTGAGAGCATGACCCATTTCATGAAATACAGTGACAAAGCGTCCAAAAATATTCCACGTCAGTTGTGGAATAGATAATAAGATGGCAACAAGAATGAGCCAGTAAGTAACAGCAGAATTGAGCGTAACAGACTCTGATACAGCGAAAAGAGAGTGCGGATCAAACTGCATGATATTTACCTTCTGCGTTTGCCTTTACCACCACGGAAATCTCTGCGACGTCCACCGCCACCACCACGATCTTCTTTCATGTTAATAAACTGACCAGCAACTTTAGTATCTTTAAGTTTACGGAACTGATCTTTAGACAATGGCTTAGCCAATGCTACAAGAGAGAAGTCAGGTCGAATATCAATATGGCCAATATTAGAAGATCGCATTCCGCCCTCATTAGCTAGAGCACCAACAATGGCACCAGGCTGTACCCTATTTTTACGACCAACATTGAGTTTGTACACAATAGAACCTTCGGCAGGAGAGAATTTCTCTTTGTCTCTACGTCCACCACGAGTATTCTTAGATTTTTTATCATCTGTAGGTTCAGAAATTTGTTTCAAATCAAGATAACGATTACCGTGCTGCATGAAGGCAAGAGCGCCAGCAAGTTGTTCAATGTTTACATCATTTTCTTGAGCAAGTTCGGCAAGAAAATCCTGATACTGCTCGTCTTTACCCAGTGAAATCATGCGAAGAATTGTTTCTCCAAATTTCTTCAAGCGAAGATTACGAACATCTTCAGCAGACGGAAGTGGCATTTTACTAACAGGCTGTTTTGTTGCTCTTTCAATATTGCGTAACAAGCCTTTTTCACGAGGTGTTACGAAGAGAATAGCCTCGCCACTTTGTCCAGCGCGACCAGTACGGCCAATACGGTGAACATAGCTTTCAGTTTCAAGAGGAATATCGTAATTTATAACTAGACTAATTCTACGAACATCTAGTCCACGTGCTGCAACATCAGTAGCAACAAGAACATCAATGCTTCCATCACGTAGGCGTTCTACAGTTCGCTCACGTTGCTGCTGCGGAATGTCACCGTTAATAGCACCAACGCGTAAACCTGAAGAGCGGAGTTTTTCAGCAAGAGTTTCAGTTGCTGCTCGAGTACGAACGAAAATGATAGCAGCATCGTAATCTTCAACTTCTAAGACACGAAGTGTCAATTCTGGCTTATCAGCTTGTTTGATAAGAATAAAACGTTGATTAACATTTTCACCCGTAGTAGTTTTTGACTTCACTAAAATTTCTTCAGGATTGTGAAGATATTTCTGAGCTATCTTACGAATAGCAGGAGGCATAGTAGCTGAGAAAAGTGCAACTTGTTTTTGCTCAGGTGTTTGTTCAAGAATAGTTTCTACGTCTTCTTGGAAGCCCATGCGTAACATCTCATCAGCTTCATCAAGAACCAAGTATTGAATATCGTGAAGTTTTAAACTCCCTTTTTTAAGATGGTCAATCATACGGCCAGGTGTACCCACAACAATTTGTGCTCCGCCTTTAAGCGCAGAAAGTTGAGGTCCATAGCTAGAACCACCATAAATAGTAGCAACTTTAAGATGGGATAAGTATTTAGCATAATTTTCAAAGTTCTCAGCAACTTGAATGGCTAGCTCACGTGTAGGAGTTAAAACAAGAACCTGCGGAGTCTTGACATAATCATGGTCTGCAAGTGCAGAAAGAGCTGGAATAGCAAAAGCAGCTGTTTTACCAGTACCAGTCTGCGCCAAGCCAACTACATCATTTCCACCAAGTAAAAGAGGTATAGTTTGAGCTTGAATTTGTGTAGCTTCTGTATAGCCTGCATCATCTACTGCACTGAGAATACTTGGATGAAGATTGAGGTCAGCAAAAGATAAACCTGAAGTTGTTTCAGACATTATTTCCTTAAAATAAGAGCCTGAAACTTAACACGCCACTATAAGTTTTAGGCTTAACGTGCACTTAAGGGAAGTCAAAAGTGCTTTAATTCTTTATTACTATAGCATTTCTTCAGCTTTTTTGCGCACCGCTTTTGGTATTACATTAGTTTGGTATCATAGGCATCATGGCTAGAAAAGATGAAAACACAGCATTCAACTGTGCATCATGTGGCAAAAAAGTGTTTTCGTTAACGAATGGTAGCTACAGAAATCATTGCCCTTTTTGTCTATGCTCCCTCCATGTTGATAACAAACCAGGAGATAGAGCAAATACTTGTCACGGCATCATGAAACCAATAGCTGTGGAATATCAAGCTTCAAAGGGTTACATGATAGTGCATCGTTGTCAAAAATGTGGCACGATGGCTCGCAATAAATCAGCTCAAGATTATCGTCAGGGCGACGATTTAGATGTACTAGTTAGCTTTATGAACAATGGCATTGGTTACATATAGCATGAAAAAGATTATTGCTCGACCTCTTAAAGAGTTCATCCATCACAGAAATTATCTATTAGATGAAAAATCACTCGTTCTAAGAGAAGAAGATCAAGTTCCTTGGGGTTTAAAACCAGTATTTCTAGTGATAATGGCGTACTTTTTAGCTATTGCTGTTACTTATGGAGCAAGATTTCTTATCTCTACTTTAGTTTTTAAAGATCATGAACTCCCTGAGATATTTTCTCCGTTATCTAGCATTTTTGCTATTACAGTCATGGGGTTGATAACTGTTATCGTAGTGAAGCCTATTTCACACAGAAATGGTGGCTGGGCAAGAACTTTTGGTGTCACAAAATTTTCTGTAAAGTATCTTAAATATGGTTTTTATGGCTGGATAGCAGTCATAGTAATGAGAGGTGTTATAACTCTGGTTTTCATTTCATTGCACAGCAATGCAGCCGAATTAGGATCAAATATTGAACCAATATCAAAATCTATACCAGTGTTTGTCCTTACTTTCCTTGGTACAGTTCTCATTACACCATGTATTGAAGAATTTATGGTTCGAGGCGTCATGTTAAGAACCTTGATGCACAAGTACGGATTTTGGCTCTCAGCTTGTATAAGTTCAGCAATTTTTGCGCTTTTTCATTTATATCAAGTAGAAAGCCTCTTGGGTGCCTTGGTTCTTTTTACTCAAATCTTTGTACCATCTTTGCTGATGTGTTGGCTTAATCGAGTTACAGACAGTCTTATACCTGGAATTATTGTTCATTTCATGAATAATGCTTTAGGAATCATTGGTGCAACTTTTTAGCATCCTAACGCATTTAAAAGGATTTAAACTGAGAGTTTAATCTAAAAACATATTTTTTTATAGCTCAAAAAGCATTTTCGTACAGCATAATGTAAGTATGCAAGAAATTTCTCGACCGCCTCGAGGCGTTAGGTATCGAAAAAATTACCCACTAGATGAAAATGCTTTCGAACTACGTGAAGATGACCCAGTTCCGTGGGGTTTTAGACCAATCTATGCAGCTCTTGCATCAGTTCTTTTAGGGATGTCTAGTCTAATTTTTTTAATTGTTTTGCATTCTTATATGTATGGAAATCAAGTTCTTAGTACTCCGATGTCTATGGCATATTCTGCTTTGGGTACTCTTATTATGGGAATTGGTACCTATTATGCAGCAAGGCCAATTGCCCTACGCAATGGAGGGTGGGGTAGAACATTTGGAGTTACGAAATTTAAGTTCTCGTATTTAGTGCTAGGAATTATAACCTGGGCAGCCTTTTTGCTCATCAATAAGGTGATTAGCAAAATATTCGCTTATTTCCAAAGCAATGCAGCGCAACAAGGTTCTAATGTTTACACCACAGGAAATTCTCCATCAATTGTGATTTCTACTTTACTTGCTACAGCTTTGGTTGCTCCTATCGTTGAAGAATTTATTTTTAGAGGAGTCATTTTAAGAACTTTTATGCATAAGTATGGGTTTTGGCTTTCAGCATTTTTGACTTCACTTATTTTTGCGCTTTTTCATGTGAGTCAGGTTACTACTGTATTTGGTGCTCTAGTGCTAGGTACTACCTTGTTTGTTTTAGCAATGTTGATAAGCTGGGTAGATAGGCTAACTAATAGTATTGTGCCAGGAATTATTGTTCATATGTTAAACAATGGCGTTGTCCTTTTAATGTCATTTTATTCGTTGTAAGAGGGGTGGTGTATCAGTGGAAAAACTGAAAGATAGCAAAAATAGAAACACCTTATACATAGGGCTTGTTGCTTTATTATTCGTTGCTTTGGTTATTGGAATTGTTATTTCTAATCACAAACGCTCTCAACAACTTCAAAATTCTCAAACAACTACTGTTACTTCAGCTGAAGTACAAAAATTGACTCGCAATATTGAAGATGACCCACAGGCTGTTGGAAAAACTCATGCACCAGTTACTATGATTGAATATTCGGATTTACGCTGTCCATACTGTGCACAACTATATACAACATCAGAGACCAAGATTCTCTCAGAGTTTGTTGATACCGGGAAACTTCGTATCGAAATGCGTAATTATCCTATTCTCGGCGATGAATCTGTTCTTGCTGCTCATGCTGCCGTTGCAGCTGGAAAGCAAGGTAAGTACTTTCAGTTTGTGAATAAAATATATCAAAATGCCCCTTCACAAGGCCATCTTGAACTTGACGATAAAACACTGATTAACTTTGCTTCAGCTGTTGGCGTTCCTAATATTGAGAAGTTCACATCAGATATGAAATCTAAGAGTGTAGCTGATGAGGTTCAAAAAGATATTGATGAAGGTCAAAAGTTGGGTGTGCAAGGCACTCCTACAGTCTTTATTAACGGCGTAAAAGTAGATAGTCCAAGCTATGATTCCATCGCACAAGCGATTAATCAACAACTTGAACACAAGTAATAAATAATAGACATGTTTAAAACCTTATAGTATGATTTGATGTGTTGAAAAAATTTCAACTCTATAGTGTTCTTTACTTAGTCTTGCCAGCACTATGGAAACACCCGTAAGGCAAGAGCGGGGGAACCAATATTGGCTCCGAAAGGAGTCTGGGGGTTAAAAATGCTAACGCCATTGTGTTAGCACAGGTTACTTCCTCGACCTGAATCCGACAGCTCACCTCGTTTGAAAAGGAAGGAAAATTCTTTATGTCTAATAAACTACGTAACGTTTCTGCCGTTCTTGGTGCTTCTGTTGTTGCTCTTTCTGTTGCTCCTGCTGCTAACGCTGAGTACATTGCACCTACTGCTGCAGATCAAGCAGCTCCAAACTTCCAGACTACATCTTCTAATGGCTACTCAAGCTGGATGTGGCACACTGACGGATACACAGTAGCTTCTAACCCTGCTGACCGTCCAAATTACGTAAACTTTGGAGATCAGTCTTACGCTTGGGGTACTCACGTAGACGGTAGCCTTGTTGCTAACGGCGCACCAGCAGCTACTGTAGCTCCTGTTGCTTACACACAGACTACTCCTGCTGTTCAGACTACTTCTTACACTCAAACTACTCCTGTGACTCAGGCTGCAACAACTCAGTCAGTAGCAACTCCTGTGACTCAGACAGCTACTACTCAAGCTGCAACTACAACTCAGGCTGCTACTACAACTTCAACACCGACAACTTCAACTACAACTCAGAGCACTACTTCTACTAGCAGCTCTGTGTGGGACTCAATTGCACAGTGTGAATCTGGTGGAAACTGGTCAATTGACACTGGTAACGGTTACTACGGTGGCTTGCAATTCTCTGCATCTACTTGGGCTGCTTATGGTGGTTCAGGTTCTGCTTCAACTGCTTCTCGTGCAGAACAGATTGCTGTTGCAGAGCGCGTGCTAGCTGCTCAGGGATGGGGAGCATGGCCAGCATGTTCAGCTTCTCTAGGTCTTAGCTAGAATTTTAAAGCTTATTAAAATAGAGGCAAGATTTCTTGCCTCTATTTTTGTATGTATTCAACATTTTATTTCAAGGATTAATACAGCTAAGACTGAGAATATGTAAGCATGACTGAAATCTCTCGCAGAACTCTAATAGGTGCATTAACCGCTACTGGTGTTGCTGCAGTGATTACAGGGATTGCCCCTCGTGCAAAAGTTGAGGGAACGTCTAGTCAAGGTTATAATTTTGAATTTGAATTTTATACTGATCAGTTAAAGAAAAGTAGCACCTTGCAAAGCCCTGTTTCATGGTCTTTCGATAATCAAAGTGTGGTTTTAAGCCAAGGTACTGAAATTACTTTTGTTTATGACACAAGAATTTTTAGTGGTTTGAGTGCACTTTATTTCTACCAAAATAATGAGTATGTCACTGCAGTTCCACTGACAGAACTATCCAACACAGATGGTAAACGGGTGCTTCAAGGCGAACTGACACAAGATATACAACTGAGCCAAGGAACTGCTATCTGTGTTCCTAATTTTGCTTGTATTGCCCACACACCTAACGATTCTTTAGATTCTCAAGTTTCTGTAACTGAATTAGATTTAAACAATAAACAAGTAGATCCTACAGCAACAATCGGTACTGAAAGTGATTCGTCTTTGTGGGATCTTGAAGTATCTTGTGGATGGAATACGAACTATACTCCTAAAGCAAATGGGACGAGCTATTCTTACTATCATCCAGAACGAGTACGGCTTCAAAGCGTTGGTGTAGCAGCAACACCAAATAATCTACAGCTAAGTATCCACTATGATGATCGTATTGTATCTAAGGTTGAAATTTATAAAGTATATATCAACAATATTGCCCAAGATTCCTCAGTTGCCTCTGTAACAACTAGCTCAAAACAGGGCGTATTTACAGCAGTTTTTACTGTGGCGCATCAGTTACAAGCAGGCGATAGCTGTGACATTTTTCCCTTGTACACCTATAAAGAGGGTTCAGTTCAAAATAAACAGATTGCATTAGTAGATGTTGAAACAACAGAGCAAAACCGCCTTGTTGATCAAACATCTGCTATGTATGGCAGTACGGGGGCATGATGCAACATTCAGAACTGATTCTAACAGCACAACGCTATCTTAACTCTAGTTATGGAAACCAAGAAAGGTATTATAGTGCTGTTGAAGATGGCAAACAGCGAGTCAGTAATTTTAGTAGTGCAACTTTTGCAGTTCAAAAAGAATTAGGAGTATCCGAACCAACAGGTGCCTGTATTGCTGATACTTTTCAAAAAGCACAGGAACAGTGCAAAAATTTAGCAACAGTGCCTCAAAAACTGCTTGATGCTTTGCGTTGCGCTTTCATTTTTAAAGGATATTTTCCTGCAACTATAGGACAAGCATACGCTTGGCAAGATGATGCAGCTTTACGAAGTTTTGCTGCAGCTTTAGGGGTACCTGATACTTTCCTGCCAGGGAAATTGATAGGCACATTACTTTACCCAGCCTATGCTGTTTCCACAAATGAAAGTGATAATGAGCAAGTAGTTCAAGCACAAAAGTGGCTCAATCGGGTCGCCAATAATAGTCTTGAATCTTCGTACATTTTGCCGAATGGAAATCCAGATCCTTCCCAAGGTTATTTAGCTCGTCGATTCTTCATGAATCAAGTTGGTATTACTGATGGCAATGCTTCAGATAGTGGCCAAAAAATGATTGATGCTATGAATAATTCTCAGTTTAAGCTCGCATCGGGTACCCAATCATCACAACTGACAACTTTGCTTCAATCTTGCCTTTGTATCCAAGGTTTTCCTGTTGATTTGACGGGAGATTTTGATAGTGCAACTGAAACTGCTTTAAGGCAGTATCAAAATTTCGCTAGAATCAACATTACTGGTGAATGTGATGGTACTACCTGGGCTAGTTTGCTCTATTCTGCTGGTGATAAAACAAGAGCTGGAGATGCCTGCGACACCATCACACCTATTACTGAAGCTAATCTTCCCATCTTAAAAGACAATGGTATTAAATACGTTGCACGTTACTTAAACGGGAATGCTTCCACACCACAACTAAAAATTCTGCAAGAAGATGAACGTGATTTTTTGGAGAAAAACGATATGAAAGTAATTCCTATTTATCAAGTTCTTAATAACGAAGTGAAATACTTCTCTTATGAACTTGGTAAGCAATCTGCTGAAACTGCTATAAAGCAAGCAGATTATTTTGGTTTTTCTTCCGGCACCATTATCTTTTTTACAGTTGACTATGATGCAAATCCAGATGATATTGAGGCAGCCATTATTCCTTATTTTCAAGGAGTCAAAGATAACCTTGGCAAGTATAAACTTGGTGTTTATGGGCCAAGATGGGCATGCATTCGTGTCAGTGATGAAGTCGAAGCAGAGCAGTCTTTTGTTGCAGCTTATTCCAATAATTATATGGGTAATGATGGCATGCCACTACCTAAAAATTGGGCTTTGCTTCAAGGTCCAGAAAAGGTTTTGTCTGGTCATGGTGTGCAGATTAATGTTGATGTTAATTATAGTTCGGAACTCCTTGGCTAGTCATGCTATATTGTAAAGAGCAATGCCCAGGTGGCGGAATAGGTAGACGCGCTAGCTTGAGGTGCTAGTCCACAATATATCGTGGGTGAGGGTTCAAATCCCTTCTTGGGCACTAATAAAATCTTTAGAAAGCTATAAACCCGCATTTATGTCTTATATTGGTCAAGACCTTTAAAAGTGCAAAGTTTTGTTTTTCTTCATTCATGATTTACCCTAAAGACATGGGACAAGAAACATCTCAGGCGCTTGATGCGTTGCTGGAAGCTTATAAAGCTCACTTTGCTGCTGTGAAAGAAAAACAGAGTGAAGAAGATCCTAATGTTGAATCCGCTTTTTATAAACTAGCAGATGCTTTTGAAGCATATGAGCAAAGTCTTGCAGAAGAGTACGATGAAGTAACACCTTTTGAAGTTTATGAAGACGAAGACGAAGCAGAAGAAGCTACTACAACAGCGCAAACATTTATGTTTGATGACGATATTGATTTTGAAGATCGAAGTTAATTGTGCCTCTTAAGGTATCTTCCCTCGTAAAATTTATTCGACGTTATCTTGCTGCTTATTCTAGCTGGTGGCTATGTGAGATAAACTTAAAAGAAGATGAATCCTAAGAAATATAAAAAACTCCCAGATGCCTTTCTGCTCGACATGGATGGTACTCTTATCGATTCTGAACATTATTGGATTGAAATGGAGAGTGAACTCGCCAAAAAGTGGGGCGTTCAGTGGACAACTGAACAAGGAAAAGACCTCATTGGTAATTCAATGGAGTATAGCTTTCACATCTTTCGCTCACTTGGTATTAACATGAGCGATGAAGAATTTCTAGACTATTTCATGGAAGGTATGGTTGCCAAAGTTAAAGACCATGTTCCATTCCGTCCTGGCGCACTGCACCTTTTTCAGCTTGCTGAAGAATATAACATTCCTTGTTGTCTTGTCACTATGTCACACCGTCCTTTAGCAGACGCATTTCTTGAGCAAATACCCAAAGGCATTTTCGCTGCTTCAGTAACTGGTGACATGGTTGAGAACGGAAAACCTGACCCAGAACCATATCTTTATGCGGTTAAGCTCTTAAAAGAGCAAGGCCATGATGTTTCAATTCATGATTCCATTGCCATTGAAGATTCTATCCCCGGTGTTAACAGTGCTCTTGCCTCTGGTGCAGCAACCATTGGAATACCTTTGATACAATCCCTTAAGCAGTTTCAAGATATTACCCTATGGGACACTCTTGAGGGTAAAACTATAGAAGATTTTGAGAAAGTGTTAGCAAATGCTCAATAAACTTACTTCCGACGATGGGCTATATATAGGAACTTTCAAAGGTTCCAAAATTTATCTTGCTTATTCCTGGTTCTTCATAGCCTTAGTAATCATTGCAAGTTTCACCCCAACTGTTCAAGAAGTCATTCCGCATTATTCTGTTTTCCAGGCTGGATTAGTTGCTGTATGTTACGTTGTATTTCTTGCGCTTTCAATTTTGATTCATGAACTTTTTCATGCTCTGAGTGCACAACGCTATGGCTGGAATGTCAATAAGATTGTGCTTAATGTCTTTGGTGGCATAACTCACTTCAACATGACAACAGGCGCTAAAAACAGTCAGCAAGCTTTTGTTGCTTTAATGGGCCCATTTGCTAACCTTATCATTGCTGCTTTAGCGTATTTTACAGTTCCTCTAAGCCCAAATATCACTATTGCTTTGTTACTTCAAAGCTTGTTTTATGTCAACCTCTTTGTTGGTCTTTTCAATTTACTTCCAGCCTTTCCGCTCGATGGTGGTAAAGCACTACAAGCCATCATTAATAATTACAGCACTGAAAAAAACCTCGGGTTAAAGGTCACTGCATGGATTGGACGTATTCTTTGTATTGTTTTAGCCATCTGGTTTATCGTGCTACCACTTGTTCAAGGACAAAGTTTGGGTTTAACTTCCGCGTTGATTTCATTTCTCTTGATTAGCTATCTATGGCAATCAAGTACTCAAGCCTTGAATTCATTAAAACCACAAATTCCATTTGGCTTGAAAAACATGGAAGAAGCAGCAATCATTATTCCTTCAAGTACATCTTGCGCTATAGCAAAAGTTTTAAGTCAGAAATACCCACATATAGGCATTTTTGACGGTAAGAACATTACCGGGAAAGTTGATACAAACATTCTTAACTCAGTCCCTGATACCAAGTTAGACTCAAGCCCTATCACAGCAGTATCAACCCCTTTCCCATCCAAAGGACTCTTACTAGATACCATGAGTAAAACTGAAGTCATGAAAGTGGCTTCAGCTACAAGCTCTCCAGGTTTTTTTATTGCAGATGAGAAAGGACACGTTGATGGCTATGTCACGTATCAACAAATCCTTGCACAAGCTAAGGCAAAGACATCATGACAATAGGGGCAAGAATGCGCAGTGGTCCTTTTGAATACGGCGACAAAGTTCAAATGACCAGTCAAAAGAAGAAAATCTACACGATTAAGCTAAAAGCTGGCGATAGATTCAACACGGATAAAGGCTACATTTTACACGATGACATCGTAGGCAAAGATGAAGGTACCATTTTAGAAAACACTTCTGGCGTGTTATATCTTGCCTTGCGTCCATTGCTTTCAGACTATGTGCTATCAATGCCTCGAGGTGCAACAGTTATTTATCCTAAAGACGCTGGTCAGATTATCACAATGGGTGATATTTATCCTGGAGCAAAAGTTGTAGAGGCTGGCGTAGGCACTGGGGCATTGACCTTATCTCTTTTAAGGGCAGTGGGAGAAGAAGGCAAAGTTTATTCTTTTGAATTGCGTGACGAGTTTGCAACAATTGCAGCTGCTAATATTAAAAATTTCTTCGGACAAGAGCACCCTGCTTGGTCTTTAACCATGGGAGATTTGGCTGAAAAACTTAATGAAACAGTTGAAGATGCTTCTATTGATCGTATCGTGCTAGATATGTTAGCTCCTTGGGAATGTGTTGAGGCTTGTCTTCAAGCACTTCGCCCGGGAGGAGTTTTTATTGTTTATGTGGCAACTGTTACTCAATTGTCTCGAGTAGTAGAGCAGATGCGTTCCACTCGACGCTTTACAGAACCAGTCTGCACCGAATCTATGGTAAGAGGTTGGCATGTTGATGGGCTCGCGGTACGCCCAGATCATCGTATGGTGGCTCATACTGCTTTCTTAGTTCAAGCACGAAAGATGGCAGATGGTTTTGAGCCATTACCACAAAAGAAACGTCAGTCTAAGTCTGAATATTCCGATGCTGATGTTACTGCATGGACTCCTGATGCTGTTGGTATTTTAGGAGCTTCTGACAGGAAATTGCGTCGTCTTGTGCGTAAAATTGAAACAGAAGATCAAAATCTGAAGAAAGAAGAAAATGATGGCAACTAAGAAAACTCGCCCTGAAATTGAATTCCCTGGGGATGTTCCTCCGCAAGATTTAGTGATTGAAGACCTTGAGGTAGGTACTGGTCCAGCAGTTAAAAAAGGTGATACCGTCAGTGTTCACTATGTGGGTGTTGCTTTTTCAACTGGCGAAGAGTTTGATGCTTCCTGGAATAGAGAACAAGAACTAGAGTTCCCAGTTGGTGTTGGCATGGTTATTCAAGGTTGGGATCAAGGATTGATAGGCATGAAAGTTGGTGGACGCCGTAAGTTAACAATTCCACCACAACTTGCTTACGGTAGCCGTGGTGCAGGTGCTGCTATTGGCCCTGATGAAACTCTCATTTTTGTTGTTGACCTCGAGGCTATTAAATAAAGCTGAGATACTTCGGCTTAAGCAAGGAACGAAGAGTGCCACTTAAAAATGATGAACGCATCATGAACCTTGTCATTGCTCTCGTGGGAAATGATAGGGGCATTACTCGTGAAGAGATCCATAGATTAGTAGATGATTATTCTAACTATGATGGCGAAAGTTTTGAGAAATTATTCTCTCGTGACAAAGCAATATTGCGAAACAAACTCAATTTTGACATTAAAATACGCGAAGATGCTTTTGATGATCCAAACAATAAGAGATACTTTATTCGGCTTGAAGATTATGAAGGAAAAGATTTAGAGTTTAGTCCAGATGAGCTTCAACTCATATATTCAGCGATGAAATCTTTTAATTCAAGGCAGTTTAAAGATATTTCTTATAAGCTATTGTCTAAAGTCGATATTTCGTCTCAACCGTTTTACCAGTATTTGCTTGATGATCCTGATATTGATTCCACTTTAGTGATGCAGATTTTATCGGCGATTAACGCTGGTAAAAGCCTACAGTTTACTTATAGTAAGCCTGGTGGTAGTGCAGAGGTTCGAAATGTTTACCCGTATGGGATGTCTTTAGCTAGTTCGCATTGGTACCTTGCAGCTTATGATTTTTCTCGAAAAGGTATGAGAACGTTCAGACTTTCTAGAATTGAGAGCAAAACGGTTAAAGAAACTGATGAGATGCACACGAAAGACCCACACTTCAATATTGAAGAGTACTTACAAAAAACTGCGCTTGATACAGGCTCTCACAAGGGTGAAGTCAAAATTGTTGGCAAGGTACCTGCTTGGGTGCAAGAGCATTTAGTAACAGTAACACCAGATACTTGTTCTTTTACTTATCATGATTCTGATAAAGCTGCTCGTTTCATTGCTCAAGCTGCAGGTTCTGTGCAGGTTGTTAAGCCAGTAGAAATAAAAGAGAAAGTTGAACAAATTTTCCGAGCTTGTCTTAATAAGCCTTCCGTTGATGACCCAGAAGCATTACTTCGTAAAGTACATAACTATAAAGGTAAAGGTGTTAAAACTCCTGCTGATGTGAGATTGAAACGTCTTTTAAATTTACTTCCTTTTCTGATTGAAAATGAGCCAATCTCAGTGCAGGAAGTAGCAGATCATTTTGAGGTGACACCGAAACAAATTAGAGACGACATCGCTTTATTAACGATGACAGGGCGCCCCAGTGAATACCATCAGCATCAAGATCTTATTGATCTTAACTATGATAATGACATCATCACTGTTCAAGATCCTCAAAATTTAGAACATCCTGTTAAATTAACAGCCGAAGAGTCTATCTACTTAAGTTATGCTCTTTCATTTATTGCTGTTGTAGATCCTCATAGCGCTAAAACAGCGCAGGCTCTCATTGCTAAAATTTCTGCTCCTGAACTTGCAGAAAAACTACGAACAAGCCTCAAAGCTACTGTTTCAATCTGGTCGGGAGACTCTTTAGTCAAGGAGAAGCGGCAAATACTGCAAGAGGCTATTGATTCTAAGACTCTCATCAAAGCACGATATGTTTCTTCTCGTTCTGGGAAGAAACATATAAGAGAGTTAGCTCCGCAAAAATTATTGTTTAAGAACTCTCAGTGGTATGTTATTGCTACTGAGCAAGAAACACAAGAAGACAAAATTTTTATTGTTTCAAAACTTGAAAATCTTGCCCTTACTCAACAAAAATCTGGTAACACAGAAAATAAACCGCAGACAGATGGACAGTTCGCCCAAGGTAAAGAATATGTTGCCTTACTTGATAACAATGAAACATATTTTGATGTGAAACTGAACTTCACAAAACTTATAGCTGAAGATTCAACTCGACTAGTTTCCTTTTCAACACCTTATGAGCAATGGCTTACTTCCGTACTTCTGGCAGCAGGTGATACCGTACTGATGGTTTCGCCAAGAGAACTTGACGAAAAAGCCAAGTCTTTGGCACAAAAAGCTTTAGCTTCACAAGAGTAGACATCTACGTGGTTTAGAGAGAAAATTAAAGTAATGAGCCCTATTTTGTACGTATTTGTCAGCTTTGTCCTAGCTGGAATTTTTCTCATCTCCGGATTAAGCAAAATTAAAAATCGTCCAGCAACCCTTGAGGCTCTCTATAACTTCAAATTTCCAGAATCCACACATTCTTTTATTGCAACTGCGCTCCCTTTAGGAGAACTCATCTTAGCAGTGGCATTAATCTTTGCCTCAGCACCACTTCATCGAATTGCTAGTCTTGTAGCAGCACTATTAATGCTGATTTTCTTAGTAATGGTCACTAGTGTTTTCCTTAAAAAGGAAGAATTCTCTTGTAACTGTTTTGGTGCTGGAAGTGCGAATATCTCAGAAATGACCGTTTCACGCAATATGATTTTTGTTTTCCTTTCAGGACTAGCTGTATGGGGAAGCTTCACGTATCCAGGAGTAATTCAAACTATGACACAACTTAGCTCAACACTCATCGTGCTTTTACCAATTCTGCTGGCATTAACAGCTGGCATTGTTGGCGTCTGGTATTTAAGTAATCAAAGACAACTTGAAGCAGAAGATCGTATCGATGAATTAGAACAAAAAATTGACACACTGAGTGCGCAAGACACGATAGATTCACAAACATATGACGCAGAAGATCACATGGTTGATGATGCTGTTAAAGATTTTTCGGTTATCAAAAATGGCAAAGTAACAACGCTAGGAGAGCTTGCAAAAGACCGCGAGCAATTACTGCTCTTTGTTGACCCACATTGTTTAGCTTGTAAATCTTTGAAACCTTATTTTCCTCAGTGGCAAAAACAACTCGGTAACGATATTGATTTTAATCTGCTCAGCTTAGCTGAAGGTGATGAAGTTAAAAAAGCCTACGGAGATTTCACTGTTCTTACCCCAGATGGCAATCCTCATGAAGTGCAAGAAACACTTGGTTTTGAAGGAAATCCAGCAGCTGCCATCATTTCTACACAAGGTGACATGAGTGCAGGCCCTATACTAGGGGTTGATGTTATCAAAAAGTTTATGAATACCATGAAAACAAGTGGAACTGAAAATGAGGACTCTGCAGAATTGCAAGCAGAAACTACTACTACAGCAGAAACAACTAGCAAGGCTCCAAACATTACACTGTTAGACCCGAAAACTGTAGCTATACTAGGCAATAATGAAGAAAAACCAAGTGAAGTATGAAACTTCTTGAAATTTCATGAACTTTAGGCTGTAGTATGGAAAGTAAAGAGAGAGGTAAAAATGGTATCAAGAGATTACGATGAACACATTGAAGAACTGACGCAAAAAATCAACGAACTTGAACAACGAGTCGCAGCTCTTGAAAGTAATAGCGATTCATCAGACTCGCTTCAACGCTATGTAGGTAAGGATATTTCTGACTTTAAAGTTACCAGCAACGAAGAAGAAACTACCCTTGGTGAGATAGCCAAAGAACGTAGCCAGATGCTACTCTTCTTGAGCCCGGGATGCCTAGGGTGTGCACCTCTTAAACCATATATTCCAATGTGGAGCGATAGCTTCAAAGACTATGTAGATCTAAAAATATTCAGCATGGATTCAGCTGAAGAAATCAAAAAAACTTATGGAGATTTCACAGTTCTTACACCAGCTTCTGATGCGCAAGAAGTCTACGACACTATTGGTTTTGCAGGAACCCCGTCAGCAGTTTTGATTTCTCCACGTGGTGAAATAGCAGGTGGTCCCGTCAGTGGCGCTCAAGACATCATGGAATTTATGGCTGGTGTAGATCAGGCAGTTCAACTCAACCAACAATCACAGCAAAGCGTTGAACAAGCACAACAGCAACGTCAAGCAAATGCGCCACAGTTTAACATTTCACCTCAGGGAACACCGTTACCAGAAGCAAACTTTGGAACAGCCAACGGCGAAAAAGCATTCTCTGAAGCAACAGCTCACCTTGATGAGTACACCCTAGTCTTTTGGGGACAAAATTGTTCACCTTCTCAAACTATTAATGCAAAACTTGCTGAAGCAGGAAAAGCACAAAAAGTAGTCATCATTACTGATGGCACAGTGCAACAAGCACATGAAGCAGGGCTGCAAGGAACAATCCTCAGCGCTTCCAACCCAGCAGATTTTCAACTAAGGCTTGGTGTTCCTGGAACCCCAGTTGCACTACCTATTAAAGAAGGAAAGATTGCAGGAGATGCTCTATTAGGACCAGAAGCTATTAGTGAAAGTTTAACTTAAGCAATACACATAGGAAACTAAAAGCAAGTAACCGTAAAAGATTCAGCATACAGCTGTAACATTAAAACTATAAACTAATGGAGGAAAAATGACTTTAACACTAGCAACTATTTCCGCAACACATATTCTGATTGCTATTGCAATTGCAATTATTGTCTTCGGTGCACCTAAACTGCCTGGTATTGCTCGCAGCATGGGTGAGTCAATGCGTATTTTCAAATCTGAAACACGCAAGATGAAAGAAGAAGATGAAGCTGCAAAGAATTCAGATTCTACTACTTCTTCGAAAACACCAATTGAAGGTTCAATAGTGGATGATGAAGAAGAATTTTCTACACAAGCAACAGAAAAGAACATCAACTAGAGTTAATAGACACTTTTATGAGTTCGCAAGCAGTAGAGAAAAAAGGTCTTTTAAAGAGAAAAAGAAAAGATCCTGAAGGTCGTATGCCCTTAAAGGATCATTTTAAAGAACTCAGAAATAGGGTTTTTGTTTGTGCTGTAGCTCTGATTCTTTTCAGTGTGGTGGGCTGGTTCCTTTATCCACAAGTACTTGAAGCTATACAACAGCCGCTCAAAGATGCATCAGCACAAGATGGCCGTGAAGCTTCCTTGAACTTTGCTGGTGTCATTACGGCCTTTGATTTACAGATTCAGATGTCAATCTTTATTGGTATCGTTCTTTCTTCACCAGTATGGATTTATCAGGGCTGGGCATTTCTTGCCCCTGGATTTACTAAGAAAGAAAAATTTTATTCTTTAGGATACTTATTTACCGCTATTCCTTTGTTTTTACTTGGAATTGCAGTTGCATGGTTTGCGTTACCAAACCTGGTAAGAGTCATGACGAATTTCATTCCAGATGGTAGCACTAACCTTATTCCTGCCAGGGATTACATTGGGTTTGTTACCCGCCTCATGTTAACCTTCGGTATTTCTTTTATCTTGCCAGTTCTCCTTGTAGGAATGAATATGCTCGGTGTTCTTCCATCGAAAGTGCTCATTAAATCTTGGCGTATCGTACTCTTTCTTGTCTGTTTGTTTGCAGCTGTTGCTGCACCAGGAACAGATGCAATGAGTATGTTCTTTTTAGCAGCACCGCTCTTAGCACTTTTTGCTTTAGCAATTTTAATAACCCACTTCCTTGATAAACGCAAAGCCAAAAAAGAGGCGAAACGCGCTAAAGAAAGTGATGAAACAGTAGCAAGTACTAGGGAACTTGACGAGATTAACTAAAAACTCATGCAAGAAACGAGTACTGATCTTCCTGATTCTTCCCCGCTTTATGATAAGTTTTCTGCTACCTTTCCATTTAGTCTAGACTCTTTTCAGAAAATAGCCTGCCAAAGCGTCGAAGCTGGCAACGATGTTCTTGTTGCAGCTCCTACCGGTGCTGGTAAAACTATAGTTGGAGAATTTGCTGTCTATCTAGCTTTTAAAAAAAGAACTAAAGCTTTTTACACAACCCCCATTAAAGCCTTAAGTAACCAGAAATATCTTGAGTTATGCGCACGATATGGCAAAACTCAGGTGGGGCTATTAACTGGCGATACTAACATCAATTCTGATGCACCCATTATTGTCATGACAACTGAAGTATTGCGAAACATGATTTATGCAGAATCTGCTACTTTAGAAGATTTGCAGTACGTTGTTATGGACGAGGTACATTACTTAGCAGATAGAAATAGGGGAGCTGTATGGGAAGAAGTTATTATTCATCTTCCACATCAAGTACACATGATTTCCTTAAGCGCAACAGTATCCAATGCTGAAGAATTTGGTCAATGGCTAGATACAGTTCGTGGCAATACACAAGTTATTGTTTCTGAACACCGACCAGTACCGTTATGGCAACATGTATTGGCTCAAGGAAAAATTTATGACCTCTACCAAGATGTAAGCTTTGATCAACTTGCAAACGCAAAGAACAAAAAACAATATAAAGTCAATCCACAGTTGGTCAAACTACATCGTGAAATGATGCATCGTGGTAGACAATCCCATCGTGATAGAAGAAGAGGAAGAAGAAATTTTACCCCTCGTACTTCCCGAGTTGAAGTCTTAAGACAACTTAAGAAAAAAAATCTTTTACCGGCAATTTATTTTATTTTTTCTCGAAATGGTTGTGACGCTGCTGTTTCGCAAATTGTGGCTTCTGGATTGAATTTTACTAATCGTCGTCAACGAGAAGTGATTGAAACAGCCTTAGATGAAGCAACTGTAGGCTTACAAGAAGAAGATTTGCACATTCTTGGATTTGCTTCCTTTAAACAAGGTTTGCTTTCTGGTGTTGCTGCACACCACGCAGGCTTACTACCTTCCTTTAAAGAATTAGTAGAAAAGCTCTTTTCCTTAGGGCTTATTAAAGTAGTATTTGCCACTGAAACCTTAGCACTAGGTGTCAATATGCCTGCTAGAACTGTCGTGCTTGAAAAATTAGTAAAATTCAATGGTATTGGCCATGTTGATATTTCTCCTGGTGAATACACTCAACTTACTGGACGTGCAGGGCGCCGTGGGATTGATGTTGAAGGCCATGCTGTTGTTGTATGGCAAGCAGAAACAGATCCCCAGGCTTTAGCCCGTTTGGCTTCAACTCGAAGTTACCCCTTGATTTCTAGTTTTAAGCCCAGTTATAACATGGCTGTTAACCTCATCGAACATGAGGGTAAAGAGCAAGCCCAGCAAATACTTGAAACTTCTTTTGCGCAGTTTCAAGCTGATAAATCAGTAGTAGGATTAGCTCGTAAAGTTCAAGAGCAAGAAAAACTTTATCAACGATACCGTAAGAATGTGAATTGCACTTTTGGGGATATGGATCAATATTTTGAACTGTATCAAGAGTTAGCTGCATTATATAAACGCAATAGGAAACTAAAAAATTTTGTAGAAAATGATGCTAAACCACCTAAACTCTCACGAAGAGAAAATGGCGAGTTCAATAGAGCTAAAATATTGTTTTCCAAACTTGAACATCATCCATGCCACCAATGTCCAGATTTGAAAAAACACCTCAGATGGTCTCAGCGAGCTAAAAAGGTTAATAAAGACCTCTTACAACTTAAGAAACAGATTAGAGGAAAAACAAATTCAATCTCTAGAACCTTTGATAGAGTTTGCCTTGTTCTTAAAGAAGTAGGCTACTTAGAACAAAAAGACGGTATTTTTTCTGTTACAGCAGCTGGAGAAAAACTAAAAGGTATTTATGGTGAAAATGACCTCTTAACTGCAGCGTGCCTTGATCAAGGCTACTTTAAAGAATTAAACCCTGCAGCCTTGGTAGCCATTGTTTCAACATTAGTCTTTGAAGCAAAAAAGCAACAACAAATTTTTAACGTTCAGATGCCTAGTGAAAAAGTTGCTGATTGTTTCCAGAAGGTAATGAGATTGTGGTCACGCTTTGACGATATTGAAGAGCGTTATCATCTAGAACAATTGAGAATGCCTGACATCGGATTCATGTGGCCAAGCTATCTCTGGGCTAGGGGAGCTGGGTTAGAAGAAGCCCTAGAAAATACTGAACTTAATGGTGGAGATTTTGTGCGGTGGATTAAACAGGTCATTGATCTTCTTGATCAAATTGCTAAAGTTACCGATGATCACCTCTTGCGTAAGAACGCTATCAACGGCATTGAGTTAATTAGACGTGGAATTGTGGTTTATGAACCAGAGGAAGAAGAAATAGAAGATGAGTCAGAAAACACTGTACTATAACGCAGTCATTCATTCGCCTACAGCACCAGATGCATCAGCAATGCTAGTAGACGGTGAAGATATTGCATGGCTAGGTAGTGATGAGAGTGCCAAAAACTTTATTGATGCTTCCGTTGAAAAAATCAACTGCCAGGGTTCTTTTATTGCTCCTGGTTTTGTTGATGCCCATGTGCATGTCATTGGGACTGGTGCTGCCCTCAATAGCCTGAATCTTGCTTCTTGCCAGCACAGTAAAGATCTGTTAAAGGCTGTAGAATCCTGTAAAGAGCAGAAAATTTTAGGTCACAGCTGGGATGAAACCACCTGGCACGATACTACTTTACCTACCCTTGAAGAAGTCGATACTATAACTACAAATCAGTTACTTTATCTTGCACGTATTGATATCCATTCTGGAATTATCAATTCTGCTACAGCAGAAAAATCTGGACTTAAAGCACAAGGTTTATGGGATGGAACTTCATTAGTAGAAGGTAAGGCACATGAAATAGTCAGTGACTTTATGCGAAAATTCACTCCTGCAGAACGTCAACGCTTCCATAAAGCTGCCCTACAAAAGGCAGCTTCTCAAGGAATCGTAGCAGTCACTGAAATGAATGGACCACTGTTTGGCGGTGTTGAAGACCTTGAAATTCTGCTACAGCATGAAAACGTTCCAGAAATTTTATTGTATTGGGGGCAACAGCTTCACGATACCAAGCAGGCACAAGAACTGTTACACAGCTTCAAAAAATTTAACGTACTGGGGTTTGCTGGAGATCTCAATATAGATGGTTCTATCGGATCTAGAACAGCATTCATGCATGAAGAGTACACTGATATGCCTGGTGTTAAAGGCAATTCCTATCTTGATGCTCAAGAAATTAAGCAACACCTTATTTTGGCCACTCAACTTGGAGTGCAAGGTGGTTTCCATGTTATTGGTGATGCGGCAATGAGTGAAGCGGTAGCAGGAGCGCAACAAGCTGCAGAAGTTGTGGGCTTACAAGCGTTTCGTGCTGCTAATCATCGTTTTGAACATGCTGAGTGTGCTACTACAGATCAGCTCCAAAGAATAGCTGATCTCAATATTTCACTCAGTGTTCAGCCCGCATTTGATGCTTTCTGGGGTGGAAAAGGCGGAATGTATGAGCAACGTGTAGGGCAGCGCGCTCACACTATGAATCCTTTTAGAACTATGATGCAACACGGAATCAGTCTGAGTTTTGGTTCCGATACTCCAGTAACACCTTTCGACCCATGGGGAACAGTTAAAGCAGCATTATTCCATCATGCAGAAGAAGAGAGAATTACTGCAAGAGCAGCTTTTAATGCGCATACTCGCTATGGGTGGAGAGCTGCAAAATTCTTAGACCGTGGCACACTCGATGTGGGAGCAAAGGCAGATTTTGCTTTATGGGACGTCCAAGAATTTGGGGTTCAAACACCCGCTAAGGCACAAAATTGGAGTACAGATACTCGTTCTAGAACACCGTTATTGCCTTTATTATCTCCAGATACTTCAAATCCAGAATGTCTGTTAACTAGCAGGCAGGGAACAACAATATA
This sequence comes from Micrococcaceae bacterium, assembly GCA_047605865.1. Classification (GTDB taxonomy): domain Bacteria; phylum Actinomycetota; class Actinomycetes; order Actinomycetales; family Micrococcaceae; genus JASGDC01. The sequence continues at coordinate 18,093 of JASGFC010000011.1, read as the reverse complement.
CTCTCAGCTGCCATAGTGCTGTTTTTAGCCTAGTTTATAGCTAGTGTTTGGTACTATAAAACTATGAAAATATTGGTTGTCATACCTACTTATAACGAGCGTGAAAATCTGCCACTCATTATTTCTCGTCTTAGGGCAAGCGTCGATGATGCGCATGTTTTAGTTGTTGACGATAATTCACCTGATGGTACTGGGGAAGTAGCAGATAAATTAGCAGCTGAAGATGAATGCGTTCATGTGTTGCATCGTAAAGAAAAGAATGGTCTTGGTGGTGCTTACGTGGCAGGATTTACCTGGGGTATTGAGCGCGGATATGATGTACTTGTTGAAATGGACGCAGATGGTTCGCACCAACCAGAGCAACTTCCTTTATTGCTCGCAGAAACTGAAAAAGGTGCAGATCTTGTTATTGGTTCTCGTTATGTTAAGGGTGGGAAAGTCGTTAATTGGCCGCCGCATCGTTTAGCGCTTTCTTATGGTGGAAATCTTTATATTAGAGCTCTCATGGGTACTGGAATTCACGATATCACGGCAGGGTATAGAGTTTATACTAAAGATTGTCTCGAAAAAATTGACTATAAGACTATCCAATCGCAAGGATACAGTTTCCAAACTGAGCTAGCACGGCGTTGCTTTAAGGCTGGTTGTACAATTGTTGAAGTTCCTATTACTTTTGTGGAACGTGAAATTGGCGAGTCTAAAATGGATACCAGCATCGTTAAAGAATCTTTACAACGTATGACACGCTGGGGCATTGAGGATAGAACAGAGCAGTTTAAGCAGCTTGTTCGTAGTAAAAAGAAAAGCTCTAAGGGTTAGTCCTTAGAGCTTTGAAGAGCAGCTTTTCTTTTTTCACGAAGGATAGTAAGACGATCTTCTAAAATTTGTTCAAGTTCTTCAGGAGTTCGACGTTCTAGTAGCATATCCCAATGGGTACGAACAGTCTTTTCGTTGTCTTCTTCTTCAGCAGTAGCTTCACCGTTGACTAAAGAGGCAGTTTCGCCACAAGTGCTACATGGCCATGTAGCAGGGATATCTGCTTCAGTGGAGAAAGGAATTTTAGTTTCATGTTCTTTGGAACATTTATATTCAACAATTTGACGTGGTGCTGGTTCAATACCTGCTTCAGTTTCTTTACTTTGTGAGCCTAGACGCATACCGCGTAAACTGCGATCACTCATTTTTCCTTCTTTCTTTCATGACTTTTACAATTCTACATGAATACAACATGGTATAGGGTAGAATTATTCTTAATGGACAGTAGTAAACTTGGTGAGCAAATCAGTGAACAGCTCACAGAGCAAAAAGAGAACTTTGAAAAGAATTGGTTAACTGTTGTTATTTTGTGGACTCAAAGGCTACTTCTTTTCGCAATTCTTTTCGGTGCTGGTTGGCTGCTGTACTACATATTTGTTCCTGCTATTAAACGTGGACAACACTTATCGTGGATTTTCATTCCGGTATGGCTACTCGTAGCTTATGCAATCTTGCCACAAATACATCGTTTTTTCACATGGATTTACGTGCCTTCCTATTTTATCGGACGTGTGAGAACTACCGATGGATTACTTGGGGATCCTGTCAATATAGCAGCTACTGGGGAAGAAGAAGACGTGCGCAATACTTTGCTGGCTGCAGGTTGGATTGAAGCTGAAAAACTGTCTTTAAAATCTTCATATAAAATGATCAGAAGCACTTTGATGAGGAAATCTTATCCAAATGCTCCTGTTAGTAGTCTAATGTTGTTCGGTAAAAAACAAGACCTTGCTTTTCAACAAAATGTTGGACATACAACCTCTCAGCGTCATCACGTACGTTTATGGAAAACCCCTGATGGCTGGATGCTTCCTGGTGGTTTTAAAGTAGATTGGGTTGGTGCAGGTACCTTTGACCGTAGTGTTGGTCTTTCAATGTATACCTTGCAGATTACTCATAAGATTGCTGAACGAACAGATGAAGAACGCGATCATATCGTGAAGACCGTTGCAGATACGGGCATGATTTCAGGTGTTGAAGTCATTAAAAACTTCGCATCTGGTTACCACCATAGAAATGGCGGCGGTGACACCATTGTGACAGATGGCGATTTGCCAATTATTCATTTTGCGCCACCACGTTCGGTTAAAGATCGAAACTCGGCTGATTTCCAAACAAGTTTTGAACCACCACAAGTGATGTCAGGTGAAGAAGCTTATGAACTCCTTGAGTCTCGTATTAATTCTGGAGACGAAAATGATGGTAGAAGTGAACGTAAGTTTGAGAAAGCTGTTCGCAGGGATAAGCTCGATTCTCCCGAATAACCACTTTCATAAATAGCCGATAATGTACATTATGTTAAGTAGAGTTTTTTGACTCTCCTCTATGTGATGTATTATTAGATACTTCTTCACAAAAACTAATAAGGATGTCATATGGCTAAAAATATTACTGTTGTGGGTTCGACAAACATCGACAAAGTTGTCACCGTTCCTAGATTTGCAAACAGCGGAGAAACGCTTCATACCAGCAATGCTCAGCAAGAAGTAATGGGTGGTAAAGGGTTAAACCAAGCTGTAGCTGCAGAACGCTCAGGAGCCAGCGTTACCTTCATTACCAAGGTTGGGCAAGAGTTCGATACAACAATCATTACTAACTCCCAAGAACAAGGAATCAGCGCAGCTGGAATTCTAAGCTCCACTACTGCTGAAACTGGACAGGCGTATATCACTGTTTCGGGAGAAACCGGAGACAACATTATCTATATTTATGGTGGTGCAAACTCTGAACTGACTGCTCAAGATGTTACGTCTAAGCAAGAATACATAGCTCAATCAGATTTTGTGGTTGCTCAACTAGAAGTTCCTGTTAAAGCAGTGACAACAGCCTTTGATATTGCTAAAGAACAGCATCATCTTACTGTGCTAAATCCGGCGCCAATGCCAGAAGATGGCTTCCCTACTGAGCTGCTGGAACGTACTGATATTATCGTGCCAAATCAACATGAAACTTTTCTGTTAACTGGCATTGAAGCCAAAGATGCAGCGTCTTTAAAAGCAAATGCAGAGTTTTATTTTCAACATGGAGTAAAACTTGTCATCATTACGCTTGGCGAAAACGGCGCTTTTTATATGCACAGTACTGGTGAATCTGGATCCGTTCCAGCATTTAAGACTAACGCTGTTGACACTACTGCTGCTGGTGATACTTTCATCGGTTCACTTGTATCTGAGCTTGATACTGATATGAGCAATCTAGAAGATGCTATGACATACGCTGCTGCAGCTGCTGCTATTACAGTTTCACGCGAGGGCGCGCAACCTAGTGTGCCTCGTCGTGGTGAAGTTGAAACTATGATCAAGGAGAATCATGCGTAAAACCCAACTACTCAATACTTTGCTTAGTACAGCAATTTCAGAAATTGGGCATACACAGTGGTTAACTATTGGTGATGCTGGACTTCCAATTCTTAATGATGGACGCAAGATTGATCTTGCTGTAACACGTGGTTTGCCATCTTTTATTGATGTTCTTGAGGCTACCCTTTCAGAGATGAAAGTTCAAAAAGTTTATCTTGCTGAAGAAATTAAGTCTGAAAACCCTGATCAACTACAAGCTATTAAACAGTTACTGGATTCAGATGTTGAGCTTGAATGGGTCACTCATGAAGAGCTTAAAAAGATGACTCAAAATGAGAATAATATTGTAACTGTCCGTACTGGTGAAGTGACCCCCTACTCTAACATCGTGTTAGAGTCTAACGTTGATTTTACTGGCGAAGCTGTGAAGTAGGTTTATGCAATGAATATGGCTGGTCTTTTCTTTTCTCTTTTAGCAATTGTTGGTTGGAGTGCGTATCCAACGTTAGTGTCTAAGTTTGGTGGTAAACCAACGCAGGCAATTTTTGGTGCCACTATAGGTACTTTGATTGTTGCCAGTGTTTTAGCATTAGTGATGCATTTAGCACCTCCTACAGGTTTTAGTTTTTGGCTAGCTTTTGCCTCTGGTGCTGCCTGGGCTTTTGGTAACGTATTGACCATTAGAGCTTTTGGTCTTACAGATAATGAAGGTCATGAGCTAGGATCTGCCAAGGCAATGCCTATTTCAACGGCGTTTCAGATTACTGCGAATGTGCTGTGGGGTGTCATCATGCTAGGCAACTGGCCATCAATGCAGTCACGACTCATTGGTGCTGTTTGTGTTGTTATTGTGCTCATTGGTGCATATTTGACTACATATCAAGAGCATGCAACTGCTGGAAACAGTGCTTTACTTAAGAAAGCAATTGGTATTTTGTTGATTGCCCAAATTGGCTACTCTTTATACGGTATTTTGCCACAGTACACAAAGAATACCGATGGTTTGCATATGTTCTTGCCTCAGGCAATGGGTATGGCAGTTTTGGGTATTTGTTTGGGCCTATATGAATACGTCAAAAACAATGATGATATCTTTTCCAATAAAATCAGTTATCTGCAGATTATCTCTGGGTTTTTCTTTGCTGTTGCCGCTCTAGGCTATTTAGTATCAGCTCAACCTGCAATGCTTGGTTTAGCTACTGGATTTGTGCTATCACAAATTTCTATTGTGGGTGCAACAATTTCAGGTATTTTGGTCATGAAGACCCATAAAACACAAAAAGAATGGACCTTTATTATCATTGGTTTGCTCATGATTGTTGTTGGAGCTTCTGTGACAGCATTCCTATAGTCTCCTGACTGTGTACGTTTATCGTAAATGTGCGCGTTTGAACGTACATAATAACGATAAACGTACACATGCTCAAGGAGCTAGTGCGATAAGATGAAAGTATGCTAAGAGTACTCGGTTCCCAAGCAACTGCTCCACTGAATGGGATTGCTGCTTCAGGGTATGCACTGGAGTCTGGACAAGACGTATTCATGATAGATTGCGGTTCTGGAACATTTAACGAGTTTACTAAACACTATGCTTTGGAACAGCTCAAAGGTATTATTCTTACGCATTTACACGCGGATCATTGTTTAGATTTGATGGCAATTGCTTACCGATGGACTTTTCCAGAAGTACGCCCTAAGATTCCGTTGTATATTCCAGCTGGTGAGCATAGTAAACACAAAGCATACGATGAACTATTTGCAGTTCCTAGTATAGAAGCAATGAAAACTCCTATAGCTACTGCTTTTGAAATTCACGAGATGCCATGTGATGGGAAAACAGAATTCCAGTTGAACAAAAATACTACTTTGCTAAGTTTTGCTGGCCATCATGCTGTTCCCAATGCATGTTTGCGTTTTAGCGTTGGCTCAAAAGTTGTAGCATTTTCAGGTGATACAGGTCCCTGTCAAGGCTTAGATGATGCAGTACACGATGCTGACATTTTTATCTGTGAAGCAACATACTTGCAAGCATCTGATGAGCAAATTTATGGACATGGGCACATGACAGCTGAACTTGCTGGAGCAGCTGCGCACAATAATAACGTCAAACAACTTGTTCTCACACACTTCACTGATGTAAAAGCTCAAGGTGCGCAAGGTATCCAAGATGCCAAACATAAATTTAACGGACACATAGCCCTTGCATTACCAGGAGAAGAAATATCGTGAATAAATTAGATAAAATATACGCTCAAGGATTTTTATTAGATATTCTTTGTGTGCTTGCCTTTGTCCTCATTGGCGAAAGAGAGCATGATTCACAGAGCAGTTTCCTTTATTTCTTTAAGACTTTCGCTCCTTTTGGTGCAGCTCTTTGCGCATCATGGTGTGTAGCATTACTGCTGAAGTACAGTCCTTTTAGAATATTGCCTTTTGGGGTTATTATCTGGTTAGGAACCGTAGTACTTGGACACATATTCCGAGTCTTATTAGGTGGTACCACAGCAGTTTCTTTTATTATCGTGTCAACAATTTTCCTTGGTATTTTTCTGCTGGGTTGGCGTTTAGTTTTACAATATTTGAATAATAAAAAAGTTAGGGAAACCGAACAATGAAAATTGAAATTGCAGTACAAGACTATGAAGGGGCTCGTATTGCCCACAATCAAGCAGCAGATCGAATAGAACTGTGTCAAGGTCTACCTTTGGGAGGATTAACTCCAAGCATCGGTCTTACTCGACGTGTTAATGAAGGGCTTCCAGGCCTTAATGTGCATGCTTTAATTCGTCCACGCCCAGGTGATTTTATCTATTCACGTGATGAAATTAGAACTATGTGCGAAGACATCAAATCTATGTCAGGCTACGTTTCAGGATTTGTTATAGGTGCACTTACGCCAGAGAATACACTTGATATAGCTGCTTTAAAGAAATTAATGTGCGTCAATTCAGACTTTACCTTTCATCGTGCCTTTGATGCTATTGAAGATAAAGGTTCTGCACTACATCAACTAGAAGAACTTGGTTTTGCTCGTCTGTTAACTTCTGGTGGATATAGTTCAGCATATGAAGGTCGAGAAGTCTTGGCAGAGCTTGCTGAGGCTGGAACAAAGGTAGAAATTATGGCTGGCGGCGGTCTAAAAGTAGACAATATTCCAGCTTTTGCCAATACAGGAATTGATGCAGTTCACCTTTCTGCCAAGAAGACCAAACAGAGCTTAGCTGCACATTCAAATGTGAGTTTAGGTTCAGCTGATAGTGGCGATACCGGCTATGATGTTACAGATGAACAAGCTGTTGCCTTAGCTGTTAAAGCTGCTCATGGTTAATCAAGCTCTTCATCTTGGGTTTTAACTACCCAGTCTTCTAAAACATGCGCTGCTCTACCACTATCCACAGCTTGCTCGGCTTGCTTCATGCGTTCAGTAAGGAGCTCATAGAAGTGATCTTCAATCGAGTCGAAGTCTATTTCGTGTAGGTCTGCAGCAAGGATTCCAATAGCGGCATTTAAAAGCACAATGTCGCGTATAGGACCTTTTTTTCCTGCTAAAAAGTCTTGAGTTACTTGAGCGTTGAAAGCTGCATCAGCGCCTTTCAAATCTTCAATCTTAGCTTTGTGGAGTCCTAACTTTTCAGGATCAAAGTCAATTTCTTTGATTTCACCTTTATAAATGAGCCACACGTGTGAGTTGCACGTTGTACTTAATTCATCAAGGCCATCTTCACCACGGAACACGATAGCTTGGTCTCCACGTTTGGCAATAAGTTCAGCCATGAGAGGTGCCATGTATGCATCCGTTACCCCGATAGCAGAAGCACTAGGGCGTGCAGGATTGGTTAAAGGACCTAAAAAATTGAAGGTGGTGGCAACAGCAAGACGTTTGCGTACGCTAGCGGCATGCTTCATCGCTGGATGAAATACTTGAGCAAAAGCAAAAGTAATACCAGTATCTGATGCCATATCAATAACCTTTTCAGGTTGTAAATTAAGGTTGACACCTAATGCTTCAAGTACATCAGCAGAACCAGAGGCAGAAGATGCAGCTCTATTTCCATGTTTAACAACAGTTTTTCCAGCTCCAGCAATAACTAAAGCAGCCATGGTAGATATATTGACTGTTTTGAAGCCATCTCCACCAGTGCCAACAATGTCTATGCTGTCTTGATCAAAAGGTGCTGGTTCTGCAAATTGCAACATAGTTTCAACCAGACCATTGAGTTCGTCAACTGTTTCACCTTTTTCTCTGAGAAGAACAAGAAATCTTTCAAGATAATCTTCTGGGGCTTGTCCGCTCATTACTTCTCGCATAACCCACGATGTTTGCTCTTGAGAAAGGTTGTTTTTATTTTCAAGGTCAGAAAGGATGCTATTCCAACTGTTCTGTTTCATCTTTTTATAGTAAAGAAAAATGATAAAAATACCTAACCGTTATAAAAAATGGTCAAGGATAGTGTCTAGGACAGTGTAAAATTGATTTCGTGACGACTTTAACTAAAGCAAATACAGCGCCTGCGAACGCAGTTATCAATAGGCCCAACATGGTGTCTGTTGGTACCATCGTATGGCTTGCAAGTGAATTAATGTTCTTTGCCGGATTGTTCGCTATGTACTTTTCAATCCGTGCAGCTGCGCCTGAGGTATGGGCACAAGAGACTCATAAGTTGGATGTGCCTTTCGCATTTGTAAACACCATTGTCTTGGTACTGTCATCTGTAACTTGTCAGATGGGTGTCTTCGCTGCTGAACGTTTCCAACCTCGCCGTACAGGTTCTCTCTTTGAGTTCAAAAAGTGGGGCATGGTTGAGTGGTTCGTGCTTACGTTCATTATGGGTGCTATCTTCGTTTCTGGTCAGGTAACTGAGTACAGTAAAATGATGAGCGATGGTGTAACTTTAAGTGCTAATGGCTACGGTTCTATGTTCTACTTAACAACTGGATTCCACGGAATGCACGTTGTTGGTGGTCTACTTGCTTTCTTGTTTGTTATTGGCCGCGCTTTTGCTGCTCGCCGTTTTGGGCATAAAGAAGCAACTTCAGCTATCGTCGTTTCATACTATTGGCACTTTGTTGATGTTGTATGGATTGTCTTGTTCGCAGTGATCTACTTCTTGAAGTAATAATTTAGATAAGGAAACTCGTGAAAGCTCTATCTCAATACAGACGCCATCCACTGGCTGCAGTAGCATTACTTTTTCTTAGTTTGTTGATTACTGGTAGCATCTATGGAACATTTAAGGCTACCAACTCTGCTAAGGCTGATGATGCTTCAACAGCGGATGTTGAATCAGGTAAGAAACTCTTTCAGGCTAACTGTGCAACATGTCACGGAATTAACGCACAAGGAACAGAGCATGGCCCAAGCCTTATCGGTGTTGGTGCAGCTGCTGTAGACTTCCAAGTAGGTTCAGGTCGTATGCCAATGCAGTTGAACGGCCCACAGGCTCCATATAAACCTGCTGCCATGACAGACGAACAAACAGCACAACTTGCAGCTTATGTTGCTTCATTGGGTGCTGGTCCTGCTATCCCAGATCCAAAATATCTTGATGCAAAAGGCGATGCTGCACTAGGTGGAGAGATTTTCCGTACTAACTGTGCAATGTGTCACAACGCTGTTGGTGCAGGTGGTGCGCTAACTCGTGGTAAGTTTGCGCCAGATATCTATCCAGACCCACAGAAGATTTATGAAGCAATGCTAACTGGCCCACAGAATATGCCAGTGTTCAATGATTCAAATATTACTCCTGAACAAAAGCGTGACGTTATTACTTACCTCACAACAGTTGAGAATCAAAACTCTCCAGGTGGTGCAAAGCTTGGTTCTCTTGGCCCTGTTTCAGAAGGTCTTTTTATCTGGACTGCTGGCCTTGCAATTATTATTGGTTTCACAATCTGGTTGACTTCAAAGTCATCATAAGAGAAAAGGTACATTAGGAATATCAATGGCTATAGAACCTAACGATAGAGCAGAAAACCCATTGGAGGGTGCTTCTTCTGTTCCAGTTCATGAAAACGATGCTGCTCTGACCTCATCAGCACGCTCTCATGTTTCGGCTCAAACTGGTGGTAACAGCTCAACTAGTCATGCTACAGCTGTTATTGATCCAGCTGTTGCTTCTGGAGATAAGTACCCTGATCCGGGTATCCCACCTCATGTTGAGCGCCTTGCAGATAAAGACCCTGCAGTAGCTAAAAGAGCAGAAGTTGTTGTTTCATCCCTCTTTATTATTTCTATTTTAGGTTCCATCTTCACTATTTGGGCATACTGGGCTCTTCCACATGGAGATGTTGCTGGTCTTAGAATTCAGAATATGGCCATTGGTCTTGGTACTGCTTTTGCTATGTTAGGTATTGGTACTGGTGTTGTTCATTGGGCTAAAGTTTTGATGCCTGACCACGAAGTAGTCGAAGACCGCCATGAAATCCGCCCTGAAGCTGACCGTCAAGATGCACAAGAAATTATTAACACAATTGCTGACGAGTCAGGAGTCAAGCGTCGTCCATTGATTCGTAATACTTTGCTTGCTGCGGCTGTGGTTGCTCCACTTCCAGCAATCAACATGTTCCGTGATCTTGGTAAAGGTAAACTACCAACTGATAAATATGCGCATACTATGTGGGATAACGGTGTGCGCCTTGCACATGACCCAACTGGTGTGCCAATTCGTGCTGCAGATCTTGAAATCGGTTCTGCTGTGCACGTTATTCCTGAAGGTCTTAATAACCTTGAAGAAGGAAAGCTCGATGAAAAATCTAAGTCAGTTGTTCTTTTAATGCGTTTGAACCCTGAAGATTTAACACAGAAGTCAAATGACTGGGGTTACCAAGGTATTGTTGCTTACTCTAAGATTTGTACTCACGTAGGTTGTCCAGTTGCTTTGTATGAGCAACAGACTCACCACTTGCTATGCCCATGTCACCAGTCTACTTTCGACTTGACACAAGATTGTAAAGTAATCTTTGGACCTGCGAACCGTCCACTACCTCAACTTCCAATTACAGTTGACAATGAAGGATACCTCGTAGCCAAGAGTGATTTCCATGAACCTATCGGACCTAGTTATTGGGAGCGCCCAAATGCCTAATACAACAACTGTTACAGCTAATACGACGCAGAGCCTCAACACAGGTCAAGATGCTCAGTTTGAACCAAAAACACGTGTCGGTCGCATGGCTAACTTCGTGGATGAACGAGTTGGCGGATCTGGAATCATTAAAGAATTTGGTCGTAAAGTATTCCCTGACCACTGGTCTTTCATGTTCGGTGAGGTTGCACTCTATAGTTTTATTATCTTGTTGCTTTCTGGTACATTCCTAACTTTCTTCTTTAACCCTTCTATGGCAGAAACGCATTATGAGGGTTCATATGTGCCACTTAAAGGCATCCAGATGTCTGTTGCATACCAGTCTTCGCTAGACATTTCTTTTGATGTTCGTGGTGGTCTGTTTATGCGTCAGGTACACCACTGGGCAGCTCTACTTTTCGTTGCTGCTGTTTCAGTTCATATGCTTCGCGTATTCTTTACTGGTGCATTCCGTAAACCACGTGAATTGAACTGGGTTGTTGGTGGAGTTCTAGTCATTCTTTCAATGGCTGCTGGTTTCACTGGTTATTCTCTTCCTGATGATCTACTTTCAGGTAACGGTCTTGCTATTATCAACGGTGTTGTTAAATCAATACCTTTGATTGGTACCTATATTTCGTTCTTCCTCTTTGGTGGCGAGTTCCCTGGTTCTGTTGTAATTTCACGTCTATACAGCCTTCATATTTTGTTAATTCCAGCATTGATTCTGCTTCTTGTTGCAATTCACTTGTTTATGGTTGTTGTGCATAAGCATACACAGTACCCTGGTCCTGGTCGTACAGATAAGAACGTTGTTGGTTACCCATTAGGCCCAGTATATGCCGCAAAAGCTGGAGGCTTCTTCTTCATCGTATTCGGTGTTATTGCTCTCTTTGCCGGGCTCTTTACAATCAACCCTATTTGGAACTATGGTCCTTATGACCCATCTCCAGTATCTGCGGGTACACAGCCTGACTGGTACATTGGTTGGGTTGACGGTGCACTTCGTTTGATGCCAGGTCAACACATGGAGTGGCACTTCGCCCACCATACAGTCACTTGGAACGTATTGCTTCCTGCTTTGCTTCCAGTAGGTATCGTGTTCGGTTTGTTGTTCACGTACCCATGGATTGAACGTTGGATTACTAAAGACAATACAGAACACCATGTTCTAGATCGTCCACGTAACGTCCCTACTCGTACTGGTATTGGTGTAGCTGGTGTTATTTTCTACTGTGTCCTTTGGGCAGCAGCAAGTTCTGACTTGATTGCAACACACTTCCACGTTTCACTTAACGATGTTACCTATTGGTTGCGTGCTCTTATCTTCATTGGTCCAGTTCTTGGATTCTTCATTGCTAAGCGTACTGCTCTGTCACTTCAGCGTAAAGATCGTGAAATTGCTCTTCATGGTCGTGAAACTGGTCAGATTGTTCGTAATCCTAATGGTGAATACTATGAAGTTCATGAGCCACTTGATAAGTACAAGCAATATGCTTTGGTGGATTACACTCCTAATCCAGTTATCCCGGCTCAGCCAGGTCCTGATGGTCAGATTTCTAAGAAAGAAGAGCGTCGCGGAAAGCTTTCTAAGTTGTTCTTTGAAGATCGAGTTCTTCCAGCAACACCTAATGAGGTTAAGGCTGAACATGAGGCTCACGAGCATGATCATGAAGCAACTGTTGAAACTTCAAGTCCTGTAGCGCAAGTTGCTTCAACTGTTGATCAGACTACTACTGTAGCTAATAACCCTGAAGCTGTTAACTTGATTACAACTGATGCGAAACGTATTGTCCAAGGTCAACGTGAAGATTCTCCTGTAGTATTAAAACCTTCAGAAGATACTTCCGCTCATACCTTTGACGCTGATACTACTGATACAGATTTCTCAGATCTTAAACCACTTGATGAGAGTAAAGATCTGTAAACCTTTACATATGAAGAAGAGCCCCACAGTAATTGTGGGGCTCTTCTTCTAACGGGATAGGCTCTTAAGACTACTGTTCGACTTAGCCTTTATGCGTGCTCCTCTCCTACCCTCCCGGTCTGGATTGCTTGCGGTTGTTGAGTGAGTGTTTGTCTTAATAGTGCGGGTATGTACCGACTCTATTAAGACAAACACTCACTCAACACTCATAAGAAAAGAGCCAACGCGCTAAACGTTGGCTCTTTTCTTATGAGTAGATGTTACTTACTGATTCTTATCGTGATGAATAATATCATCTGCTTTTTCAGCAAGATTGTGTGCAGCACCTTTAACACCGTCCATCAAGTGATGAGCAGTATCAGAGACAGTATCAGTTAGATTGTGTTCTGCTGAGTTTGCAGCACCAGTAGCAGCGCCAACTCCACCAGCTGCAGCACCAGTAGCGCCATCAGCAACGTGGTGAGTAGTTGTTGTTGCTTCATGAGTCATTGTTGTACCTTGAGCTCCAACAGCTTGCAAGTCGTTAGCAATTGGCTGATCAGTAATGGTCTTTTCAGCTTCAAGTTGCTTACGTGTTGTACGACCAGGAGTAGCAAAGTCAAACTTGTTAATAGCCCAACGGAATACTACGTAATACAACGCTGCGTAACCAAGGCCAATAAGGATCAGCATCAATGGCTGGTTGGCAATACGGAAGTTCAGCAAGTAGTCAATAGCACCAGCAGAGAAACCGAAACCATCACGAATATGAAGTGCGTTGGCCAGTGCTAATGAAGTACCAGTCATGACTGCGTGGAACAGGTACAGTGGGTAAGCTACGAACATAAATGAGAATTCAAGAGGTTCTGTTACACCAGTGATGAATGAAGTTAAAGCAACAGATAGCATCAAACCACCGATTTGCTTACGCTTATCTTTATCAGAACTGTGCCACATAGCAATTGCTGCAGCTGGAAGAGCAAACATCATGATTGGGAAGAAACCTGTCAAGAAGATACCAGCAGTAGGATCTCCGGCCAAGAAACGAGCAATATCACCGTGAACAGCAGCGCCACCAGTTGGAGGTGTAAAGCTACCAAGCTGGAACCATGGGATGTTGTTCAATAAGTGGTGTAGACCAAAAGTCAAAAGTAGACGGTTGAATAGACCGAAGACAAAACCACCGATAATTGAGTGATGAGTTACCCAGTTAGAAAGGTGCATCAGACCACTGTTAAATGCTGGGAATGGGAATGCCATCACAACAGCAATAATGATTGCAGCAAATGCTGTTACCATTGGCACGAAACGGCGACCACCGAAGAATGCAAGATATGGCGGTAGCTTTATTCGATAGAATTTTTGGTAAAGCAACGCAGCTGTTAGACCGATGATGATACCACCGAGTACGTTGTAGTTAATAAGAAGTTGTGCACCAGTATTATCTTTCTGACCTGGTAGCACGATAGGTGAAAGAACTTCAAGTACGTTCTGATAGACTAAGTAACCTACAAGAGCTGCAAGACCTGTTGAACCATCAGCTTTCTTAGCGAAACCAACAGCTACACCAACAGCGAATAGCATTGGTAGGTTATCGAACAATGCGTTACCTGCTGCACCGATAACATCTGCAACTGGCCCCCAGTTCAAACCGTCTTTACCAAGCATGTCAGGTTGCCCCAGTCGCATCAAAAGTGCTGCAACTGGCAATGAAGCAATAGGAAGCATGAAACTCTTACCGAGCCGCTGCATAACAGCGAATGCTTTACTTTCTGTGAATTTATTTTGGACAATAGCGTCGCTCATTGAAATATGCCTTTCTTTATTTATTTCCACTACTATCATAAGGTAACGCTTCAATATACTCTGAACAATTAGTTTGAATGTTATGGGATAATGTAAATGTTAATTCTGTTACATAGCAGTATCATGATTAGCGTAACCTCATTTAATAAGGAGTATTTAAATGGCAGATAACAAAGCAGAGCAGCTTCTTGCTGGTCTCGGTGGTGCAGATAACGTTATAGAAATTGAAGCTTGTATTACTCGTCTTCGTACAGAAGTTGAAGACCCAAGCCTAGTTAATGAAGCAGCATTGACTGCAGCTGGTGCCTTCGGAGTGATGAATGCAGGAAAAGTAGTTCAGGTTGTTGTTGGTCCAGATGCTGACACTATCTGTGAAGACATTGAGGATTTGATGTAATGACATTTGTATTAGCACCTTGCGCTGGCAAAGTAGAACAGCTAGCAGACGTTCCAGATCCAGTATTCGCACAAGAAATGGTTGGACCAGGTCTTGCTATCGTACCAGTTCAACAAGAACAGGATGTGCTCAGTCCTGTTTCAGGAAAAATTAGCACTTTGAAACCACATGCATTTGTTATCGAAACAGATGAGGGTCAAGGTATTCTTGTTCACCTTGGTATTGATACTGTAAACCTTAAAGGTGAAGGTTTTACTATTCATGCTGAAGCAGAGCAAACAGTTCAAGCTGGAGATAAACTTATTACATGGAATCCTGCTGAGATTGAAAAACAGGGTCTTTCAAGCGTCATCCCAGTTATTGCCCTAGAATCAAATAAAGAAGACATTGTACCTACGTCAGAGCTTTCTGTTAACGCAGGCGATGAACTCTACACTATTCAGTAAAAGAATTAAAAGATAGGAAAAATAAATGGCAACTAAAACAGCTGTTATCGCATCAAAGGTTGGGCTTCATGCACGTCCGGCTGCAATGTTCGTCAAGGCAGTTAACGCTTCTGGACTTGACGTAAAAATTGCTAAAGAAGGTGGAGAGCCTGTTGATGCTCGTAGTCTGCTTGCAGTAATGACGCAGAGCTTTTCACACGGTACTAAAGTTACTCTCACTGCTGATGGCCCTAATGCCGATGAGGAGCTAGATAAACTTGCAAATCTTCTAGAAACAGATCTAGACGACTAAGCTTTTCATACTCATAACAATAGAGCTTGTCTACAACGTTAGTAGGCAAGCTTTATTAGCTAACAAAAGGAATAAATATGTCATCTGAAACGTTAAAAGGGACTGGCGTTGGATCTGGTCTTGCTGTAGCTCCACTCATCAAGATGGGAGATAAACTCCCTGAACCAGAAGATAAACCATCTGAGCTCTCGCCTGAAGAAGAAAATACAAAAGCCGAAGCTGCACTTGATTCTGTTGCTACTGAGCTTCGTGAACGTGGGGAAAAAGCTGGTGGAGATGCTCAACAGGTACTTGAAGCTCAAGCTTTGATGGCAGAAGACCCAGGACTACTCCCCCTTATTAAACAAAATATTGACGATGGTAAAACAGCAGAACGTGGTATCTATGAGGCTTTTGTCAATTATCGTGCCATGCTTGAAGCTGCTGGTGGGTATATGGCAGAACGAGTTTCAGATCTTGATGACGTACGTCAACGTGCTATAGCAGCAGCAATGGGTGTTCCAGCTCCTGGAGTTCCAGAACCTGATCATGAATTTATTCTTGCAGCACAAGATTTAGCACCGGCAGACACTGCCCTCTTAGACTTAGATAAAGTTAAAGGTATTGTCACAGAACATGGTGGACCTACAAGCCATACTGCAATCCTTGCCCGTGCTAAAGGTATTCCTGCTATGGTAGGCGTTGCCGGCATTTTGGATCAAGATGAGAAATCACCAGCAATTTTGGACGCTGGGCAAGGCACGATAGTTATCAATCCAGATAAGGAAACTATTGCTGCGGCACAGAAGAAAGCAGATGAATTAACACAGCGCACGATCTTGACTGAAGGTCCAGGACAAAGTAAAGATGGGCATCATATCCCACTGTATGCCAATGTCGGTTCTGTTAAAGATGCACAGGAAGCTATTGATGCTGGTGTAGAAGGTATTGGTCTTTTCCGTACAGAATTCTTATTCCTCGATTCGGATACACCTCCAAGTTATGATGAACAATACAAAGCCTATAAAGATCTTTTTGATGAATTCCCGAAGCAGAAGGTAGTTGCTCGTACTCTTGATGCAGGTGCTGATAAACCATTGAGCTTCCTGAATTTTGATGAAGAGCCTAACCCAGCTTTGGGTGCTCGCGGTATTCGTATTTGTCGTGAAACTCCTGAAGTTTTTGATACTCAGCTCAAGGCTCTTGGTGAAGCCGCTAAAGACAGTGCTGCAGATGTTTATGTTATGGCTCCTATGATTGTCGATACAGAAGATACTCAGTATCTTGTTGAAGAATGTGAAAAATTCGGTATTAAAAAGCCTGGTGTCATGATTGAGACACCTTCAGCAGCACTTAACGCAGATGCAATCTTGCAAAAGTGTGAATTCGCTAGTATTGGTACAAATGACCTTACTCAGTACACAATGGCTGCAGACCGCATGCTTGCATCAACTGCTAAGTTCCAGACAACATGGAACCCTGCAGTACTGAAATTGATTCAAGTTGCAGCTGACGCTGGCAATAAGAATAAGAAAACGGTAGGTATTTGTGGTGAAGCAGCTGCAGATCCTCAGCTAGCTTTAGTGCTTGCTGGTCTTGGTGTTGGCTATTTATCTATGTCTGCTTCAGCTGTTGCAGAAGTTCGTACAACTCTTGCATATTACACTTTTGATCAGATGAAAGATATGGCAGATGCTGCTGTTAACTCTTCAAATGCTGAAGAAGCACAAGAGGCTGTTAAGGCGTTGCTAAAATAACCTTATGATTGTCTGGGTCAATGGAACATTCGGTGTTGGTAAAACAACCTGTGTCTTTGAACTTTCAAAGAGGCTCTCTGAAGCTTATGTCTTTGACCCAGAACTCATTGGGCATGCGTTCAAAAAAGGTGCACCAAAGGAGTTTCCAGAAGATTACCAAGATTATCCACTCTGGCGTGAAACTGTCTATCAACATCTCAAGCACTTAAGTACTTTTGACTCCCCTATTCTTGTACCGATGACAATTTATAAACCAGAGTCTTATCAAGATATTATTCTTAGGCTAAAAAATGATGGAGTTGAACTACACCATTTCATCTTAGATGCTTCAAAAGCTACGGTAAATAGTAGATTACTCAAACGCTTTGATTTTGGAAAGACTTGGGCGCGTAAAAAGTTGCCTGAAGTAATGCAAGTTTTTCAGCATGATATCAAGGGTACTAAGATTAGGGTAGATAATCTTTCTCCTGAACAAACAGCTAATGTAATCATTGATAAAATCAAGCTAGAGAAGAAGCCTGATTATCGGCCTGCACCTGTTCGTGCTATTCAACGATATGCTAATTCAGTTAAGCATATTCATCGGTGAAACAATTTTACGTGACTTTTAACAAGACTATTGTTAAAAGTCACGTAAAAGCTTCCTTAAAGTCCTATGTCAAGGTCCAAGGAAGTGTATCGTAACTGGTTCCTGTAGCTGTTAGAGTTACCCTGAATATATACGTTCCACTTGGAGCGCTTGCACTGAAAAACGTATCTTCTGCAATTATGTATCCATTTTCATCTGTAGTAGTAGGTATTGTAGGGAGTCCTAAATCCGCCACTAGTCCAGTATTAACATCAATAATCACTACAGAAACTTCAACGTTAGCTGCTGGTTCACTTCCTGAAGAATCAAGCACACTTACGATAAGTTGTGATGCAGCAACTGTACCTTTAACAGGAGTACCTTCATTGAATTGTTCTGTGCCATTCCAAGAAAACCTAGTCTGAAATTGTATGTCTCCTTCAGTGGGATGAAATTGATAGTAATTAAAGTCAAAGACGTACTCTACAGATGCTGCCATGGCTGGTACTGCTATTGCTGTTGCGATGGCTGGTACGCTCCATG
>JASGFC010000010.1:0-57303 GCA_047605865.1 Micrococcaceae bacterium | reverse complement strand
GTTTAATTACTATCTTTGGGTCCGAAGACAATGTCGTCCCAAGATGGAATGCGAGTGCGCTTTTTCTTTTTATCTTTTTTCTCGTCTTTATCTTTAGCCGATGAACTGTCTGTAGATTTTATGGAGGAACCTACTGGAACAACTTTTGGTTTATTAAAGTCTGACATATTCACAACTTTGTTATCGTCAGTTTTACTTTCGTTTCGATCTTCAGAAATTACGTTGACAATTTCCATCGTGGTGTTGTTAGAAGCAGTAAATGTTTCATCATCTTTAGCGCCGAAGAGATTAGGATATTTCTTTGCGATAGAGTGACGGTTTGTAATGCCTTCACCAGAACTAGAAGGAATTTCAACTGTAGCATTTTCCTGCTCAGTGGCTCCAAGAGTTTGAGCTTCATCAGAAGACTGGTTTTGTCCCAGATTCTTTATTGTTTCTATAAGAGAAGAATTCTCTGATGAAGGTTCTTCAGCATTATTTCCTAAAACAGAAGTGTCATCTTCTACAACTGGGTCAGAAGTGTTAACATCAAAAACTAAATCACCATGAGCACGGATTGGCGAATCACCGTCAGTGCTGAGTGTGGCAAGGTCTTCACCTAATGAATTAAGCGGGAGCAAACGTTTATGAGTTTGGTCATAAGACCACAAGGCATTGTGCACTTGTTTCGTTGCAACACCATCAGTTTCAGTCGCAGCATCTTGATCTTTATCTAAAGTGAAGCCAAGCTGAATTTTCCAACCTTCATTATCTTTCCAAGCATCCCATGTGGCATTCTCAGGATCAATGTTTTGTTGCGAGAATTCATAATTAACAAGTGAACCAAGAGTGACTTGATTATCTCCAAAGGCAGCCCAATATCCACCATGGCTAGGAGAGAAAGTTCCTAAGGGCTTATTTTGAACTTGTTCAATAAGGTAGTTACGCTCTGCTGAGATAGGTGCTTCGTAACGTTCAACTGTTGATAGTTCAAGTTCTAGGTCTTCTGCAATTGCTGCTGGTGCTTCACCTGCACGCAGGCGTGCTTGAATTGCTCTAGGTGATTGGTCTTTGTTTTTGACGCTTTCTTCAACTTCTTCATTTTTGCGTCGTGTGGTTGCAGCACGAAGTGCATCATCAATGAGAATGCGGTACTGTTTTTCATCTTGTCCAGAAAGGACTAGGTATTCACCGTTGTCTTGCACACCATTTAAGCGCAGCTCTTCCATGTAAACTCCTTAAACATGTAGAGAAAGTATTAGATATAGTTACTATCAAGAATACTACAAAAAACCTGTGTGGCAATTTGACATTAGTAGCAGATACCTTTACAGTTCCTGTGTCAAGAAAAAGAAATGAGGCGACTAAAAGATGGCAACAGAAGATTATGATGCTCCTCGCAAAAATGCTGATGAAGAAATCAATGCAGATTCTATTGAAGAACTAAAAGGTAAGGTTGATACTAACTCAGCGTCAGTTGACGAAGATGAAGTTGAAGCAGCAGATAGTTTTGAACTTCCTGGTGCAGACCTATCCAATGAAGAGCTTCTTGTTCGTGTAACTCCAGAACAAGATGATGAGTTTACCTGTACAAAATGTTGGTTAGTGCGACACCGCTCACAGTTAGCTAAAAAAACTAAGAATACTGCTATTTGTAAAGAGTGCCTTTCATAAGAGGTATAGTTTCCTTACAAAAAAATTGATATCCTAGTATTAGCCTTTAAATTCTAGGAGACCTCACTTTATGATTGCTTTGGGAAGCATTGCCACGATACTTTGCGCGGCTTTGCTGTTTCCAGCGCTTGAAAAAGTAATAGCTCGAAAAAGTTTCCTTGTTGCCTCAGCTTTGCTTGCAGGCATCACGGGAATTTTTGCTTTTAATGGGCATCGTGCCTTAGAAAATACATGGAATGAAAGCTATGCTTGGGTTCCACAACTGGGGCTAAGTTTTAGCGTTCATATAGACGCACTATCTTACTTTATGGCTTTAAGCGCTTTAGCTATTGGTGCTTTAGTCATGTTGTTCAGTTATTGGTATTTTGACCATGAAGAAAAGCCTCTTGGTGCTCTAGGTGCTGAATTACTGGCTTTTGCAGGGGCTATGGTTGGTCTGTTAGTCAGTGATAACTTAATTCTTTTCTCCATATTTTGGGAAACAACTACGGTACTTTCTTACCTTTTGATTGGTTTTGAAGCTAGGCAATCAATGGCTAGGCGCGCAGCTATGAAATCTATGATGATTACTGCAACTGGTGGGTTAATATTGCTAGCTGGCTTACTCTTATTGGGTCAAGGTGGCGGAAGTTATTCTATGCAACATCTGCTAGAAGCTAAACCACACAACACTGATATAGCAATAGCAGCTTGGTGTATTGCTGTGGGAGCCATCACTAAATCTGCACTGTTCCCCATGCATTTTTGGTTACCAGCTGCAATGCAAGCACCTACTCCTGTGAGTGCTTATTTACATGCAGCTGCGATGGTTAACGCAGGTGTTTATATCTTATGCCGTACCAGTCCTCTGTTTAGTTCAATACATTTCTGGACAAGTTCATTGTGCATTCTTGGCCTTTTCACGATGGTATTTGCAGGGTATCAAGCATTACGTCACTATGACCTCAAACTTGTTTTAGCGTATAGTACTGTTTCTCAGCTCGGTTTCCTTGCTTCACTAGCTGTACTCGGAAATGCGCCAGGCATCATAGCCTTTATTGCAGTATTTCTTGCGCATTCTTTGTTCAAGGCGAGCTTATTCATGTGGACTGGTACAGTAGATCACATCTTTGGTACTCGAAACCTCAAGGAAATGGGGGAGCTCAAGCAACGGTACCCTTTCTTTTACTGGCTTGGAGTTGTTAATGCGTTATCTATGGCAGCTTTGTTTCCACTCTTTGGCTTTATCTCTAAAGAAGCAGGATTTACGGCGTTACTTGAAAGCGGTTCAGGTTTAGAGAAGATATTCATTGTTGTACTATGCGTTGTTGGTTCATCTTTGACCTTCGGCTATTCACTTCGATTCATTTATGGTATCTCTGGTGGTTTTGCCACCTCATCACTTCGTGGTGCTCAACTAAAGTGGGGCATCCAAGTGCCGCCAATCCTCTTAACAGTTTGCACTCTGGTTCTAACATTGTTTCCTTCTTTTATTTCAAAGAGCACAGAGCAGTTTCTCCATCAATTTTCTGGCCATGCTGAAAAATTATCGTGGTTCCATGGTTTATCGACGCCATTGTTGATGACTCTTGCTGGATACCTTGGTGGTAGTTTAATCTTTAAATATCGCCAGCAATTTAGACAATTTCAGAAACAACACAATTTACCTATTTCTGCACCAGTTATTTATCAAAAATCTATCCGAGCACTTGAAAATACTGCAGACGCCTTAACAGCAGTTACTCAGCGTGGTTCCTTGCCTTTTTACATTTCAATTATTGTTGGGGTTTTTGCTGGATTACCAGGGGCTTTGTACTTACTCAACGTTAAAGGGCAGAAACTTTTTGGACCCAAAGCTGTGTTCGTTTGGGCAAACAATGGTATTGAGTTCTTAGTAGCAGCAGTCATTATTGCTTCAGCAATTTTAACGCTTTTTGCTAAAAAACGTTTTTCTGCCATTATTTTCGTTAGTTTAAGTGGTTACGGCTTGGCTCTCATGTTTAGTATTCATGGTGCACCTGATGTTGCTTTAACCCAAGTAGCTGTTGAAACCGCAACATTGATCACCTTTGTATTAGCTCTTAGGCTATTTCCAGCAAGATTGTGGGATGAGCTCACTCGCGGTCACGTGCGCACCAGAATTATTATTTCGGTATTTTTCTCCTGTGCGATGGGTTTCTATGCCATCATGAGTTTGGCTTCACGCAATGTAGATCCGGTATCTAATAACTTCTTTAAGCTTGCTTATGAGCAAGGCGGTGGTAAGAACGTTGTCAATGTAACACTGGTAGACATTCGTGGCTGGGATACCTTTGGCGAAATTAGCGTCTTGGTTGCTGCTGCCACCGGTGTTGCTAGTTTAATCTTCGTGAAACATCGCGAAAGGCGTTTCGAACGCGTTGAAGAAGTGAATTCAGGTTCCATTGATAGAACCGCCGAGTTCGTTTCTGGCAGTGGAAGTCGTATCCGTCAAGTTGCTAAAATGTTTAACGGAAAAGCTACACGGCGTTGGCTACCAGCTGCAGAAACCCTTTCACCTGAACGTCGATCAATAATTTTTGAGATTGTTGTAAGAATTATTTTCCACACACTCATTGTGATTTCAGTTTTCTTCCTCCTCTCAGGGCACGATCAGCCTGGTGGTGGTTTTGCTGGAGGATTAGTTGCAGGCGTTGCCTGTGCTATTAGGTATCTTGCTGGTGGCAGATACGAGCTCACTGAAGCAGTACCAATTCAAACTGGTTATTTCCTTGGTTTAGGTCTTTTCCTAGCAGGAGCTACTGTTGTTACTCCAATATTCTTTGGAGAGCCTGTCTTTTCTAGCGTTATATGGCAGTGGGATTGGCCACTAATTGGTCATGTTAAATTCGTCTCTGCAACTATCTTTGATGTTGGTGTGTATTTAATTGTGCTGGGCCTAATCTTAGACGTATTACGTAGCTTAGGTTCTGAGATTGATTCACATGCTCAAGATGAAGACGTCGTCATTGGGTATGAAACAACACAGAAAAAGGAGGTTGGAGTATAGTGTCTATCAACCTTCTACTCATTCTTGTCATGATGGTTCTGTTTGGAGTTGGAATTTTCCTTGTCTTAGATCGTGGACTAACGCGTATTCTTCTAGGGCTTGTCATGCTTGGCAACGGAGCAAATATCCTTTTGCTTTTAACAGGTGGTGCTCCTGCATCTGCAGCTTTCTACATAAAAGATTGGGTACCAAATGACTATTCAGACCCACTGCCTCAAGCATTCATTTTGACCAGTATTGTGATTACTTTCTCTGTTGTAGCTTTCATGATGGCTTTGAGTTACCGTTCTTGGATGCTGGCGCAAGAAGATATGCTTCGTGATGATATTGAAGATTTGCGTGTAGCAGATATTGGTCACTATGACGAAGAGGGAGATACCAAGTGAGTGCTAACTCTTTGATTCCCTTAACGGTTGCTTTGCCACTTATCGGTGCTGCTATTAACTTTATTTTGTTTGCCCGTCCACGAGCGCAAAAACTATTAACCTTCCTTACAATGTTTGTGACCTTTGGGCTTGAAGTGTACTCCCTTATTCATGTTGATTTACATGGCACGATGGTTTTTGAAATCGGTGGTTGGGCTGCACCTTTTGGTATTAGCTTATTGGTGGATAGGCTTTCTGCTATGCTCTTGGTTGTCAGTAGTCTTATCAGTATTCTTGTCTTGTTTTATGCTACTGCACAAGTAGGTTTCGATGATAATGAAGATTCACCGATTACCATTTTTTATCCTACGTATTTAATTCTGATTGCTGGAGTATCGGATGCTTTCATTGCAGCGGATTTGTTTAACCTTTATGTTGGTTTTGAAATTCTCTTAACGGCATCCTATGTGTTGTTAACTTTGGGTAGCACCGCAGAAAGAATTCGTTCCGGAGCTGCTTATGTGGTGGTATCAGTATTTTCTTCACTGACGTTCTTAATCTCTATTGCCATGATCTATGGTGCTGTTGGAACGGTTAATATGGCTCATTTAAGTGAGCGTTTAGCTGCTTTACCTCCTCATATTGAAATAATGTTGCATGGCATGCTACTGGTTGCTTTCGGTATTAAGGCTGCGGTTTTCCCGTTGTCTTTTTGGTTACCAGACTCTTATCCAACAGCGCCAGCACCTGTTACTGCTGTCTTCGCAGGCTTGCTAACTAAAGTAGGTATTTACTCTATTATTCGTACTGAAACTTTGTTGTTTCCAGGTAATCATCTATCAATTCTTCTGATTATTTCTGGTTGTCTTACTATGATTGTTGGTATTTTAGGTGCTCTTGCGCAGACAGATTTAAAACGTATACTTTCTTTTACTTTGATTTCGCACGTTGGTTATATGCTTTTGGGGG
Organism: Micrococcaceae bacterium; assembly: GCA_047605865.1. Classification (GTDB taxonomy): domain Bacteria; phylum Actinomycetota; class Actinomycetes; order Actinomycetales; family Micrococcaceae; genus JASGDC01. Next base: position 51,309 of record JASGFC010000010.1, on the reverse strand, counting down.
TTGGTGCTTTCACAGAAAATGGCATCACCGGAGCGGTGTATTATATGATGCACCATATTATTATCCAGACTGCTTTGTTCTTAATTGTGGGGTTGATTGAGCTTAAGACAGGCACAACTTCATTATCTGAACTTGGTGGTCTTGCTCGTTCAGCTCCTTTCGTGAGTGTGTTATTCTTCTTTGCTGCTATGAACCTTGGTGGTATTCCACCTGGATCCGGGTTCTTAGGAAAAGTAATGATTCTTAAAGGTGTTGTAGAAAAATCAGGATTCTTAACTGGTATAGCCGTTGTGAGTGCTCTTTTGGCAAGCTTGTTAACTCTTTATGCGATGGCTCGTGTATGGAACAGGGCATTTTTGCGTTCAGCTTTGAGTGCTGAAACAGAGAATAAACGTCTTTCAAATCCAACTAAAATGCCTCCTAGTATGTTGTTCCCAACCATCGTGCTAGTGGTAGCAAGTCTAGGCTTAACAATTTTTGCTAATCCAGTCTTTGGAATAAGCGATCGTGCAGCACAAGATCTCTTAAATCCTGAGCATTATGTGCAGATACAAAATATTCAAAAGGTGAGTGGTTCTTTTGAGCATTAAAAATATCTGGTTACCACTGTGGCTTGTGCTCTTATGGATGATTCTGTGGGGTAACGCTTCAGCTTTGACTATCATTGGTGGAGTTATTGTGATGCTCATTGTGTTAGCGGTTTTTAGATTACCATCTATAGCTGTCACAGACAGGTTTGATTCATTCTATACTTTGTATGCTTTTATCTGGTTTCTCAAAGAGCTAGTTATGGCAAGCCTTAGAGTTACTGTTGTTGCTTTAACAAAAGGTAGCCATGTTAAGAATGCAATTCTTGGCGTTAAACTGCTCCCTACATCTCCAATGACCACTACTGTTGCATCACATTTTGTTACTCTAGTGCCTGGAAGTAGTGTCATTGACATTGATTTCACAAACCATATTATGTACATTCATGCTCTCAACGTAGAAAATGAGAGCGATATGCAAAAGATACGAGATGAAACAGTTAATATTCATCACAAAACAATGAGATGTATTGGTACTAAGGCTGATATGCAATTGTTGAAGCAGGAGGAAAAATGAGTGTCTACGTTTTGGTTATCGTGGCATCTTGCTTGAGCTTAGCAACATTAATGATGCTCTATCGTGTGGCAAAAGGTCCTTCATTACTGGATCGCCTTATTGCAAATGATGTGCTGGTTTCAATTTTCATGGCAGGAATTATTCTAGATATGGCCTTTATGGGTGATTCTCTTAACATCCCGTTGTTGCTAGTGCTTGCTTCAATTGGTTTTGTTTCATCCGTGGCTGTAGCACGATATGTGAGGAAGCAGTAATGAACGTATTTTTTCAGATAGCTCCTTCATTCTTCTATATTCTAGGGGCTCTTTCCGCTCTTGCAGGGGCTTATGGTACTTTAGTCTTTCCTGATGTTCTAACTAGAATGCATGGCGCAACAAAACCACAAGTTTTTGGCTTGTTCTGTATGTGTACAGGTTTTGCGATTCAACAGCGCAGTATTCATATTGCTCTTGCTATGGCTTTGGTATGGGGCTTGCAATTACTCACAATTCCAGTCGGTGCACATATTGTTGCTAGAGCAGCGCATCGAACTGAAGATTTCAATCATGAGCTTACTCCTGTGGATGAAATGACACCACTATACACAAAAGATTTACCCACACAAACAGTTCAAGAACAGTAGATTGGCAGATTAGTTATGTTGCTTTCTGATAGAGATATTCTTCACAACATTGAAGAAGGTCAAATTACATTAGACCCATATGATGCTGAGATGATTCAGCCTTCCAGTATTGATGTGAGAGTTGATAAACTTTTTAGACTCTTTGATAATCACAAATACGCTCACATTGACCCAGCTATTGAACAAAAAGATTTAACACGCCTTATCGAGGTAGAAAATGGTGAGCCTTTTATTTTGCATCCAGGTGAATTTGTTCTGGGAGCTACTTATGAAACAGTATCTTTAGGGCCTAAGATTGCTGCACGACTTGAAGGTAAATCTAGTCTTGGTCGACTTGGTCTTTTAACCCATGCCACTGCTGGATTCATTGATCCAGGGTTCTCGGGGCAAATCACACTTGAGCTTTCTAATATGGCAACGTTACCTATTAAAGTTTGGCCAGGATCAAAGATTGGTCAACTATGTTTCTTCCAGTTATCTTCTGAATCTGAAAAACCTTATGGCGCCCAGGAATATTCTTCACGATATAAAGGTCAAAGTGGTCCAACAGCTAGCCGCTCTTACCTCAATTTTCATCGTACTGATATTTCATGAAGTTTAGTACATATCAGCGCGTGGTTGTGTTGCAGCCTTAGCAAGAGGAGACTCTTCTTCTGTTGTTGGAGGGCTTACACTAAGGAGTGTTCCAAGTCCTAGAGCAACAGTAATGATAATTCCCCATATGCCCCAACGCTGTGCATCTGCATGACCTACATGAGGAAGAGCAAGGCTAATACACAGTGCGAAAAGGGTAGGAGCTAGGAAACTAACAGCACGTCCAGTTGTTGCATACAAACCGAAGAGTTCGCCTTCTTGTCCTCTACGAGCCATGCGTGCTAAGAATGTACGACTTGATGATTGCGCAGGTCCTACGAACAAGCACAAAATCAAAGCAATAATCCAAAATCCTTCTGTTTTCTTCGCTGGTATCAGAGAAGGAACGAGGAAGAGGATAATTCCTGCAATCATTAAGGAAGCAAGAGATACCACAATAACAATCTTAGGGCCGAAGTGATCGTCAAACCAGCCTGCAGACATTGCGCCTAAAGCTGCGAAAAGATTAGCAACAATAGCAAAAACAAGAACTTGCTGTTGATTAAGACCATAGGTACCTACTGCAAGAATGGCAGCAAACTGGAAGACAGCAGCTAGACCATCACGGAATAAAGCACTAGAAATTAAGAATTTAATGATGTTGCGATCTTCTTTATAAATACGTTTAACTGTAGCCCACAACTTCTTGTAAGATTCGGCGATGGTTTCTTTTTCTTGCTCAATATTTCGTGGAGCAATTTCAGGAACTTTGTAGAGCAATGGGAGCATTGAGACAAAAAACCAGACGGCTGCAAAGATACACAAGGCACGAATGTTAAGACTCTCTGCTGTTGGTACACCAAAGAGGCTGTGATTTTTGCCTTTAGGTACTGTAGCGAATCCAACAAGAGCAATGAGGAGGGCAACGATGCCGCCAACATATCCCATACCCCAACCGAAGCCAGAAATTTTACCGAGAGATTTTTTGTTAGATACTTGAAGCAAGATGGCGTTATTGTTGACTTCAGCAAATTGGAAGAAAATATTAGCGATGGCAATGACAGCAATACCAGGCACTAAGTATTTCGGGTCTGGTTTAACAAAGAATCCACAGGCGATGGTGACACACACAGCAGCTGTATTAACACCTAGCCAGAGTTTACGACGCCCGCCTCTATCTGAACGTTGTCCTGTAACTGGGGCTAGCAGAGCAATCAGAAGACCACCTAAACCCATGCCCCAACCAAGAGCCTGAGAGCCTTCGGTTTCTGTTTTAGCAACTTGATCAGTTAAATAAACAGAGAAGACGAAAGTGGTAATAATAGTGTTGAAAGCACCTGAACCCCACTCCCACAAACTCCATGCAAAGACTTGACTCTTGTCAACCTCTTTTGAATCTAGCGCTGAAGTACTTTCAAGTGGTTCCAACGTGCCATCAGACATAGTCTTACTTTCTGTGTGTAGCTTAGGTTATTTCTTATTTAAGTTGTTTGTTTAATTCTGAATTAAGTTCTGATCTTCTGGTTTTAATATCTTGTGTAAAAGCCTTTTCTTGCTTATTAAGATAGCGGGAAAAAGCAACATTCAAACCTGCTACAGCAGCACTTGTTAACATTGCAAATCCAACAGCTTCTTTGATGTCTTCAGCATGGCGGCTACCTTTTTTACCTGTTCCAGTACGCCACGCAGTGTGAGCTAATTTACCACCAATAGCCGAAGCTGCTGTTGAAGTTGCTCGTTTCATCAGTTTTCTTCTTCTTGAACCAAACATAATTTACTCCTTTTGTTACTTCTTATAATAACTGCTACTGCTAAGAAATAAGCCATCAAATGTGAAAAAATATTGACATTTTGTTAAGCTAAAAAGACGACAGGGGAGCATCAGTCTTAATCCAAGACAAAGATGCTGAGAGTGTGCTCATTGCACAGACCCTCGAACCTGATCTGGTTTATACCAGCGTAGGCAGTCGAGTTTCTCATATTGATACACATCAATTCCCCTCCTGTTACAACTTCAGGAGGTATTGTAATGGCTAGGAAATGGCGCACGATAGACATCGTGTTTGCTAGTGTTCTTGCTGCTGTCAGTGGGGTTATGATTTGGGCTTGGGGTTTGTTTACTTCAGTAGCTTTATTCCCGCTTTTGACTTTCTTCCAACCCTTAGAATCTTTAGCTGATGGTGGCTGGCTTTTCCCAGGAGTTCTTGGTGGACTTATTATCAGAAAACCAGGAGCAGCGTTCTTTACGGAACTACTGGCAGCTATCGTGGCCATGATGTTAGGCTCACAGTGGGGTTTCGAGGCTTTCATGTGGGGTGCAATGCAAGGACTAGGCACAGAACTAGTTTTTGCACTCTTTAGGTATAAGAAGTTCACTAGATTGGTTGCTGTTTTAGCTGGTGTGGGTGCTGCTTTAGGTGGGGCGGTACTTTCACAATCAATCAGTTTTGTAGCCTGGGAGCCAGTATGGCGTATTACAGCATTAGTAGCAACATGTATTTCTGGAGCTATCCTAGCTGGGTTTGGTTCATATCAGCTTACTAAAAAACTTGTGAAAACAGGAGTCTTAGATCGCTTCGCTGTAGCCTCAGAGTTAGAGCTGATAGACAATGATTAGTGCCCATAATTTCTCGTATCGATACCCGCGTAGTAAAAACAATGTCTTAAATAACCTTTCCTTTACCATCAATCAGGGCGAAAAGGTGCTATTGCTTGGGCCAAGTGGGGTAGGCAAAAGTACACTACTGCATTTAATCGCCGGTGTAATAACCGAAGAAGAAGGCAAACGTAGTGGGAGCTTGGAGGTAAATTCACAAGCTGGGATGGTACTTCAAGACCCTGATGCTCAAATAGTGATGCATACCATTGGTGACGATGTGGCCTTTAGTTGCGAAAATTATTGTGTACCAAATGTAGAAATCTGGAATACAGTCAAGACAGCTTTAGCTGAAGTTCATCTTCCTTTTGACATCGATCACGATAGCTATGCTTTATCTGGAGGGCAGAAACAACGTTTAGCATTAGCAAATATGCTTGCAGTAAAGCCTAAGGTGCTTTTGCTGGATGAAGCTAGCGCTAATTTAGATGCTGAAGGTGCCAAATATCTTAAAAAAGTAATCTTACAAACTGCTGCAGAGCATCAACAAACACTTGTGATTGTTGAACACAATGTTGAGTTGTGGGCAGATTCAGTAGATCGCGTTATCGTGCTCAATGAGAGGGGAGAAATAGAATGTGATGGCAGTGCTGAAGATATCTTTGCCCAAGCTAAGCTCCTCGCACAGCTTAACGTCTGGTATCCAGGGCTTAAACTTAACTTTGAGCAGTATCATGCTTCTGCTCAAGGAAAGGTTCTAAGCGCCGAAAATGTTAGTGTGGGCTATGATGTTCCCATTTTAGAGGGAATTACTCAAGATTTTCATGCTGGAAACTGCTATGCCTTATTGGGTAAAAATGGTATTGGAAAAACTTCTCTGGCTATGAGTCTTGCAGGTTTACAAGAAATTTCAGCTGGCACTATTGCACCAGATTTTTCTACTATGAAATCTTCAGAACTTGCGCAGCACGTCAGTGTTGTTTTTCAGAATCCTGAGCACCAATTTATATACGACACTGTTAAAGAAGAGCTGCAGACAGTTCCAGAAAAGCTTTTGGACTTGTTAGGTCTCAGTAATCTCAAAAATTCTAATCCTTTTACTCTTTCAGGTGGTCAAAAACGTAGACTTTCCGTAGCTACTGCCTTAGCAGATAACGCTGAAATCATTATTCTTGACGAACCAACTTTTGGTCAAGATCCACAGCATTGGATGGTCTTGTGTAGGTTATTGCAGGAGCAATTAGCACGCGGTGTATGTATGATTATTTCAACTCATGATGAACTCTTAATAGAAGCACTTGATGCACAGAAAGTGCAGGTAGCGCAATGGTCAGTGTGAAACAGGGGATGAAACATCACAAGGGCACCTTTATCAGTAACCGTAATCCTTTCTTTAAATTGTTAGTGATGCTAATCTTGACTGTTCCAGTCATTTTTACCTTGAACCCAAGCATTCCTGCTGTGCTACTTATCGTTTATTTTTTACTCATGCCTTGGTGGGGTGTACCACTGAAGCAAGCTTTTAAACTTTTAACTCCAGTCTTTATTGGTGCAGCCCTTGCAGGTTTTTCTACCTTGATCCTGGGTAAATCTTCTGGGCAGGTGTATTTTACTTTTTTATGGATGCATATCACTAATGGGTCAATCCATTTAGCTTGCACTATTGCACTACGCGTTCTGGCTATTGCTATTCCTGCTGTGATTCTCTTCGCAAGTACTGATGCTACTGAACTAGGGGATGCACTGATTCAGCAAGCAAAACTTCCAGAACGTTTTGTCATTGGTGCTGTTGCAGCTCTACGAATGGTTTCATTGATGCAAGAAGATTGGGCGATGTTACAGCGTGCTCGCAGAGTTCGAGGTGTTGCAGATGGTTCTAGGATTAAGAATTTTCTCTCACAAGGTTATGTACTGTTTGTTATTGCACTGCGTCGAGCTAATAAACTAGCAGCTTCTATGCAAGTAAAAGGCTTTGGGCAGTATCCGCATCGTACTCAAGCAAGAAAGTCTATCGTGACTTCTGCCGATTGGCTTTTCCTCTTCGGAAGCATCGCCCTCATCCTTTTCACTAAATCAGTGCTAAAAGCTTAAAATATTGCGTTATTTTCAGAAAATAGCACTGACTTGCGGGAGGGGAAAGAGAGGGGTTAGTTTTTGAGAATCCAGCGTTTCATCGTATCGTGAAAAGCATGAGTTTCGTCTAGATTTGCAACGGGTTTTTTATCTATTGAAAGAATCGGTGTAAATAAACGCACACTTGAGGTAAGCCAAGCGCCATCGGCATTGATAAGGTCTTCAACTTTATATTGACCATATTTAAGTTGATACCCGTCAGCTTTGGCTGCACGATAGATACTACGTTGCGTAGTGCCATGAAGTAGCCCAAGTTCTGGTTCAGGCGTATAGAGTGTTTTACCTTGACGGAAGACAACGTTTGAAGTTGGTCCTTCGAGTATGTAGCCTTCTGCTGTTGTATAGATGGCTTCATCAAAACCATTTTTTTGAACAAAACGCAAAGTTGCCATAGCGGTTGCGTAAGAGGTGCTTTTGGTGCTTTGTAATGCCCATGGACTATGGCTTGCAAAATCTGCTGGATGTCCTTTGGAAAGTAGCTGTACGTTTACTCCTTGTTGGGAGGCAGCTTTAGATGCTTCAGGGCGTGGATTTGCAGTGACCCAAGCTAGTGGTTGGGTGCGGTTATCTTTTTCAAGACCAGCAGTGACAAAGAAGCGAAGCACGAACTCTGTTTCTTCTGGGTGAGCAACAATTTCATCGCTGAGTGCCGAGTGTGCAGCTACCATGATGTCGCCATTTAGCTGAAGGTCGAGGCTTGTTAAAGATTTCTGCAATCTGCTGAGATGGTCTTCAAGTTGTAGAATGTTGACTTCATGATCATTCTTCACTGCTAGGAGAGTTTCAAAGACACCATCGCCATGTGTTACCCCAAGGTCAAAGGCCGAAATCTGGTCTGTGTCATTGTAAGGTTCATGTAAGAAAGCAATGCTCATGGTATTTAGTCTACTTCAGAAAGTTGAGCCTAAGGTATCAAGGATTCCACTAGCTTTTGTTTGAATTTCTTCATATTCTGCTTCTGGAGTAGAATCTGCAACTACTGCGCCACCAACACCAAGGGAAAGTGTACCTTGATGTTCAATAAGAGTACGAATAATAACAGAGAGTTCTACAGCGCCATTGTGAGAAATGAACCCTAGGCAACCTGAGTAGATGCCACGAGGTTTTGCTTCAAGTTCTTTTAGAATTTCCATTGTTTTAATCTTAGGGGCACCTGTCATAGAACCTGCTGGGAAAGCTGCTTGGATAACGTCTCCACGTTGTGCGCTCTTACGTAATTGTGCTGAAATGGTACTAACCATCTGATGCACACTCTGATAGCTTTCTATATCGAACAAGCGATCCACTTTGATGGTTCCAGGAACTGCAAAATGCGATAAATCGTTGCGCATTAAGTCTACAATCATCATGTTTTCAGCTCTATCTTTAAGAGAACTGTAGAGGTCCTCTCGGTGTTCCAAGTCTTCTGTAGCATCTTTAGCACGTTTGCGTGTGCCTTTAATTGGTTCAGCTATAATTTTTCCCTCTGCTGTGATTCCAAGGAATCGTTCCGGTGAAGTACTCATCAAGGTGGTGCCATCGAGCTGAATAAATGCATTGTAGGGAGCTTTGTTGTTGTGTCGCAGAGCAAGATATGTGTCAAGTGCAGTAAAGTCTTCTGGTGTTTGAGCTGAAAGTTGTGTTGTGAGGCATGCTTCATAAGTATTTCCTTGGCGAATTTCTTCTAAAATAGCCTCAACTTTAGCTAGGTACGAGTCCTTAGAGTCTCTTGCACGGAAAACTGGAGCTTGTCCAAGGTGCTTCAGGTAAGTTTCTTGTACACTACTAATCTTTTGTGCCACGTGCATTAGCCATTTGGTATTTTCTTGGGTGTTATAAAATAGCGCAAAGCAATCTCCAGTTTGATGGTCAAGCACAAGAGCCCGATCAGTATGCATGAAAGTAGCTTCAGCCTCATAGCTAATCCAACCAATCCAGCCGAGTTGAAAACTGCACTCGTAGTCTTTATGTTCAACAAAGACATCATGGGTGGGCACTTTTTGATTTAACTCATTGAAGATCTCTCCAGTTGAAAAATGCTGAATGGAGGCATCTTCACCCAAGTCATCGGCCATGATACTAAAGCGTTGCCGTTCATTTTTTCCTTCGATAGTATGTGAGCTACTATCAAGCCAAACACGATTTTTAGAATCTTCAAATACAGTAGTAAAGATGTCTTCTGCTGTAAGAGGAGTGGGAATCTTTTTGCATAAAATTTTAATCATAGAATTTGCTCCCACCCTTTATCACCAAATCTACCTCAGTGCGAGGGTTATGTGCTGAAAGCCACTCTTGTTCTTGCTTTGCCCACTGGTTCCAGTGCGGAGCAAAGGTTTCACCATCACGTGCTAGAGCACGAGCTTTTCGTTCTTTTTCACCGCATTCTATCCAAATGGAGTAGTTAAGAAATTTTAGGGCACGATGGTCGCAACTACCCACGCCTTCAAAAATCATGAACTGTTGTGGTGTAAAAGTTTGTGTCTGTGCAATGTTGTTATGCCAATCCCAGCCCAGGTATTGTAAGATTTTTCCAGTATTTAACGTTGGTAAAATTTTTGTAAGGTACGTTTCAATGCCTGCATCCAGCCCATCCCATCCTTGATATAAATCTTCAAGGTGAAAAATTGCCATCTGATATTTGGTAGCAAGGTGCTGCGCTAAAGTACTTTTTCCTGAACCAGATCTACCGTCGATGGCTACATAAAAAGCATCTTTGGGTGATTGGATATGATGTTGCGCTATCACGTTATCCAAAGGTGCAAGTTGATGATCAGTCATTTTTCTACTATATGAGTTAAATCTCAAGAGAAGCTGGCAATTATCGTGCCCTAAAATAAAGGGATACAGAGGTTGAGTGAAGTTCGCTCAACTTTTTTCATTAAGATGCTTGACAAGGTATTTTTGCTGTGTGAGAATTGAAGTAATGAGTTTGGTTGAGTGAAGTTCACTCAAGTTAGTGAAAGTAGCTCAAACCAAACACAGAAGTATTTTAAAAGATTGATTAATTTCAAGAAGGAGAAGCTAATATGGCTCGTGCAGTAGGTATTGACCTAGGTACTACAAACTCAGTAGTTTCAGTTCTCGAAGGTGGAGAACCAACAGTAATTGCAAACGCAGAAGGTGGTCGCACAACTCCATCTGTTGTAGCTTTCGGTAAAGACGGAGACGTTCTTGTCGGTGAAGTTGCAAAGCGTCAGGCAGTTAACAACGTAGATCGCACTTTTGCTTCAGTGAAGCGCCACATGGGTACTGACTGGTCAACTACAGTAGACGGCAAGAAATATACTCCACAGGAAATTTCTGCTCGTACACTTATGAAACTTAAAAAAGATGCAGAAGCTTACCTTGGTGAGCCTGTTACAGATGCAGTAATTACAGTTCCTGCATACTTCAATGACGCAGAGCGTCAAGCAACTAAAGAAGCTGGTGAAATCGCAGGTCTTAACGTTTCTCGTATCGTTAATGAGCCTACAGCAGCAGCGCTTGCATATGGTCTAGACAAAGGTAAAGAAGATGAACTCATCCTTGTATTCGACCTTGGTGGTGGTACTTTCGACGTATCATTGCTAGAGGTTGGTAAAGATGAAGATGGCTTCTCAACTATTCAAGTAAAAGCTACTGCAGGTGATAACCGCCTTGGTGGTGACGATTGGGACAACGTTATCCTTCAGTGGTTGCTAGAACAAGTTAAGAGCAAAACTGGTACAGATCTTTCAAAAGATAAGATTGCTTTGCAGCGTCTTCGTGAAGCTTCTGAGACAGCAAAGAAAGAACTTTCAACAGCTAACTCAACTCACATTTCATTGCAGTACCTTTCAGTTTCACCTGATGGTCCAATCCACTTGGATGAAACACTTTCTCGCCCTAAGTTCCTAGAACTTACTAATGAATTGCTAGATCGTTGTAAGAAACCATTCAATGACGTTATCAAAGAAGCTGGTATTAAAGTTTCAGATATTGATCACGTTGTACTTGTTGGTGGTTCAACACGTATGCCTGCAGTTTCTGAACTTGTTAAGGAACTTTCTGGTAAAGAACCAAACAAAGGTGTTAACCCAGATGAGGTTGTGGCTATGGGTGCTGCACTTCAGGCAGGTGTCTTGAAAGGTGAGCGTAAAGACGTTCTTTTGATTGACGTTACTCCGCTGTCTCTTGGTATTGAAACTAAGGGTGGTATCATGACTAAACTCATCGAACGTAACACTGCAATCCCAACAAAGCGTAGCGAAACATTCACTACAGCAGAAGATAACCAGCCATCTGTATCTATTCAGGTATTCCAAGGTGAACGTGAGTTCACTCGTGACAACAAACCTCTTGGTACTTTTGAGCTTACTGGTATTGCTCCAGCACCTCGTGGCGTGCCACAGGTTGAGGTTACTTTCGACATTGATGCTAATGGTATCGTGCACGTATCTGCTAAGGATAAAGGAACTGGTAAAGAGCAGTCTATGACTATCTCTGGTGGTTCTTCACTTCCTCAAGAAGATATCGACCGCATGGTGAAGGAAGCTGAAGAGCAAGCTGATGCAGATAAGAAACGTCGTGAAGAGGTAGATACTCGTAACAACGCTGAAGCACTTGCTTACTCAACTGACAAGCTTCTTAAAGAACATGATGACAAACTCTCTGATGAGACTAAGACTGAAGTTCAAGGCCATGTTGATGAGCTTAAGGAAGCCCTTAAGGGTGATGATGCAGATGCAGTAGCAAATGCACACGATCAACTTTCTAAGTCTCAGGTAAAGATTGGCGAAGAAATCTACAAGCAAAATCAGGAAGAACAAGCTCCACAAGACGGAGAAGATGCAACTTCTGATACTTCAGATAACAGCGACTCTGATGAAGACATCATCGATGCTGAAGTTGTAGATGATGAAGACGAAGACGAGGAAAACAAATAATCATGTCAGATTTTGATAAATCACATGGAGGAAAGGCTGGTCATGAAAATGACCAGCCTCAGTCTCAGAATGAAGAAGTAAACGAAACAGCAGACAAAGCTTTTGATGCAAAGGAAACTGATTCAGTTGACCCAGAAGCGCCAGAAGCTGAACTTGTTGACGAAGAAGATACTGAAGCTGCAGCAGATGCAGATGAAGGCAACGAAGACGATTTAATCTCAGAGGCAGAAAACATTGCAAATGGTGCTCAAGATGCTGATGCACCTGAAGAACCTGCAGCAGATTCAACTGCTACTAGTTCTCAAAACAATGATCACCTTGCAGATTTGAAACGTCTTCAAGCAGAATACGTTAATTACCGTAAGCGTGTTGAACGTGATCGTTCAGTTGCTTCAGATATGGCTACAGAGAAAGTTCTGGTGAGCTTAATGCCAGTTCTTGATGATATTGATGCTGCAAGAGAACACGGAGACTTAGAAGATGGACCTTTCGCTTCTATCGCGCAGAAGTTAGAAAATACACTTTCTAAATCCGGCTTGCAACGCTATGGAGAAGCTGATGTTGCTTTCGATCCACTTGTGCATGAAGCGTTAATTCAACAACCATCATCAGATGCTACTGAAGAAACTGTTGCACAGGTGCTTCGTCCAGGGTATAAAGTCGGTGACAAAGTGGTTCGCGCAGCTCAAGTTATTGTCTCTGTTCCTGAAAACTAAAGGGAGAATATATGGCTAGTCAAGATTGGCTCGAGAAAGACTATTATAAAGTCCTCGGTGTTGATAAAAAAGCCACAGCAGACGAAATCAAAAAGAGTTATCGCAAACTATCTAGGAAATACCACCCAGATCTTAACTCTGACGATAAAACAGCAGAACATAAGTACAAAGATATTACTGAAGCTTATACTGTTCTATCAGATAAAAATCAACGTAAAGAATACGATGAAATGCGAGCTATGGGTGCTGGTATGCCGCGCTTTAGGCAAGGACCATCAACAACTGGTGGTTCACAGCAAGGCTTTGAAGACCTCTTCGGTGGTCTTTTCAACAATCAGGCAGGGTCACAGCGCACTACTTTCACCACAACAGGTGGAGATATCCCTAACTTAAACGATCTACCAAACTTTGAAAATATGTTTGGTGGTGGCTTTAGCCCAACGGGTCTAAGAACGGAACCTCGCAAAGGTAAAGATATTAAAGCTACTAGCTCAATTTCTTTTGCTGGCGCTATCCGTGGTACACAGATTGCACTACGAAGTTCTGATGGAAAAGTAACTAACGTTCGTATTCCAGCTGGCGTTAAAGATGGTCAGAAGATTAAAGTTCGTGGTAAGGGTCAAGAAGGTCCAGCAGGAAAGGGAGACCTCATTGTTACTGTCAAGGTGAAATCTCATCCGATTTTCACTCGAGATGGCAACAATATCCGTATTACTGTGCCAGTTAGTTTCAATGAAGCTGCTTTGGGTGCAAAGATTCAGGTGCCAACACTGCAAGGAGAAACAGTAACACTGAAGATTCCAGCTGGAACTGGTTCTGGAAAGACTCTTCGAGTTAAAGGTAAAGGTGTAGCAAGCAAGAAAATAACTGGCGATATGCTAGTAACTCTTGAGATTACAGTACCTAAGACTCTTAATGAAGAGGCTAAGAAAGCAGTCGAAGAGTTCGCTCAAGCAACGAAGAATGATGATCCTCGTGCAGAAATGATGAGTAAGGCTAAGCTATGAATTTAGAGGAAAGTACTGATCCGGTTATGCCTATTGCCGTTGCTGCTGAACAAGCTGCAATGCATCCTCAAACTTTGAGGCAATATGACAGGCTTGGCTTGGTGGTTCCAAAACGTCTTGCAGGAAAATCTCGGCGGTATTCATGGAAAGACGTCTACCAGTTACGTGAGATTCAGCGTCTTTCTAAAGAAGGCGTAACTCTTGTTGGTATCAAACGTATTCTTGAACTTGAGAATCAGATTGTTATTTTGCGGCGTCAACGCACTGCTTTAATGAAGCAAGTGCAGCAACTCAGTGACGATGCAGAACGCAATAGAGTTTTTGCTGCTGGTGCTCAAGGTGATGTTATTCATCTAGCGCCAGGTCAACGTAAAGTTGAAAATAACGCACTTGTTGTATGGCAAACACATCGCTATTAATTGCTATAACTAAATGCTCCCACTTTAACCAGTGGGAGCATTTTTATATCTTATATTTTAATCCTGGCCATGTTGTCTAGTTTTTGTGTTTTTTCTTGTTTTCGTTCATGCGTTTTACTTTTTTGTATATCGCCGTTTCGGTCATGTTGGCTCGTCTAGCTATTTCTGCTCGTGTTACGCCATGCTCTAAAGCCTCGACTATTTTGTTATCAAAGTTGGTCTTGGCTTTATCTAGTTGTTTTTTAGCGTGTTCGACTTCGTTGGCTTTTTCTAGTTTTTTGCCAGCTGGTTCTATTCGTGCTGGTGTCATAACTTCATTCCTTGTTTGTATGTGTTTTCTCTTTCATTATAGTTGTTACTACCATGCCTAGTGTGAACGCATTGAGTACAAGTAGGTACACGTTAGCGTTGCGTACTAAGCCTAGAAGTAGAGTGAAGCCTAGTAGTACTCCGATTAGTGTAAGTGTATTCTTGTTCATCATCATTTTCCTTTGTTATAATGGTTTTAAGGAGGGAACTTTGACTAATTGTCAGTTAGCCAAAGTCCACTACTTACTAACGACTGTCTTTGTTATTACTACGTTGTGAGATAACTGCAATTATAACCACAACATTAGCAACGATAGTAAGTACATCGGTTAAGATGCCCAGCCACATAAGTGCCTCCTTTCTATCGATAGGTAACCAGTTTCGCAGAACCGATTACCTAATCTATTATACAGGACATTTGTCCATAATGCAACACTTGTAATCAATAGTTAAAGGCATTTTGTCAGTGGTAGCTTTTAGTCTTAGTGGTATGAGAGATTATAGTTATTCTGATGTCATTGAACTTGTGCCTGATAAAGACGCTGGTAGCATGTTTTTGAGTTGGCAGCTAAGTTTATATAAAAGAAAAGTTGCTCTGCATTACCTTGCTCATTTAAGAGGTAGACCTGAATACACAGACATTACAGCAATGTCAGAGCTAACTTTTCTTTAAAATCATAACCTTTTACCTCCAGAGACCCCACCTACGATGACAATCTTTATGTTTAGTTGCCTTTTTTAGTGCGGCCGTTCCAGCTGGCTTTGTTGAACATTCCTTCTAATTCATCAGTGCTGATACTTGAACTTTTGAAGCGCTTGTGCCAAGCACTTTGCCCAATCCAGACATCTACTATCTCCTTAGTTTTAACGTGCTTCTTGTGCAATAAGTTCTTGAGTATCTAGAGGCTTTTTTAAGATTCCGTAAATCACGCCAGAAATTACTGCACCCAGTGCAATGATTCCTAAGTAAAGAAGTGGATGGTTAGAAAGTAACATCACAAAGATACCACCGTGAGGTGCAAGTAGCTTAATACCAAAAGCGCCAACAAGTGCTCCAGCTGTTGCAGATCCAAGCACAAAGCTTGGAATAATACGTGCTGGGTCAGCAGCAGCGAAAGGAATAGCCCCTTCAGTCACGAAGGATAGACCCATCACAATATTCGTCATACCTGCTTCTTGTTGAGATTTATCGAACTTCTTTTTAAAGAGGCGAGTAGCCACAAAGACTGCTAATGGAGGCACCATACCTCCAGCCATGACAGCAGCCATGACAACAGAACCACCAGTTGCAACAGTTGCTGCAAGAGTACCAGTACCAAAGACATAAGCAGCTTTGTTGATAGGGCCACCAAGGTCAATAGCCATCATGCCACCAACAAGTGCTCCCAAGAGGATGGCACTTGAGCCGTTTAAACCATTTAAGAAGTTAGTTAGACCAGTATTAACTGCTTTCAACGGAATATTAATGAGCATCATGAGTAGACCAGTAACAATAAGTCCGAGGAAAGGATAGAACAAAATAGTTCTAATTCCGTCAAAGGCTTTAGGTAATCCAGCAAGTGCTTTCTTAAGCCCTAAGACAACGTAGCCAGCAAGGAAACCACCAACGAGTGCCCCCAAGAAACCAGCTCCACCAGTATTTGCAATGGCACCAGCAGCAAAACCAACAACGAGACCGGGTCGATCTGCAATACTTGAGGCAATGAAGCCTGCCAAGACAGGTAACATAAACATGAATGCTGCATTACCAATGTCGTTAAACATTTTTGCAGATTCGTGGAAAGTACCAAGTTTAGAGAGGTCCGCTTCTGGAACGCCTAAGAATTGGTCAACCATGAAGGAGATAGCAATAGTGATACCACCGGCAATCACGAAAGGTAGCATATGGGATACACCATTCATCAGATCTTTATAAATCTGTTGCCCTACGCTACCACTAGCTTCATTGCTGTCTGCATTTTCTTCAGCTCCACTGGCATGATAAATTGGAGCCTCACCTTTTTCAGCAAGGTTAATCAGCTCATCTGATTTGTTAATACCATCTTTAACAGGACGGTTTAAAAGCGGCTTTCCATCAAACCTGTTCATGGAAACATTTTTATCTGCGGCAATGATAACACCAGAAGCTCTAGCGATATCTTCAGGTGTTAATTGATTCTTGACACCATCAGAACCATTAGTTTCTACTTTGATGTCAACACCTAATTTTTTAGCAGTTTCTTTCAGCTTATCTTCTGCCATATAAGTATGGGCAATACCTGTTGGACAAGCTGTTACGGCAACCACAAAAGGTTTTGCATCCGAACCGGTAGCGACAGCAGCAGTAGCCCCTACAGCCGCAGCAGCATCTTCTTGCTCTTGTTTCGCTTTTGCATTTTCAGCAGTTTCAAGAATGTTAAGCACTTCATCAGGAGTTTGAGCAGCCTTAAGCTGTTCAACAACATCCTTGTTGATGAGCAGCTTTGAAAGAGTTGCAAGCACTTGAAGGTGAGTATCAGCAGCACCTTCTTGAGCAGCAATCATGAAAAATAAGTAACAAGGTTCGCCATCAAGGGCATCCCAATCAACACCGTCTACACTCTTAGCAAAAAGTACAGTGGTTTTATTCACTGCCTTATTTTTCGCGTGAGGCATTGCTAAGCCATCACCAAGACCAGTAGACATTTGTTCTTCACGCTTGTTGATGCCGGCTTTATAAGTGTCAATATCACTAATTCGACCAGTGTTATACATTTTGTCTACCATCTCATCGATGGCATCTGACTTATTCGTAGCCTGAAGATTCATAATCATGGATTCTTCGGGCATGATATCTTTAATTTTCATGTCAATTTACCTTACTTTATTTGTGAAATTTTAACCTCTGGCAGTAATTCTTGAATAAAATCTGTAGTCGCTAAATCGTCTGAGAAAGCAGTTGCACTGCCACAAGCAACAGCAGTTTTAAAAGCTGCTATAGGATCTTCAGTAGCCTGATAGGAGCCTACAAAACCAGCAATCATGGAATCTCCTGCACCCACCGAATTCTTTAACTGGCGTTTTAAAGCATTGGATTGATAGGTGCCATGAGGGGTAAATAAGAGCGCCCCATCACCAGCCATGGAAACCATGGCATAGTGTGCTCCTTGCTCTAGCAATTTTTTCCCATAAAGAACAATATCGTCTAAAGAATCTAAAGAGGCATTGAACAGTTCAGCAAGCTCATGATGATTAGGCTTTACCACCAGTGGCTGGCAGTTCAAGGAATCTAGTAAATCTTTTCCAGTGGTATCAATCACGAAGTTAGCACCTTGTTGCTTCACGAGAGCGATGAGTTCTTGAAAGTAGTTTTCAGGAACACTGGGTGGTTTACTGCCAGAAAAAATAACAATGTCATGTTCCTCAAGAGAAGAAAGCCTAAGCTTTAAATTACCCATTTCTACAGCTGAAACTTCAGGCCCTGCACCGTTAATTTCTGTTTCAGTAGTGACATCTTTGATTTTGATATTGATGCGAGTATCGTGCTGTATTTTAGTAAAATCTGTGTGAATTTTTTCAGCGTGTAAAGTTTCTGCAATGAAATGCCCAGTAAAGCCACCAATAAAACCCAAAGCAGTATTTGGAGTGTTAAGACGTTGTAGAATCCTTGATACGTTAATTCCTTTACCACCAGGCAGTTTCAAATCTTCACGCATCCTGTTTACTGTGCCTATTCTAAGCTCACGAAGGCGAACAATATAATCTATTGCTGGGTTAAGCGTAACGGTATAAATCATGGTGCTAATGAAATCCAATCATGTTACTTGTTATAAGCATTCAAAAAAGCTTGAGGAGTGCGGCTAGAGAAAATCCAAAACGGTACGGTATCCGTAGAATCTAGATTTTCAATCTTTACAATAGGATCAATCCAACCACGAATACACGTGTAGCTTCGCCCATCCATTTGTGAGCCTAGTTGTAATTTTTTATCATCACCTTCATAAGCTACAGCTTGCCCAAGATATTGGCGTTCAATAGTTGCTTTTCCAGCCGTTAAAGTCTTTGGAGTTAACACAATTCGAGGAGTCATTGTAAGTAAAATTAAGGCAAAAAGTGCAAAAGCAATGAAAGGAGCAAAAATACCTGCAGTCTGGTTAACAGGGGTAAAAACAAAATAAAACAAAATCGCAGAAAAAGCGGCAATCAACCACACGCCAGGAGAGGGAGTTAACTTTTCTTGATACAGGACAGAGTTATCTTGGGCTTCCATTTTTGTTTCCATATAGCATATAGTACCTTGTCAGTTTCAAAATACATTGCTAGTAAAGTAGCTCTTGGCTCGCAATTGAATTAAAGTTGATATATGACTATGAATGACAAACTTGAAGTCTTAATTCAGTTGCTAGATTCAGAAATTCCACTCCCACAGTATGCAAAACCAGGGGATGCGGGTGCAGATTTATGCACTACTGAAGATGTAACTCTTCAGCCTGGAGAACGTAAACTTGTCGGTACTGGGGTGGCGCTTGCACTCCCAGCAGGTTACGTTGCTTTGGTTCACCCACGTTCGGGTCTTGCCGTTAAAAAAGGTATTACCATTGTTAATGCTCCAGGTACAGTAGATGCTGGGTATCGTGGTGAAATTAAAGTATGCCTCCTTAATACAGACTCTCAAGAAGCAGCACAATTTGTTCGAGGGGATCGCATAGCTCAGTTAGTTATTCAAAAATATGAAGAAGCCAATTTTGTGCATGTCGCAGAACTACCAGGCTCAGATCGTGGAGCCTCTGGCTTTGGTTCAACTGGTGGTTTTAAGGAAAAAGGGGAATAAAGATGGCCTTATTAGGTAAAAAGAAAAGCAAAGAAGAAAGAGAAGCAGTCAAGGCACAAAAACAAGAACTTAAGCCTGACCGCACTATTGCCAATCTTGGTAAAGAGAATAAAGGTCCAGCGCCAAGGGAGCTAGACTTTTTACATCAAGGTGAAGATAATCTTGATGAAAATATTGTTGAAAAACATGCTCCAAGTGACCGAAAGGAGAATGGCCCTTTCGATATTTCTGAAGTAGAACGTAATGACAATGAAGTAGATTGTGGCAGCATCATACTACCTGAAATGCCAAACCTTGATGTGCGCATGGAAATGGAAGAAAACACTGGTCGCATTCTCTCCCTCAATTTTGATGATGATGATTCCTCCCTACAAGTTCAAGCTTTTGCGGCACCAAAATCTGAAGGCTTGTGGCTAGCACTCAAAGATCAAATAGCTGAAAGTGCCATTGAACAAGGTGGTACAGTTCAGCCTATTGAAGGTAAGTTTGGTCATGAGCTAGTTGTCTCTATTCCTGATACCACTCAAGCAAATGCGGTCAGGGCAGCACGCTTTGTTGGTGTTGATGGCCCACGATGGTTCCTTCGTGGTGTTTTTTCTGGACCTGCTGCCGTTGATGAAGAAAAAAGCAAAGAACTAGAAAAGGCTTTTAGGGCTGTAGCTGTTAATCGAGGAGAGAATCCATTGCCTCCCAAAGACTTACTAGAACTTAAGATTCCTCAAGGAGCTCTAGAAAACCCTCAAGGTACTACTGAGCAAACTGATCAAGAACAAACAACAGATCCTCGCTTACGAGGGCCAGAGATTCGTCAGGTTGGCGGTTAATGCCTGAAAAAGAAGAGCCACTTCCATTAAGTGAAGAGTTCCAGACTCGAATCAGTCAGTCAAATATTAAACGTAATGCAAAAGGTGAGATTTCACTTTTAGCTTCTATTGGTGGCTATCGTGGTCTTGCTGAGACCATCGTGCCAGGAACAGTTTTCTATCTGGTATATTTTTTCACACGTAATTTAATGACTTCTGTTTTAGCATCTTTGGTCGTTGCTGTACTTTTCTGTCTTTTACGTTTGATTCAAAAGACACCATTTACACAAGCCATCTTTGGTGTACTGAGTGTTTTAATCTGTGCTTTTTTTGCTACTCGTTCACAGAACGCTTCAGATTATTATGTCCCTGGTTTTTTTACTAATGCTGGATATTTAGCTGCAGCATTTATTTCTGTTGCTATTAAATGGCCGTTAGTTGGCATTATTTTTGGTTTTGTTTTTGGTGAAGAATTAAACTGGCGTAAAGATCCAGCCAGACTCAAAGTTTATGCGAAATGTACACTAGTCTATTCTTTGATTTTTATCTTGCGTCTTGCAGTACAATTGCCTTTGTATTTTGCTGGCCCAAATTATGTAGACTTTCTTGGTTTTGCCAGGCTTGCAATGGGTGTACCCCTCTATGTTTTAGCAGTCTGGTACGTCTGGAATATTGCTAAAACATCACCGCCATTACAAAACGTTAGTCCGCAGCAAGAGAAAGTATAGTTTACGCTAGTTGCTTTCCTAAAAATTCATGAAGTGCACTCGTTACTTTACTTTCTTAACGTGGTAACGTTTATGAGTGCTGAATTTTCTTGATGCCATAAAGCGTATTATCATTGGTACTCCATATCGTACTGAAAACCAAAGTGAAACACTTCTTAAGAAACGATTAGCACTGCCTATCTTCGCCTCGGATGCGATTTCTTCAGTAGGGTATGCTCCTGATGAAATTATCCTCACCTTATCATTGGCAGGTGTTGCTGCGTTAACTATTTCTCCGTGGGTTGGGCTTGCCGTTATTGTAGTTTTACTAACAGTAGTTGCATCGTATCGACAAAATGTTTATGCCTACCCTAATGGTGGTGGTGGCTATGAAATTGCCTCACAAAACCTTGGTAAAAACTTTGGTTTGACAGTAGCTTCCTCACTCATGGTCGATTACATCCTAACCGTTGCTGTATCAATGTCTTCGGCCATTGGCTATTTTATTACCGCATTTCCCTTCTTACATGGCTTACAAGTCCCATTAACGGTGGGAGGTATCCTACTACTCATGATTCTCAATTTGCGAGGAATGAGTGAAACTGGTTTTATTTTTGCTATCCCAAGTTATGTATTTATGATCTCGGTTATCATCATGGCATTCACAGGTTGGTACCAATACTTTACTGGACATTTACACTCTGCAGAATCTGCTGGGTATCAGATTATTCCAGATAGTTCTTATGCTCAAGGACTTTACGGCTTAGGCGGAGCACTACTCATTTTGCGCTCTTTCTCTTCTGGTGCATCAGCCTTAACAGGTGTAGAGGCTATCTCCAATGGTGTACCAGTATTTAAGACACCAAAGTCGAAAAATGCTGCTGCAACACTCTTGATGCTGGGTTCTATTGCTGCTTTCATGATTTTTGGAATCATGTCCATGGCAGAACTAACCAAGGTACGTTTGGTTGAAAATCCTGCAACACAATTACTTGTCAATGGGCAGCATGTTTCTCATAGCTTTTTGCAGCACCCTGTACTTTCACAGATTTCTGCTGCTGTATTTGGTAAAAGTTCCATCATGTTTTACGTGATTGTTGGTGCTGCTGGTGCAATTCTCTTGCTAGCTTCAAATACGGCATTCAACGGGATGCCAGTTTTAGCATCGATTCTTGCCCGTGATCACTACTTACCACGTCAACTTCGTAACCGTGGGGATAGATTAACGTATTCCAATAGCATTATCTTGTTAGCTTTGGTTGCATCGCTTCTGGTTATCATCTTTCATGCCTCAGTAACAGGCTTGATGGGACTTTATATCATTGGTGTGTTCATCTCTTTTACTATTTCTCAAATTGGAATGGTTGTTCACTGGACACGAGAATTAAAAAACACTACAGATAGTGCTGCACGAAAACGGATTAAAATTTCTCGTGTTATCAACTTCTTTGGTTCGTTGATGACTGGCGTGGTTTTCCTCATCGTGCTTGTTACGAAATTTACTCATGGGGCTTGGATGGCTTTGCTCGCGATGGCATTTTTGTTCTTTACTATGAAGTCAGTACATAACCATTATGTGGCTGTAGCTGAAGAGTTAAAACTTGAAGATGGCATCATTAAATTTGAAAACCCACGAAACCACCCTGTTCATGCCATTGTTTTGGTTGGACAGTTGCGTAAACACACACTGCGTGCTTTGGCTTACGCAAAGGCAACCGAACCTCAAGTTCTAGAAGCAGTTGTGGTGGACTTTGATGAAGATGAAACTCAGCGGGTGGTTAATGAGTGGGAGAACCGTAAAATTCCGGTTAAGTTGACCGTTTTGGAATCACCATATCGTGAAATAACACGCCCAACATTGCAGTACGTCAAGAAGATTCAGAAGGAAAATCCTGGTGTGCTTGTGGTAGTCTATATTCCAGAGTATGTAGTTGGTCATTGGTATGAACAGCTACTACATAACCAGACAGCGTTGAAGATTAAATCACGATTACATTATATGCCTAGAGTGATTGTTTCAAGTGTGCCGTGGCAGTTGGAATCTTCAGATCATAAGAAGGCATTGAAAGAGATGATTAAGGTTTCAGCACCTAAAAAATAATGACTAAAACCATTGAACTTGAGCTAGGAAATGTTGCCCATGGGGGACATTTTGTAGCGCGCCATGAAGGTCGTGTGGTCTTTGTGAGGCATGGTTTGCCTGGTGAACTTGTTGAAGCAAAATTAACTCAAGCTGGTGAAAACGCAAAATTTTGGCGAGCCGATGTTGTTAAAGTCTTAGAATCTTCTTCGCATCGTGTGCCACATGTGTGGGATAAAGCAGATAGTTTAAAGCATGATATTGTCCCAGGTGGTGCTGAGTTTGGGCATATTGATTTGCCATATCAGCGAGTGCTCAAGGCTCAAGTTATTAAAGAACTTTTAGCACGATTCGGCGGTATCAAAGATTACGATGTAACTGTTGAAGAAGTTGCAGGGGACGCAGAGCGTAATGGTTTGCAATGGCGAACTCGGAACCAGTTTTCGGTTAGTCCTAACGGTAAGCTTGCAATGTATCAGCATCGTTCTAATAATTTGGTAGAACTTGATGAGTTTCCTTTAGCAACTGAAATGTTAGATGAACTTAAAGTCTTTGAGTGTGATTTTTCTGGTATTTCTAAAGTTAGCGTTGCAACGCCAGCAGATGGGTCAAAGCCAATTATTTTGGTTAAATCAGCTCATCCATCAGGCTTAATGCAGGGGTATTTGAAAGATCGTTTGGTTGAGCATTTTGGTGATAAAGCCGGTGTTAGTTACACCACTGCTAATGCCACTGCTTCTAACGTGCCAAAAGTGCAGCGTGGTTATAAAAAGCGCCCGGCCAAAAATGTTACTAGTGTGGGCAAACTTCCTGTTGAATATGCCAGTGGTAAGGGTTACGTTGTTGAAAAAGTTCTAGATCAAGAATTTAAGGTAGGTGCTAGTGGCTTTTGGCAGATTCATCGTAAAGCTCCAGAAACCCTAGTGCAGGCAGTGCTAGAAGCTGCAGACATCAAAGAAGGTCAACGCATCGCGGACCTCTATTCAGGCGTAGGGCTTTTCACGAAGTTCATTGCTGAAAAGGTGGGCGAAAAAGGCAAAGTAGTTTGCGTAGAAGCAAGCCCTGTCACCACAAAGAATGCCAAAGAAAACTTAAAAGGTTACCCACAAGTTCAAATCCGCATTGGCAAAGTAGAACGCAAAGTACTGCCAACGGACAACTTTGACACCATTGTCCTTGACCCACCACGTTCAGGGGCTGGACAAGCCGTGATTAACAAACTAGCCAACCTTGGGGCATCACGATTGGTCTATATCGCTTGCGACCCTGCAGCAATGTCTAGGGATATTGGCTATCTTGCAGATTACGGGTATGAGTTGAAGAACTTGCGTGCTTTCGACATCTACCCGCATACGCATCATGTGGAGTGTGTGGTGACGTTGGTGAAGGATTAGTAGAGATTTTATTGGCCTATAAAACATAAGATGTTTGTTATGGTTTTTTTAAGTTATGTGATGAAAGTTATTCAAATTATAAGGGATATGGTTGATTTTAGCTGCATGGACAATAATTTAGAGGTGCAGCACTTTGCTGAGTTTATACTTAATGAAAAAAGTTAGATGGCAATTTTGTTTCTGAAATTAAATTTGAAGCGAGTTTGTATTCTTTGATATCCATGTATTTTACGAGCATCTAACTATTTTGTCATAGCTAGATTTTATGATTAGTCCATGAATGAAATAACAAAACAAACTGGCTGTTCTTGCCAGTACCATACTCATGATACAGATAGTTTGGATAGACAATTAGAAGAAAGTATCAACAATCCTGAACTTGAAAAGAGTCAAAATGGAAAGAATCTTTTTAAGAAAATGTGGGATTTAGTTAAAGAAGTAGCTATTGGAGCAAGTATTTTGACTCTTATTGGTCTCTATTTAACGTGGCAAGGCTTAGAGAAAGATACTTTGACGATTCAGTTTTCAGTTGATCTTGGAGGTAGAGTTACAGAATCAAATGGAAGAATGAAAATATATCAAGAACAAGTTTTTGTATTAACGAATACCGGACGTCAACCTATAACAGTAATAGATTTCTCACCTAAGGGAAAAGGCGATTCTCTTGCTAAAAGTTTTGAATGGATTGACTTAACTGATGTTACTGAAGAAGCAGTTATCAAGCCTCACCAAGATGCTCCGTTTAAACTTGATCCTGGTGAAGCAAAAATAGTCAAGGTTTGTCCAGAGCCTGAGTATCCTGAACAAGACCCTTTTGCATATTTGAATAAAGGTGACGTTCCGTATCTTTCAGTAACGATACCGTATTGGGTTTTGAGAAGTGATGGAGAATTAAGGCAGCCAGTTGATAAGACAAGTCTAGATATATCTGTAGAGCCAAAAGCACTTCAGAAAGCAAAGGAAGCATTTTCACGATGCTAGCACAATTTCTGTTGTACTTGATTAATCTGGGTTGGAAATAAATAGATAAAAATTCATATGTAGAAGAGTATTTAAAAATGTTGTAAAGCTAACTCGTATAATAATTTAATAGCTACAAATATAAATCAATAAAACAAAGGGAAAACTATGACGTCTAACGTGCGTATTGTAATTGCTGATGGCTTCAACTCAATGATGATTGATGATGTTGAATCTCGTAGGCAAGAAAAGCTAATGCCTCAGTTTATTGATAATCAATCTCCGACAATTTTTGATGAAATTGAAAAACAAATCACAGAATGCAATGAGTTTAAAATATCAGTTGCTTTTATAACTCTCAGCGGTGTCCAAACAATACTCGGGAAGCTCACTGAATTAAAAGAGAAAGGTATTTCTGGGCAGATTTTAACTAGTGATTACCTATTATTTACAGAACCTGAAGCAATAAGACGGCTAGATGAATTAGATAATGTAGAGGTTAGAGTCTTTGAAACGAATAAATTCAATAAACAGGGGTTCCACGCCAAAACCTATGCTTTTTACTATACTGACCATGCATCGATTCTTTTAGGTAGCTCAAATTTAACAGGTTCGGGTCTTCGTAAGAACGTTGAGTGGAATAACAAACTGTACATGCACAAAAATAGCGAATACCTGAGGAACTTTGAAGAAAAGTTTAATAAATATTGGAATCATGAAAACATTACCAAAGTCAGTGAAGAATGGTTGAAAATATATGAAAAGAAGTTTTTAAAGAACGAAGTTAAATGGAAAACCCTTCAAGAAGGTACTGAAACTTCTATTGATGGTGAACTCGTTCCTAATTCAATGCAGCAAGCATTTATCGATAGTCTAGCTGAGATTAAAGAAAGCGGAAAGAAAAGAGCACTTTTAATCTCCGCAACGGGTTCTGGTAAAACTTATGCAGCTGCTTTTGCAGTAAGAGAACTTGGTTTTAAGAAGATATTATTTTTAGTGCATAGGGAGACTATTGTTGACCAAGCGATTGAAAGCTTTGCAGATGTATTCAATAAACCAGTAGACGATTTTGGTAAATTGGTTAAGGTTAGGGTAGAAAATAGCAGCGGAGAACAATCCGAAGTATTTAAAAAAGAATTTGTTTTTGGAACGGTACAAACTGCAAGTAAGCAAAAGAATTATGAACAGTTCCAACCAGATTATTTTGATTTAATTATTATTGATGAGGCTCATCGTGTTGCCGCTAGCAGTTATGAAAAGATACTTGATTATTTCAGTCCAGATTTTTTATTAGGTCTAACAGCTACCCCTGAGCGTACAGATAACCCTGAGAAAGTTTACGATATCTTTGACCATAATATTGCTGGAGAGGTTAGGCTAAAGGATGCTTTAGAAGAAGAACTTGTCTGCACTTTTCATTATTACGGTATTGCAGATTTGGAATACCGAGAAGAAGATGTACCCCAAGAAATAGAACATATAGATTTTAGAAAGTTGTTACTAGAAAAACGAACGAAGCACATTATCGAAAATGCTGAGAAGTTCAAATACAGTGGAAAGTCTCTGAAGGGATTAGTTTTTTGCAGTACTAAGCAAGAAGCCAAAGAACTAGCAGATGAATTCAATAAGCAAAGTGGCTACAACACAATTGCACTAACAGGTGAAGATAAAGTTGAAGTTCGAGAGGAAGCTATAAAAAGTCTCAGATCGGATGAAGAAGGTTCTTTGCAGTATATTTTTACTGTTGATGTATTCAATGAAGGTGTTGATATTCCTGAGGTAAACCAGATTCTTATGGTTAGGCCAACTGAAAGCGCAATTATCTTTGTGCAGCAGCTTGGTCGTGGGTTAAGAAAAGCAGAAGACAAAGATTTTGTAGTTGTTATTGATTTTATTGGTAACTATGAAAATGATAAGAAAAGTTACTTAATTCCTACTGCTTTAGTCGGTAGGAAACTTTCTGATAAAGATGGTGCTAGAAGGACTGCTCTTGAAGCTAATAAGTACATTAGTGGTGAGTCTACGGTTTGGTTTGATGAGATTTCCAAAGATAGGATTTTTGCCGCTATTGCCAAGATGAGTTTTAGCAAAAAAGACCTTCAAAAAGATTATTTCAATGTAAAGACTATTGTGGGTAAAATTCCATCTTTGCTTGATTTGTATGCTTACGGAGAATATGCGCTCTCTGTTTATTATGGTTATTTCGCTAAACAGAAGAGTAAAGGACCAGCAAATTATTTTGAGTTTGTGAAAGAAACGGATCCTTCATTAGAGGAAAATATAACCAGAGAAGAAAGAATCTACCTTGAGATTGCTGAACAGTTTTTAGGAAGTGGAAAACGTTCTGCAGAAATAGATATCCTTAATGAACTTCTTGTAAAACAAGATATTTTAGTTACTTCTTTGAACGAGAATTGCAAATCAACATTGTGTCAAGAAAACAACGAATCAGCCATAAATTTACTAAGCGGAAAATTCTTTAATAATGCAGCCCAGAAAGCACGATATAAAGGTTATGAATTTATAGTACAAGAAGGTGACCTAATTAAAAAATCTGGAGGTTTTTCTAAAGCATTAAAGAACGAAAGTTTTAAAAGATTCTTTGAGGGAAACCTTGAGTTGGCAGCAGAACTTTATGAAACAAGGTTTAGTAGCCCGGAATTAGCTAATTTTAAGTTATTTGAACGTTATAGCCGAAGAGATGTTGCCTGGCTTTTGAATAATGTAAAAGACGATAGTTCAACTATGTATGGTTACCCGAAGAGCCCAATTACTGGTTACTGGCCAATCTTTGTAACTTATAAAAAAGCTGATGATGTTGACCAGAATGTAGATTACAACGATAGGTTCTTAAATAGGGAAGTTTTCCTATGGGAATCACGGGCGTCAGGGAAGAAATTAACAAAAGCTGAAGAAAGAATTCTATCTTTTAGCGAGAACAAACACCCATTTCTTATTTTTGTTCAGAAAGATTCTAAAGAGCAAGACTTCTATTTTGTAGGTGCTTCAAGGGAATCAAAGATAACAGAAACAATTCGTGAGTCTGATAAAAAAGCGATTCTACATGCCGAGTTCAAACTGGAAGAATCAGTTAGAGACGATGTTTACGATTATCTAACGAGTTAGAATAAAGTTTCTTTAATCTTTTCAACAACAGGCAAGTCAGCAGGAAGCCACTCCAAATTATCAATTGTAGCTTTATCTACCCATTTGGAATCTTGATGCTCTAAAAGTTTAATTTCACCCTCAAGCGTACAAAGGTAGCAAGCCATTTCAAGATGAAACTTAGGGTAGTCATAGTTAACTGTGATTATGTGCTTGCCAACTTTTAAATCAACATTTAATTCTTCTTTTATTTCTCTTGTTAGAGCTTCAGTAGGCTTTTCATTTTGTTCAATTTTTCCACCTGGAAATTCCCATCCACCGACAAAATCTCCGTATCCTCGTTGTGTTGCTAGAACTTTGCCATTTTGGTGAATTACAGCTGCCACAACTTTAATTGTTTTCATATTTCTAGTGTAAGTAATAGATTCTTTAAGCTCTTGTGTTTTATGTTGTTTAAGGGCTATTTGCGTAGATTTTTTGGTAAAAGTAATTTATTTAGTTTAGACTTATGTTAGATTTGGTATAACTTAATAAAAATCTTGGTCGGTCAAAATCATTAGCTGATACCAAAAGACTATTACTCTCAACATTGAGTCGTTACTGTACTTTGGGCAACAAACTCAACCGGTGCCACGAACGAAAACTCACCGAACAATTATTTAGCCTGGAAATGCTTACGAAAGGTATCTATGACAACTTCATCTCTTGAACAGCGCCCTCTTACCTTTATTAAAGGAGAAAGCTGGTACTCAGGAAGTTCGTTAAGTACTACACAACGAGATCCATTTGACCTTGCTAAGAACGATTTTAATGAGGTTTTGTCGTCAAAGAATCTTACGTTCTTGTTCGGGTCAGGGTGCTCTTCTCATAAGGTGACAGGTATTGATGATGAGGGTCTTCCCGTTACTGAGGAGTTAGGTATTCCTACTATGGCCCCACTGGCTGAAGGTATTCTCTCAGCAGAAAATAAAAGTGTTGCAGACAAATATGGGCTAACCACAGAGGTTATACAGTCACTGTCAGTTGATCTAGGCATTGACCTCGCAGATGAGGAATATGCCAGTAATCTTGAAAGATTGATGGAAGTCTTATATGGGTTTCAGTTTGCACTTGTAAAAACCAAGAACAATTCACTGATTAAAGCTAAAGTTAGTCTAGATGCTGCGATTGAAGGTATCAAAAGATACGTCTTTGACGTTTGCAAAGAGGGGCAAGAGCAGCCTTGTTCTGAAACTGTGCTTGATTTCTATCAGACTTTTTACCGGAAACTATCTCAGCGTTCACGATCATTGCCTCGTCCAACCGTAGCAACTACCAATTATGATCTATTTAACGAGATTGCAATGGATCGTATTGGAATTCCTTACATTAATGGATTTCTCGGCTCAGTTGAGAAACGATTTAACCCATCGTCATTCCGTTACACTATCGCTCAGCGACTCGATATGGCATCGCAGAGGTGGACTTCGCTAGATAATCTAGTCTATCTCATAAAACTTCATGGCTCATTGAATTGGAAAAGTACAAGTAAAGGACTTTTTCCAGTAGAGGAGCGAGCTCTAAGTGAGAGCGTTGATGGGAATGCGATGCTGATATATCCGACACCAGCAAAGCAAAATGCCAGCTTTGCTGCTCCCTACTCAGATATGTTTCGTGAATTCCAAACAAGGGTTGTTCAAGAGCAAAGCGCACTCGTCGTTGTCGGTTACAGTTTTGGAGATGAACACGTTAACAACATAATCTATCAGGCATTGACAATTCCAACTTTTCGACTTGTGATCTTTGCTAAACCTGAATCAATTGAGAACCCTGACAACAAGCATATAAAGGTATTGCAAGAACTTGGTGATCCTCGCATCTGGGTTGTTGGTACTGATGAACCTAATTCAGCTTGGAAAGCGCACTATTTCAAGAACTTTGTAACGGATATTATGCCTGCCGTGGAGCTTGATCCAGCTGAAAATGCCATTGATAAAGTTATGGATTTACTGAGCGGACAGAAAGGCAAAAAAGATGACGAGTAGTATTCAACGTCGTCGTTTGGGTACTATTGTTGATGTAACTGCCGAACGATTCCGTGTTGAAATGGTGGAAACTGCTGACGGTTATACCCTCGTTGGTTTTGATGGGCAACACTATATCGCCCGAATCGGCTCGTTAGTCTTAATTCCACTTACTAATGCGTATGTCGTAGCGGAAGTGACAGGATTGCAAGAGCGACCAGATACACTAAGCGGTTCAAGTGCATTCAAATCACAAGAAGATATTACTTATACTTCCTCTCGCCAACTATCTCTTGCACCTCTCGGTACGCTCCCATTTGATAACACAAAAGAGTTTTCATTTGGTGTCTCAGAGTTTCCTCCACTCTATGCTGACGTGTTATATGTTGAGAATAAGGACCTCGATCGAATTCTCAACATGGCAAATCAAGAGATTCCGATTCTTAATCATCCCAAGAAAGCTACGAAGCTCAACGCCCTCACTATCGGTACATCAGCTATTTTCAGTGACTATGAAGTGAAGATCCGTATCAATGAGTTCTTTGGAGCACACTCAGCAATTCTTGGTAATACTGGTAGTGGTAAGTCATGTACGATCTCTAGTTTTCTCCAAGAGATACTGAACAAAGTGACCCCAGCTCAGGCGGGTGGAACAACTTTTATACTTTTTGACACAAATGGAGAGTATCGACGAGCTCTTTCAAAGGTTCCGAGCCCTATAAAGAGAACCTACACCTGGATCAATCATTCTAATGCTGTGCCACCCAAGCCGCCTAGTTCTTATGATGACCGAGAGGTAATCGAAGAGTTTCAACTTCCACATTGGTTACTATCTCCTGAAGAGTGGGAATTGCTTTTGCAGGCTAGCGATCGTGTACAGCGTCCAGTACTCCGGAATGCTCTTGGCTTAACAACTCTTTTTGCTCCCGAAGACTCAAAAAAATATTCTGATATTCGTAACCATATTCTTGCTTCGTGTATGCTGCAAATTCTCTTTGACAGTGAGAACGATACGGCTGCTAAAGCCAGAATTCAAGGACTTTTGAGTGTTTATTCATTTGAGGGAACCATACCTACTCAGAATGGTGGTAATCAGGTTAACCCAAGAGCCTACCTTTCTGATCAACTGGTTCTGAATTATGGATCCTTTGTGCCACAAAATCGTAGCAATCTTGAAAACATGCTTAAGTGCCTTCAAATGGAGAGTGTAGAGATTCCCACATATAATAATATACCCTTCCCTTTTTCTCAACTTGAATCTGCTCTCGAACTTGCTATTCTTTTTGAGGAAAGCCACGGTAATCGAAGAGTACGAGATAATTGTTCAACACTCCTTACGCGTGTCAAATCTCTCCAGATGCGTGATGAATTCTCATTTCTTCGAGGTAATCCAGATGTTCAAAGCTCTTCTTTAGTTACGACTGAAGAGTTTGTTGATAAACTACTCGGTATCGTGCGCATAGGTCTTAAAAGTCAGAAGTCTTCTCAGATTTATATCTTGGATTTGAGTATGGTAGATGATGAGGTGGTGGAAGTTGTCTCTTCGGTTGTAGCTCGACTTCTATACGACCGGCTTCGGAGGTCAAAAAACCGTAATATATATCCTGTCAATCTTATTCTCGAAGAAGCGCACCGTTACGTCCCTCGTTTGTCAGTTGGAGCAAGTACGCTTGATGCGCCAAAAATCTTTGAGCGAATTGCTAAGGAAGGGCGTAAATATGGATTATTCCTTATCCTCTCTTCCCAACGTCCAAATGAATTATCAGGAACTGTACTATCGCAATGTTCGAACTATGTCATTCATCGGATTCAGAATCCAGAAGATCTACAACATATTAGGCGCATGACTCCATTCATTTCTGATTCTGTGCTGAATAGACTTGCCTCACTGCCAAAACAGTATGCTTTGGTTTTTGGTACGTCAGTCAGTATCCCAACGACTTTCATGGTACGCACAGCTAACCCATTGCCAGAAAGTGATGACTCTGACGTTAGTACATACTGGTATATGTCGCCAAACGAAGTGTCATCAGCGCCTTTATAGCATTTAGGATTAGTTTCAAATTACATCTTTGCTAAATCAACTTCCGCTGCTCATTTCTTGCTAAACTTAAGCTAACACTATTTTCTTCAGAATCATCAACAGTGATGTACTACAAAGGATGGAACATGAGTACAGTTAATAGCTTCGATGCTAAATCAACTCTTAAAGTTGGATCAAAAGAATACGAAATTTATAAACTATCTGCTGTTAAGGGGGCTGAGAAGCTTCCGTACAGTTTGAAAGTCTTGCTTGAGAATCAGCTACGTACTGAGGATGGGCAAGATATTTCGGAAAAACATATCAAGGCACTAGCTAATTGGGATCCAAAGGCGGAACCTAGCCAAGAAATTCAGTTCACACCTGCTCGTGTTCTCATGCAGGACTTCACTGGTGTGCCATGTATCGTGGACTTGGCAACGATGCGTGAGGCTGTTGAAGATCTTGGTGGGCAGAGCTCGCAAGTGAACCCATTGAGTCCTGCGGAGATGGTTATTGACCACTCAGTTATTATTGACTTCTTTGGTAATGCTGATGCTTTTGAGAAGAACATTGATATGGAGTATCAGCGTAATGCTGAGCGTTACCAGTTCTTGCGTTGGGGGCAGTCTGCTTTTGAAGACTTCAAAGTAGTACCTCCTGATACTGGTATTGTGCACCAAGTGAACATTGAGTACTTGGCTCGTACTATTATGACTCGTGAAGTTGATGGCGTTGAGCGTGCCTACCCTGATACCTGTGTTGGTACTGACTCGCACACTACTATGGTTAACGGTCTTGGTGTCCTTGGTTGGGGCGTTGGTGGTATTGAAGCAGAAGCTGCGATGCTTGGTCAGCCTGTTTCAATGTTAATTCCTCGTGTTGTAGGGTTTAAGCTAACTGGTTCTATTTCTGCTGGTGTTACTGCAACGGATGTGGTGTTGACCATTACTGAGATGCTTCGTGAGCATGGTGTAGTTGGTAAATTCGTAGAATTCTACGGTAAGGGTGTTTCTGAAGTGCCTCTTGCAAACCGTGCAACTATTGGTAACATGAGCCCTGAGTTTGGTTCTACCTGTGCTATTTTCCCTATTGATGAAGTAACCGTTGATTACTTGAAGCTCACTGGGCGCCCAGAGGAGAATATTGCTCTTGTTGAGGCTTATGCGAAAGAGCAGGGCTTGTGGCACGATCCTGATAATGAGGTTGAATATTCTGAGTACCTTGAGCTAGATCTTTCAACTGTAGTTCCTTCTATTGCTGGTCCGAAACGTCCGCAAGATCGTATTGAGCTAACTCATGCAAAAGAACAGTTTGAAAAAGACATCATGAACTATGTTGATGGTGCTAAAGAAGGTGAAGTTCCAAGTAACAAGATTAAAGTTGATGATTACGAACTTGACCATGGTGCTGTTACTATTGCCTCCATTACATCTTGTACTAACACCTCTAACCCTTCAGTCATGATTGCGGCTGCCCTATTGGCACGTAATGCTGTTGAAAAGGGTATTACAACTAAGCCTTGGGTTAAGACTTCATTAGCTCCTGGTTCTAAAGTTGTGACAAATTATTATGAGAAATCTGGTCTGGATAAGTACCTGAACCAGCTTGGTTTCAACCTTGTTGGTTATGGTTGTGCTACCTGTATTGGTAACTCTGGTCCTTTGAATGAGAAGATTTCAAAAGCAATTCAAGATAATGATCTTGCTGCAACATCTGTTCTTTCTGGTAACCGTAACTTTGAAGGTCGCATTAACCCAGATGTGAAGATGAACTACTTGGCATCGCCTCCTCTTGTGATTGCTTATGCTTTGGCCGGTACGATGGACTTTGATTTCGAAAAGGATGCACTTGGTCAAGACAAAGACGGCAATGATGTGTTCTTGAAGGATCTTTGGCCAAATCCTACTGAGGTGCAAAAGACCATTGATAGTTGTATCGATGAAGATATGTTCAAGAAAGATTACGCAAGTGTCTTTGAAGGTGATGATAACTGGAAGAATCTTGAAACTCCTTCAGGAGAGACTTTCGACTGGAATCCAGATTCAACATATATTCGTAAACCACCGTACTTTGAAGGTATGAAGGAACAGCCTGAGCCTTGTGAAGATATCCATGGTGCACGTGTTCTTGCTTTGCTTGGTGATTCGGTTACTACTGACCATATTTCGCCTGCTGGTTCTTTTAAGTCTGATAGTCCTGCTGGACAGTACTTGTTGGATCATGGTGTGGCACGTAAGGATTTCAACTCTTATGGTTCTCGCCGTGGTAACCACGAGGTTATGATTCGCGGTACTTTTGCTAACATCCGTTTGAAGAACCAGCTTCTTGATGATGTTGAGGGTGGTTATACTCTTGATTTCACTGATGATGGCAAGCAGTCTACTATTTACGATGCAGCACAGCATTACAAAGCAGCGAATACGCCACTGGTTGTTCTTGCTGGTAAAGAGTATGGTTCAGGTTCTTCTCGTGACTGGGCAGCAAAGGGTACCATGCTCCTTGGTGTCAAGGCTGTTATTGCTGAGAGCTTTGAGCGTATTCACCGTTCTAACCTGCTTGGTATGGGTGTTATGCCGTTGCAGTTCCCAGAGGGTGAAAATGTTGAATCTCTTGGTCTTACTGGGCATGAAACTTTCGATATTGAAGGTATTACTGAGCTCAATGATGGTGATATTCCAAAGACTGTGAAAGTTACTGCAGTAGGTGAAGACGGCAAAAAAACTACTTTTGATGCTGTTGTTCGTATTGATACTGCTGGAGAAGCGGACTACTACCGTAATGGTGGAATTTTGCAGTATGTTCTTCGTCAGATTACTTCAGGAAAAAAGCTAGAAACAGATGACGCTGCTCAAGATGTAGTTGAGAAGAACTAAGGTTAGCCTATCGTGTTAGAAGATATCAATGGTCCCAGGGACCTCGATAAGCTCAGCAGAGCCGAACTCGAGGAACTTGCCAAGGAAATACGCGACTATCTGGTTGAGAGTGTTTCCAAAACTGGCGGTCACTTAGGGCCAAATCTTGGTGTGGTTGAACTGACGATGATGATTCACAAGAAGTTCAACTCACCGCACGATAAAATCGTGTTTGATACTGGTCATCAATCTTACGTGCACAAACTGCTCACTGGGCGTAAAGACTTTACTCATTTACGTCAAGAAGGTGGCATTTCTGGTTATCCAGACCGTGCAGAGTCTGAGCACGATATTGTAGAAAGTTCTCACGCATCTAGCTCATTATCGTGGGCTGATGGTATATCTAGGGCGTATCAGCTCCAAGGCGATGATCGCTATGTGGTTGTGGTTATTGGTGATGGTGCATTAACGGGTGGAATGTCTTGGGAAGCGCTTAATAATATTGCTGCCGATAAAGAGCGTAAAGTGGTTATTGTTGTTAATGATAATGGCCGTTCTTATGCGCCAACAGTTGGCGGTTTTGCTGATTACCTTGGAAATTTGCGTTCAACTATTAACCATTACCGTACTACTCGAACGTATCAGAAGTTTGCAGATAAGTTCGATGAGAAGTTTGCAGATTCTCAAGGTGTTAAAAAGGTTGTTTATAAGGGCCTTCAGGGTGCTCGTAAAGGTGTTAAAGACATCTTCGTTCCGCAAGGAATGTTTGAAGATCTAGGCTTGATGTATATTGGGCCAGTTGATGGTCATGATATAGAAGATCTCAGTGAAGCACTTGAGAGGGCTAAGCACTATAACGGTCCTGTTATTGTGCATGCTTTAACTGAAAAAGGCCACGGTTATGCTCATGCTGTTGCCCATGAAGGGGATCAGTTCCATTCAGTGGGTGTTATTGACCCTAAAACAGGGTTGTCTCCTGAAACGGAAGAAGATAGTGATGTTGTGCCACCAAAATCTTGGACAAGTGTTTTTGGCGATGAAATAGTTAAACTTGCAGACGAGCGTAAAGATATTGTTGGTATTACTGCAGCGATGTTACAACCGGTAGGATTCAACAAACTACAAGAGAAATACCCTGAACGTGTTTTTGATGTTGGTATTGCAGAACAGCAAGCTGTAGCTTCTGCTGCAGGTATGGCTTATGCTGGTTTGCATCCAGTTGTTGCAGTGTATGCTACGTTTCTTAATCGTGCCTTTGATCAGCTTTTGATGGATGTTGCTTTACATAAAGCAGGGGTTACTTTTGTACTTGATCGTGCAGGGGTTACTGGTCCTGATGGGCCAAGCCATCATGGCATGTGGGATCTATCTTTGGCGCAGATTGTTCCAGGAGTTAAAATTGCTGCTCCTAGGGATGCTCAGCGGCTCAAAGAAGAATTCCGTGAAGCAGTTGAAGTAGAAGACGCGCCAACTATTGTGCGTTTCGCTAAAGGCAATGTTGGGCCAGAAATTATTGCCACTCAGCGTTTAGACGATGGGGTAGACGTTTTGAAAGAAACATCTTTAGCTCACGATGTGCTCATGGTTACCGTAGGTTCCATGGCTGAGCAAGGTCTTGAGGTAGCTGAACTTGTTGAAAAGCAAGGCGTAGGTGCTACGGTTCTTGATCCACGATGGGTGCTGCCTGTACCACAATCAATCATTGAAATGGCACGAGATTACCGTCTTGTGATTGTTATTGAAGATGGTGTTCGTGTTGGTGGTGTTGGTAGCCGTATTCGTCAAGAGCTGCGAGCTGCAGAAGTAGATACTGCTTTGAATGAGATTGGTTTACCTGCAGAGTTCCTTGCGCAAGGTTCCCGTGAGCAAGTACTTGATAGGGTTGGGATGAGCGTTCAAGACATGGCAGATGATGTTATGGCTCATGTTGAAGGACGTAAAGTACCGAAGGCAAAAGCTAAAAAGTCTACGAAGCTGCAAGCACCCACAGAACTTATTGAGAAAGCTTCTGTTAAGAAAAAGAAGAAGTCTCATTCTGTAAAAGAGGTAAAGTAAGTGCAATATCGTCAAGTAGGAGCAAGTGATCTTAAAGTTTCTGTTGTGGGTCTAGGGTGTAATAATCTTGGGCGTGCACAAACTCTTACTGAAACGCAAGAAGGCACAGATGCTGTCATTGATGCTGCCCTCGAAGCTGGTATTACGTTTTTTGACGTTGCAGATATGTACGGTAAAGAACCTGGTCTAAGTGAAACAATGCTGGGTAAAGCCTTAGGAGACAGGCGTCAAGACGTTATAGTAGCTACTAAATTTGGTTTGCCTGTTCAGGGCGCTAATGGCGAAACACCTGATATGCCTCGAGGTTCTGCAGAGTATGTACGCTTAAGCATAGAAGCCTCTTTAAAACGTTTAAATACAGATTACATTGACCTTTATCAGTTCCACACACCTGACCCGCAAACGCCTATTGAAGAAACACTAGGTGCACTTGCCGAACTTGTTGAAGAAGGTAAAGTTCGCTACATTGGGCACTGTAATTTTGCTGGTTGGCAAATTGCTCAAGCCCACTATGAGGCAAAACTTAAAGGCTATCCACAATTTATCTCTGCTCAAAATCACTACAATCTCATTGACCGTAGAGCAGAACTGGAGGTTGTGCCAGTATGCAACAAACTCAGTTTAAGTATGTTTCCCTATTTCCCACTAGCAAACGGGCTGCTTACTGATAAATACCGTGATCCTGCAGCACGCACTGATACCCAAAACCGTTTAGTCCATAGTAAACAAGACGTGCTCAATGCTGCTGATTGGGATCAGCTAGATCAGTACTATGCGTTCTGTGATACCAATAATTTAAGCGTTACGGAAGCTACCTTCTCGTGGTTAGCAGCTCAAAAACCAATTGCCTCTGTGATAGCAGGAGCAACGAAAGCAGAGCAGATTCGTGCCAATGCTACTGCTGTGCAAGCGCTTACTGAACAACAACTAAGCCAAATTGATGTGATTTTCCCAAGTCCTGCAAAAATTGCTCTCTTTTAATCTTTAGCAAGAAATCTTGAGCTTTCCTGTGCGAAAAATTTGTGAAATTTAACTCAGCGTTTCTACTTATCGGTCGGTCAGGAAATGTGTATAATGGCAAAGAACATAAAGGAGAAAAATGGCAACGGTCCCTAAAGATATGACAGCCTCTGAAAAAGTCAAACTCATCATCGACGAAAAAGTTAAAGCGATGCAAGAAAAAGAGGATGATGGTCTTGAGGGTATTAAACCTGAAA
This sequence comes from Micrococcaceae bacterium, assembly GCA_047605865.1. Classification (GTDB taxonomy): domain Bacteria; phylum Actinomycetota; class Actinomycetes; order Actinomycetales; family Micrococcaceae; genus JASGDC01. Next base: position 12,959 of record JASGFC010000010.1, on the reverse strand, counting down.
TTTACAAGAAACGATGGGCCATTCTGGTAACAGTATGTATTGCCTTGCTTGGTGTCATGCTAGCAAATAGTAGCATTAACCTTGCACTTCCAGAAATGTCTGTAGACTTAGGTTTAACCCAGATAACCATGACGTGGATTGCCAATACTTACACACTTGTCTTTGCAAGTTTATTGTTCTTTGCAGGAGCATTCGGTGATAGATACGGTAGAAAGCTTGCCTTGCAAATTGGTTCAATCATCTTTACTGCAGCATCACTGTACGCAGGTTTTTTTGCCAAAACTGGTGAAGAGCTTATCGCAGCTCGAGCCGTGATGGGTCTTGGTGGTGCTCTCGTGATGCCAACCACACTTTCAATTATCAATAACGTTTTTCCAAGCAAAGAGCGTCCACGAGCAGTTGCAATCTGGAGTGGTATTTCCGGAGCAGGTATGATGCTGGGTACTATCGTGAGTGGTATTTTACTTGAGCATTTTTCGTGGAAGTCACTTTTTTTCTTGAGTGCTATCATCGCCGGTATCGGGCTTATTATCAACCAAATCTTTGTTCCAGAAAATAAGGATGAAGAAGCCAACAATGTTGACTGGCTTGGTGGTGTTCTTGCGACGATAGGTATTTTCGGTCTCATCTACGGTATTACTGAAGCGCCTGACAAAGGTTTAGGCGATCATCTTGTACAGCTTGGTCTCATTGGTGGTCTTGTCAGTATCATTTCTTTCTACTTCTGGGAGCGCAAAACCAGTACTCCACTTCTGGATATGGATTTGTTCAAAAATCGTGCATTCTTGATTTCAACCATCACTTTGATTTTCACATTCCTTGCCATGATGGGGCTACTGTTCTCTACCAGCCAGTTGCAGCAGTTGATTATGGGTATGACGCCTTTTGATGCTTCACTGACTTTGATTCCTATGATTTTGCCAATACTCTTGCTTGCACCTATCGTGCCTACCATTGTTAAAAAGGCAGGTGCACGAATTACTATTTCAACGGGTCTGTTCTTAATTTCTATCTCGTTTGTATTTATGCATTTCTGGACTAAAGACTTAAGCCTTTGGCAGATGCTGTGGCCTATGATGCTGTTAATGACAGGATTGGCTCTTGCGATGACGCCAGGTACTAATATTCTGATGTCCTCAGTGCCACGAAATCGTTCAGGGATGGGATCAGCTATGAACGATACAACTCGTGAACTTGGTGGTGCTCTTGGTGTTGCTATTCTTGGTTCAATTATTAGTTCTGCTTACAAAACGAATATTCACCCGCATTTGGCAGCACTTCCGGAGCAGGCAAGGACGGCTATTGAAGGTTCACTTGCTGCTGGGCTTCATGTCTTTGGGCAGATGGGTCCAGCTGGTGCTAGCCTTGTTGATACTGCAAAAACTGCGTGGATGGATGCATTCCAGACATCATCTCTTGTAGCTGCTGCTATCAGTTTTGTCACTGCTGCTGTTGCGTTACTTTTCTTACCAAAGGCAACCAGTATCGTCGAAGACTAACCTTCCCTTTCCGCAAATCAGTGCTGTTTACTTAAAAAAAGCGTTATTTTTAAGCAAACAGCACTGAATTGGTGAGGAGTTTTCTATACTTATCCACAATGTAGTTCTTTTTTATCGCAAGCAGTTTGGTTTTTGTTATTTTCAGGTTATGAATAACTACCAACTCATCCAAGAGTTTCAGAATCAACTTATTGTTTCCGATTCGTTCAATAGAAACTACATTCATTATGCTTTGGCACAACAAAAATTGCTTCAATTAGCACCTGCACGTTATGTTTCTGAACGTTATTACAATGAACTCAAACCATGGGACAAAGCATTATTACGGGCAATAGCATTTGGGAGGTGCAGCAACAATTTCGTATTGAGTAATCAATCAGCAGCACGAATCTATGGATTCGGTGTTTTGCATGTTGAAAAGAACGTCCATGTAAGAACAAGTAGTCGTCAGAGTACAAGGTTCAAGGGTATTACGGTTCACGCTTATAAAGATCCTATTGATGTTTATGATGTAGCTGGGCTTAAGGTTACCCATCCAGCACAAACTGTTATTGATTGCGCAAGAAGTTTACCTTACGCTGAGGGTTTAGCTATAGCAGATGGTGCGTATAAGCAAGGTCTAGGAAAACCTTTTCTGGAAGAGTACCTGAAAGAAATAGAGTTTTCACGAGGGCGGAAGAAAGTTTATCGTGTTCTTAATAATGCAACTCATCTATCTGGTTCACCTGGAGAAACTGAGTGCAGAGTAGCCCTTGAGGAAATCGGTATGCCAACGCCTATTCTCCAATTTGCGATTCATGTCAATGGGAATCAGTACTATGCAGATTTTGCTTACCCGGATTTTAAGTTGATTATCGAATTTGATGGAATGATCAAATATAAAGCTAATAACCATGAAAGTTCACGGATGGTTATTCAAGAAAAAATACGTGAAGATAATATTCGTTCATTAGGCTGGAGTGTCATAAGGCTTGTCACTACTGAAATTCGAGACAGCTTAACCTTATGGAAAAAATTACGTAACTACCTCTAAGTCAGTGCTATTTTCTGAAAAAATAGCCTAAATTTCAGAAAATAGCACTGATTTGTGGAGTTAGCTAGTGGCGGCTTCGATATCGGCTATAGTCATGGGTGAATGTAGTGCATCCTCAAGGATCTTTGAAGTTTGCTCAATTTGCCAGTCACGTGCACCAAGCTCTTTCAAAGCAGCAACAATGTCGGTAGATTTGCTACTCTTCCAGAATACTTTTTTTAAAATCGCTGGAGGCAGCACATTTGCAACCGGCATATTTAATTCTTCTGCACGTGCTAAGAGACGCAATTGTGCAGTTTTATAACGGCGATATTGAATTTCTTTGCGCTCTTTCCACAAACTAGGAGAAGGCATCCCAGAACCTTTGACTCTGACTGCAGGTAAGTCTTTTGCTCGCAATCCTTGCTTAATGGCACCGAGCCAACGTGCAGCTTGTTTATCTTTTGAAGCAGGCCAGTGCAGAAGTTCAGATACTTGAGGAACTGAGCGTGGTTTTTCTTGCGCTAAGGTTACAATTTGGCGATCTTTCAACAAAGTAAAAGGTGCTACATCTCGTGACTTTGCAATTTTATCCCGCACGCCCCATATAGTGCGTGCAATAGCTAACTCACGACTAGTTCGTAGATTCCCTAAGCCATGCATTTTGCGCCATGGTTCAACAGGAGGAGCAGGTGGAACGAAATTTTTCAGGGCATCAAATTCTTCAAGAGCATAGTCCCATTTTCCTTCTTCACGAAGTTTCTCAGTGAGAACTTCTTTCAAGGGATTGAGTAACTCTACATCAAGGGCAGCATAAATAAGCCACGATGTCTTTAAAGGACGAGCAGACCAATCAACATTGGAGTACTCTTTAGCTAATTCAATGTTTAAGAGTGATTTGCACAAAGCAGCTAAGCCTACCTTTGGTAGCTTGAGTAGTTGGGCTGCTAGTTCAGTATCAAACAAGGTATCTGGCCGCATCCCTAGTTCAATCAGGCACGGAAGATCTTGTGTTGCAGCATGCAAAATCCACTCTTGATTATTCATATAATATGCTAATTCGTCCATAGCATCATCAGTCATCTCAACAGGATCAATGAGATAAATAGGCCCTTGTGGCTTTTTGAGCTGAATTAAATAGGCACGATCATCATAGCGAAAACTGCCTGCTCGTTCAGTGTCTACAGCTAGTGCACCTTCATATGAAGACAGCTGGTTGATGGCAGTTTCAAGCTGTTCATCAGAAGAAACATAAAAAACTTTAGAATCAGGTTTTTGTAAGTGTTTAGTCATTAACTACTGCAATAAAGCTACGCTGAGTTGGCATAGGAATCACATCAGCTGCTTCTTCAGGTTCTCCTGCAAAAAGGGTTAGTACTTCGCCGAAAGCCTCAACATGGTCGCGTATGTAGGAATCAATGGCAGTCCATGATGCTCTTAATTCAGCGTTAATATTTTCACCGTGGTCCCCAATGACACCGAAGCTTTCAGAAGAAATTTTTGTAGCAGTTCCAGCAATATCACGATATGTGATGGAACGTTTGATGAGTGTATGACTAAGCCAATCCCAGACTTTTTGATTGAACATACCATCGTATTCGTAACCTTCTTCAAGTTGCGAACGAATGTAAATAATAATACGGAAATGCCCTTCCCACTCTGCGTTATATTCAGGATCGTAAAGCATCACGAAACGACCAACCACGATAGCATCACCTTGATCAAGGTGTTTAAGTTGTGGTTGTTGTGGCAAGAGTCCGTGCTCACCAACAAGATGAAATTGAGGAGGGCGAGTACCGTTTTCTTCGTAAACATATGCCTCCATAGCAACCGCATACGGAGCCATGTTTCGTGGGGCAGGAATTTCCTTAACAACGATGTCGTCACGGTATCGTGCAGCACGAATAGAAGAAAGTGCTTCGGCAAATTCTTCTGGAATATTGTATAAAAGAGAGGTATTATTCACAATTTTGATTTTAATAGCACGATGTGGTAATGCTGTTGAGCAACACGTCTAAACTGTGAATAACCTGAAAATTTTTTATTTATCTTGAAAGTTTAAAGCAATTGAATTAATACAGTACCTTTGATCAGTTGGGGTATCGTATCCTTCGCCTTCAAAGACATGGCCTAAGTGCGAATCACATCGTGCGCATCTTACCTCAGTACGTTCCCTGCCACCAGAAGTATCACGTAAATATTTCACACGATCTTCAGCTAGTGGAGTGTAAAACGAAGGCCAACCACAATGAGAGTCAAATTTGTTATCGCTTCTAAAAAGTTCTGCGCCACAAGCTTTACAACTATAGATTCCTTTACCTTTAAAATCAGTATATTTTCCAGTAAAAGGAGCTTCAGTTCCTGATTGGCGTAATACCTTAAATTCTTCAGGGCTTAGTTCTTCTTGCCATTGTAAGTCAGATTTTTCGATATTTTCCATGCTTTATCTCTCCTTGCTCTACAATAATTGTATGTCTAATGCTAGTAAAATTCTTCTCACTGGAGTTGCTGCCGGTACTGTTACTGCAGTAGTGGGAATGCCACAGCTGGCTAAATATATGGCTAAAGCAACAGTTACACCTATTCAATCTAGGGCAGATTCCTTTAGCATCAAACCACATATCGATGGCGATAACTTATCAGTAGATTTACCTATTGATGATGAAACAATTGTAGAAGGAAAGTATTCGCTCTACTTCACCAATGGGGCAGGTCATGCTCGAGTTGGTAAGATTCTCTCAAAAGATCCAGCACTAGGAACCATCACACGAGAAGTTGAACACATCAGTTTTGGAAATTTCTCTTCTGCTACAGGAGGAAGTTGGTACGGCTATGCTTGGTATGATCCAGGAGAATTAGGCTTAGATTACCAAGAGGTCAATATTGAAACAGAAAATGGCCCAGCTCCTTCATGGATGGTTCCAGCAGAAGCAGGAAAAGTATCAGAAACTTGCGTTATTCAAGTCCATGGGCGAGGAGCATCTAAAGCAGAAGGTTTGCGTAGCGTTCCTGCCCTTTTAGATGAAGGTATGGACGTACTACTTATCAATTATCGTAATGATTTCAATGGTCCCAGAGAAGTCAATGGCTTGTACGGCCTTGGCTATACTGAATGGCGAGATGTAGAAGTAGCTATCAAATACGCTTTAGAACGTGGAGCAAAGAATATCATTCTCTTCGGTTGGTCCATGGGCGGTGCTATTGTGATGCAAACCTATATGACCTCGAAGTATCGCAATAAAATTAAAGGCATTGTTCTTGATGCGCCAGCTTTGGACTGGAAGCATATTTTGCAGCGCGTAGCAGTAAAAAATAATCTCCCTAAATTAATTGGTACGATGGCTACTTATGCTCTCAGCGGTAAGATGGGGGCATTTGTGAAACAAAATTCTGCAGTAGTTAATACGAAAGCACTCAAATGGTTAGACAAAGCTGACGATATTGAAATACCCATTCTACTGTTTCATAGTGTTGATGACGAATTTGTTCCATATGAGCCATCGGAAGAGCTCGCAGAAAAACGTCCAGATAAAATCACTTTTATTAAGTCTTATGGCGCGCAGCACACGAAAGAATGGAATCTCAATCCTGAACAGTGCAATGCTGCACTGAAAAGTTGGTTAGAGCAGCTTGAGCTTTAAAATATTAGCAGTTCCAGTAGTGTAGTTGCTAGTGATTTCAAAATTAGCTGGAAAATTAACGTGATATTTTGTTTGACTTTCAACGAACTGGGGCACGATGGTTAACAATAATTCATTAAGGCTCTTAGTATCAATAAGTTGCTTCAGAAGTGTGATGCCACCTTCACACAAAATTTTCTGAAAGCCTAGCTCGCGTAATTTTGTGCATAATTCAGGAATTGTTGCTTCTATAATATGACTGCTTGCTACGTGTTGTACTAAGGAAGCTGGAAGTTTGTTTGTGCTTGGGGTGCAGAGGTAAATTTTACTTGCTGCTTGGGTATCGTTGAGTAAATCTTGATAAAGTGGACTGGGGAATATTCCAGATTCAGTTACAACTACAATTGCTGTATTTCGAGGAGTTTTATACTGCTCACTACGAACTGTTTCAGCTCCAACAATAATAATGTCAGCACTGTTTCTGAGCTTAAGGAAGAAGTTTCTATCAGTGTTGTTTGTTATAGAGTTGCTAGTTCCATCTGTTCCAGCTACATAACCATTGAGGCTTGAGACCATAGCTGCTCTTATTGGGAATGTTCCTTCAGCTGAAGGGTTCCAGGCTAGGAGCTTATCCATCAAGTTCTTTTGCTTTGCGTTTAATACGAGAGATCATTGCACTCATGCCGCGTAATCTTAAGGGAGAAATTGCTTGTTTTAAGCCTAATTTGTCTGGAATATTTTCATCAAGTTGAGCAATTTCTTGTGGTGTGAGTCCTGCTAAACCCTGAGCAAGAATGCTGGCAAAACCACGTGTTGTTGGTGCTTCTGGAGGAGCAGAAAAATAGAGTTTGACAATTCCATCTTCTTCTTCAACTGCTAAAAACAGAGGAGATTGGCATTCAACAACTTGTTCCATGGTGTTGTTTTTATCATCTAAGAAACGAGCAGGAAGTTCTGGGAGTTCGTCGGAGAATTCCAGAAGAAACTCCAATTTTTCCTGATTGGAACAAGGAGCAAATTCTTCAATAATGTCTTCTAATGCCGGTGGAATCAAGGAGCTACACCTGGTTCTGCACCTTGAACAATAGGAACTCGGACAACGTTACCGTATTCCGTCCAAGAACCATCATAGTTGCGCACACTGCGGAACCCAAGAAGATACTTTAAAACAAACCATGTGTGTGAAGAACGTTCTCCGATACGGCAGTAGGCAATGACTTTTGAACCTTCTGTGAGACCAGCTTGATCAATATAAATCTCTTTGAGCTCGTCGGCACTCTTAAAAGTTCCATCTTCATTTGCTGCTTGTGACCATGGAACACTTGCTGCACCTGGGATATGTCCACCACGAAGTGCACCCTCTTCAGGGTAATCAGGCATATGTGTGCGTTCACCAGTGTATTCTTGTGGCGAACGCACATCTATCATTGCTTTACCAAGATGATCTAGAACATCCGGTAGGTAAGCACGAATTTTAATGTCATTACGGCCAACAGTAGGGTAATGCACAGGGGTAACTTGTGGTTTTTCACGAGTCATTTCACGGCCTTCTGCAATCCAAAGGTCACGTCCACCATCCATTAACTTTGCGTTTGTATGACCAAAGAGTTCAAAAACCCAGAGTGCATAAGCTGCCCACCAATTGGCTTTATCTCCATAGAAGATAACAGTGGTGTCTTTTGAAATACCTTTGCTTTCCATGAGCTCAGAAAACTTGTTCCCATCAATGTAATCACGAATAACAGGATCATTGAGGTCTGTATGCCAGTCAATTTTAACGGCACCAGGAATATGTCCAGCCTCGTAAAGGAGAACATCTTCATCTGATTCAACAATGACAATGTCTTTGTTATCTAGGTTTTCTTCTACCCATTGAGTTGTTACTAACTTCTCTGGATGTGCGTATTCTAGTTCAGGCATAGTGCGATTTCCTTAAAATTAAATAAATGGTTTACTTTCCATTTTAGGCTAGTAGAGAATAGGAAACAATAGCAGTTACAATACTTTCATGCCTACTTTTCAACACCTGAGCAAAAGAAATCCTACAGTCAGTGCAACAGAACTACTTGAAACATTTGTTCCTGCACAACGTTTTACACAGGTTTCCTTTGAGAATTTTATCCCTGATTCTAACTATCCTTCTCAGAGCCAAGCAGTGGTTGAACTAGAAAAGTTTGCACAAGGTATCGTGCCAGCCAAAAAAAGTCTTTTTTCTCGTTTCAGTAAACAAAAATCAAATGTGGCAGGAATTTATCTTGATGGTGGATTTGGTGTAGGTAAAACTCATTTATTGACTTCACTGTGGAAAGTAGCACCACAAGAGAAAGCTATAGGAACTTTTGTGGAGTACACAAATTTTGTAGGTGCTCTTGGCTTTCATAAAGCTGTTGAACTTCTTAAAAATTATAAATTAATCTGTATTGATGAGTTTGAACTTGATGATCCTGGCGATACTGTCTTAATGTCCCGCTTAATGCGTGAGCTTGCAGATCATGGCGTAAAGTTAGCTGCAACATCAAATACGCTGCCAGGAGCTTTGGGGGAAGGCAGATTTGCTGCAGAAGACTTTCAGCGAGAAATTCAAGTCTTGTCTAAGCAGTTTGAAGTATTGCGCATTGACGGTGAAGATTATCGTCAGCAAGAAAACACTTCAATTTCTGCTCCTTCAACGCCTGAACAGTTACAAGAATATCTTGAACACTGCAACCCAGAAACAACAAGTGTTGATGAGTTCTCGCAACTTGTTAAACATCTAAGCGTTGTGCACCCAAGCCGCTATAAAAAGATGGTTGCTGGTTTGAAACATGTAGTGTTTGAGAATGTAATACCTTTGGAGCACATTGATAAAGCATTACGTTTTGTAGTACTTATAGATAGGCTCTACGATAGTGAAGTTTCCTTAAAATACAGTGGAACTTCTCTTGAACAGATTTTTCCAGCTGAAATGTTAAGCAGTGGGTATCAGAAGAAGTTTTATCGTTGTTTATCGCGTTTAAGTACTATGACTTCTTAATGATGGCTGCTTTGAGTTGAACAATTTCTTCTTCAGATAAACCAGCATTTTTGAAATAACCTGCAGCATCTTTATGATGAGTTTTAACCCAAGCTAATGCGTTCTCAAGAGTAGAAGCAGGTGACTTCAACACGATTGTTTCAATACGTGGTGTCATTGGTACACCAAGAGCAGTAATGAGAGAGCTTAGTTTCTTCCCAAATTCTCCTGAAGTATTTTCTTGAGTTATTGTATAGTCGGCCACGATATCTTTTTCAGGCACTCCAGCTAATGATAGTAACAAAGCTGTAGTAAGGCCGGTGCGGTCTTTACCAGCAGTGCAGTGGAACAGCACACCTGGTTTATCTGTGCCAGCAGCCTTAATGATAGTACGAGCAAAAGTAGCAAATTGTTTGCTATCGTCAGTCAAAATTCCAATGTAAATTTCATCAAGAGTCGGTACTTTTGCTAGGAGTTTTTCCAGTTGTTCTTGTGTTAAATTGCTAGGAGCTCCAGCTTTAGGCAGTACTTCTTTGACGTTTTCATCCATTGCGCCACCAGCCATTGGTAGAGATACATATTCAATATGGTCAGGGAGATGATCTTTCGACTGTGAACTTCCTTCTTTAGTGCGCATATCAATGACAGTACCAATGTTGAGTTTTTTGAGATTTTCCTGCCCTTGGCTATCAAGTTGGTCGAGAGCATCAGAGCGAAACAGCACATCAGCTATCGTGCCCCCATCTGCAGTTTTCATGCCACCAAGGCTACGAGAGTTATAAGTAGTGGTAAGAGTGTGAGTAAGATCCATGATATTCCTTATTTAATCTTGAGCGGTTTCAACTGTTCTTTTATTGTTGCAAGTGGTGCATCAGCTTGAAGTAAAGTAGCAGCAATATAAGCACTTTCAATGAAAGCAGTATCAAAGAGTAGAACTTCTTTTGTACTCATTTCCATGACCATTTCAAGGTTCATTTTGGCACTGCCTAAATCATAAAAAGCTAGGAGAGTGTCCGCAGAATTCTCTTCAAAGGCCGAATTAATAGTGTCAAAAGAAGTGCCAACTTCACCCGTTTCTAAACCAGCGGCTACGGTAATGGGCACATCTTCTGCAACTTCTCTGATAAGAGTGAGTAGACCTGCACCAATTTCTTTTACATGTGAAACAAGTACTATACCGTTATTCATTCAATACTCCTGCTTCAAGCAAAGACTGGAAGAAGTACATGCTCGATGTAGCGCCAGGATCAATATGCCCGATAGACCGTTCACCTAGATAAGAAGCACGACCTTTCGTGGCAAGCATATCCTTGGTAGCTTCTTGCGCATCTTCAAGAACTTCGTGGGTGAGTTTATCTTCTTTAGCTGCTTCGATAGCCGGACCCCATACATCTAGCATAGTCTTTTCGCCAATTGTACTTTTACCACGTTTTTCAATGCCAGCCATGCCTGCTTCAAGAATAGGCACTGCTTGATTAGTAGTTGCAGCTGTTTTAGCCATCTCCATGAACGCTGTTCCATATAGTGGACCAGAGGCACCACCTACTTTGCTGATCATGGCCATAGCAGTTTGCTTGAAGAGGTCTTGAAGCGTTTCAGGCTTATTTTTAGATAAATTTTCTTGAACTGCTTCCATGCCTCGTGCCATATTATTGCCATGATCACCATCGCCAATAGGGGTATCTAGTTCACTTAAGTAGTCTTTGTTTTTATCTATTTTTTCTTTCCACAGATCAATAGAATGAGTCCACGTGTTAAGTTCAGACATAGCAATTACCTTTCTATAAAGTGGTGTATACAGGCAAAATTACCAAGCTGGTGCTTCAACTGGTTCATTCAACGCTTTAACCCAATCATCTTCTAATTTCAACATTGTCAATGATAAGCCTGCCATCTCAAGTGAAGTCATGAAGTTACCAATCTTTGAGTATTCAACTTTTACGCCCTTTTCGTCGAGAATGTCCATGACATCACCAAAGAAAATGTATTGTTCCATAAGTGGTGTACCACCAAGACCATTGACTAATACAGCGAATTTCTCACCTTTCTTCCAGTTGAAAGCTTTCTGTAACTTAGAAGTTAACTCTTCGGCCATAGCTGCAGAAGCTTTGATTTTTTCTTTCTGGTAACCCGGTTCACCATGGATACCCACGCCAAATTCAATTTCATCATCCTTGAGCACGAAACCAGGCTTACCAACTTCAGGCACAGTAGCACCTGTCAAAGCAACACCAATAGTCTTAAGGTTCTGTACTACTTTTTTACCTAGCTCTTCAAGTTCTTCAAGACTTGCACCTTCACGAGCAGCAGCTCCTAAAATCTTATGAACAAAAATAGTACCTGCTACACCACGTTTACCTTGAGTATAGGTACTATCTTCTACAGCGATATCATCATCCACAAGTACACTAGCAACTTTAATATCGTCCATATCAGCTAAATCTTTAGCCATATCAAAATTCATGACATCACCAGAGTAGTTTTTCACAATCATCAAGACACCTTCGCCTTGATCTGTTGCTTTGATAGCAGCATGGACTTCATCTGGAGTTGGCGAAGTAAATACCTGACCACAAACGGCTGCTTGCAGCATGCCATCACCAACAAATCCAGCATGTGCAGGTTCATGCCCACTACCTCCACCACTGATAAGGGCAACCTGTTTTTTGATATCTTTTTGTTTTAAAACAAAAGTGTCTGGAACTTGCTCTATGGTATCTGGATGAGCAAGTGCTAGACCTTTAACCATTTCAGGAACTACATCTTGGGGCTTGTTAATAATTTTTTTCATGTCACTCACGTATCCTTAACTTAGGCTAGCAATCTACGTTGATGCTCGCATCCCATACTTCTATTTTACTCGTGGTTAAGATGCTTGCTAGATATTTCTTCAAAGATTGATTTTCGTTCTGATATTATAAAACTGAGGCTAACCCATGGAGGAATCATGAGTAAACAAGTATTTATAAATTTTCCAGTTAGCGATTTAGAAAAATCAACAGCATTCTATGAGGCTCTTGGCTTTACTAAAGATTCTAACTTTTCAGATGAAAATGCTAGTTCAATGCAATGGTCAGAAGACATTATTTTTATGCTGTTAACCCATGATTTTTATCAAAAATTTCTTAAAGGTAAAACTATTGCCGATACAAAGAGCACAAATGCTGCTCTGGTTGCACTTACCCTTGATTCAAAAGAAGACGTTCAAAAATTTGCTGACACTGCCAAAGCAAACGGTGGTAGTTACCACGTAGCCGAACCCAATGAAGGCCTTGATTTCATGTTTGGTTTAGAAGTTCAAGATCCTGATGGTAACACCCTTGAACCAATATGGATGGACATGAACTTTGATCCACAAAGTGGGCAATAAGAGTTTAAATAGTTTGTTTGCTCAATCTTTTAGCGCATAGCTTAGATATACACGCTACTGAAATTATAGTGGCTGGTGAGATGTGTTCATTGGCGAAAGTATTTTGTGATGATTTTTTAGACACTTTGGCTAAATGGTTCGAGTAAAATAATTCCCCCTAGACTGTAATCTAGAGGGTAAAGTGTGGTCCGTACTGGATTCGAACCAGCGACCTCTCGCATGTCAAGCGAACGCGCTAACCAACTGCGCCAACGGACCAAATCATTAACAATAATAGCAGAAATTCCTGCTGTGTTTATGCTGTGAAATAGCGAAAAGCATACTAACAATTACACCTTTTGTAAGTGGCATTACTGACTATGGTGCTTTAAACCCTTTAGTCTTAAAAACAAAAGTAAACCCACTTCATTGAGGATACAAAAATGGTACATAATAATGATGAACAAAATACAAACTTTGAAGATCA
>JASGFC010000009.1:0-57449 GCA_047605865.1 Micrococcaceae bacterium | reverse complement strand
CTGATAGTGATTCAGATTCTGATACTGACAAAGATTCTGATTCTAAATCTTCTGCAAGTGATTCTTCTAGTTCTAAGTCTGAAGATAAAGACCTTGACGCTAAAGCTGCTAAGTATAAGGGTGCTCAAGCTGCCGCTAAAGATGGTTCAGCTCAGGGTGAAGGCAAGATTAAAGGTAATGAAGATTCTATGCTTTACCATGTGCCAGGTTCTCAGTGGTACGATGCTACCATTGCTGAGTTTTACTTTAATACTCCTGAAGAAGCTGAAGCTGCTGGTTTCAAGCCAGCTGGAGGAAAAGACGCACAAAGTAAGTAGTAACGTACTTCTATGACACCTGAACGCCTAGAATACAATGTTATTGCTAACCCTCGTTCTGAACGAGTGAAAGCAGTAGCTAAGTTATCTAGGCGTTCTGTGCGCTATCGTGAACAACGGTTTCTTGTTGAGGGGCCCCAAAGTGTTCGTGAAGCACTAAAACAACCCGCGTTAGTTCAAGAAATTTACTATACGGAGCGGGGACGAGATAGCTATCAAGAAATTTATCAACTTGCTCAAAAGACTGCTAAACCTCTCTTTCAGGCAACAGAGGCAGTCTTAGACAAAATGAGTCCAGATGCTGCACATCAAGGGTGGCTTCTTGTATATGCTATGGAAGAATCTGATGCACCCTCAACAATAAATTTGGCAATATACCTTGAGGAAGTCAAAGATCCTGGCAATGTTGGAACTATCATCAGAGTTGCTGATGCTGTTGGCGCTGACGCTGTTTTTTTGAGTAATGAATGCGTTGACATTTATAATTCCAAAGTTATTAGATCAACTGCTGGAAGTTTATTTCATCTTCCTCTTGTGCAAAATTATAATTTGGATGATGTTCTTGCGCTTGGGCTCAGATCAATTGTTGCAGATGGCTATGCTCAACATGACATTTTCCATGATAAGCAGCTAGATCAGCCCACATTATGGATTTTTGGTAATGAAGCACACGGTGTTTCTCAAGAAGCATTATCAAAAGCTGATTGTAGTTTAGCTATTCCAATGTTTGGAGATGCAGAGAGTTTGAACGTTGCAACGGCTGCAACCGTTTGTCTCTATGCATCATGCCGCGAACAACGCTTGTAACTTGTGTTGCATCCACAAAAATAGTTTCAAAATAGTAACGCTTAAGAATAGGCGCTAGCCTATCTAGTAGCTGCTCAGTAGCCTGAGAAAGTTATGAGTTACATACCTAGTGATTTTATCTTTCATAATCAGCACTTTAAAAAAGCTTTATTCCTTAAAACTTTGTGTTGTGTACTGTCTGCTGTCATATTTTTAATAGCCGGCAATATTTATCACAATCAGCAGCTTGTGGAGCAAAGACATTCCTTGTGGGAACTTGATTATACGCAGAATTCTGCAAAATCTTTAGCTTCTGTGTATTATGAAGAAACAGTATTACATGGGAAGTTGCTTCGGATTTATCATGTGAAGAATTTAGATGATAACCATCCTCTTGAAGTTCCTGGAATAAAGCAGAATATTCAAGCTGGACACTTGTGGGTTAGCAGTGAGTTACAAGTATTTTTTAATACCTTGCCTGCACGATACACTAAGGAAAGATTTCGTCTGGATTCCACTGTTGCTACAGCTGAAGTTGTTGGAATTATAGACAGTAAAAGCTTACCAGAAGCAGATAGTTTAATTGCTGTTGTTGGTGATAAAGAACTCCATACCGATAAACTTGTTGAAAAGTTTGGTTCTCGCCACTCTACTTCTGAAATTGCGAAGATGAAGTCATTCTTAGCTTATCAATGTAGTGCTATTCTTTGTTTTCTAGCATTTTATCTGTTGTACCGGGCTTTCAAAATGTTTTTTACACAAAAGTTTAAGGTTACTGCCTCTTTACTGTATGGTACGAAAACAAGCTACTGTATTGGAAGTGTTGTATTCGGTGCAATGGTGGGTGCTTTAAGTTTTTCAATTTTTGCGCCCACAATGAAAACAACTACGAACATAGCTGGTGTTTCAAAACACAGTGAATCTTTCTTTAACCTTTGTTTACATCACTTGCTTCGGAATTATTCTGAACCAGATAAGATTCTGATTTACCAACAGCCAAGAAAGCGTAAAAGTAATGAAGCTGTCGCTCAAGAGCTTCACGGAATATTGCAACGTCAAGGATTACGGCATACGGTACATTTCAAGCAGCAAATACCGTATATTACTTTAAGTGGAAAGATTCCTTGGCATCAAGAAGGGCTTAGTTTTGACCCCTCTCAGAAAGCAAAGTTAAAAGAGCATGATGCCTTGATGAGTGCATTGGCTTCATCAAAAGCTACGTATCACTTTCAAGTACAGAAAATATCGCATCTACAGTTTCAAGGAATAAGCAAGCAGTTGCATTTTTATATAACTATTGTTGTCGTTTGCTTGCTGCTAGTTACTATTTTGGTCTTGCTTTTGCCTGAAAATCACATCGTTGAAGCTGAAGAAGCTTCATACTTTCAAGAAAAGTAAGTCGTCTGGGAGATTTTTTGGTAAAGTACACCTTGCTCTTGGTAGAATTAAACAAACATTTTAAATATTTAAAGGGAGTAATGTGTCTGCTGAAGGCGGAAAAAAAGCAATCTTTGCTGCGTTAGCAGCTAATCTTGGTATTGCTGCGTGCAAGTTTATAGCTTGGTTTCTTACACAATCTTCATCAATGCTGGCTGAAGCAATTCACTCTGTTGCCGATTCAGGCAACCAATTCTTGCTGCTCATTGGTGATAAACGTTCACAAAAGGAAGCAGATAAAAAGCATCCTTTCGGTTATGGACGTGAACGTTATGTATACGCTTTCATTGTCTCAATTGTGCTGTTCACTTTAGGTGGTCTCTTTGCTTTGCATGAAGCATGGGAGAAATTTCACCATCCTGAGCCTATTGAAGGTGAATGGTGGTGGGTTCCACTTGTTGTAGTTATTGCTGGAATTATCTTAGAAGGTACTTCGTTTAGGACAGCAATCAAAGAATCAACACCGTTAAAAGGTAAAGGTACGTGGCTTCAGTACATTCAAAATGCGAAAGCACCTGAACTTCCAGTTATTTTACTTGAGGACTTTGCAGCGCTTATTGGTCTAACTTTCGCTTTCTTTGGTGTTGGTATGACGTTATTGACTCATAATGGAATTTGGGATGCTGTTGGTACAACTGGAATTGGTTTGCTTCTTGTGGTTGTCGCCGTTACCTTGGCCATTGAAACGAAGTCTTTGTTGCTTGGTGAGGGCGCAACAGATGTTGATCAGCAGAAGATTGAAGATGCCATTGAATCTGATGGTGAAACAAATATCATTCATATTCGTACCATGTATCTTGGTCCAGATGAACTGCTTGTTGCAGCAAAAATTGCTGTGCAGCATGAGGATACTGGAGCTAGTATTTCTCGTGAGATTGATGAAACTGAAAAACGTATTAGAGCAGCAGTGCCTATTGCTCGCGTCATTTACCTTGAACCAGATATTCGTCGTGAAAATGTTGTTTTGGCTCAGTAACGAGCATTTCACAGCGTTAAAAATGGGCTCCAGATTGCTGGAAGCCCATTTTTTATATGAAATTAAATTAGTTATTGCTATTTTTTTCGTCTGAATCTGTTTTTTCGTCTGAATCTGTAATTGCAGCATCACTATCAAGAACGAATGTAATTTGAAGCAGAACCTGGTAGCCAGTAATCTTGTCATTTTCCACAGTTACTTTTTGTGATTTAACCCAAGCGCCAGTTACATTACGTAGACTTGTAGTTGCGCGATCTACACCAGCATTGATTGCGTCATCAAAGCTTTCAGTTGAGTGAGCGCTAATTTCTGTTACGCGAGCTACAGATGTTGCCATAGTCATTTCCCTTCGTTTTATTTTCAATGACAACACCAGCATAAGACTTCTTTTTCAAAAGTTGCTGTATTTTGCTATTTGTGGCTTTTTGCAGTTTTCTTCTGTAAAGAGAAGGTGATGAAAGCACAAATAAGGCCAGCAATAGCAAGAATAAAACCTACCCAAACTGGAGCTACATAACCTAATCCAGCAGCAATAACAAGCCCACCTAGCCATGCGCCTAAAGCATTGGCTAGGTTGAGCGCAGAGTGGTTCATGCTAGCAGCAAGGTTCTGTGCACCCTCAGCTACCACCATGAGGCGTGCTTGTAGTGGCACTGTGTAAGCTGAAACTGAGACACCCATGAAGTAAACCAGTATTACTGCGGTTGCTTTATGATGAATTGCAAGAGTGAAAAGTAACAAGGTTATTGCCATTGAAGCACCAAAAAGGTAAATGCTTTTGTTGATGTTCCAGTCAGTAGTTTTTCCGCCTAAGAAGTTTCCTGTGGTCATACCTAGGCCGTAAATACTTAAAATGAGAGTAACTGTTGTTAAAGAAAAACCTGTGACGTCAGTCATCATAGGTGTGATGTAGCTATAGACAGCGAAGAAACCACCGAAGCCTATCATTCCAGTTAAGAGAGTAAGCCAAATCTGAGGTTGTTTAAGCGCAGAAAGTTCACCTTTAATACTGGCACCACTTGTTCCTGTTTCTGGCACAATCAGTGCAATGGCCAAAACAGTGAGCAGTCCAATGCCAGCAATAACACCAAAAGCCCAGCGCCATCCTATATGCTGACCCATCAAAGTCAGTAAAGGAACACTGATAACGTTGGCGATAGTTAATCCCATCATAATCATTGAGATTGCATGCCCACGTTTACCCTTGCCTGCTAAAACTGCACCAGTAACAGCTGCAATTCCAAAGTAAGCGCCGTGAGGTAGGCCAGCAAGAAAACGAGCTAGCATCATGGAATGATAGCCCGGTGCAAAAGCAGAAAGAGCATTACCACAGGTGAAAATAGACATGAGCATCATTAAAGTTGGTTTGCGTTTCATGTGTGCTGTCAGCACTGCAAAAATAGGAGCTCCTATGACCACACCAAGAGCATAAGCAGAAATCAGATGGCCAGCTTGAGGGATAGTGATACGTAGTCCGTTCGCCACTTGAGGCAATAAACCCATGATGGCAAATTCAGTTGAGCCAATGCCAAGACCACCTAGAGCAAGAGCTAGAAGGGCAGTATTAGCTGAGGAGGAGGTTCTTGAAGGCATTCCTCAATGGTAACTTTAACGGTTCTTTGCCACAAGTCTTTTAAAATTTTTGCGAATAGTTTTTTCTGCATCATCAACATCAGATTGTTGTGCAGCACAGATGCAGAACGAATCGAGTTCCATCGTATCGTGAAGATCTAGCGTCTCAGGATACTTAACACCTGTCTGAATGCGAGCATATCGTGCCCATAATCGAGGGTCGCTAGAAGGGAAAACATCTTCGGTGTTGTAGTGTTTGAAAACTATTGGTTCAGCTAGGCTCATATCAATATATTTGCCATGATAAGCCAAATGATAAGTCTTCTTTGGTTTCTTTTGTTCAGTAATCCACTCAACTTCTTGCCACATTTGACAATGCCCACCTGTTAAGTGGTGAATGAATGGTATATTATTCCCGCCATGAGGTCGAAAATTTAACTCCACAAACTGCACTGTACCTGCTTCATTAACAAGGTATTCAATGTGAGAGCAACCGTTTTGTATACCTAGACTTTCTAAAATGGGGACACTAAAGTTAAAGAGTTGTTGCACGATATTTTCATCAGCTGCTAACCACGATGAATGATCATAAATGAAAGTACCTTGAGAAGATGGATGTTTTTGGTACGAGTTTGAGTGAGATAGAACATGGTGCCCATCGTAAGAGTATGTGTCAAGAACGTACTCTTTTCCCTGAAAAAATTCTTGAGCCACTACAGCTTTAATTTTCTTACCAATATAGTTCACTTCATCACAGAAAATATCCTCAAGAGTAGCTTGAGCCTCTTCTTTTGACTTCACGTGATGTATACCAATAGAAGCTGCACCTAAAGCAGGTTTTAAGATTAAAGATTTTGTGGAGAAGTCAAAGTTCTCCACAAATTCCTTGAATTCTGCAGGATTTGAACCCCAGATAAAATCAACCATAGGAATGTTAGCCTTTTTTAAAGCATCGAGCATGTGACCTTTATGAAATCTAGCCCTTGCTAAGCTATCAACATTTCTATAATGCAGTTGAGCTTTTGCTCGCAACTTTTCCACAAAGGGCACAGAAGGTTCACTGGCTGAAATCACGTAATCAATCTTGTGTTCGTGAAGATAAGTAATGAGTTGAGAAAGATTATTGTTAAAATCTTGCACAAAATTTAAAGATTGTTTCTTAAGGTGTGGTTTTAAAAGATGGGAGACTTTTCCAGTATCGAGAATGGTGCAATTCCAGCCTTTTTGAGCAAAAAATTTAAGATAGTTCTCACCACTACTCATGGGATCTACTAAAAGAACTGTTCCTTTATTTTGCTCAGGCTTCATGAGTGATAGCTTATATTTTTTATCTTAAAAGCTGCTGGAAACCATGTGAAATTTAGCTTGCGCTTTTAAAAGTTGTAAGATAGTTATAAAGCTTTTCCAACGATGAACTAGGTATATTTATGTCTGAACACAGTGCCGATATAGAGATCACTGAAGAAAATATCAATAAGATTGTAACCGAGGCTCTTGCTGCCTTTGATAATGCACAAAATTTAGAGGAATTATCAGAAGCAAAAACAGCCTTTACAGGTGACAAAGCACCATTAACTTTGGCCAACCGTGGAATTGGGAGATTACCTGGCTCAGAAAGAGCAGCAGCTGGAAAACTGATGGGTCAAGCCAGAGGTAAAGTTAATCAAGCATTAGCTGCTCGTACTACTGTTTTAGAGCAAGAACATGAAGCACAACAACTTCAAGCTGAAGCTGTAGATGTTACAGCAGCACCAGCCCGAAAAAGGTTAGGTGCCCGTCATCCTTTAAGTATTTTACAAGACAGGGTTGAAGATATTTTCCTTGGCATGGGATGGGAAATCGTTGAAGGTCCTGAAATTGAATCTGAATGGTTCAATTTTGATGCCTTGAATTTTGATGCAGATCATCCAGCTCGAGAGATGCAAGATACTTTCTTTACGGAAGACCCAAATACTGTGCTTCGCACCCATACTTCTCCTGTTCAAGTTCGCACAATGTTAGAGCGTCAGTTACCTATTTACGTTTTGTGTCCTGGAAGGGTATATCGTACAGACGAGTTGGACGCCACTCACACTCCTGTCTTTCATCAGTTTGAAGGTCTTGCAGTAGATAAAGATTTGACCATGGCAGATTTAGTAGGAACACTTGAACTTTTTGCCCGTCAAATGTTTGGTGCTGAAGCCAAAATTCGCTTGCGCCCAAATTATTTCCCCTTCACAGAGCCTTCGGCTGAACTTGATATATGGCATGCAGAAGCTAAAGGCGGTCCACAATGGATAGAATGGGGAGGCTGTGGCATGGTCAATCCTAATGTCTTGCGTGCTGTTGGTATTGATCCAGATGAATATTCTGGCTTTGCTTTTGGAATGGGAGTTGAACGTACACTGCAATTTCGTAATGGTATTCCTGATATGCGAGACATGGTTGAAGGCGATGTCCGTTTTAGTTCTCACTTCGGAAGGGACATTTAATAATGCGTATTCCACTATCATGGCTTCGTGAATATACTGAGCTTCCTGCACAGGCAACTGCTGAAGATGTTATGGCTGACCTAGTGAAAGTTGGTTTAGAGGAAGAAGCAGTGCACCGCCCATCTGATGGCATTAGTGGCCCTATCGTGGTAGGAAAAGTACTATCTTTTGAGGTTGAACCACAAAAGAATGGTAAAAATATCCGCTGGTGTCAGGTGCAAGTTGGTCCTGACAGCGTCAATGGCATTGTTTGTGGTGCACAAAATTTCAAAGAAGGCGATCTTGTTGTAGTTACACTCCCTGGTGCTGAACTGCCTGGAGGCTTTAAAATTTCTCCACGAAAAACTTATGGGCATGTTTCTGATGGCATGATGGCTGCCTCTACTGAATTGGGTTTACCAGAGCTTGAAGATGGAATTATTCGTTTAAATGAACGTGGTATCCACGCTGAAGTTGGCCAAGATGCTTTGCCTCTTTTAGGGATGGATGATGAAGCTGCAGAAGTAAATGTTACACCTGATCGAAGTTATTGTTTTTCTATTCGTGGAATTGCTCGTGAGTATTCACATGCTACAAACACTACATTCAATGATCCTGCTGATACTGTACAAGCTACTGTTGATGCAAAAGAACAGTCTGGTTTAAGTCTTAACCTTCATGATGAAGCGCCAATTCGTGGCAAAGATGGGTGTACTCAGTTTATTGCTCGCACCATTGAAGGTGTTAATGCTCAAGCAACTACCCCAGAATGGATGTCCAATAGATTGAACCTTGCTGGAGTTCGTCCTATCTCAGTGCTTGTAGATATTACAAATTATGTCATGTTAGAGCTAGGGCAACCTATGCATGCTTACGATGCAGATAAACTTCATGGTGGTATTACCGTTAGACGTGCTCAAAAAGGTGAGAAAATCATTACCCTTGATGATCAAGAACGCAAACTTGATCCTGAAGACCTTGTCATAGCTGATGAGGCTGAAGTTATTGGTATTGCTGGTGTTATGGGTGGTGCTCATACTGAGGTAACTCAAGATACCAAAAATATTGTGCTTGAAGCAGCATCTTTTGATCCTGTCAGTATTGCACGTGCTGCTCGCAGACATAAGTTACCTTCCGAGGCATCAAAACGTTTTGAACGTGGTGTAGATACTCAAGTAACAGCTAAAGCAATAGCTCGTGCTACCGATCTTGTTCTTGAATTAGCTGGAGGTAAAGTAGCCGGTACAACCACCGTTGGAGAGCCTGAAACTTTTAAAGCTATTAAATTACCTACCGATTATGTGAACAAACGAATTGGTATCAACTATTCAGATGAGGAAGTCATTGCGCCACTTGAAAAACTTGGCGCAACTGTGAAAAAAGGAAGTGACGGATATGAAGTTACTCCACCAAGCTGGCGCCCTGACCTTGTTGATGATTCAGCGTTATCAGAAGAAGTTGTTCGACTTAATGGTTATGAGCATATTCCTTCTCGTGTGCCACAAGCACCTGCTGGCAAAGGCATGACTCGCACACAGCAATTAAGGCGTCGTGCTGCAGATACTCTTGCTTCAAGTGGTCTGATTGAAGTGAAGTCTTACCCGTTCGTTTCCCAAGAACACAAAGATTTATTTGGAGCAGCTGATAGCTCAACTAAAGTATCTGCTATTAAGTTAAAGAACCCACTTAATTCTGAACTCCCATATATGACTCCTTCTTTGTTGCCTGGTCTCCTAGAAGTAGCACATCGTAATATCTCACGTGGGCAGAAAGATCTTGCACTTTTCCAAAAGTCTATGGTGTTTTTACCAGTGAATTCAGCTAAAGTAGAGCAACTACCTAGCGCAGCTGCTAAACCAAGCGACGAAGAGATTTCTGCTTTAAACGCAGCTCTTCCAGATCAACCTCATTATATTTCTGGTTTACTAGCTGGAGAAGAAATGCCAGCAATGCCTCATTATGAACCTCGTCTTTTCGATTATTCTGATGCATTGTCAATTGTACAGACTTTAGCTAACGCTCTGGCAGTAGATATTGATGTTTCTCAAGGGGAACATCAGGCATTCCACCCGGGGCGTACAGCAGTTTTGACTCTTAATGATGAACTCATGAGTGAAGATGGACATTCACATATCATTGGATATGCAGGAGAGTTGCATCCCCAGATTATTAAAGACAATAACCTGCCTGAACATACTGCAGTTTTTGAGTTAAATCTCGACGCATTTATTGATCATGCTCCAGATGTAATCTTTGCTAAGCCTTTGTCAACATACCCTGCTGCAACACAAGACGTTGCTTTGCTTGTTGATGCAGATACCTCAGCGCAAGAGGTTCTTGAAGCTTTACGATCTGGTGCTGGAGATATGTTGGAAGAAATTCGACTTTTTGATGAATACACTGGTGATAATGTTGACGATGCTAAGAAATCGTTAGCATTCACTATGAAATTCCGTGCACCTGATCGAACACTTACAGCTGAAGAGGCCTCTGAAGCACGTGATGAAGCAGTAAAGGTGGCACAAGATTACTTTGGTGCTGTTCAGCGCTAGTTTTACCAATCTCAGTAAATGTTCAGGAATTCTGAAACTGTTATTAAGCTCACAGTAGTAAACTGTAATTATGAACGAGAAGAAGAACACTAGTAGCAACGTGCCTAGTGAAAAAGATTATCAAGACGCTGTGCTTGCTCCTGAGCGTAAACTGGAGAATGCTAAGTACATTAGTACAGACTTTTCTGCACCACCTCAGCAGGGTGCATTACAGCAACTTGATTTAACAGACAATATTAAACCTGAGTACTCTGTTGCTCCTGTTCAACAGTACAGTACTGAACAGTATAATCAAGGATTTAATCAGGGGAATATTTCTGCACAATATGGACAGTACTCTGTGCCACAGCAAGAAAATGCTGCTGCCGCTGGTCATATTATTTCAAACTTCCTACCTTTCGGTCTCTTAACTTCTGGTATTGGCTATTATAGCTTTGGCAAGAAAGGCGCATATCTTAAAGAACAGATGCGTTCTTTGTTTAATTTTCAATTAACGCTAGTTCCTGTAAGTTTTGCATTGGGTGTCCTAGGTTTATTTGAACCAGACCTTGCAATCTATGGAAGCATTGGTTTAGGTGGTTTCTCCATGGCTTGTGGTGTTATGGGTGCTGTCGCTGCCAAGAAAGGTAAAGACTTCAAGTACCCCGGTCTTGAATTTATTAAAAATCGAAGTCAGAATACTGCGCTGCCAGTGCAACAGCAATATAATCAGTTGCCACCGCAGCAAGGACATGGTCCTTATCAGTATTAACCCCTTAAAATCAGGTCTTCTAGCTAGTCTAGGAGGCCTGATTCTTACATGTCTCTAAGTTTTTGATGGCACCATCTTTACCTTCTAGAACAAGGTTGCTACCATCGTGAGTTCCACTGAGAGTACAAGAGATTTGTTGTATACCGTTGTCAGAAATATGTCTTAATGGAATAGGAAGTTGCATCACAGTTTTTTCATTATCTTTGAAAGCGTAATGCACTTGTGGAAACTCGTTGACCAAAGCTTGTAAATCGGAGGTATAGCCTTGTTCATTTTCTTGTGGACCTAGTAGCAATTGTTGTATCGAATCTTCGGCAGAAAGGCAGCGTTCATGTTCACGTATCACGGGCTCAACCCTGCCATCTTTGAGCAGAAAAACTCGGCAAACGTTGACAGTTGGGTCCACCACGATTTGTGGTCCTGCATTTTGTACTTTACTTTCAACTGGAGAGCACGATGAAAGTAATAGGGTTCCCATTCCTAGCAGCACAAAAGTTAGCTTACGTTTCATTGTCCCTCTTAAGTTTCATGGCTGCTTCCATTGTCAAACTACCTTTTGGAATAATGGCAGTAAATGTTGTAAGTTGGTGCTCAGATGTGGCAGTTATGGTTCCGCGCATTAATTTCATATTTGAAAGAGCAATGGATAAACCTAGTCCACTTCCGTCAGTGTTTCGTGAAGGGTCATTTTTATAGAAGCGTTTAAAGAGGTTTTCAAGTTCGTCTGCAGGGATAGTTTTTCCATGGTTTGTCACTGAAATACAGGCTTCATGCTCATCTTCACTGATAACAATTGAGATTGGTTTTTCTCCATGCTTTAACGCATTGATTACTAAATTTGCTACTACAATGTCTAAGCGTCGTCTATCAACGATTGCCAAGGCATGGCCAGAAACCTCAATGTCATTTTCCCAGTGCCGTAATTCCAACATGTTGGTAATAACATCACGTAATTGGCATTTTTCAAGATCCAAAGAAGCCGTCTTAGCGTCATGGCGGCTAATTTCAAGAAGATCTTCGGTTAATGAATGAAGTCTTCGTATTTCTTCATTGATGATAGTGGCGGCCTCTGCAGCGCCTTCTGGCATCTTATCAACTTCCTCTGCAAGGATATCGGTCAAAGCTAGCATTGAGGCAATAGGGGTGCGAAGTTCATGAGCAACATCAGCCACAAAACGCCGGGAATCACTATCACGAGTTTTCAAATCAGCGAGCGTTTTTTGTAGGTGTCTTGAATTGTTATTAAATTTGGTGACAAGATCAGCAACACTTAAATCTTTGTAGCTTGGAGTTTTTGAATCAGAATTATGCGGGCTAAGGTCAAGTTCTTTGAGAGGCCGTAAGAGTTTTTGGGCAAAGAGATAGCCAATCAGTGAAGCAATGACAATAGAAATTAAGGCAGTGATAAGTAGCAGCTTCAGTAGATTTCTGATATCTGAATCTGCGTGATCTAGGGGCATGTAGCCTAATAATACTAAAGCTGAATCTTCAGTACCATGAGCTGAAACCTTAAGAACTTTGCTGCCAGCAATTACAGTATCTTCTGAGCCGTTTTTGCGTATTTCAAAATATTTATCAGAACCATTGATTACTTGTTGCACGAAGTCATGAGGAATGTTTGGGCTATGAGGTATTTCTGCACCCGTAACCCCCCCAATTTCAGAAAATGGTTGAGAGTATTGCTGTTGAGTTTTTGTATCTAATAGCACGGCCACAGCTCCAAGTTGAGAAAGTTCAGAGTTAATTTCTTCAATACTGTGTATTAAATTAGCTTCACTTGGATCATTCAGGGGTGTAACAAGAGCAGCTTGTGAATGAACAAATAATACTTCCATCATGCTATTGGCATTGCTATTAAGGTAATGCTTCTTCTGAATAGCATAATAGCTAGATGCGGCACCTACTGTTACTAAAACAGCTATAAAAATAATGATGATAGTAACATTAGAGGCTATCTTTGACGTGTTAGTCAGAGAGTTAATTTTTTCTTTTAGCCGTAGAGCCATGATTCTAATTTACTGGGCCGAAGCGGTATCCAAAGCCACTGACTGTTTGTATGTAAACAGGAACTTGAGGATTATCCTCTAATTTTTGGCGGAGCCTATGTACACAGGCATCAATGAGACGAGAATCTCCTAAATAATCTTTACCCCATACAATTGTTAAAAGATCTTGGCGGGTAAAGACTTGTCCGGGTTTTTCAGAAATTTCCATAAAAAGGCGAATTTCAGTAGGACTAAGTTCAATGAGTTGACCACTCTTTTTAACTGTTAGTGATTTACGGTTAATTTCAAGATCACCTAGCTGGTCAATGGTTTCTTTGCGATCACCAGTTCTGCGAAGTACTGCAGCGATTCTGGCATTCAAAATGGCTGGTTCTACTGGTTTGACAATGTAATCGTCTGCACCAGCTTCAAGCCCACTTAAGACATCTTCGTCTTCACCTTTTGCAGTCATCATAATGACGGGAATTGCGTTATTCCCAGGTTGGCGAATGGCTTTGCACACCTCAATGCCATTAATATCAGGGAGCATAACATCTAGAATGACTAAATCGAATTTCTTACTAGATAACTTAACAAGACCCTCAGCACCATTTGAGGCTGGAACAACTTCGTGTCCTTTGTGTTTTAGTGCCAATGTTAATGCTTTGCGTAGGGTAGCGTCGTCTTCAATCAGTAATAGATTAGCCATAGTCTCATTATAAAGCATGTGCAGAAGTTATAGATGCTTAAAATTAGTTACTCTTTTGTAAAGATAAACCTGTAATATTGAACATATGGAAGAAAAACAATCAGGTCCAGGCCATATTTTTAAACTTGTGAAAGATTCTCTACCTCCTATCAATAAAGGCGGCTACCCCTTCATTGCAGCTTCTGCTATGGCTGGTTTAGCAGCACGGTCATTCTCTAAGAAGCTTGGACCTGTTGGACTTCTTGCAACAGGAGCAATTGCTTTATTCTTTCGTGAACCACAACGAGTAACGCCAGAACGTCATGATTCGATTTTCGCCTGTGCCGATGGGGAAGTAGCTTTAATTGAAAAGGCTATTCCGCCTACTGAATTAAATTACTCCAATAAGCCATTGACACGTATTAGTACTTTTTTAACAGTTCTCGATGTTCATGTACAGCGAGCTCCGCTTACTGGAAAAATTTTGAAAGTAGAATATCATCCTGGACGTTTTCTTTCTGCAGATTTAGATAAAGCCAGTGAAGAAAATGAGCGTAATACTGTCATTTTCCAATCTCACGAAGGTCACGATATCATCGTGACTCAAATTGCTGGACTTGTTGCACGTCGTATTGTGTGCCAAGTTACTGAAGGAGAAGAAATCAATGCTGGAGATACATATGGGCTTATTAGATTTGGTTCAAGGGTAGATGTTTATTTACCTGAAGGAGCACTGCCTGAAGTTGTTGTGGGGCAAAGAACCATTGGTGGAGAAACAGTACTAGCGAAGTTTAATCATGATTAAAAATTCCAATAGAGTACGTTTTTTACCTAATGCAATTACTCTACTTGGCTTGGCGGCTGCCTTAACCGCATACCAGCATGCTGCCAAAGCTGATTACCGTTTTACACTGCTCTTTTTTGCTGCAGCTGCACTGTGTGATTTCATGGATGGCGCAGTAGCACGTTTACTCAATGCAGGTAGTGAACTAGGTGCTCAACTCGATTCACTATCTGACCTTGTTTCCTTTGGGGTGGCACCTGCTTTAACAGTCTACGTCTGGAGTGGTAACAAAAATAACATGATTTGGGGCGCATGTTTGGTCTACATTGCAGCAATGGCTTTAAGGCTTGCTCGTTTTAACCTTCTCTTAGAAAAAGAAGATTCTCGCCCCTTTACTAAGTATTTTTTCATGGGAGTTGCAGCACCTGGTGGTGCATTGATGATACTTCTGCCTATGGTTTCTGAACTGGTCTTTGGACAGGGTTGGTGGTCTACACCACCAACAATTTGTTTGTGGATTATTTTGTGTGCGTTATTGCTGGTTTCAAAAGTTCCAACAGTTTCATTGAAAAGAATTACCGTTCCACCTTCACTCATCCCTGTAGCCCTTGTGTTGCTTATTGCGGTAGCTGCAGGTGCTTTTAATTCCCCTGTAGAAACTTTCTGGGCTTTAGAGCTTGCTTATGTGCTTTTCATTCCAATATCAGGTTTCATTTATGTATGGATGTCTCGCAAACCAGAAGAATGGGATGGCCCAGATGAAGATGAGCAGTGGTAAAACCACTGCTCATTGCTTCAGCATCAATTCTAGAGTTTAAGAAAGACCTTGTTGGCGTTTGCCACCGGCAGGTTTGAAACCATCCTTTAAAGCAGCTTCAGCTGTTGTGTAATAACGCTCAGGAACTGT
Organism: Micrococcaceae bacterium; assembly: GCA_047605865.1. Lineage (GTDB taxonomy): Bacteria > Actinomycetota > Actinomycetes > Actinomycetales > Micrococcaceae > JASGDC01. Next base: position 42,244 of record JASGFC010000009.1, on the reverse strand, counting down.
TTCTTCATACCATTTTGTGCCTGGAAGGTGGAAAAGCATAGAGTTTTCGTTTCCTTTAACAGGGTAACCAGCAGGAGCAGAACTCTTACCTTGAGCAGGAACCCAGCTTTGTCCTGTGGTATCAGATTTTTTGTTAGTTTCTTCAGCTGTGGCACTTGGAGAAGCTACAGTTTCAATTTCAACATGGCTAGCTTTGCCTTTAACAACTCGTTTAGCCTTAGTTGGAGTAGCTTTTTTAGCCTCAACTACTGGAGGTTTAGTTGGTTTTACTGGGGGTTTAGTTGGTTTTGGTATTGCTGGCACCTTGTTTTGGGATTCTAACTTAGGCATTCCTTGAGTGTTTAGAGGAGTAGCAGGACGGCGTACAATACGACGTTTTGTTGGAGCCCCAGCCTGAGGTGTTTGGGTAGTGTGTTGTGCAGGCGGTGCCTGAGGAGGGCGTGGAGCTGGCTTCTGAGGCACAGGAGATACAGCTTTATTTTGTGGAACAGCAGCACGTGGTGGTGTAGTTGGCCGTTGTGGCGCAACAGGACGTTGTTGCGCTGGAGCAACCTTCTTCACCGTTGGTAAAGGAGACTCCACTTCTTTGCTAGATTTTTGTGGAGTAGGAGCTGTTGTTTTGAGTTCCTGAGCTGGACGTGGTGTAGTAGGCTGAAGAGCCTTATTTTCAGGTGTTGCACTGTTTGGTTCTTCGAAAGTTATTTTCGCTGTTGCATTAGGGTCCAGTTTCTCTGATACTTTCTTTGTCAATCCTGTGAGGCGTGATTTAAAACCTTTTGAATTGTCTTCAGTAGTTACAGTTTTCTCAACAGCTAGGGCTGTTTGAGGCATCCTTGAAGTTTTAGGAGTATTCTGTGGCTTTTGAACACCGAGAACAGTTCTAGTGTCATTAATGATTCTAATGAGTCCAGTGTCTGCTTTCGGTTCTTGTTGTACTTGTTGGTTAAGTTGTGTTGCAGCTTCATCACTTGTTGCAAAGACACCTTTTACACGTGAATTTGGGGCGGTAGCTACTGTTTCAGGAACTACTCTACGAGGTTCAGGCGGAGCTGGTGGCATGACTGGGCCATCTGTTTTTGTGGTAACCTTTGTTGCAGAATTTGATGGTGTGAGAAGAGGTACTTCTGAGGTACCTGATTGTTGGAAGAATTCATAGTCATCGTCGATTTTTTTAGTTTTAACAACTGGTTCTTCTTCAGTAATTTCTTTAACAACTGGCGATGGTTTAACTGTTGCTTGCAACATAGTTGTTGGTTCTGGTTCGTTGATTGGAGCTTTTTGAATTTCTACAGGACGAGTTGGTGGGTCAATAACAGTGCGTTCACTAGTAATAGCTGCACTGCTTTCCTGTTTCAGTGATGTAGCTCTTTCAACAGGAGCAGGGACGATGCTTCCAGTTTCTTGGATTTTTTTAGCTGCATCTTTGCGAATGTTATCTACTGTAGAAACATTTTTGATAGTTTCTGTGCGAGCAGCTTGTGCTTCACGCGCCTTGATTTCCGAGTCATCTTCATAATTTTTAAATTCATCGTTTGAATCTGAATCTGTAGCTGCCTCTACCTTAATGAGAGAAGCCTGACGTTTACGTTCTTTTTCTTCAGCAACTCGTGCTTGTTCTTCAGCGCGGCGGCGCTTTTCTTCTTCAGCTTTTCTACGTTCTGCTTCAACACGTGCTTGTTCAGCTTCAATGCGGCGACGTTCTGCCTCTTGCTTTCTACGTTCTGCCTCTAAGCGAGCAGCTTCAGCGCGGCGGCGCTTTTCTTCTTCGATACGGCGCTTTTCTTGCTCTGCGCGAATACGAGCTTCTTCTTTAAGGCGTTCACGTGTAGCGATATGCTGATCAAGGTCACGTAGCAGGGTTGTCGCTTCTCTGATAGTTTCAGGATCTTCAATAGCGTAGCCGTGGAGTAACCATTGCGCTAGCGCAAATTCAGCATTCATTTCAGAACGAATGAGAAGTTTTTTATCTGCTGGTTTTTTCAAACGTGCAGTGTAAGCGCTAAGTACAGTTTTGAAGAGAGGACCATTATTGGTTGCAACAATCCAGCTTAAATCTTCAGCAGGATCCCCTACGTGCAGGTGTGCCCAGTTTTGAATAGCATGAACTCTGTTATTTAACGCAAGAATATTTTCTTCGTTGAGCTTGCCGTGCACTACAGTTGGCTGAAAAGTCCAGAGCGAATCGTCATTGAGTGCATTCTGCCAACGTTGGAGGAGTCGTTCAGGCACTTTTCCAGTACTTGTTGCTTGTTCAAGTTCCACACGACGGCGAACTCGACAGTCTTCTGCAGAGTAATAAGGTAGACCTGATTCTTCAACTAACCCAGTATTGAGGTTATGGATTGCAGAAATGCTACCACCTAAAGATAATGCGTATTCTTCAGGAACTTCTGCATCAGTAATATTGACTGCATCACCTGCAAGATGTGTATAAACTGCAGCTTGTCCAGTGCCAGAACTGGCAATGCGCCCAATCATGGTTGGAACTTTAAATGGGAGTGCGGAACGTAATGTCGGAGTAAAAATTTGTAGTGCGCCATATTCACTGTCAAGTTGTGTTCCCGCTTCATTGCGGCGTGGGGTGCGAACAATCCATTGATTGCCTCTATTGTCGATTAAAAATGCGCTGTCAAAATCCTCGTCATAGTCTTGTGTCTCACGCACACCAGCAGGGTAAAGTTCTGGTACTGCGGCAGACGCTAAAGCGGCAAGTTCTAGTGCTTTTCTCTTCACGTTGTTACCTTAATAAGTCTCAAGTTTTTGCTGCCTAGACTTCTAAGCAGAATGTACTAATCTTAATTATATGAGATTTTCCTTTTCAACTCGTGATATCGACCGCTTAAGCGAGTGGCGGGTAAGAGAAAAGCTATTTGATGATCTGCTTCATAACCCTAAAACACGTGTGATTGCTCTCTACGAAGATCAATTTTTAGTCAAAGATTCTAAACTGCGTCGTTTCCATCAAGAAGATGTAACAAGTGCGCAGCTGAGAGTTTTTTTAGGAAAAGACACAAATACCGATGAACTTATCCTTTTACATGTTCTTTCAGAAGCTGCAGCATTAGAACTTCGTAGTAGTGGAGATTTTAAATCCTTTAAAGAAATTAGAACAGCACTTGACTCAGCTGACCAGCATCTGGCTATTGAATCTTTAGCAATTACCCACTGGCACGATGGTCACAAATATTGTCCGCATTGTGGCCAACTTACCATGGTTACTGCAGCAGGCTGGTCTCGAAGTTGTCTAAACGATGGACGAGAGCTTTTTCCAAAAATTGAACCAAGTATTATGGCAATGATTCTTAATGACAAAGACGAAATTCTCTTAGCAAATGATGCGCGCTGGCCAAGAGAAAGGTACTCTTTGATAGCTGGTTTCGTGGACGCAGGTGAAACACTAGAACTTGCCTTGCATCGTGAAGTGAAAGAAGAAGTAGGCCTAGAATTAGACAATGTCACCTACCTTGGTGATCAAGCCTGGCCATTTCCAGCTTCTCAAATGTTTGCCTTTAAAGGATTAGCCATAGGTGAAGTTCAAGTTGATGGGGTAGAAATTCTTGACGCTAAGTTTTTTTCACGCAAAGAAGTGCAGCATTTTAAAACCACTGGAGAAATTACTTTGCCTGGGGAGCTTTCTATGTCAGCACAACTCATCGATGCCTGGCTCAATAAGGAAGTATAAACATGAGTCCTGATGAGATTTTAGCTAGCCTTGATCCTGAGCAACGTAAGATTGCACAAAATATTGGCAAGCCTTTGCGAGTTCTAGCTGGTGCAGGAACCGGAAAAACTCGTGCAATGACGCATAGAATTGCTTATGCAGTTTTTTCTGGTCAATATCGTCCACAGAATATTCTGGCAGTAACTTTTACCACTAAAGCAGCAGCAGAAATGGCTACAAGGCTTGAGAAGTTGGGTGTATATGGGGTTCAAGCTCGCACTTTTCATTCGGCAGCTCTACGTCAAGTTCAACATTTTTGGGCAGAAGTTTTTGGGGGTTCCCCATACCGAGTTATTCAAAATAAAGTACCACTTGTGGGACAGGCTTGTACTGAGCAAGGTTTGATAGCAACTAAAGACCTCGTGAAAGAGATAAGTGCTGAAATTGATTGGGCTAAGGTCAACATGCTCACAGCGGAGCAGTATCGTGAGCAAGATCGAAAGATTGATATTCCTCAGCTTGATCAAGAAATAATTGCAAAAATTTATGAGAGATTTGAATATCTTAAAAGAGCACAAGGAGTCATAGACCTTGAAGATGTGCTGTTATTGTGTTCAGCCATGATAGAAAAAAACGATAAGGTTGCTGCTCAAATTCGAGCACAGTACAAGCATTTTGTTGTCGATGAGTACCAGGATGTTTCTCCTTTGCAACATGCAGTTCTAAAATCTTGGTTGGGTAAGAGACAAGACTTGTGTGTTGTTGGCGACCCAAGCCAGACCATTTATTCTTTTAGTGGAGCTAGACAAGATTTTTTGATGAACTTCCATCATGAATTCCCAGAAGCAACTACGGAACTACTTATTCGTAACTATCGTTCCACCCCAGAAATTATTGCCCTTGCTAATAAAGTTCTGCTTAGCTCAAAGCGACAACAGCCTCTCCAATTAGTGAGTCAACAAGATACTGGTCCAGAAGTTAAGTTTGTTCAATATGATTCCGATGAAGCTGAAGCAACTGGCATTACTCGTGAAGTGAAGTCATTGATTGAGGCAGGAACGCAAGCACAAGACATTGCCATTCTCTTTAGAACTAATTTTCAATCAATGATGTTTGAACAAACTTTAGGTGAATACGGAATCTCATATCAACTTTATGGACAGCAGCGGTATTTTTCTCGAGCAGAAGTAAGACAGGCAATAGCTCTTCTTCAAAAAAACAAACAGCTAAAGTACACTGGTTCTGTTTCTTCAGTTGTGGTGGAACTCTTTGAAAAACTAGATTTTGATCCAGCACATCGGCCTCAAGAATCAGCTGAAGCACTGAAGTGGGAAAATTTATCAGCTATCGTTTCACTTTCACATTCATGGGATCAAGAGCATCCAGCTGGCACGTTATCGCAATTTGTGGAAAGTTTGCTTCAGCGAGCTAAAAAACATCATGCTCCAGTAGTGAATGCGGTAACCTTAGCTTCTTTTCATTCAACAAAAGGTTTAGAGTTTAGGCATGTTTTTCTTTCAGGTATCCGTGAGGGGTTAGTTCCAATTACTCATGCGGTCACTATTGATCAAATCGAAGAAGAACGTAGACTTTTTTATGTGGCAATCACTAGAGCAATGGAAACATTGCAGATTTCTTGGTCAACACAAACTAAAAAAGGAAATAATCAAGGGAAGTCAAGGTTTCTACTTAATATTGATGAAACACAAATACATATTGAAGCTAAGTTGCAAACTCCTCTTCAAGAAGAAAACAGGACACCTTTGACATGTAAGAATTGCGGCCAAGAGTTGATTCGTCCCAGTGAAATCATTCATGGACGATGCGATACTTGTCCACCAGCTGATATAGATGCTTTTGTCTTTCAACGATTGGATCAATGGCGAATGCATAAAGCAAAAGAGCTAAAAATTCCTACTGTCAAAGTATTAAGCAAAAGAGAAATGTTTGAACTTGCTGAAGTACTACCTCACACCAAAGCTGAATTAGCAGCATGTACAACAGTTTCTTCACAGGCACTTAAAGCCTTTTCTACAGAGTTACTTTCTTGCATTAATGATGCTGAACTGCAGTAGCAGTTATCGTGAACATCAAGGTCTTGAGCTAACACTTCGCCACGTTCAGTGTCGACTGTCAAAATACTGTTAATACTACTGGGTAGGCTAAAACCATCAAGGAAAAGCAATGCATGAATGCTAGCCAATCCTGCTACAGTAATAGCAGTAGATTTTTCCTCATAAGAGAAAAAGTTAGTGAGCCTTTCAAGTTCTTTGTTCCTAACATTTAACTGTTCTTGCAAATCTCGCCAACCAGGAATACTATCTTCCTTCGCAAGCGAATAACAATTAACACAGGAAGATTCACCTGGGATAACTAGTGGTCCAATACTTGCAGTTCTTTCTTGATGTTGGATATATAGCTGAGGAATACTTTGATGCATCATTCGCAGGGCAAAATCTTGTGGATAAGAGTACTTTCTGAAATCAAGCGCTAAATCACACATCATGTTCTCGTAGAAATCATTTTTAGTAAAACACCTTATGTGAGGAAAACGTTGCTCTAAAATGTATTTCAATGCTGAAGAACGCCGAAGTCCACGATGCTCCGCACCATAAAGCCCGTAGGAAATATCAGCTGTTTGTACGTGGTGTTCATCACAGAGGAAAATTTTTCTGATACCAGCTTCTCCAAGAGTTAGAGCAGTTAACGTTCCACTGTAGTGTAGACCATGAATAAAAACTGAACTTTCTGCACGTAGTTTGGATAAAGTGCTACGATCCGTTTTGTTGGCTGCTTGCCAGAATCTCTCTGCTGGGAAAACAGCTTCTGGCTGTAACGGTATATAAGGTGTACGCAGTAGAACTTGTTCACATTCGGCAAGAAGTGTTTTCAGTGCATCTAAAGACATGCCGAGTTGTTCAACAAGTTCGCATAAGTCTTGGAAATCAATACCACTGCGAAGCTCTTCAAGAACTTTCTCATGTGCATGGGTAGGAGTAGATACCAGATAGTATTCATCTGGTGCGATGCCAATTTGCATGTGATCTTCGCTGTGTGGCACGATACGGAAGCCAGGATTAATCTGTAAGTGCATAGTTTTCCTTTCAAACGGTGAGTAAAATGAATGTATGCAACAGGAATTGCCAGTGCGTGTTATCCGCTCCACACGTAGGAGAAAAACAGTTGAAGCAGCCATTCGAGGTGGTGTGATGGAACTTAGAGTACCTGCTCGCAGCACTGAAAAGGACATTGAACAATGGACCCAAAAATTAAAAACAAGGCTGGTTAAGAGTGCGAAAAAAAGAACATTTAATACTGATGCACAGCTAGCGCAAAGAACTGAGGAATTAAGAGCGAAATATTTACCTGAAGCTCCTAGCGCTCAAAGCATTGAATGGGTTACAAATCAAAATTCACGATGGGGTTCTTGTAGTATTGCTTCAAGACGGATCAGATTGAGTCATCGTATGAAAGACATGCCACCGTGGGTTGTAGATTATGTCATTGTACACGAATTAGCGCATTTAATTGAAACTCGTCATTCTGCTAAGTTTAAGTCTTTAGTGAAGCGGTATCCAAAGAGCGAAAAAGCCCAAGGATTCCTTGAGGGAAGTTCTTGGGCTAGTCGTTCTTAAAATACTTGCTAAGAGTTACTCGTCTTCGTCGTCATCTTCATGTTTAAGTGTTTTAGGCTCATCGTGGTGTGATGAAAGGGGAGAAGTTGATTCGGAGTTATCATCTGTTGTTTTGATATCATCAAATTCTCCTGCAAAGAGTTTGTTGAGGGCATCATCAATATCTGCTGTTCCAGACTTACGGTATTCATCACGCTGCTCAAAACTTTCTGGATGATCCAAATCTTCAGCGTTAGGAAGAAGGTCTGGGTGAGTCCACAGTGCATCGCGTCCCTCAATGCCACGAGATTTTTCAATAGTTTCCCAAAGCTTTGAAGCATCACGCATACGTCGAGGGCGAAGTTCAAGTCCAACAAGTGAACTCATTGCTTTTTCTGCAGGTCCACCAGTTGCCCTACGGCGACGGATGCTTTCTTGGATTTGAGTTGCTGTAGAAAGTTGTTTTGTAGCATCTTTAGTAACAACCTCTACCCAGCCTTCAATCAAGGCAAGCATAGTTTCGATATTTTCTAAAGCTTTCTCTTGCTCAGGTGTCTTTTCAGCTATGAAAGACCCTGTAGACATTGCTTCATTGATTTTAGTCATATCAGCAGGGTTGAAATTGTTCAAATCTAGATCTGCTGCTAGGTTTTCAAGATTGCTAGTATCAAGAGTAATTCCTTTAGCATAATTTTCGATGGCAGCAATAAGATTAGTGCGAAGCCATGGTGCATGGTGGAACAGTCTTGTGTGTGCAGCTTCACGAACTGCAACAAAGAGCATGATGTCTTGAAGTGGTACGTCTAGACCTTCAGAGAACTCTTTAATGTTTTGAGGCACGAGAGCAAGCTGCTTAGTAGTTGTTGGGATACCCATGTCAGTTGCGCTTAAAACATGTTGGGCTAGTTGCCCCATAGCTTGACCAAATTGAGCTCCAAAGAGAGAGCCACCAAGACCATCAAGCATTGAAGATGCGTTTCCAAGCATTCCTCTGAGTTCTTCAGGAAGCTGTTCAGTTAAGCTACCTGTGAGTCCTCGAGACATATTTTCAGCAATAGGTTGGCTCATTTTTTGCCAAACATCCATACTGTTTTCTACCCACTCTTTACGAGTCCAAGCACTGCCAAGCTGGTTTGTTGAAGAAAAAGTTGTAGCATCATTGAGCCAGTAGTCAGCAAGTTTCAGTGCTTCATCAACATCTTTTGTTTCTTCACTGGTAACATCAGCGCTATCTCCAGTTGCTTTAAGGGCAGCATCTTTAGTTAATGACCAGTTCATACCCCCAGCACCTGATGAAGAACCACCCATTGAGCCCATTCCAGGAATCATGGTAAACATCCCTGAGAATTGTTGAATCATTTGTTGGAGAGCCTGCGGATCCATCGGGAGATTAGAACCCATCTTTTTAATATCTTCAGGGTTGATAGCGCCTAGGCCCGGAAGATTGAATCCAGTAGGGAAGCCTTGTCCATTTTCGGATGGATGATCGCCATTATTAGGCCCGAAAAGACCACCACCTGAACCAAAAAGCTGACTGAACAATTGGGATAGTGGATCGTTGTTTTCGTTTTCACCATCATTATTTTTCTTGCTGTCATCGCTCATGCTGAGTAGCCTTCCTATCAATAACTTTTAATTACATTATCTCGTGTATAGCTTAAAGAGTGCTTAACGTTTCATCAAAATCAAGGTAGTCTTAACCAGTATGAAAGTCAAAAAATCTGTGCTTCTTGCAGGTGGTGCTGCTTTTATTTTGAGTGTAACCCCTTTGCCCTACGTTATTGAGTATCCTGGTCCAACACTCAACACACTGTCAGAGATTAAGGGCCAAGCTATGATTTCCGTTTCTGGCCATCAAACTTACCCAACTAATGGGGAACTTGATTTGGTCACTATCATGATGCGAGGTGGGCCAGGAAGTTATGTCAATGCTATAGATTTATTAGCTGCATGGATTTCACCGCAATGGACAGCAATGCCTTCCGATGCTGTTTTTCCAAATAGTTACACGGCTGATGACGCGGAAAAAGAATCTCAAGCAGAAATGACTTCTTCTCAAGATCAAGCATTTGCTGCAGCATTAAATAACCTTAAAATTCCTTTTACCCAAGACATTATTGCTGATCAAGTTCCACAATCTTCACCTGCTTACGGCAAAATAAAAGACGGCGATGTACTGAAAAAAGTTGGTTCAGTTGATGTCACATCATTAAAACAGTTTAGGCAAGAATTAGGAAAGTATGCTGCTGGTAAGCCAGTTCCTATCACTGTTCTTCGAGCTAAGAGTGAAGTTACAGTATCAGTTGTGCCACAACGTTTGCCAGATGAACTGCCACTGATTGGAGTTTTAGCTAAAATAAATTTTCATTTCCCTTTTGAAGCGAAGATTCACATTGATGATGTTGGTGGTCCTAGCGCTGGCATGATGTTTGCTTTAGGTACTATCGATAAACTAGACTCAGAAAATCTGACTGGTGGAAAGCATATTGCTGGTACTGGCGCTATTAGTCAAGATGGTGAAGTAATCCCAATTGGTGGAGTTCGGCAGAAAATGATTAGTGCAAAAGATGCAGGGGCGGGCCTCTTTTTAGTTCCTGCAGATAACTGTGATGAAGTAATCGGGCATATCCCGTCAGGGCTTAAAGTTGTTAAAGTCTCTACCCTTGATGAAGCGAAAAGCGCTGTAATTGCATATGCAAATAACCAAAATTTAGATACCTTGCCGGTATGCACTCCAGATCATTAAAGGATTAGCTCCTGCTTGATAATTTACAAGGTAATTTAATGCATGATGTTGCAAAGTATGTTACACTTTTATTACCGACGCGGGGTGGAGCAGTTCGGTAGCTCGCCGGGCTCATAACCCGGAGGTCGCAAGTTCAAATCTTGTCCCCGCAACGATATTACCCCTAGAAATCAAGGTTTCTGGGGGTTTTCTTTTTTGGTTTTAATTGGTTTTGGGAAGTTTATTGGGAAGTTTATTTTGGTTTTAGATTTTTATTGCCATTGTTCTAGAGCTGGTAATTCTTGTACCATTGTAGGCTGTTTGGCGATGTAGTGTTTTTTGGTTATGTCGCTATCTGCATGACCTAGGTACTTACTTGCTTCTTCTGCTCCTACTGTATTTCCTAGGAATGTTCCCATTGCGTGTCTGAAATTATAGGGTATAAACTCTTTAAGTTCTGGAGTAGTTGCGTGTTCTCGTACTTTTCTGATTTCTCGTTCAAGGTTGCTTATGCTGTAGTATCTTAGGTTTTTTGTGTGAAAGAGTTGTTCTGCACCTGCTATTCGGTAGTTTGCCATGTTTTCAAGTGTTTTTATGGCTTCTTGGTGGAAGATTTTTATGGTTCTGTAGCCTGATTGAGTTTTAGTCCATGGTTTACGGTTATTTCCATTTAGTCCACCTACTAGGGATATTTTGTGATTTTTTAGGTCTATGTCTTCCCAGCGAAGTGCTAATATTTCTTCTGGTCGTGCACCTGTTGCATGAAGAAGTAAACAAACTTCATAGAGTGGGAACATTCCTTTGTGGACTTCTTTTATCAACTCTAAATAATCTTTGCAGGTATCTAATTCTATGAGCTTTACATCGCCGTTATCATACGTAGGTCTTATAGCTTCTTTGATGGGGTTGTGATTAAAACCCATGTTTTCTCTGATGGCTAGCCTGAAAGCTCCACTTGCAACGATTTTGATTTGTTTTGCAATACTCGGTGTCTTTGTTTCAAGATACTTTTCAAAGTTTCCAGTTGTTACCTGTCCTAGCCTTAATTCTGGTAAATCTTTAGCTAGATGATTATTGATTGCTCTCCAGTAGCCTTTTTCAGTGCTCTCACTTGGTTTGCTTTTTTTAGAGTGCCATTCTATCCATTGCTTGGCTAAATCTACTAGAAGAGTGTCATTATTGATTGCAGAATTACGGAATTTATGTTGTTCCATTTTTTCACGTAGTTTTGCTTTAGCTTTTCTAGGTGTATTACCAACTGCTGATAATTGCTTTGTACTTCCACTTGGGTCGCCATAGAATACCCTTACTTGCCAAGAGTCCTTAGAGATTTGCAATGGCTCTCTAACTTCTCCGAATTCGCCGATTGGCAGTTTCAATCTAGCCATTATCTTTGTCTTTTTGTTTTTGTTCTTTTTCCCATTGATGAGTGAGTACTTGTTCTAATAGGGCTTTGCGTGTATATCCTATGGATTTTGCGAATATATCTATCATTGCGATGTTCTCTTCTTTCATGCTCACATTTTTTCTTTTCGGGATAATCCTTTTATCAGCTGCCTTTATTAATCCTGGGAATAATGCAATTAAGTTGAATTTACTACTTTGTATTTTTTTTATTCTTTCAGCTTGTTTTTCTTGTGTATCCTCTATATTTCTTAAAATGATTGCTTCATATGTTTCTCCTGTATTTTCACGTTCGGTTTCAAGCCAGTCGATTACTTCTTTCCTGGCATAAATGGGTACTGGCTTGAAATTGCTTTTAACCTTGATATTTTGTTTTTTTCCTAAGTTTCGAGCTTCTCTTTTAGTGCTATTAACTAATTCAATAATTCGGTCGAGCTCGTCTAAAAATGCTTTTAAGTCGCTTTCATTGTCGTTAATGAAAGTAACATCAGATAGTTTTACAATTTTGTTCTTAAAGTCTTCTTTTATTTTTTCAAGATTTTCCATACTTAGTACAATACATGATATTTTACAGATTGTAACTAAATTATTATAAACTTATATCTAAAAATATAGACAAATTATATCCAATAAGGTATCCTTGAACTTGTCTTGAAAATATCGGGATTGAATTCGCAGTTTAGAAAGGAGTGTGAGTTCAGATGGAAAAACGTTTAGTTCCGCTTAAAGAGTGGTGCTTGGAATATTCTTTGCCCTACAGCACGGTTCGTAATTGGGTTGTTGCTGGTGGTACTGGTATTCCAGTTTTGAAGTTGAAAGGTCGTTATTATTGTCGTCCGCATTTGATGGAGCAATGGTTGGCGAAACAAGAAGTGACTAATAGTTAGTTATTGGAAAGGAAAGAAAATGAGTTTGAAAGCTCTTAATCAATTTCAGAAGTTTGATATTGATGAATTTTTGAAAGAAAAACAACTGGTATTTGTTAAGGCAGAGGACCTTTTTGAATATGTTGATGATAGTGCTGGTAACAGGACTCGTAAAGTGATTGGTTCGAAAGTAATTGTTGATATTGTTTCTGACAATACTACATATCGAACTGATGGCATTACTAATTTGCACGAACGTCTTGAAGTGAAAGTTCCTAACATAGCTGTAGCTTCGTATGAGAAGTTTGTGTTTAATCAAACTCCTGTGGCTATTTCTGATGTTGAGAAAGCTGTGATTTGGGGCGATAACCGCAATAATTTGTCCATTACTGCCAAGGTCGTGGCTCTTAAAAGTAAGTGAGTGGTAAGTGGTTCTAAGGAAGTACAAGAATAATGTTAGAAAATAACAATAAAAATTACAATGCTAATAGTGAACGTGGTGCATTTGAAAAAGAGCTAGAGAGCCTTGTTTCAGCTTTTCCACGTACTTTTGTTTGGCTTGTGGGTATTCCTATAGCCTTGTTTATTTGGTCTGAAATGAAATTGAAAGGCAAGGCGATAGGTTTTGCAGCTCATAAAGCATTGGTCATTCAGCTCTTTTGGCAAATTTTTCCTTTCTTGGTTATTTTGCTTGTGGCTTATATTCTTTTAAGAATATTTTTCCCTAATAATTGGTTCACTCTCTTCTTAAGAGAAATTACTCCTTTTGGAGATTTCGGTGCTAATGGATTTAGAGTTACAGGCGATATTCAGAAACTTTTAGAGTTGTTTGATGAAGATAGCCATGTGCGTAAACAGCCTAAGTCTGTTGATGATGCAAAGATTTTCACTAATGAACGAAAAACTAAGGTTGTTCTTAACCTCATTATAAGTGAGTTAGCTAAAGTTGATGGAGTTATCGTTCCTGTGAAAAAAGTAGGCAAGAGACATCAAGCTGACTTATTTGGGTATCGTTTAGTGTTTCCAGCAGAATTTTGGTCTGGTTCTGAAGCTGACCTTAACGCTTGGGCTGATAAAGGTAAGCATTATTTAGCAGCATACGATTTCAAAGTCAGACGAACTAATAAAGACTGGATTATTGATTTTATGGTTCAAGGAGATGTACAGAATAAAAATGTGAGTTTGGAAGATTTAGACTGATGGCTAAGACTTTTCCTTTTGGCTTATCCGATATGGGAACTATCCGTGCTCCTTATGGTCATATTCTAGTTGCTGGAGGAACTGGTGCTGGTAAGTCTAGCTTTTGGTGGACTGCATTGAATGGTGTGAAAACTGTTCATGGTACTGTATTTTTTCTTGATAGCAAGGGCGAAAGTTTTGCATTGAAGGGTAAACAAGTTAAACCGTTGAACTTTGCATATCTGTATGAAGATTATTTGCAGATTATTGAAACTGTAGAAAAAATCTTGGAAGTCAGAAAGTCTTCTCCGCTTAATCAAAATGAAAATGCTTTTGAGGTTTTTCCGCCTGTATTTCTTTTTATTGATGAGTATACGAATTTTAGCACCATGCTAGTTGATAATAACTCTCATGTTGATAAGGTTTCTCGTGGCAAAATGCAAAATGCTCTTGGCAATATCTTGCGTGAGGGTCGTTCACTTAATGTTTTTGTTTATGGAGCTGGTCAAGATACTGAAAAATTGACAACTTACGGTAGAGATAAGTTTATGTTTATTTCAGCTATGAAGCTATCAGCCAATGATAGACAGACGTTAAAAGATAAAGAACTTGCAGAAATAAATCAGCAAATTTATAAGCCTGGAACTTTTACTGTAAGAGATATTGAAACGAATGAAGTTGTTCTGGGGAAACACCCTTGGGCTTCTTCACAAGAATTTAAGAGTTTGTTAAGAGAGTTTATTCTTGATGAGCTTCCATCTGCTATTCCTGATGGTTTAGTGCCAGAGCCATTTTGTGAACGTTGTGGAGCTACATTATCGTCTGAACAAGCAACTTGTCCAGAATGCGGGTATGACTTATCAAGTGCTATTGATGGTGGAGAACCTAGTGAAACAGAAAGACGATAACAAAGCAGCTCGTGCATGGGTTTTTACAATATGGGCTGAACGATATTCAGCAGAAAAAATTATGCAATTACTTCCTGCTGAACATTATTGTGCTTTCATGCAGCTAGAAAAAGCCCCTGAGACTGGTAAATCGCATTGGCAAGGATATGTTCGAGGAAATAGTGCGATTAAGGGTAGAACATTACGTAATAAATTTCCTAAAGAGTTTTTTGAACCTGCTAACGGCGCTATAGAGGATAACTGGGAGTATAGTCGCAAGGAAAAAACTTATTTATCTCCTAAAAATACTAAACCAGATGATGAAAACTATGGTGATAACCGTCATGTTTGGGGTTTTTCTGAGTATGATATTTCGGGTAAGCCTATCTTTGATGAGAAAAAACAAGGTTTCAGGACTGATTTAGCTGAAATTGAAAAGAAAGTTTTTGAAGAAGATTTAGATTTTAACGAAATACTGCTTAGCATGTCAGGGGCTTCAAAGTATGAAAGAAATATCAAAGTTTTAGTGGCTGCTAGAGATGAAAAAAAGGGTCAAGAATACAATAAAAAACCTAAAGTGATATATATTTATGGCAAGCCTGGAACAGGTAAAACAAGCTATGTGTTAAAAAGACACAAAGCCAAAGATGTTTTTAGGCAAACTGTAGGACCTAATAGTCGTCCGTTGGATGGATATAAAAGGGAAAAAATTGTCATGTTCGATGAGTTCAATGACAGACATTTCAGTCTTGAAACGTTAAATGGTATTTGTGATGAGCACCCGATGTCTTTTGAAGTAAGGTTTATTAAGGTTTGGAAGCTATGGGATACGGTGTATATTGTTAGCAACTTTCCGTTTACCAAATTGTACCGAGAAGCTCCAGTCGAGCAACGTGGGACGATACAACGAAGAATAGATAAAGTACTAGAATTTAAGTCCTTGAATGAAATCATTGAATATAACGTTGTTGAAAACGATAGTTTATTTATGCTTGAACGTGTTGATAACCAATCTAATGGTCAAGGTACTCTAGAGGTTTTTTAAGTCGCCTAAAGGGCACTCACAGCGTAGCTGGGGGTGTGGTGGACATCGCCCGCCTAAAAGGCGAGGCGATGTATCCGTTGAAAACGGTCCACCATATTACCCTTTAGGCGACTTCTGTCGCTAGCTTCTGTATTGCTTAAAATTACTGGGATACAGGGCTGTTTTTGGGGGTGTAGCTGGGCTGTAGCTGGTGTAGCTAGACTATGGTTTATGACTTTTGTTGCGAATTTGGTGTTATTAATTATCTTCATTGGTTTAACTACTCTGTACTGTCAATCAGTATCAAGGTATAATGAGGGCAATAGGAAAGATACTAAGGTCAGGAGATATCATGAACCCTGTAATTAATGAAGAACTTGTCAAAGGGCAAGGTACTACATTAGGGCACAATAACTCTATTGATAATGCTGACCTTGATACTGTACTAGCAAGGCGTATTCGAGAGGTTCGTGAAGGTAAAGTGCAGTTAGTGAGTTCTGCTGATACTGCGGCTGAAATTCGGGCTCGATATGGGTACAGTAAATAGTCTTGGAGATTTTGGAGCATCCTGCTGCTAGGGCAGAGTATAAGGAAGCTGTAGCTTATTACAATGCTGATGGATATGATGTTGGTTTAGCTTTTTATCGGCAAATGGAGAAAGCGAAACTTGATGTTATTGGTCCACCTACTAATTTAAGACAGTACAAAGAGTTTGCTGGGGTAATGGTGTATCAAAAGAGCCTTAAAAATTATCCGTATAGTATTTTCTTTACATTTGAAGAAAGTATGACTATCTATGCTTATGCAGGCGAACACATGAAACCTGACTATTGGAAAAATCGCTTACATAAAGACCTTTGAAATATAAAAGTTACTTTTCTTTTTATACTATTTTTGTTTGCATTCTTAGAGTAATTATCGCTTGAAATTAATTTGGTTTTTGGGAAGTTTATGGGAAGTTTATTTTTGGAATTTATGGTTTTTAATGGAATTTAAGTAAATTATTGAAACCCTTTATTGCCTTTATTTATATGACTTATGGCAACTTTTGGTTAAGTTTGAAATTGTTGAACTTCTTTCCCGGAGGTCGCAAGTTCAAATCTTGTCCCCGCAACGAATAAGCCCCTAGAAATCAAAGTTTCTGGGGGTTTTCATTTTGAAATATTATCGAAACGAGCTGTTTATTTCCGCTTGTTTACTTTCTTAGACGACCTCTGTCGTGGTTTATTCTCTTCAACAAAATAGAACTTATTAAATGCAATGGCTTAAGTAGCGTGTTATGCTTTTAGCATTATGAAATAAGACATTTAACCACAGCGAAATCTTTAAGCACTAGCCTTCTAGGGGTTAATATGTCCACTATTATTTTCAATAACGTCTCTTTCGCTTATTCAGCAGAAAAGCCAATCTTGAGCAATGCAACCGTAACTTTTAATAAAGGTAAAACTGGAATTGTGGGTCGCAATGGAGTTGGTAAATCAACATTGTTCCGTTTAATTCTTGGCGAACTTAAGCCACAGCAAGGCACGATAACTGTTCCAGATAGTGTTGGCTATTTGCCTCAGTTACTCACTCTTGATAGTGAAAGTACCATCGCTGATTTATTTGGTGTGCACGATAAGCTAGTTGCTCTTGAGCGCATCGAAGCAGGTAGCACTAAGATAAAAGATTACGATACCCTTGGCGATGACTGGGAGATTCGGGAACAGGTGCAAGCTAAGCTCGATGAGGCTGGGCTTTCTGCTCTATCAATAGATAGAAAAATCAACACTCTTTCCGGTGGAGAGACCATACTCTGCGCACTCACCGGTTTACAGTTTCAGGAATTTCCTATCGTGCTCTTGGATGAACCAACAAATAATCTGGATATGGAAACTAAAGCCCAACTGTATCAGCAACTTAAAAGTTGGCAAGGTACTTTGCTGATTATCAGCCACGATACCGAACTACTTGAATTGATGGATGAAACATGTGAGCTCTATGACCACACACTAAAAATATATGGCGGCGGATATAGCCTTTACAGAGAAGTGCTTGAAGGGCAACAGAACAAGGCAAAACAGCAAGTTAAAACAGCTCAACAAGCCTTCAAGAATGAGAAAAAACAACAAATAGACAAAGAGAAAAAGCTAGCAACTCGCAACAAGGTTGCCAAGAAAGCCCAAGCAACTAAAGGTCTACCTAAAAGCGTTGTTAATACCTTCAAGAACAAAGCGGAAGTAAGCGCTGGTAAGTTTCAAGATAAAGTACACGATAAAGTTGCTAAAGCTCAAGAAGAGCTTGACTCAGAAATTGAGAAGCTACGCACTAACTCTTCCATTCGTATTGACTTACCAGACCCACAGATTCCTACCCATAAAGTGCTCGCAAAGCTACACTCTCCATTCGAGACTATCGTGTTAGAAGGTAAATCCAGGGTTGTTTTAACTGGACGTAATGGTGTGGGTAAAACAAGATTGCTCAATAGTCTATTCAAACACGATAATAATGAGACCTATGCTGAAGCATTCACGCAAAGAATTGGCTATGTGACGCAGCATTTAGGCAATTTGAGTGAGGATAAAAGCCTGCTTGAAAACATCAAAGAAGCTAATCCTAATGCGCTTGATAATGATGTTAGGGCGCAACTGGCTCGTTTTCTCTTTAAGGGTGACCAAGTAGATAAACTGGCAAAGGAGTTATCAGGTGGTGAGCGGTTCAGGTTAGCGCTGGCAAAGATACTCTTAACAGAGCCTGCCAACCAGCTTATTGTCTTGGATGAACCTAGCAACAACCTTGATCTTGATAGCGTCAATGAGCTAGTGAGCGCATTAAGCAATTATAATGGGGCACTTTTGGTGGTTTCCCACGATAAAAACCTCATTGAACAGCTCAAGCCAAACAGTAGAGTTGAGATGAGAGATAGTGGGCTAACTTTTGTAGGGCTGCGATGATACAAAATGTTCCAGTGGAGAAGAGGTCATTGTTAAATATTCGTTAATTCTTCTGTGCGAGCTAATGCTTGATCTTCTTGTGTTCCATCGAACTCCGTGGTTTCTTTTTCTATCTTGCGGAAGTAATACACTAGACCTAAAGCGCCGATAAAGAACATTGCTTCGACAACAATAATGAAAATATAAGGGATTGCAGAAACTGGGGCATTCTGTTGGGTCATACCACCAGTCGCATCTGTTAAGAAACCAAAGATTTGCATGGCGATAATACTAAATCCATAGCTTACTGAACTTGAAATTGAGAACGTTACTGAAATTTCGTTCGTAGAAACTTTTGGTCGCAAGAAAGCAAGCTGTGCGTATGAAGCTGTTGGCAGGTTCAAGGACAAGCCCATGCAGATTGCAAACAAGGTTGAGAGCGGTGAATCGTTAAAGACAATTAACAGGCTGCCGAAGACGATTTGAAAGAATCCACAAAGAGCCACAAATTCTGCTTTACGCTGAATAAAAGTAGCAAGGAATGTACCAACTCCAGCACCAATCAATGCAGCAAGCATAATCCATGAAACAACCGATGGAGGTAAGAAAGTAAAGGCAACAATATAGTATGAAAGCAATCCACAATAGGTGAAAGCAAAAAGTTGGTTGAACCTATCTTTGAAGCCTTCTCGTAATGAATAAGGCTTCGCATTTTTATCTGCCTCAGTGGCATCATCAGGCAAATTCTTAGTAACTAACAACCAAGTAAGTAAAACAATGAATATCATTGCACCAAGAATCCAGATGGAATCTGTAATATGAAGCTTAATTTCTTTTGCAAGAACAAGTGCAATAAACATACCAACGTTGAAAGCTACTACGTTAATACCATTCACGATTTGGAGAGGTTTGCCTTCAAGTAGCTTTGCTGCCACTGAACTCATATATACTACACAGAAAGCTCCACCAAGTCCCATGATGAAGCGAACTAAGAAAATAATGGGGAATACACCCATTGACCCAATGATTGCTACACCCACAACAACTAGCAAGAGGCCAACTGCAAAGGCTTTTCGTTGTCCTAACTTAATGAGCACTACAGCAGCTGCTAGACTCCCAAAAATCTTAGCAAAACTAATAGCATTGGTTAGTAGTGCAGTCTGTGAAGCATTGAATGGAAACTCTGCGATGTAGTAGTCGCCTGCTTTCCATAAAATTGCAAATAAAACATAAGTAAAGAACACCAAAAAATTAATAAAGTATTTAGTCCCATTACTCATGTTTGTTTTAGCTTGCATTATATTCGTTGTAGCCATGAGGTCTCTTTCAGTCAATACATGCAAAGTGGATATTGAATTATTGCTAGGAAGAATTAAAATTCTACCATGATTTTATCGTACTCAAGTGATTAACTTCTGCAACAGTTATGCCTTTAGTTTTTATAGGGTCTGCAAGTTTCTTGTTAAGTACAGCTCTGCCAAGGTGTTATGTCCAGTAAGTATATAATTTCAAAACTTGATATTGTAGTATCTATGAACTTTGTTACTGGTCAAGGTCATTTTTTTGGTCAAGGAATGACGCAAGTATGGCAATTAGTACTTGCTTACATTCTTGCTGCCATAATCGGTCTTGAACGCCAGTATCGAGGTAAGAGTGCTGGCTTACGCACCCATACTATTGTGGGTGTTGCTGCTGCACTTTATATGATTGTTTCAAAGTATGGTTTTCAAGATATCCTTAGTCTGGATCATAGTCAGCTAACGCTGGACCCTTCACGTGTAGCTGCACAGGTTGTATCAGGTATTGGTTTCCTTGGCGCAGGGCTTATTATTACCCGAAGGCACATTGTTGAAGGTTTAACCACTGCTGCATCCATTTGGTCGGTTGCAGCTATTGGCATGGCTTGTGCAGGAAATTTACCTATCCTAGCTATTGTTGTAGTTATCCTTCATTTCGTATCTTCAACTATCATGCGCCCAGTTGGTGAATGGTTTAGTGCGAAAGGTAAAAGTGGGCGTAGGCAACTTACCGTAACTTATCATGATGGTCAAGGAATCATGAGGAGAATTCTTGAAGTATGTGACGAGAATAACTGGACAATTTATGGTTTCGATATGAAAACTAAGAAGGGTTCAAAAGTACTTGATGATGACGAGAACCCAGTAGATATGGTTGAAGTGTGTTTAGTGCTAAAAGGTATCAATTCAAGTAAAGCAGCTATGGCATTGCTACACATCGACGGCGTGGTCAACGTAGAGCAAGATACTGACGACTAAAATTTTATTTGATATCATGTACATATGGGATTACAACAAGATATTGAAATATATAACACATTACGTAAATTTGGTCTTCTGGATAAGTTCAAGCAACTACCACATGACCGTCAAGTTCAGCTCATTAAGTGGGTTGGCGAAGCAGGACAAGCTGCTAAAGGTAGCAGGATCCAAGAATTACTTGGGATGCTCAATAAATAGCTGAAAAGTTAGTTTTTAATAATTTAATAAAGAAAGTGCATAGCTTTAAAAGTTGTGCACTTTCTTTATTGGAGAATGTATCATTTAAAATTAAAGAGGCACTTCAAAATTTTGTATAAGGTTGAAAAGAAACATGAGAAAATACTTAGTCAAGTCTGCATTATTTGCAAGCTGTGCACTGATACTGACAGGTTGCAATGGCGCTAGTAGCAGTTTTAGCCAATCAACAACCGAGCCTGAAGTCAGTCAAGATGCTAAAGGACTCACAATGACTGCAACACCTACTCCTACCACAACACCTGTAAAGCCAGGTAAAGGTCCAGAATGTAAAGGCGTTAGATGTGTTTCAGTAATGACTACCGGCGATGTGTTATTGCACGAAGGGCTGTGGGAGCAAGCACAAGAAGATGCTGCTGTTACTGGAAACCAACCTCGTGATTTTTATCCTTTAATTGAGGGGCAAAAAAATTATACTAATGCAGCTGATCTTTCCATCTGCCACATGGAAACACCAATTGGGACTGCAGATGGAACTTTTTCAGCCTATCCAACATTTAATGTTCCTCCTGAGATTATGCCAGCTTTGAAAAAAGTAGGGTATCAAGCATGTGATTCGGCTTCCAATCACTCTTTTGATGTTGGAACCGATGGCATAAATAGAACTATAGATGGCTTCAACAGTGCAGGTCTACAACATACTGGTTCATATAAGACTGAAGCAGATTCTAAAAAACCACTCATTATTCAAACACCTACAGCAAAAATTGGACTAGTCGTTGGTACGTATGGACTTAATGGTCTTGAAGCTGATTATCCTTGGCAAGTTGATTTGCTCGATGCAAATACCATGATTGCTAAAGCTAAAGCAGCGCGGGCACAAGGTGCAGATCTTGTGATTGCAGCAATGCATGCAGGGGATGAGTACTCTAATACTCCAAATCAACAACAAACTGACCTTGCACATGCGCTAATAGACAGTGGACAGTTTGATTACGTTTATGGCCATCACACTCACTCTGTTCTGCCTATTGAACAATATAAAGGCAAGTGGATTGTTTATGGACTAGGTAATGCTGAAACTGAGCATGATCCAAATAATGATGTTGCCATGATGGGTCTTCTAACACGAATCCAATTCTCAGAAGACAAAAATGGCAAGTGGACATCTAGTGAACTAGCCTATGCGCCAAGCACGATAGGATGGAATTCATTCCCATACCGCTGGTGCTCTCTAGCAACTGATAAACCGCAGGGAACATGTACAGATGATGCTACTGATCAGAATTTACGTCAACAAGTCGTTACTACAGTCAATTCCATGGGCGCAGACAAAGCTGGACTTAAGGAATTACTAGTAAAAAAATAAACTCATACTTTTGGAGTATTTCTTTAAAGTGATTCACATTTTAGAATGAGAATGTAGCAATTGATGAAGTTGCTACTGTACAACTTCAAGTTCAACTCAGTTAGGGGAACTATGAAAAAAAACAAAAGTACACATCAGACAGCTGAAGCACTTTACAGCAAACTTCGGTTATATGCCGTAAAACTTTCAACGTATTATATGGATTCCTTCCATAGAGGAAAAGGCCGGTGGGCCGAACAAGCAGATGAGAAACTGTGGAGGCAAGTCAGATCAGTTGATCGAACAAACCTTCCTCAAGTTTCACAAGTATTAAATGAGATTTTAAATAGCATGAGCAAGCTATCGATAGCAATGTAGATTACAAGACATAAAATAAATGAGGGGCTGGCACAATGCCAGTCCCTCATTTATTTTAGTTTCTTTAAAGGAATTAGTCTTCTTCGTCTTCAGCGAAGGCAGTAGCATCATCCGTTGCAGTAGCGCTTGTAGCACTAGCTGCATCTTCGAAGTCATCAGTTGCAGTATTTGTTGTTGCCGCTACACCAGCTGCACCGCCAGTGAGAGCCTGCGTAGCATTAGCTCCACCTGTCAAAGCACCTGAGCTTCCACTCTTCAAAGCAGCTAGACGAGCATCAACTTCAGTTTTTTCTCCAAGATCTTCAAGCTGAGCAAACTGACTATCTAAACTAGATGAAGTGATTTCAGCATTACCACGGACACGTGCTTCTTCAAGGCGGATTTTATCTTCAAAGCGCCCAATTTCACTTGTAGGATCCATAATGTCAATGCTCTTAACAGCATCTTGAACTTGTGCTTGAGTTTTGGCAACTTTAGCACGAGAAACAAGTTCATTTCGCTTACTCTTTAGTTCTTCAAGTTTGCTCTTCATAGTAGCAAGACCAGTTTTGAGTTTTTCAGTAACATCACGTTGTGCTTGAATATTTGGTTCAGCCGCACGGACTTCATTTTCAGCAGTCATTTGACGTTGTAGAGCTACCTTAGCAAGTTCATCAAACTTGTTGGCGTCTACTTCGTCTCCTTGAGCGCGGAATTGATCAGCTTTTTGAGAAGCAGCAAGTGCCTTTTGGCCCCACTCATTAGAAGCTTTAACATCTTCGTTGTAATCTTGCTCCATCATGCGCAAGTTGCCAATAGTTTGTGCAACTGATTGCTCAGCTTCAGCAATGTTATTGGTGTAATCGCGAATGAGCTGATCAATCATTTTTTGTGGATCTTCAGCGTTGTCTAAGAGTGAGTTGACGTTTGCTTTTGCTAGCTGCTTCATGCGTGTGAAGAGGTTTTGCTTAGCCATTGTTTTCCTTTCAGGTAAGCCTTTTAAGTTTGTTACTTTCAAGACTAGCGTAAATCGTGTTTCATGTTAAATGGGTGTTTGCTAGAACAGTCCGCCAGCACCGCCGCCATCAAAGCCGCCGCCTCCGCCGAAGATGTCTCCACCGCCACCGTCAAAGCCGCCGAAGCCGCCGCCGAAGCCGCCGCCTCCGCCGAAGATGTCTCCACCGCCACCGTAGTAACCGCCACCACGGCCACTATTGAGCAGGCTATCAATGAGGATACCTCCGAGCATCGCACCGCCGAAACCGCCACCAAAGCCACTGCCACGACCACCAGTCATGGCACCAAAACCTTGGACATCTTGTTGAGCCATTTGACTTGCTTGAGATGAGTAAGAGTATGCTTGTTGCGCATACTGAAGTGCAGTTGATGGATCTTGTTGAGCGTATTGCAGAGCAGTATTGTAATAACGTTGCGATTCAGCAAGATACGTACGAGCGTCTGGTCCAACTCCACCTCGGCGAGCATTGATGTAATCAGAAACAGCAGAGATTTGGCTCTGTGCTGTCATGAGAGTTTGTTGCAACTGTTGAGCGTCGCGTGCTGCTTGTTCTTGCTGACTACGAACGATACCAAGTTTCTCATCTAGCTCTTTCTGAGCCTCTTGAACAGTGTTCAGAGTTTGAAGAGGGTCAATGGTTCCTTGTTGGATTTGAGCTTGAACTTGTTGTAAAGCTGTTTCAGCTTTTGCTACAACACCAGCTAGTTCAGCACCACCAGAGTTGTTAGCAAGATTAGCTTTTGCTTCAGCAAGATCACGAGCAGTTGCACCAACAGCTTCTTGAAGATTAGAAGTTGCAGTATCTAAATCTGTTTCCATATTTGTAACTGCTGAAGTAAGAGTGTTGGCTTGAGCTACAGCATCTTCTGCAGCGCGAACAGCAATTGCAGCAGCTGAAGTGTCTTTTGCAGATAGTTTAGCCTTAGAAGCTTCTACAGCAGTACCAACAAATGCGAGACGCTCTTCAGCTTGCTGTACATTGTCTTTAACAGAATCGTAAGCACTAGGCTCATATTTCTTCTTCAAACGATCTAGTGCACTTTGTGCTTCTTTGATAGTCGGTTCTACTTCTTGAGTAGCAGTGTTAACTTGTTCCAGAGCAGCAGGCACATTAGCTTCAAGTTTGCGAAGGTTATCAAAAGACTCAACTTGCTCATCAAGAATCTTGTTTGCAGCTTCACAACGTTGAATAATTTCTGTGTAGCCAGCTTTCTTTTGGTCTTCGCTTAGTTTCTCAGCATCAATACCATCAAGTTCTCCTTGAATTTTAAAGGAAGTATCCAAGTGGTTCTTTGCTTCAGTAATGGCTTTCTTAAATGGAGCAACTGCTTGTTCTCCATAGGATGCCTCGGCGAAACCAAGTTCTTGTTGGCTACCTTTGATAGCATCATCAGTATTTACTAATAGTCCACCTGCACGTTGCTTCAATTCGTTAAGTGGTAATGATGTTAAAGAGTTGCTATCTGAAGTAATTGCCTTCGTTGCTTTTCCAGTTGGGCGACGTTTACGGCTTAAATACCAGAGGCCACCACCTAATCCTGCCACACCAGCAGTAAGTGGTAAAGCAATATGCATGATTGAGTTATCATCACCACTGATAGTTTTGGCAGCTGCTACTGCAGCTCCAGCATAATCATTATCGTGCAGTTTAGGCTGAATAACGCTTGAGAAGAGTTCTTGTTGGTCTTCAGTGCTTAAGAGGTTTTGATCTGCATCCACATAACCTTGGCGAGAATCTGTAGCTACTGCCATAATCATATCTTGGCGACCAAAGTTGTTTTTGTTAGCTACTTCAGTTGCCCATTCTGCTGAGTCAGTAGGGTTTGTAAATTCGTGAACATAAACTACAACAAGGTTAACTCCGGTCTTGTTATAAAGGTTTGTTTGTGCTTTCTCTACTTCTTTTTTCTGGCTATTACTCAAAACGCCTGCGCTATCAATGAGCATATTGCCTTTGAGGGTTACTGGGTCCTCAGCAACTGCTGCAACAGGAGTGAGCGCAACAAAAGATGCAGCTGCAGCGGCTGTGAGTTTTTTCATGTTAAGTGACATGATCTCCCTTTCATAAGAAAATCTAATTATTAAAACTATAGCTTTTTTAACATTATTTTAAGTAGGGTATCAGGCTATTTCTCAGTATATTCACAGTGATTATTGTTTTAGAGTTCAGTAACTTTTTGAGCCAAAAAAGATGAACATTAAAGTACACAATGAGAATTTAAACATAAAAACTGGTGCTAATTTTGTGAAATTGCTGTATGCGATTTATAGAAAATCCCATCAACAATAAAATGAAGTACTAAACTAATCATTTGGAATGGAATTTCAGCTGGATAGTTCCATAGCTAAAGAAAGGTTAACTCTTTCTTTTTTAGGGTTGTGAGAATTATAATTGTAGGAATGCTGACATTAAGAGCTCGGAGGTAGCATGCGTCATAGTAATGAAAATTACCAGCACTATGAAAACTATAATACTGAACCGCTTTCGCAGCCCTACAATACTCAACCGCTACCGCAGGCTTATCAACAGACCAATCCGTCTCCAGTTAAGAAGTCAAAAACAAAAAAAACGGCGCCTTTGCTGCTCAGTGCTTTGCTCGGTGGAACTATCGCAACAGGTGGTAATGTCGCTTACGAGCATTTTAAAAATAATGGCAACGATGTGCTTTCTTCAAGTGATTCAAATCAGAATGTTGTTATTAACAATGCAGATAAAGTCAACGGCACTACTGCTGTAGCGAAGAAGTCTTTACCAAGCGTGGTTACCATTGGTATTTCAGCTCAGAATGGGCAAGGTAGTGGTTCTGGAGTTGTTATTGATGATCAAGGTCATATTCTAACTAACAATCATGTTGTTACAGGGGATGGGCAAGTCACCAACCCATCGATCCAAGTACGTGACAGCAATGGAAAAGTCTATGATGCTACTTTAGTTGGCTCTGATCCAGAGTCAGATCTTGCAGTGCTAAAGGTTGAAGGTGCGAACTTACCAGCCATTGAATTTGGAGATTCAAACAAATTGAATGTTGGCCAAGTAGCAGTTGCCATTGGAGCACCTTTGGGCTTAAGTGAATCAGTCACTGATGGAATTATCAGCTCTTTGAGTAGAACCATTTCTGTTCAAACAGCTTCAGCATCAGATAGTCAAGAAAATCAGAGTCAAGAAAATCAGAATCAATCACAGGAAAATCCCTTTCAATTCCAACTCCCTGAAGGGTTCAGTCAACAAAAGGCAGTGAGTACTGTTTCACTTAATGTTATTCAAACTGACGCAGCTATTAACCCAGGAAACTCTGGAGGCGCTTTACTCGATTCTGAAGGAAAACTTATCGGAATCAATGTGGCTATTGCCTCAACAAGTAGCAGCAGTGACAGCTCAAGTTCTACTTCAGGAAATATTGGTGTTGGTTTTGCTATTCCATCTGACTATGCGCAACGAATAGCCAATGAAATTATCAAGGATCAGAAGGTCTCCCATGGCTGGATAGGTGCCACAATTCAAAGTCATCCTGCCAACAATTCTCAAAATTCCACTTTCTCTGACGGTGCCATTGTTGGCGATATTACTTCTGGTTCGCCCATGGCAAATGCTGGTTTCAAATCTGGAGATATTATTACAAATTTCAATGGTAAGCAAATTCCTGATGCAGCTACCCTTACTGCAACAGTTCGTGAGACAGCCCCAAATACCCAAGTTGAGGTCACGTATATTCGTGATGGTAAAGAGCAAAAAACAACTGTAACAGTAGGAGAGAATCAAGAATGAAAATAATTGTACTGGTCAAAAGTGTTCCAGATGCGCAATTTGAACAAAACTTTAGCTCTAAAAATACTGTAGACCGTTCTGAGGTTATTCTTTCAGAATTAGATGAGTACGCTATTGAAGAAGCCCTTAGTCTTGCAAGCGAAAATGATGAAACCATTGCACTAACAATGGGGCCAGAGAATGCTGGTAAAGCTGTTAAGAAAGCATTGCAGATGGGAATTGATTCTGGTGTGCACCTTCATGATGAAGCATTAGAAGGAGCAGATAGTTACCTTACAGCACAAGCTCTTGCTGCTGCCATTGAGAAGTTCGAGAACGTGGGTGTAGTTCTAACCGGAATGGCTTCTACCGATGCTGAAATGTCAGTGATTCCAGCGATGCTCGCAGAAATTTTAAACTTTTCTCAAGTGACAATGGTCTCCGAGCTTTCAATTTCTGGCACTGATGTATCAGCAACCCGTCAGCGTGAAATTGCTACTGAAAAATTGGAAGCAAAACTTCCAGCAGTAATTTCCGTAACAGACCAACTTAATACGCCTAGGTACCCTAATTTTAAAGGAATCTTAGCAGCCAAGAAAAAGGAAATTCAAAAAATAACTTTGGAAGATCTTGGTATGAACAATCCAGAGTCATTGACTGTTGTGGATTCTGTTGAGAAAAAGCCTGAAAGAGAGCAGGGAACTATCATTGCCGATAAAGGTGATGGTGAAGTGGTACGTCAATTAGTAGATTTCCTTGAAGAGAAGAATTTGGTGTAAATGAGATGAAGACGTTAGTAGTAATTGAAGACCATATCAATCAGAATGCGGCAGAACTGCTAAGCTTTGGTGCCGCACTTGGTGACGTCGCTTTGTATGCACCACACTGTAGTTCAGAGTCTAAAAATTCCGAACTAGTTGCAGAAGCAGGCAAATATGGTGCTTCTGAAGTCTATGATGCTTCTGCAGTATCACAACAAAACATCCTTAGTGATGCTTTTGCTACCAGTCTTGGCTCGCTTGTACAAGAGCAAAAGTTCGATACAGTTTTGTTTACTTCCTGTATTGCCAATACTGAGATTGCTGCACGTTTGGCCGTCAAGCTCAAGGTAGGAATTCTCACGCAAGTTACTAGCTTAAACAAAGATGGCTCTACCGAACACACACCATTTGCTGGTCGGTATACTGTGACAGCACATTCAAAAAGTGATGTCAAAATTATCGTGGCAAAGAAAAATAGCTATGCAGCAGTTGAGAATCCTACGGAAGTTGAACGTGTTACGCTTGGCACTGCGCCTGTGAAAAATGCTGAAACAAGAATTGTTGCCATTGAAGAAAAACAACCATCAGATCGTCCTGAATTAACAGAAGCAGATATTGTGGTTGCTGGTGGTATGGGCACAAATGGAGATTTTAGCCCGCTTGAAGATTTAGCAGATGAGTTAGGTGCTGCCATTGGTTCAACACGCGCAGCTACTGATGAAGGTTGGATTGACCACGATACTCAAGTTGGTCAAACTGGTGCCACGGTGTCTCCACGACTTTATATTTCAGCAGGTATTTCTGGGGCTATCCAACAGAAATCAGGAATGCAGACTTCAGAAAATATCGTAGCCATCAATACTGATCCAGACGCACTAGTGTTTGAGATTGCTGATTTTGGCATTGTTGGAGACCTACACACTGTAGTACCTCAAATAACGCAAGAGCTTAAAAAACGAAAGAATAGCTAGTGCTGATGCGGGTAGATGAAAGGTTCTATCGAATCTGTCCCATGGTCTAAAGATCCAGCAAAGTTATTTTGACGCCAAGCCTCATAAGTGACTAAAGCTGCCGAGCTAGCTAAGTTTAAAGAGCGTGAGCCTTCAGTCATAGGGATACGGACAACTTCTTTAACCCGAGGATGATTCATTATCTCTGGGGCTAAGCCATCTGACTCTTTCCCGAAGAGTAGGACATCTCCTGGTTTATAGTGAATATCAGAATAAAGTGATGTTCCAGAACCGCTAAAAGCATAAACTGTTTGCTGTGGGTACTGCTTCAAAAAATCGTCAAAATTGTGGTGAATGCTTAGATGCGCCATATCGTGATAATCAAGTCCAGCTCGTCTTACCTTTTTTTCATCCATATCAAATCCTAAAGGTTCTATGAGGTGCAGTTTGGCACCAGTAACTGCAGAGAGTCTAATGGTACTACCACTATTTCCAGGGATTTCAGGCTCATGAAAAACGATATTAAACATACAAACTACTTTACTCTAGAGCTCCGAAGTGTTGTTAGTGGCACACTTTGCATGAAATCAGCGATAATTTCTTTTTTGTGTTTTAGACTTAGAAGGGTTATGTTGTTTGGAAAGGCTTGAATTAAGAGTGGAACGTTTGCGTCAAGCTAGAGTACTGGAACGTACTCGTGTATTAGAGCATAATACTGAATTTAAAGGTAATAGCTTTACCTTTAAAAGCGATCGTGCAGGTTTCCTTGGCACGCTCTTCTTGACGTTTTTATGCGTTATCATGATTTGGCTCTACAACGAACGTTTCTTTTTCCAAGATGATACCCAAAATGGTGCCTATGGA
This sequence comes from Micrococcaceae bacterium, assembly GCA_047605865.1. GTDB lineage: Bacteria > Actinomycetota > Actinomycetes > Actinomycetales > Micrococcaceae > JASGDC01. Next base: position 12,455 of record JASGFC010000009.1, on the reverse strand, counting down.
ATCTGGTATGAATTAGGTAATGCCGTTCTTCACAAAAAATGGTTAACTTTCAGCTCTTCAGGCTGGATGGCTGGCAACTATGCTGCAGAAGGCCAGTGGGGACTCTGGAGCCCCATGTTTATGGCAATTGGTGTACTCTGCGTTAAAATCAACGATGCTTATGTCTTTACTGCTCTGGTTAAAGGCTTTTTCATGTGTCTAGGTTCAACCGGAATATACCTAGTTGCTCGTAGTTATAAAGCCACACCGTTATGGTCGATGTTCGCAGGTGTCTGTTGTTCTATTGCTGGTTTTACACTCTTTCGCGATGTGCCATCGTGGGTCACAAATTTAATGATTTGGGCACTTATACCCTGGGTTTGGTGGGCTACACGCAGAATGATGTACCAAGGCAAGAGTCCTTTAGTACCTTTCCTTTTTGGCTATTGCCTTGTTACTACAGGCTATGTCCAGGGTACTATCATGCTCATTGTCATGTATTTTTCTTTGCTTTTAGAAGGATTAGTAGTCCATAAAGTTAAACCATTTTGGAAGAATGTAGCTTTGTGGAAAATGATTATAAACGGTGCTCTTCTTGGTTTAGTAGCCTATTGTGTCTATCTACCAGGAGTGCTTACTGCTCCCGTTAGTTCACGAGAAAGCGGAATTTCAAACTCCGGGTTTTTAGTTAGTAGCTTCACATCATTAGTTACTGCTGGAACACCAACGCAAATGCCGGAAATACCAACATGGGGTACCATGTTCAACCCACTTCCGTATACCTATATTGCTTGGTTTTTGCCTCTGATTTTCTTTATAAAAGTTTCAGATATGCGGCGTTATTCCAAAGATCTCATAGCATTAATTTTCTTTACAGTACTTACTTTTCTCTACACTATTGGCCCATCTGATATGGGGCCGCTGCGTTTTCCCGTTCGTATGGAGCCTTTTGTTTGTTTTGGAATTCTAGTTTTGTTTGCAGTTATCATATCCAGATCACAAGCAATCATTACTCAAAAAAGACTAATGGGAGCAATGCTGTATTCCATGTTGGGTTGGTATATTTCATGGAGCCAAACACCTCAAGAGTTTCCATTCCACAATACTTTGAACTTTGTGGTTCTTGTTGGAATTTTCCTTACCGCATTTACAATGAAGCGTTGGTCTTTTACTCCTGGCAAAAACAATTGGGTTCCTTTATTCGTGGTGTTGGCTACAACAACAGGCATAGTTCTTGGCTCACAACTTTCATACTTCAACCATAAATTTACTATTTCTGGTTACGCGAACTTCAACGCACCACGATACTTTGAAGATTACCAAAACGTGTTGCCAGAGGCAGAAAATGACATCATTGTCCTAGGTAATCCATCATGGCTAAAATCTAATACCTACAAGCAAACTATAGTTTCAAACAACTGGTACATTGCAGGAAAGAAGTCACATAACCTTTATTCAGTTGTTGAATTTGATAACTACGTTAAAGATCTTAAACTAGATGCTCGAGGTGTAGCCGATCTATCAACAAAGAATAAGCTATTCCAAATTGATAGTGTGACTCAGATGCCTGTAGTAGATTTGCTTAGAATTGATACAATACAGATTTTAAAAAATCCACAAAAGTACAAGAATAAAGATTCAAACCAGTTTATCGAAGATAACCAGCCTCCAGCAGGTTGGCATATAGCTAAAACTGATTCAGCATCAATCCTTTGGGTAAGAGACCAACCTCTAGGACCATCTGGCGGAGTTGTGTGGACCAGCCCAGGATTTGAGGTTCAGGAAGTTTCTAATGAAGAAAAATCTGTAAGCTTTAAGGTACTTCAAGTTCCTCCTGAAGGTGGACATATCGTGTTCAGCAGACTCAACTGGCCTGGGTATATCGTGAATGAAGGAGATAAAGTAGGTACCATTGATGGTTTAGGTGGATCAATTCGTTATTACCTTCTTGGCGCTGGAATTAGTGGTGATTCTGCTGGTAAAACAATTACCGTTAGTTTTTCTCCGCCAAACTGGGCTTGGGAAGTAAGAGCTCTCAAAGCGGCATTGCTCGGTATTGGAATTTGGACTATAGCTTATTATGGAATGAGATCCGCTGAAACACAAAATACTGCGAAACGTAGGAATAATGCAAAACGCCTTGCACGATAAGTCTATACGGCTCTCTGTTGTTATCCCAATGTATAACGAAGAGCAGGTTATGCCACACTTGTTTGCACGTTTACGCCCAGTTCTTGATGGAATGAACATCAATTATGAAGTTGTTTGTATAGATGATGGTTCTCGAGACAGAACAGCTTCGATGTTGCAAGACAGCATTGAAGCATGGCCAGAATTGCGGTTACTAAGGCTTACAAAAAACAGCGGACATCAAGCAGCACTTACTGCTGGTCTGGCAAATTGTTACGGTAGTTATGCTGTCAGTATTGATGCTGATCTCCAAGACCCTCCAGAGCTCATTCCAGAAATGTATGCAAAAGCTGTGAAAGAAAAACTTGATGTGGTGTATGCTGCCCGTGAAGATCGCTCAAGTGATACCTGGTTTAAACGCAATACCGCAAGTGCTTATTACAAAATGATGCGCAAAATTGCTGGGAAACAGGTGCCAGATAACGCAGCTGACTTTCGCTTAATATCACGTCGTGTGCTTGAAGCCTTGAGACAAATACCTGAATATGATCGAGTTTATCGACTTTTAATACCTTGGTTTGGTTTTCCATCAGGCATTGTGACGTTCACGCGTGAAGAGCGTCCAGCAGGAGAGAGTAAGTACCCTTTATCTAAGATGGTAAATCTTAGTATTGATAGTGTTACGAATTTTACTAATACTCCTTTGCGTTTTGCAACATATATAGGAATTTTTGCAAGCATAGCTTCGTTTATCTATGGTGTTTATTTGGTCTTTCGAGTTTTTACTGGAGATACCGTTCCAGGTTGGGCTTCAACAGTGCTCTTTGTTCTTTTCTTTGGTGCTGCAAATCTTTTATGTGTTGGCATCATCGGCGAATACATGGGACGTTTGATTACTAACTCTCAAGCGCGTCCACTTTACATTGTTGGTTATGACAGCAGTAAAGATCAGGCTGTACAAGCTAATCTTGAACCTAGCAGAGAGTACGGATGACTCCTATGGAATCAGAGCAAACTGAGGGGCCACTTCTGAAACTTTTCAAAGACAAAAAGTTTGCTTTCCTTGTGGTAGGTGGTTTCAATACCATCTTCAGTATGGGGCTTAACATTGTGCTACGCCATGCGATTCCTATGAGTGTTCCTTCAGCGGTAGTTTCCTTCTTTAATGGACTTATCTCCATGGTGCTTGTCTTTTTTGCTTATCGAAAGTTTGTTTTTAAAGTTCAAGGCAATATACTTCAAGATTTCCTCCGTTATACCACCACGAGTGTCAGCGCTATTTTATTCAATGTTGTTATGCAAGGCTTCTTTGCCGACTACCTTAAATTCCCTCCAGTGCCAGTTATTATTGGTGTAACAGCTATTCAAGTTGTCTTAAGTTATTTTGCCCACAATAAATTTTCTTTTAGGCGTAAAGAGGAGCAAAACAATGAATCCTAAAGTTTCAGTAGTAATTCCTGCTTACAATAACGCCGAATTTATTGAACGAACACTTGAATCAGTTTTAGATCAAAGCTACGAAGATTTTGAAGTTATTATTGCAGATCATTCTTCAACGGATAAAACCGCTGAGATTATTGATGAGTTTAAATACTATGAAAAGCTTACTATTCTTCCTCCGACTCCAGCAGGTGGTGGAGCTTTAACTAACTGGGATCGCGTTAGTCAAGCAGCTTCTGGAGATTATATAAAATTGGTCTGTGGTGACGATATCATTGAAGGTGATGCATTAGAGCTACAAGCTAAAGTTCTGGATAACAATTCTGATGTTGTTCTTGTTGCTTCAACACGGACTATCGTGGATGCCAATGATACTATCGTGATGAAAAAGCGTGGTCTTTCAGGTCTTGAAGGGGTAGTTTCTGGCGCAGAAGCTGTCCGTAAAACAGTTAGATCTGGAACAAATATTTTTGGTGAGCCGGCTGCTGTCATGATGCGCCGAGAGTATCTAGAGAAAGTCGGCTTCTGGAACGGCAACAATGGCTATTACATTGATGCAGGAACCTATGTGAGAGTTCTAGCCTATGGAGATTTCTACGCTATTCAAAAACCACTTGCGAGTTTTAGGCTTAGCACTGGGCAGTGGAGCGTACAGTTGGCTAAAGAGCAAGCGCAGCAAGCAGCAAATTTTCATCGTGAGGCTCAAGAAATTTTTCCGAAGTACATCACTAAAACAGACGTTACTATTGGTGATGCAGCAGCAAAAGTTCAGGCTTTTGCGCGGCGGTTAATGTATGTGGTTCTAGCTAAACGTATGGAAGCAGAAAGTAAAGACTAAATGCAGCGGTTATATGTAGATCATGCAGCAACGTCACCTTTAAAAGCTGAAGTAAAAAAGGCATATGTAGATGCCTTAGACATTGTGGGTAATCCTTCCTCTTTGCATCAAGATGGACGACAAGTGCGGATGCGTGTTGAAATGGCTCGTGCAGAACTTGCGCAATGTGTTGGTGCAGATCCTTCTGAAATTATTTTTACTTCTGGGGGTACTGAGGCAGATAATTTAGCAATTAAAGGTCTTTATCGTGCTGCTCAAAAAGAGGGTAAAACTACAATTTTGGTGGCTGGAATTGAGCACCCTGCTGTTTTAGATTGCATTGAGTATCTGGAAGATTTTGAAGATGCCACAATTATCTGGATTCCAGTTGATCACGAGGGTATCGTTGATGTAGCTTTCATTGAAAAAACTCTTCAGCAGCACCATGCTGAAATTGCTCTTGTGAGCGTGATGTGGGCAAACAATGAAGTAGGGACGGTACAAGCAATAGCTGACATCGCTGCTGTGTGCCAAAAGTACAATGTTGCATGTCATAGTGATGCTGTGCAGGCACTTGGTTCTGAAAAAATTAACTTTAGTCAAACTGCCTTGACAGCAATGACCATCTCCAGTCATAAGATTGGTGGTCCATTAGGGATTGGTGCCTTAGTCTTGGCACGATCAGCTACTCCTGTTCCCGTGCTTCACGGTGGTGGCCAAGAGCGGTCAGTGCGTTCTGGCACACTGGATACTCCTGCTATTGTTGGATTCGCCAAAGCTGCAACTTTAGCTGGAGAGAACAGCGAGCAACTGAAAGAGCTCCGTGACTATTTCATCAGTGAAGTTGAGAAGTTAGAAGGGGTTAAGTTAGCTGGTTCTCGGCAGAATCGTCTTGCAAATAATGCTCATTTCACGTTTGAAGGCTGTGAGGGTGATTCGTTGCTTTTCTTGTTAGATCATCAAGGAATTTCTAGCTCTACTGGCTCGGCATGTACTGCTGGTGTTCCTAGACCTTCACATGTTTTGCTTGCCATGGGCTACTCCGAGGACGCTGCACGTGGTGTTCAGCGCTTCACCTTTGGGCCCGAGATAACTCGAGCTGAAATCGACAGAATTTTGGATGTGCTGCCATCGTGCTATGAACAAGCCAAGAAAGCTGGTTTGGCTTCCCATGTTCCTACTATTCGCTGAGCAAGCGTGAAAAGTTGCTTTGGCAAGTCTGCCTGTTAATTTCAAAAGCCTTCGGTGTACCAAGTATTTATTGTACTTACTAGCAGACAAAGTCCTCCACTCGTTTGGAAAAAAGCAAGCATCCACAAAAGCATAGCTCTGATGCACAGCTTCCTTGTTCTTGAAGAGAATGGAGAGATGGATTTTAAGAGCAATATTTTAAGGCTTTTAGCCTATATCAAAATCTCAGGGCACGATAGTGCACTCCCAAGTCGTTCCGTGAAGCGTCTGTGTGCGCAAGGAAAAATTACGAAATTAACCAGAGGTAGGTACATTGACACGCAGTCTTTTCAAGACTTGTCGCCTGAACAACAATATCGGGTCACAGCAATTGCATTAGCTACTACCAGAAGCAACGTTGTTGTTAGCAATGTTACTGCAGCAGTATTGTATGGGATACCCGTCTTAAACTTCCCACAGCACTTTCATTTTTCTGCGCATACTAAACGTCATGATGGGAATCCTTTGGTGAAGATGCATTATTCATCAAAGAGATTTAAGTATCTCGATGTGTTTGGTGTGAAAATTTTATCGAGGACATATGTCTTTATGAGTTGTGCATACACTCTACCTTTTGAGGATGCTTTGGTTATTGCTGATGGTATTTTGCGTACAGGAATAAGCAAAGCTCACATAGTTAAAGAAATAGAGTCTCTTAAATTGCACAAAGGTAAAAGAAAGGTTGAAAGGGTCTTAGAGCATTGTTCACATTTGTCAGATTCAGTAGGTGAGAGTTTTTGCAGAGCAAAATTGGTGCAACTTGGATATACAGATTTTGTGCTTCAGTATCAAATTCTGCAGTATCGTGTGGATTTTGCTTTTCTGCAGCATAAAGTTGTGCTTGAGTTTGATGGGGCTATCAAATATAACGGGCAATATGGGAAGGCTAGTGATGTAGTTAAAGCACAAAATGAACGAGAGCGTTTAATTCGGCTTGAAGGATGGGAAATTGTAAGGCTTACTTGGGATATGGTGAAGAACGAACTGTGGTTAAACAGTATTTTAAGTGGATACATTGCTAAGTCTGTACATTAAGTACAAAAGCACATGGTGTACTGAACTGAAATGGTACTAACTGGCGAACAAAGTACAAGCAAATGAAAGTAACTTATTGCCACTTCGTACATAACTAACGTACGATAGTAAAGACAATAAGGAGGATACGTGAAAGTTTTAGCTGCAATGAGTGGTGGTGTTGATTCAGCTGTGGCTGCAGCTCGTGCTGTGGATGCAGGTCACGATGTTGTGGGTGTGCACCTAGCCCTTTCGCGTATGCCAGGAACCTTGCGTACCGGTTCTCGTGGCTGCTGTACTATCGAAGATTCTCAAGATGCATGGAAAGCATGTGAAAAACTTGGTATTCCATACTATGTGTGGGATTTTTCCGAACGCTTTAAAGAAGATGTTGTTGATGATTTTATCGCTGAATACGCTGCTGGTCGTACTCCTAACCCATGCATGCGGTGTAATGAAAAGATCAAGTTCGCAGCTCTTTTAGAGAAAGCCTTAGCACTTGGTTTTGATGCTGTTGTCACAGGACATTATGCCAAAGTTATCACAAATGAAAAGGGTCAAAAAGAGCTACATCGAGCTGCTGATTGGGCTAAAGATCAGTCTTATGTGCTTGGTGTTTTAACAGAAGATCAACTTGAACATTGCATTTTTCCCCTAGCCGATACGCCTTCAAAGGCTGAAGTTCGTGCTGAAGCAGAGCAAAGAGGCCTCTCAGTGGCGAAAAAGCCTGATAGCTACGATATCTGTTTTATCCCTGATGGAGATACTCGCGGATGGCTTCAAGAGAAGGTTGAAATGCACAAGGGCGAAATTGTTGATGAGAACAATGTAACTCTTGGTGAACATGATGGTGCTAATGCCTATACTGTTGGACAGCGCAAAGGTTTAAAAATTGGTACCCCTGCTCCTGACGGCAAACCACGATATGTCCTTGAAATTCGCCCTAAAGAGAAAAAAGTTGTCGTTGGGCCAGAACGTTTACTTAACATTGATATGTTAAGAGGAATTCGTTTAAGTTGGGCTGGTCCTGCCCCAGAAACAGTTCAGTTAGGACATCCAGACGAAAAGATTGATTGTACAGTACAAGTTCGTGCTCATGGAGACCCAGAACCAGCCTGGGCATGGGTTGAAGGAGAAGAGCTAGTAGTGCAGCTCAAAGAACCAATGCGTGGAGTTGCACCAGGGCAAACTATGGTGCTTTACCTTGGTTCTCGCGTTCTAGGTCAGGCAACTATTTCTGAAGCTCGATCTTCTGAAAGGGTTGAAGCATGAGCGCAGAGAAGAAATCCTTGAGCGCTGAAGAAATCCTTGCTCATGATCCCGTAGCTCTTGAAGACCTGCAAAAGCTACGGCATGAACTAGACCAAATAGATGAGCACATTATTTCTATGTTTGCTCGCAGGTTCATGATTACAGACTTAGTGGGTGCCTTCAAAACGAAGCACAAGTTGCCTGCTGCAGATGCTCAGCGTGAAAAAGATATGAAAGCTAAGTATTCAGCTTTAGCTGAAGAGCAAGGGCTTGACCCAGACTTCGTGAATTCTATTTTTAGTTCAGTGCTAGAAGAGTCTGTTAAAAATCATAAGAAAATTGCCGAAAAAAACCATGGCTAAAGCGAATACTAGTACTCGTAAAAAATATGCTGAGTTAGTAGATAAAGTAAATTCCTTACGGCACGCATATTATAACGAAGATGCTCCTGTTGCTTCAGATGCTGAATATGATGAGCTCTATCGTGAATTAGAAGAAATTGAACAAGAGCATCCTGAACTTGTTACACAAGATTCTCCCACCCAAGAAGTTGGTGGTGAAGCCAATGAAGTTTTCTCGCCAGTTCAACATCTGAAGCGGCTCTACAGCTTAGAAGACGTTTTTGATGTCTCAGAGCTGAAAACATGGAAAAATAGGGTATTGGCATCGTGCGAAAAAGAAAGCTTTGAAAAGCCACGATGGCTTGCTGAACTTAAGATTGATGGACTTGCTATTAACTTACGTTACAAGCAAGGAATTTTAGTTAACGCAGCAACGCGTGGTGATGGTATCACTGGTGAAGATGTTACTGACAATGTGTTAACTATTAGTAACGTTCCTAAACGTTTGAAGGGTAAAAATTTACCTGAGCTTATTGAAGTTCGTGGGGAAGTGTACATGCCCCAGAAAGCTTTTGAAGAACTTAATAGTAATGTTGCTGAATTGGGTAGAGCCCCTTTTGCAAATCCTCGCAATGCAGCAGCTGGTTCGTTGCGTCAGAAAGACCCAGATATTACTGCTCAACGTCAACTTAAAGTATTGGTACATGGGGTAGGTGAGACTCAAGGGTATCAGTACTTATCTCAATCTGAATGTTATGTAGATCTTAAAAAGTGGGGACTACCAACATCTAATCAGTATAAGACGTTTACAGATTTTCAAGATGTTATAAATTTCATACAGCATGTTGCTGAACATCGACATAATCTTGAATATGACATTGACGGTATTGTTATTAAGGTAGATCAAGCTAAGATACAAGAGGGTTTGGGGTATACGTCCCGAGTGCCACGATGGGCTGTAGCTTTTAAGTATCCTCCTGAGGAAGTCTTTACAAAACTTCTTGATATTCAGGTTGATGTAGGGCGTACAGGGCGTGTTACACCTTTTGGTGTGATGGAGCCAGTCAAAGTAGCAGGTTCAACTGTTTCAAGAGCAACGCTGCATAATCAGGATGTTGTCAAAGCCAAGCAAGTCCTCATTGGTGATACCGTAATTTTAAGAAAAGCCGGTGACATCATTCCTGAAATCGTAGGCCCAGTAACAAAACTGCGAGATGGCTCAGAGAAGCAATTCGTGATGCCTTCTACTTGCCCATCGTGTGGTAAGCCTCTAGCTCCAGCTAAAGAAGGTGATGTGGATGTTCGTTGCCTTAATGCACAAGGCTGCCCTGCACAGTTGCGTCAGCGAGTTGAACACATAGGATCTCGTGGTGCCTTTGATATCGAAGCATTAGGCATGGAAGCTGCTTTGCACCTGACAAATAACAAGTTCAATGACCCTGTGTTAACCAGTGAAGCAGGAATTTTTGCTTTGACTATTGATGATCTTGAAAAGATAAGGGTTGAACGCAAAGATACTGAAGGGAATATAAAGTTAGTCCCTTATTTTTGGCGCACTGATCCTAAAACAAAAGAGTACATCCCTACTAAAAATGCCGTGAAACTTATCGAAGAGTTAGAGAAAGCTAAAGAAAAGCCGTTATGGCGAGCACTGGTAGCATTATCTATTCGTCATGTGGGACCTAAGGCTGCTCGTGAATTAGCAGCTCATTATGGTTCTATTGAAAAGATTAGAAGCGCTACTTTTGAGAACCTTTCACTGCTTGAAGGAATAGGGCCAACTATTGCTGAAGCTGTGATTGAATGGTTCAAACAAGACTGGCACAATAACATTGTAGATAGTTGGTTAGCAGCTGGTGTCAAGATGGAAGACGTCAAGGATGAGAGCATTCCACAAGTCTTTGAGGGATTGAGTATTGTAGCAACTGGTACGCTTAAAAACTTTACGAGAGATACCGTGAAAGAAGCAATTATTTCTCGAGGTGGAAAGGCTGCTTCTAGCGTTTCAAAGAAAACAGCCGCAGTGGTGGCTGGAGAAAGTGCTGGCTCTAAACTGACAAAGGCAGAAGAGCTTGGCATTCAAATACTTGATGAGGAGCAATTTATGGAAGCTTTAGAGAAGGGATTACCGCAGAATTAGGTGCCGATTGGTATTCTGAAGTTAATTTTGCTTCTATAAAGAGAAAGCTCCAGTTAGCTCAAGTTTGTGTTCAGAGTGGGTGATGAGTAGAACAACTTTCTCTTTTTTCCAATTTTCTATTTCTGTTTTCAAGAGTTCTTTACTGCGGTGATCGAGAGTTTCAAAGGGCTCATCTAAAACTAAAAGTTCAAATTCTCCAAGGGTAGTAAGAATAATCCAAAGTTTTTTCTTGGTTCCTTCCGAAAGTTCAAGTGTAGGAGTGTGAAACCATTCTTCTAGCTTGTACTTTTTAGCTCGTTCTACCGTAAACTCCAGTGGAGTACCAGCCCACTTTGAAAAAATTTGCAAATGATCTATTACGTTAATGTAGGGAAACAAAGCCATGTTTGTTCGACAGATCCGTCTGGAGTCAGACAAGGTCAGCTCTTGTGCATTTTTTCCTAAAACTTTTACTCTGCCTTTAGTAGGTAATAAATGTCCACTTATGAGTTCAAGAATGGTAGTTTTTCCTGATCCATTTTTCCCTTTAAGTTGGAATAAACCGTTGCGAGATATGATGAATGAGAAATCTGAGAGTATTTCTTTGGTGTTGTCATAGGCAACTGTTACGTTATTTATTTCGAGTTTAAGTATAGTATTTGTTGTTTGAGACAAAATAACCCTCCTAGAAAAATGGCTAAAATATAGATGAAGAGAAAAATTGGTGAGATTGGTAGTTCTTTTATAGCCAGAAAAGGGCCGGCTGATAGAAATAACGAAATTATTATTCCTTCAAATGTTTCTTCCTTTGTTCCATCTTCATGAGATAGAGGTGGAGATAAGTAATTTGAAATAATATTGGCTGATGAAATTGTCACCGAAAAGAGTATCGGCAAGACGAATAACTTTACGTTAAGTAAAGCCAAAACTATTGAGAGCAGTATGCTTAAACAGAGTATTGGTGTATACGTTACTTTGAAGTAGGAGTTTCTTATTTCTTTGAAGCTTGCGCCATTTTCAAGTGCAGTTCGTAGTAAAAATTTTATTTTATATACTGTTATATCCCCATTTGCCCAATCAACAATACTGACACATAGCATGAAAATAATAATACTTATACTAGTTTCAGTAAGACTGTTGCTTTCGTGGCTTAGATCATTAATATTGTTCACATTGATATGCCAGGATTGAACATTAAAAAGTAGTATTGCGATTATCAGAATTAAAGTAGTACCAGTTTTTCGAATTGCTCTGGTTCGGTAAGAATTAATCTTGAGGCTTTGTAGGAATGAATAATAACTATTACCCTTTAATGAAAGTTTGTATTTGTTAAACCCTAGGGGAGTGAAGGCCACTTTCCACGGCCAACTAACAGCCAGCAAGCTAAGCAGAAGCAGTAATATCGAAGCCAAGCCACAATAAAGCAAGAGATGTTTTTCTTCAACATTGATACCGTTAATTTTGTATACAAAAATAAGCATGAGCAATGTAGAGTATGCATAAGTTAAAACTTTGAATAGAATTTTTGGCACGATAATAGCTGCCCACAATTGATAATATGAAGCTCCCATATTTGCAAAAACTTTGATATTAGGGTTTTGGTAAAGCTTATAGCGAGTAGTTCCTAGCCCAAATTCGTAGTGGTTAGTAGCTAAGGTATAGATGAAGAACGTAGTCCAACAAGAGAAGATACTGTCATTTCTATTTTTTTCAAAAGTGATGATGGGAAAAAATATGTAGATACTTAGTAAAAATATGGGACATAAAATTGCTAAGCAAAGAAATGAATAATAAAAGATTTGTTTAAGTGAGTTCACGCTTTTCTTGTAGCCAATTCGTTCTTTTATTTCATAGTAGGACACCTGACGTAAAGCATTTATTTTTGCGAGTTGATTTGCTGAAATTAAATCACACATATAATCCTAAAAAATTGAAACTGCTGTGAGAGAAATGATAGAGAGTAGAACAATTAAGATCTTATTCTTTTGGCTTGTTTCAGAGTAATCTTTCCAGAACAAGCCTAAGAGCAGCAGTAAGATCAATAAGCTAGAGAAAAACTTATAGGAGGCATCAGCTAAGTACTGATTTATGATGGCATATATTTGAATTGATATGATTTGAAATCCTATAACTA
>JASGFC010000008.1:0-57885 GCA_047605865.1 Micrococcaceae bacterium | reverse complement strand
TTTATGTGAAACTAAACAGAACTTTACGTCTACTACAGTTTCATTGATGATTTGTAAACCTTTACTGGAAGCAATTGCGTCTAAAGTTGCGCTCACTCCACCTTCCACAGAATTCTCGATAGGCACTACGGCAGCATCAGCTTCACCATCAACAATAGCTTCTAGCGCTGCATTCACGCTGGTTACTGGAACGTGCTGCCCTTCTGAATCTAATTGCTTTAGTGCCTGTTCTGTGAAGGTACCTTCAGGCCCAAGATAAACAAACTTTTGCATCAAATAACGTAAGGTTCTTGACCGTTATCGCTGACCATAGGAAGGTTTTCATCCATCCATGCCCCCATACCACCATCAACATTGTAAGCTTCAACACCATGCTGGTTCAGCCAGTTTGTTGCTTGTGCAGAGCGTCCGCCTGTTCGACAAATCACGTATATTGGTTCATCAAGTGGAAGTTCATCGTAACGTGTCATGAGTTGACTCAATGGAATGTGGTATGCCCCTTTAATGTGTCCAGCCTCAAATTCATCATCTTCTCGTACATCGCAAATTACATCTGTACTTTTTATATCCTTTACGTCCATACTTTTATTCTACTACTGCTATAGCTTCAAGGTAGTAGTAGAATAGAGTATGACTATTCACAAACGCGCCGGCACAGTTGCCCAAGAACAAGACCTTATCAACGTTGATCAATTAATTGATGCTTATCACTCAAAAAATCCAGATGTGAAAAATATCGACCAACAAGTTGCTTTCGGCACTAGTGGTCACCGTGGTAGTAGTTTAAAAACTGCTTTCAACAAAGAACATATTGCTGCAATTACACAAGCAATCTGTGATTATCGTACAGAACAAGGCACCACTGGCCCATTGTTCATGGGTATGGACACCCACGCACTTTCACGTCCAGCACAAGATACTGCGCTTGAAGTTCTTGCAGCAAATAATGTAAAAGTACTGATTGATTCAGAAGATTCTTATACGCCAACTCCTGCTGTTTCTCGCGCAATTATTCAATACAACTATGAGGAAAAGCACGATGATACCGCAGATGGTATTGTTATTACACCTTCACATAATCCCCCTGATGATGGTGGCTTCAAGTACAATCCGCCTAACGGTGGACCTGCTGATTCAGATGCTACAAACTGGATTGCAGATCGCGCTAATGAACTCATTGAATCAGGCAAGGTAAAATCCGTAGATTCAGATACAGCACAAAAACACGCTGGTTCCTATGACTTCCTTACTAACTATGTTGATGCCCTTGATGACATCATCGACATGGAAGCTATTAAAAAAGCTAACGTTAAAATTGGCGCTGACCCCCTAGGCGGAGCTGCTGTAAACTACTGGGGTGCAATTGCTAAAAAATACGATCTGAACATGGACGTGGTCAACCCAGATGTTGACCCACAATGGGCCTTCATGACTCTAGACTGGGATGGAAAAATTCGTATGGACTGCTCCAGCCCATACGCCATGGCATCGTTACTAGATAAATCAGATGCCTACGATATCGCCCACGGTAACGATGCTGACTCAGACCGCCACGGTATTATTACCGCTGATGGTTTAATGAATCCTAACCATTACCTAGCCGTAGCTATTGAATACTTATTTTCACATCGTGAGAACTGGCCACAAGGAACTGGTATTGGTAAAACTCTGGTATCTTCTTCCATGATTGACAACGTTGCTGAAAAACTTGATAGGAAGTTAATAGAAGTACCTGTTGGTTTCAAGTGGTTTGTGGATGGTTTGATGGATGGTTCTATCGGATTCGGTGGTGAAGAATCTGCTGGTGCGAGCTTCTTGAAAAAAGATGGTTCCGTGTGGACTACTGATAAAGACGGTATTATCCTCTGTCTACTTGCAAGTGAAATATTTGCAGTAACTGGTAAGACTCCTAGTGAACTATATAAAGAACTCACTGAAGAATTTGGAAATCCAGCTTACGCACGTGTAGATGCTCCAGCAAACCGTGAGCAAAAAGCAATCCTTGCCAAACTGAGCCCAGAACAAGTTACCGCAACTGAACTAGCAGGAGACCCTATCACTGCTAAACTCACAAAAGCACCTGGTAATAACGCTCCAATTGGTGGCCTTAAGGTAACCACTGATGAAGCTTGGTTTGCTGCTCGCCCTTCAGGAACAGAAGATGTGTACAAGATTTATGCAGAATCTTTCAAAGGTAAAGAGCATTTGAAAGAAGTTCAAGCAGAAGCTAAGAAAATTGTGGACAAAGCCTTACAAGGTTAATAAGGCACTTTAGTTCTTTAGCCAGCTAACAAGCTGAGCTGCAATACCGTTATATGTTTCAGGGCTAAGCTTTTCTAATCGCTTTTCTGCGTCTTCAGGAAGCCCCAGACCTTTAACAAACTTTTTCATAGCTGCAGCGTCTACTTGCTCTCCTCTTGTGAGATCTTTAAGTCGCTCATATGGGTTTTCCATACCTTTGACTCCGCGCACGGCTTCAGCTCGCATTACCATCTGCACAGCTTCAGCAAGTACTTCCCAGTTGTTGTCTAGATCACGCTTCAATGCTGTTTCAGAAACTGCTAAACGAGCAAGCCCAGCAGTGACATTAGTGATAGCTAACAGAGAATAGCCTAGTGCACTACCAATATTGCGTTGCATGGAAGAGTCAGTCAGATCACGTTGCATCCTTGAAGTAGCCAAGGTAGTGGTCAAAGTATGCAGTAATGAGTTAGATACCTCTAAATTCGCCTCTGCATTTTCAAAACGAATAGGGTTAATTTTGTGTGGCATCGTTGAAGATCCAACTTCGCCTTTTTTAGGAATTTGAGTAAAGTACCCAAAGCTAATGTACGTCCAAATATCAGTACAGAGATTGTGTAATACCATATTGAAATGCGAAATTACTTGGTAAAGTTCGCCTTGCCAATCGTGAGATTCAATTTGAGTTGTCAATGGGTTCCAATCAAGACCCAGACTTTCAACGAAGCTTTGAGAAATTTTCTGCCAATCAGTGTCAGGACAAGCAATATAATGTGCCGCGTAGGTGCCGGTAGCGCCATTGATTTTCCCTAAATACTCTTGATTCTGCACACGTTTAAGTTGACGTTGCAGTCGGTACGTGAGGACTGCTAACTCTTTACCCATAGTGCTTGGGGTTGCTGGTTGTCCATGGGTATGCGATAGCATTGGCACTTCACGCATTTCTTCTGCCATCTTAACAAGTTGATCCACTAAGTTTTGCGCAGCTGGCAACCATACAGTAGTAACAGCATTTCGCACACCAAGGGAGTACGCCAAGTTGTTAATATCTTCCGAAGTACATGCAAAGTGCACTAGCTCACTAAGGTTTTCAATACCAATTTCTTTCATGCAATCTTTGAGGTAGTATTCAACAGCTTTCACATCGTGAGCTGTCTTTGCTTCATAAGCAGCCATAGCTTGAATTCCGTCTTGATCAAAATTCTGAACCACAGCGAGCAACTGTTGTTTCTGTTTTTCAGAAAGTGGTTTAACCCCAGGAACAGCCTCATGATCTGTCAAATGAATAAGCCACTGAACTTCAACATCTAGCCTATTGCGATTAAGTGCCGCCTCGGAAAGATCATTCACTAAAGGTGCAACGGTTTTAAAGTAACGACCATCAAGTGGCCCTAGAGCTATAGCAGGTTTAAAAGATGCAAAATCAACACGGTTTTCAGTCATATATCTATTCTAGGCTATTTCCTCCACAGAAAACTCAAAAGCCAAGCAATCCAAAGTAACGCAGTTTCTTTCTTTTAAAAACAAAATTTTTGTTTCACTTAAAAGCTAGCAAGGAGGAACATGACACTTATCCAGTTGAGTACAGAACTAGAATCACTAGCTCATTTAACAAAATCTGCACCGCAGTATTTTTCAGTTGACTTTGCACGATGGAATTCACCTGCTGCACACCACGCACAATCACTACTTGAAAAAGAGTACAGTCAATTTCAGCAGTGTAGTAGCCAGCTTTCATTAGTAGCTGCCCAACTTCGTGAGGTTCCTCATGATATTTAATGGCGGAACTTCACGTATTGATACGGAACATCTTCATCATTGTGCAGAACAGATTGCACGATACTGTAGCTTGCTAACTGATCACAAAAGAACAATATTTAGCCTAAAAGCAAGTAATGGCCAAAAATTGAGTGTTGCAAGATTAGCAGATGATATCTTGCGTTTAGAACAACTTCTTAGCTCTTGTGAAGCAGATTTACACTTCTGCGAGCAACGCTTGCACATAGCCGCAGAAAATTACTACACCATTGAACGTGCAAATCAAGAACGTTTCTTGAACCATCAGCCAGTTCAGCAATGGAGTAGTACAGCATTCAACACCACAATTAAGGAGCTGGGAGATACTCAAATTCCGCAGAATTATAGTGATATTGCACAAAATATTAAAGAAGCCTACTCTGATCCTGCAACTCTTGCTATTCAGAAAATCACAACGCCAGAGGGAAAGAATTCTTGGATTGTCTATATTCCTGGTTTACAGGATAAGAACCCGTTTTTTAATCACGATAATCCACATGACATTGATTCTTGTATGAAAGGTTTTAAAGGCGAAGATAGTGATCATAAAAAAGCCATTCGAGACTCCATGAAAACAGCTGGCATCGCTCCAAATGATCAAGTCTTACTAGCAGGACATAGTCTTGGAGGTATTAGTTCAATAGGCTTGCTCAATGATCCAAGGGTTATGAAGAACTACAGCATTGCTGGTGTTATTACCATGGGCTCTCCTATCGAACATCTTCATATCCCACAGAAGGTGCCAGTGTTATCACTCAATAATGAAAAGGATCCAGTGCATCAGCTCGATAGTCCTTTTAAAAGACATCAAAGTTCACCACAACTTGGAAGTGCCTTGCACAGTTCGGTAAGTTTCACACCACCTAGTGGAAATGAGTTTAATGACCACTTCATGCCAGACTATATCCATTCTGCAAAGCAGTTAGATACCAGCAATGACCCTAGTCTTAAAGTAATGAACGCAGTACTTAGCTCAGTTGCGCCTTTTGGTGCTAAAGCTACAACCACTCATTACACTAACAAGCGCAAAAAGAAACGCAAATCCTAAAAAGCTTAGGAAAGCGCCTCAACTTTATCTTGTAGTTCAGAAGGTATAACGTCCATTTCGTCATACCATTGCTTAATGTTCTGAGATTCTTCAGCAAAATCTTTATCTGAAACTTTGAGAGCTTTATTCAAACTATCTTCACTTAAGTTTAACCCTGAAACATCAATATCCTGTGGGTAAGGCACAAGACCCCAGTTCGTTTTCTGTGCCCCAACTTTACCTTCAAGACGTTCGGTAATCCACTGCAAGACACGAATGTTATCACCAAAACCTGGCCACAAGAAAGAGCCATCCTCATCTCTGCGGAACCAGTTAACATTAAAGATTGAAGGAAGATGCTTACGTTTATTCTCATCTTTGCCAAAACTTAACCAATGTTGTAAATAGTCGCCAAGGTTATAGCCCAAAAACGGCAACATTGCCATTGGATCCCTGCGCACTACCCCAACTTGACCTGCTGCAGCTGCAGTAGTTTCAGAAGACAAGACACTACCAAAGAAAACACCATGCTCCCAATCTGTAGCTTGAGCCACCAAAGGAATAGTAGTTTTCCTACGCCCACCAAAGAGGATTGCTGAAAGCCTTACGCCTTCGCCATCATAGAAATCATTGGATAGACTCGGTAATTTCTCTAAAGGAGTACAGAAGCGAGAGTTTGGATGAGCTGCTTTACCTTCGCCATCGAACTCTTCACCTTTCCAGTTCAGAAGGTTCTCTGGAGTTTTTTCGCTCAGACCTTCCCACCATAGTTTTCCATCTTTCGTCTGGGCAACGTTTGTGAAAATAGTACCGCCTGCTTCAAGAGCAGCAAGGCATTGTGGATTTGTTTCTTTTGAAGTTCCTGGGGCAACACCGAACATTCCTGCTTCAGGATTAACAGCTCGTAAATACCCTTCATCGTCTTGGTACAACCACGCTATATCATCGCCAATTGTTTCCACTTTCCAGCCAGGAATTGTAGATTCCAGCATGGCTAAGTTTGTTTTGCCACAAGCTGAAGGGAAAGCAGCAGCAATATAGTACTCTTTATTTTCTGGACTTGTGAGCTTCAAAATCAGCATGTGTTCTGCAAGCCAGCCTTCTTGCTGTGCAAGATATGATGCAATACGTAAAGCAAAGCATTTTTTACCAAGAAGAGCATTGCCACCATAGTTTGAGCCGTAAGAATAAATTTCATTATCTTCTGGAAATTGCACAATGTACTTTTCCGCGTTACATGGCCACGGCACATCCTGTTTACCCTCAAGTGGCATACCAACTGAGTGAACACACTTTGTAAATGTGATGTTGTCTTTTTCAATGACATCTTGTACATCAGCACCAACTTTAGTCATGATGCGCATTGAGGCAACCACGTATGGGCTATCTGTTACTTGAACGCCGTATTTAGCATGTGGTGAATTTAACCGACCCATGACGAATGGAATAACGTACATCGTGCGACCTGCCATACAACCAGCAAAAAGTTTATCTAGTGTTTGGTGCATCTCCTGTGGATCAACCCAGTTATTAGTTGGGCCAGCAGCTTTTTCAGTTTCTGTACAGATGAAAGTACGGTCTTCTACACGAGCTACATCACTGGGGTCAGATTGTGCAAGATAAGAATCTGGGAATTGCGGATCTTCAACTTTGCTTACTGTGCCATTTTTGATCATGAGATCAACAAGCTCTTGATATTCTTTATCAGATCCATTAATAAACTGGATGTTTTCAGGCTTAGTGAGCTCTGCGATTTCATGAACAAAAGACTTTATACTTTCCATTCAGACTTACTCCTTCGTAAACTATGGAATTTCAAGGTAACAAAGGAAAGAATACTAGTCAAGGATTAAGTACTAACCGTTTCCCTCATGTAAGGTTAGTCTTCTTTGAGAATTATGCGTGATGCCACCATAAAAATAAGGGAAATCATAACAGATGCAGGCAACGCGGTATGAACAAATGAATCAATACTCATCTGCACTGGAGTGTAGTGCGAAAGATATGCAGTTAACATCAACATCGCTGCATTAATCAGGAATGTGAATAATCCTAAAGTCAGAAAATTAAACGGGATAGACAAAAATTTAATAATAGGTTTCACAAAAGAATTTACTAGAGTAAAAATTAAGCCTAGCGCCAGAAACATCACGATATTAGCTAGGATAGGATATTGCTGTAACAAAGGTTGAGTAAAGATAGATTGATTAGATTGCCTTGTTAGGTGTACACCGCTGAGTACCAGTGTTACTGCCCAGAGGGCTGCTGAGTTAATAAAAATCTTTTTCACGAAGTTCATAGCTATATTGTTCCAAGCTTTTCTTAAAAAGTCATCACAACGTTAAACTAACACTATGGCTTTACATTATCGTACTCGTACAGACCTTGATTCCTTGCCAAGTTATAAAGCTGGGAAAACGCCTGAGGTTAATCCACATCTTAAAACTTACAAGTTATCTTCAAATGAGAGTCCATTTGAGCCACTTCCTGAAGTATTAGAAGCGCTATCTAAGAAAAGCAATTACAATCTCTACCCTGAGCCTTTTGCAGCAAGTCTACGCACAAAGATCGCAGAACTCCACGGTGTTCAAGAATCACAGGTGCTCACATCAGGAGGTGGCTTATCTATCATTTATCAGGTCTGTGATGCCTTAGTACAAAAACCAACAGATGAGATTATTTATCCGTGGCGCTCCTTTGAGGCTTATCCTATTGCTACTCAGATTGCAGGAGCTGTGAACGTACCAGTTCCATTGCTTAACAATGAGCATGATTTACTAGCTATGCAAGCTGCAATCACTGAGAAGACAAAACTTATTATTTTGTGTTCTCCTAACAACCCCACTGGTACCTGCATTTCTAAACAAGCTTTTGAAAACTTCATGAAAAACGTTCCACAAGATTTACCCGTATTACTTGATGAAGCTTACTTTGAGTTTGTCACTGACAAAGAGTCAGTTCAAGGCAATGAATACTTAGACAAATTCCCTAACCTCATTACACTAAGAACCTTTTCAAAAGCCTACGGACTTGCAGGATTACGCATTGGCTATGCTATAACTTCTACGGATTTAGCACAATTTTTAGATAAACTTTCTCGCCCATTTGAAGTATCAGCTGCAGCTCTTGATGCGGCAAAAATATCTCTCGATTATCGTGATAAAGCCCTTGCTCGCGTTGATGAAATTACAGCTGAAAGAGACCGAGTTCATACAGCTCTGAAGGATTATTTGAACGAAAGTATCATGCCAAAATCTCAAGGAAATTTTATCTGGTTTAATGTAACAAAAGATAGCGATTCCTTTACTGAAACACTTCTACTGCACGGTATTACTGCTCGACCTTATGGCACTCAAGAAGGCGTAAGAGTTACCATCTCAGATCCAGAAGCTAACGATGTACTCATTAAAGCTGTTAAAAACTTCACGCAACACTCACAGCATAAAAATAAAACTACCACTTAAGTCATATTTATCTTTTAAGCAACATGACGTAAAGAGTGGTTTAGCCTTGCTCATACACAAAAAAACCATGTAGAATGGGTGTCTAAGAGCTTGCTCAATTTGCACAATCGCTAGCATTTTACTACCATTAGTAGCTGTTGTACTTTTTCCTTGGGTCTAGCTCAAGATGAACCAATCACTACTTTGGAGGACTTCATGGCTGCGAATTGCCAAGTAACTGGAGCTAAACCTGGCTTTGGTAACAATGTATCGCACTCTCACCGTCGTACAAAGCGTCGTTTTGACCCAAACATTCAGAAGAAGCGTTATTGGGTTCCATCTCTACGCCGTAACGTAACACTTACTTTGAGTGCAAAAGGTATTAAAACTATCGATGCTCGTGGCATTGACTCTGTAGTTGCAGAACTTATCGCAAAGGGAGAAAAGATCTAAGATGGCTAAATCTCATGATGTTCGTCCTATTATCAAACTAAAATCAACTGCTGGTACTGGCTACACTTACGTTACTCGCAAGAACCGCCGTAACACACAAGACCGTTTAACACTTAAAAAATACGACCCAGTAGTGCGCAAGCACGTCGAATTCCGCGAGGAGCGCTAATCTATGGCTAAAAAATCTATGATTGCTAAAAACGAGCAACGTAAAGTAATCGTTGACCGTTATGCAGAACGCCGTGCAGAACTTAAAAAAGCACTGGTAAACCCTGAATCTACTGACGAACAGCGTGAAGAAGCACGTGTAGCTTTGCAGAAGCTACCTCGCAATGCTTCTCCAGTTCGAGTTCGTAACCGAGACCAGATTGATGGTCGCCCACGTGGTACTTTCAAGAAATTCGGAATATCACGAGTTCGTTTCAGAGACATGGCACACCGAGGTGAATTACCGGGAATTACCAAATCAAGCTGGTAAATTGGTTTCGAACGTTGTTTAGACGTCAACGCTTAGATTTCTAGGGTTCGCTTCGGCAAAACTTAGAAATGGGGCAAAAATTTATATAGATCATTTTAATATATAGGAGAAGATCTTATGGCTAAGAACCGTAGTGAACTAGTACAAGAAGTTGCTAAAAAAACAGGAAAGACTCAGGTTGAAGTTAACGCTACACTAGAAGCAGTTTTCGAATCATTCATTGATGTTGTTAAAGATGGTGGAAAACTAACTATCCCAGGTTACCTTTCTGTAGAGCGCACTGATCGTAAAGCTCGTAAAGGCCGTAATCCACAGACTGGTGAAGAAATTCAGATTCCAGCTGGACACGGTGTTAAGCTTTCTGCAGGTAGCAAACTAAAAGAAGCAGCTTCTGGTAAGAAAAAATAATTAATGTCACATAGACTTTAAAAAGTTGAAGGGAGGCTCTAGAGCCTCCCTTTTCCGTATCCATCTGAAGCACCATTACTTAAAGACCTCGTTGCGATAGAATAAATACGTGCGCAAACAAATCAAGTGGTATCTTCCTTTAAGTATCTTTATTGGCATTATTGCTCTTTTAGTAGGCTTACATGTTACCAACGCACAAGAATCACTTCTCCTTAACGATAATGTTAAATACGTTGCAACTTTTGTTCCTCTTGCCACCTTTATCAATAACATTGCTGCTGCAACCACCATCGGTTCTCTAGTAGCGGCAGCAACAATCTTTTCTCAACGTGAACGCACTTTACGAATTGCCTCAATAGCTTCAGTAATATGGGGAGCTGCTGCTATTGCTGTATTCTTACTCACTTATGTTGAGGTTTCAAACCAAGCCCTAAATCGTAATAGTACCAGTGGTCTTGGGGATTTTCTCTTTAATATTGCAACAGGGCAAGCTTGGGGGGTTATTATCCTCATTGCTGTGAGTTGCTCTACGTTAATTTTATTGATTAAAGGGCAAGCATCATTGTTTTTTGTTACTTTGCTTTCCATTTGCGGGCTTATCCCTCAAGCATTGATAGGCCATGCTTCTGGGAGCTCGAACCATACTTTAGCCGTTAACGGACTTGGGCTTCATATTCTTGGCGTTTCACTGTGGCTAGGTGGGTTGATAGCACTTTTCTTTAATATCAATACCCTTGAAAATCCACGCGTTATATTACAAAGATTTTCTGCACTTGCTTTCTTCTCTTATCTTCTAGTACTGGGCTCTGGTATTGTCAGCACCATAGTGCGCGTAGGAAATTTCAAATCTATGCTCACCCCTTATGGAAGCATTATTATTGCTAAGATTATTGCCACGATACTCCTTGGTGTAGCTGGATTTTTCCAGCGAAAGCTCATCGTGGCACACACCACAGCTGATAACACTAAGAAACAAGCCTACAAGCTTATTGCAGTTGAATTATGTATTCTAGGTGCAGCAAGTGGTCTTGCTGCTGCCTTAGCTGCTTCTCCACCGCCAGTTCCACAACAACTACGTCCTGAGGCAACACCTGCTGAAATTCTTACTGGTCAGCTTTTACCTCCACCGCTTACAACAGCACAATGGTTTCTCCAATGGAAAGTAGATGTCTTATGGCTTACTATTGGCCTTGTCATGATTGTGACTTACTTGCGAGGGTATTTTAAAATTATTCGCCGTGGCGATAAATGGCCAGTGTATCGTCCCATTTCATGGATTATTGGCTGGCTGCTACTCTTCTTCTTTGTTTCAGCTGGTACTGCTGTCTATGGCCAATTTTTATTCAGTGCTCATATGGTTGAACACATGGCATTAACAATGACTGTTCCTATTTGTTTAGTTCTTGGAGCACCTATTACCCTGCTGTTGAAATCAACTGTACCCCGCAAGGATGGCTCCTGGGGGCCTCGAGAGTGGATTCTTTGGCTAGTGCAGTCACCATACGCTCGTATTGTCTCAAATCCCATTTTTGCTGCTGCAAACTTTGTGCTCAGTATTATTATCTTTTACTACACGCCCCTATTTGGGCTGGCTTTGCGTACGCATATTGGTCATGAGCTAATGATTACACACTTTATACTCACCGGTTACTTCTTTGTTCAATCTATGATTGGCATTGATCCAGTTCACAAACGTCTTAGCTATCCGATGCGCATTATCGTGCTCATGGCAACGATGGCTTTCCATGCTTTCTTTGGGGTTGCACTGATGAATACCACAAACCTGCTGCAAGCTTCGTGGTTTGGCAACATGGGCCGCACCTGGGGTAACCCTCCTCTTCAGGATCAGCACATTGGTGGTGCTGTAGCGTGGGGTGTTGGTGAAATTCCAACACTACTACTAGCACTCTTAGTAACTGTTTCTTGGGTTCAAGCAGACAAAAAGGAAACAAAGCGACTTGATCGTGCAGCTGATCGTGATCACGATGCTGAACTTAAAGCCTACAATGAGATGCTCAAAGACATGAACACTTCAAGTCAGTAAACATATCACATGCTAAAGATTCTTTAACCAGCTCTAACTATTGCGAACATCACGGTTTCGCCAAAAGTATATTCCTATTCCAATTAGTACTGCTGCTAGTAGAGTGACAACTGCTATTGGTTCTGCCTTAATCTCCTGTGCAGG
The DNA here is from genome assembly GCA_047605865.1 of Micrococcaceae bacterium. Lineage (GTDB taxonomy): Bacteria > Actinomycetota > Actinomycetes > Actinomycetales > Micrococcaceae > JASGDC01. The sequence goes on along the minus strand of JASGFC010000008.1, from coordinate 45,850 downwards.
CGCAGAAGCGATGTGTGCCATGGGTGAAAGATTTAGAATCCATTGTTTTAAGTTAAGCATTGGAGCTAGCCAAGCGATAAAAGCCACGAATCCGAAGTAAAACCAGGTAACAGTGCCTGATGCTTTAGGGAATAATCCAAAAAGCAGTAGGTATAGCCCAACAAATAAAGCTACAATAGGCCAATACTGTAGAGCTGAAAGTATGTAATTTCCAAAGTTGATATGTAAGTCTTTTGCACTTGCGTTGACTGATAGTGCTAAAAGTAACCCTGAAAATAATAGTAGAACTGCACTTCCAAACAAAGCGATGAGCGAATGTAACCCTAGCCAGTGGATTCGTGAAAGTTTCGTAGAAAGTAACACTTCCAAACGACCGTGGCTTTCTTCACTTCTTAATTTCCCTAAGGCTTGTAGTGCATATGCAATAACCATCATGACAATGAAAACTAGCATTGATGTAATGAAGGCAGGAATCATGGAATTTGTGCCACCCATAGCTTCAAATAATTGCTCAATTTGTGGTGAATTCTTATAAACATTGGCAATTTGAGGTACTAGAGAACCAATCATGGTAGCCATTGCGGTAACTGCTGTTAAGTAAGCAAAAAAGATATTTTTTTGGAGTTTCCATGTCAAACCAAGAGGAGTCTGCAAGAACGCTGATGCTCTAGTTTTACCTTTGCGAGCTGGGATGATTCCGCTACCAAGATTACGGTTAGAAAGTAGGTAAAAACTTAGCGGAATAAACACTGCAAGAGGTATTGCAAAAAGCCAGAGTGGCTGCCATGATGCAAAAACAAGTGGTTTTGCCATTTCTAACCAGCCAAATGGACTAAGATAGCTTGGCCAAGCAGCTTCTAATAAACCATTAGAGTTTTTTGTGCCAAGAAAGTCACCAAAACCTCTAACCACAAAAGTCAAAGCAATTAAGCTGGCAAGTACGCTGTTTGCGGTGTGAGAACTTGCAAAGAGTTGAGCTATAACGGCAGCAATAGCAGCCCAGGTAAAACCGAAGAGACCTAAAGAAGTTGCATACAACCAAATGTTTCCATCTTGCCAATCTACATTCATCATACTGAGACCGCCACCTATAAGAAGTGTTATGAGTAGATTGGCAAAGAATGCAACTATGAGAGCTGAAATTAACCCAGCAAATCGGTGAACTCGTGCAGATAAAATAAGTTCAAGAGCTCCTATTTCTTCATCTTGTCTGGTATGACTAATAATAAACAAGGTATTCATAAACGCAATAGCCAAACCCCACCATAATAAGGTTTCAATAGTAAATAAAGCTCCGAATGTAGGCTTGTCCATAGGACCAGTTAAAAAGAGGAAAGAAGGATTTGTGCCAATTAAATTGTATAAGCTAGTTAAGCTCTCTTGACTTCCATAAAGGCCTTTAAGTGTAGGCACCATGGCAATAAGAGAGAGTGTAATGCCAAGAATCCAAAGAGGGAGTTTAACTCGTTCCCTTTTTAAGATAAGAATAAGAAGTTCTTTTGTACCAGTGAACATTAGTCCTCCTCATATTTACTTAGGAAGACTTTTTCTAAGTTTTCGTGATCAGCACGAAGCTCATCCATCGTGTAATTTCCAGCATTCTCACCCTTACGAATGATTGTTACGCAATCACAAAGCGTTTCAACCTCACTCATAATATGACTAGAAAGCAAGATAGTCTTTCCAGATTCTTTAAGAGAATATACTTCTTCTTGAAAAACCTTTTCCATTAAAGGATCAAGACCACTTGTTGGTTCATCAAAAATATAAAGTGGCACATCACAAGCAAGAGCAGCAATTAACGCGACTTTTGTGCGATTTCCTTTGGAGTACGAACTAAACTTTTTTGATTCGTCTAACTCAAACCTTTGTAATAAATACTTACGCCTACTTTCATTAAGACCACCACGAAGGTTGCCAAGAATATCAATAGTTTCACCACCGGTTAAATTTGGCCAGAAATTCACATCTCCTGGCACATAAGCTAATTTTTCATGAAGTTCAACTGCATTACTCCACGCATCTTCGCCAAAGATATCAGCAGAGCCACTCGTCTTTTTGAGAAGACCTAAGATAATGCGTATAGTGGTTGACTTTCCTGCACCATTAGGACCCAAAAAACCGTGAACTTCACCTTTATTTACCTGCAAATTAAACTTATTAAGAGCAGTAAACTTACCAAATGTTTTGCTTAAGTTTTTGATATCTATAATTACTGAATTGTCTGAAGTCATATGTATTCCTTTTCTAGCTGAATACATACTTTCAGATTTTTCCGAAAGTTACAAGCTTAACTTTCGGTATTTTGCGAAAGTTCTTTTTTGTACTCTTCTATCAAACTGTCAAGTCGCGGTGATAAAAAATCGTAGAAATTGTGCATTGATGACAAGCGTTTGTTATTCGGAAGTTTTTCCAGCCCAGCTATCGCAGCAGCTCTATATTTTTTTGTTGATTGAAAAGATTTGCTGGTTGTTTTAAGGAAGTTATCTTCTGTCATTTCATAATAATGTTTGCGACTGCCAGGTTTCTTGTAAAGATTAACCAGTTCAACCTTGACAAACATCCTCAAAGACTCACTCAAAACACCGGCAGAAACCCCTGTTGCTTTGCGGATATCTTCGACAGTTTGCTCACTTGGATCACATACAGTGAGCCAAGAAATTATTTTTGCTGCGCTAGTAGATAAACCACTAGATGAGTATAATTCCACAAAGCTCTCATAAACTTTTTGAACGTTTTTATCCATTCTTACTTTCTGCGTGAACGCTTCGTAGTGCCAAATAAAGAACGAGCCAAATTAGTTCCAAATTGACGCCCAAAACCACGCTCAGCTGACTTCAGAAATGCACTTCCACCTAGAGCACCTGCAACACCTGCAACTAATCCGCCAACACCATTATCTTGCTGTTGCAACTGCTCGGCAGCTCCTTGTCCTTGTTGTTCAGCTATATCTTGTTGAAGTGGCTGAGCCTGTTGGTTAACTACAGCAGCTGTTTGCTGTGTTACATCTGCAACTGGCATCTGACCTTGAACATCTCCTTGACCAGTCATAACAGCAGCTTGAATACGTTGAGCTTCAGCATCAATAGCCTGGTCGCTTACTGTTGCAACTTGCGTTGAATCAGCTGTAGGCAAAACTTGAGTTGCAGCTTGAGCCTGAGGATTAAGGTTTTCAAAAGTGCCAGTGCTAGCATCAGCACTTTGATAGTGAGACATAAGTTGCGAATTTTGTTCAATCTGTGCAATCACAGAAGCATCACTAGGACCAAGTTTAGATTCAGGTGTGCGTACCTTTGTCCATGCAACTGGAGTTGGTGCACCTGTTTCATTCATAACAGTAACAACAGCTTCACCAGTCCCCAAAGTCGTTAACAATTTAGACAAATCATAATCTGAATATGGGAAAGTAGAAACTGTTGCTTTGAGTGCTTTAGCATCGTCTGGAGTGTAACTACGTAATGCATGTTGCACTCGGTTAGCCAATTGTGCTAACACATCATCATCGACATCTTTAGGTGTCTGCGTACAGAAGAAAATACCTACACCTTTTGAACGAATCAAACGTACTGTCTGAGTGATAGCAGTCAAGAACGCAGAACTTGCATTTTTAAAGAGTAAATGTGCTTCATCAAGAAAGAATACTAATTTTGGCTTATCTTGATCTCCCACCTCAGGAAGATGCTCAAAGAGGTCGGTCACAAGCCAAATAAGGAATGTAGAAAATAGCATTGGGTTCTGGTAAACATCCTTCAATTCAAGAAGGTTTACCACACCTTGCCCATCAGCGGATACTTTAATCAAATCAGCAGTATCGAACTCTGGTTCACCAAAGAAAGCATCAAGTCCATTAGCTTCAAGTGTGGTGAGCTTGCGCACAATCACACCTAAAGTACGTCCATCAATGCCACCAATTTCTTTTAACTCTGGTTTACCTTTATCACTTTGCAGATATTGAATGACTGCTTGAAGATCTTTGATACCAAGTAAATCAAGGTGTTTTTGGTCTGCATAATGGAACAGTAACTGCAAACTGGATTCTTGTGTATCGTTCAATTCCATGATGCGAGAAAGCAAAAGTGGACCAAAAGATGTTAGTGTTGCACGAATTGGCACACCACCACCTTGCCCACCAAGGCTGAAAATTTCAGTTGGGCAAGTATAAGGCTGCCATTCTTGACCAGTTTCTTGCGTGCGTGCCTGAATATTTTGGTCTTCAACACCTGGGCTAGCTATACCAGTAAGGTCACCTTTAACGTCTGAAATGAAGCTAGGAACGCCTTGTTGAGATAACTGCTCAGCAATAGTTTGCAAAGTCACGGTTTTACCAGTACCTGTGGCACCTGCAATTAAACCATGACGATTCATCATCTTCAGCGGTAGATTTACTTTTGCCTCAGGGTAGACTGTATCGTCTGCCATAGCAACACCAATATTAACTGCAGCACCATCAAAAGTGTAACCTTGCACGATGTTTTGGATAATCTCATCAGGGTTTTTATCTGATGTTACAGATTTTGCGCCGGTATCTGCAGCGAGTGTAGCTGCTGCACCTTTGCCAGCAGCTACAGTTGTTTTTTCAGTAGCTTTAGCTGGTTTTTGTGTCTCAATAGTCTCCGTTGCATCAGCTTGAGCCTCTTGAGCATTTGAATCGCTTGCAATTATTTGTTCTGTTTGTTCAGAATCTTGATTTTTTTCTACCATGCCAATAGCTTAAACTTCTTTGCTAAAAGTTCGAAGTAGCTAAGCGCTAGTTTGCGAAAAAGTTTCCAAAACGTATAGATTTTCAAAGTTGAGTGAGGTACACTCAAGTTATAGATATCGTCGATTAAAATCGAATGAAGGAGTTTATAAAATAATGAACGAAAAGTTTACAACTAAAAGTCAAGAAGCCCTCGGCGAAGCAGTTAAGATGGCTTCAACTGCAGGTAATCCTATGGTGGAGCCTGCACACATTCTCAAAGCACTTTTGGAACAAGAAGATAGTATTGCTCTAGCTCTTTTAAAACAACTTGGTCTAGATCCAAATAATGTTTCACGTGAAACAGATGGTGTTCTCAACACCCTCACTTCTAGTTCAGGTTCTTCTGTATCTCAGCCAAAATTAAGCCGTCAAGGACTTCTTGCCCTTCAAGCTGCCCACGATGAGGCTTCAGCTATGGGAGATGAATATACCTCAACGGAACACCTCTTGCTTGGTTTAGCTGAAGATAAAGGCACTATTGGAAAAATGCTCAACAAGCTAGGAGCAACCCGAGAAGCACTTACTGATGCAATGCCTGCAGTTCGAGGTAATCGTAAAATTACTACGCCTGACCCTGAAGATACTTTCCAAAGCTTAGAAAAGTACGGTGTTGACCTCACAGCAATAGCAGCTCAAGGTAAATTGGACCCTGTTATTGGGCGCGATTCAGAAATTCGCCGTGTTATTCAAGTTCTATCTCGTCGCACTAAAAACAACCCTGTGTTAATTGGTGAACCTGGTGTTGGTAAAACAGCAGTAGTGGAAGGGCTTGCACAGCGTATTGTGGCAGGAGATGTCCCAGATACCCTTAAAGGCAAAACACTTATTTCTTTAGACCTCTCAGCTATGGTTGCTGGGGCAAAATTCCGCGGAGAATTTGAAGAACGTCTCAAAGCAGTTCTTGAAGAAATTAAAGAATCGGATGGACAAATTGTTACTTTCATTGACGAAATCCATACTGTTGTTGGTGCTGGTGCATCTGAAGGGTCCATGGACGCAGGAAACATGCTTAAACCAATGCTAGCTCGTGGAGAGCTTCGCCTTATTGGGGCAACAACTTTAGATGAGTATCGTGAAAATATTGAAAAAGATCCAGCTCTTGAACGCCGCTTTCAACAAGTTTATGTGGGAGAGCCAAGTGTTGAAGATTCGGTAGCTATTCTTCGTGGATTAAAAGAACGCTATGAAGCACATCATCAAGTCTCAATCGCAGACAATGCCTTAGTTGCTGCAGCAAATCTTTCAGATCGTTATATTAGTGGACGCCAACTTCCAGATAAGGCTATTGACCTCATTGATGAGGCTGCAAGTCGCCTCCGCATGGAAATTGACTCTGCCCCTGAAGAAATTGATCAATTACGCCGCGAAGTTGACCGTCTTACTATGGAAGAGCTCATTCTTGCTAAAGAAAAAGATGCGGCCAGCAAAGAGCGCCTTGCTAAACTTCGTGAAGACCTAGCGAATAAAAAAGAAGAACTCACTGCCCTTAATGCACGATGGGAGGAAGAACGTGCTGGATTGAACCGTGTTGGTGAACTTAAAAAGCAATTAGATGAAAAACGTTCAGAGGCAGAAAAAGCACAACGCGAAGGTAAATTAGAAGATGCTGCACGTATGCTTTACGGTGAAATTCCTCAACTAGAACAAGAACTTGAAGAGGCACAGGAGGCAGAAACCAGCAAAGAGAAATCAGTTTCCTCCCCTATGGTTGCAGATGAAGTTTCAGCCGATGATATCGCTGAAGTTGTTTCTTCATGGACAGGTATTCCAGCCGGGCGTATGCTTCAAGGTGAACAGCAAAAACTACTGGATATGGAAAATCACATTGGTGATCGCCTCATTGGTCAAGAAAAGGCAGTGCAAGTAGTTTCAGATGCTGTGCGTCGTTCTCGTGCAGGCATTTCTGACCCAAACAGGCCAACCGGTTCTTTCTTGTTCCTTGGTCCAACAGGTGTAGGTAAAACTGAGCTTGCAAAATCTTTGGCAGAGTTCATTTTTGATGATGAGCGTGCCATGATTCGCATTGATATGAGTGAATACTCTGAAAAGCACGCTGTTGCACGTCTTGTTGGAGCCCCTCCAGGATACGTTGGTTATGATCAAGGTGGGCAACTCACTGAAGCAGTACGCAGGCGCCCATATTCCGTTGTGCTCCTTGATGAGGTTGAAAAAGCTCACCCTGAAGTCTTCGATATCTTACTGCAAGTACTTGATGATGGACGTCTAACTGATGGACAAGGACGTACTGTTGATTTCCGCAATGTGATTCTTATCATGACTTCAAACCTTGGCTCTCAGTTCTTAGTTAACACTGAAATGCCACTAGAAGATCGCCAAAAGGCCGTCATGGAAATTGTGCGTGCACACTTTAAACCAGAGTTCCTCAATAGGCTCGATGAGATTGTCATGTTTGAAGCACTCAGCAAAGATGAACTTAAACATATCGTGGATCTTAATATCAAATCTTTGGCTAAGCGCTTGAAAGACCGTCGATTAAGCCTTGATGTTACCCCTGAAGCTTCGCAATGGTTGGCTGAAACTGGTTACGATCCTGCTTTTGGTGCCCGCCCATTACGTCGTTTAGTTCAACGAGAAATTGGCGACAAACTTGCAAAAGAATTACTTTCTGGAAACATCAAAGACGGAGATACCGTTCACGTAGATGTAGGAGATGATGGTCTTACTGTAAGCTAGTTAAACACTACTCAACTTTTAGCATTTCACATTTAACGTGAAATGCTAAAAGTTTGCTACTGAGTTGGAGCTTGCTGCACGCCTTGCTCCTCAACTGTACCTTGTTGTGTAGTATCTTGTTGAGTTTGATCTGTAATAACACCATTATTTGAAGTATCTGTGCTCTGATCAGTAGCATCTACACTCTGGGTTGCTGAATCTGTGCTTTGGTCAGTAGCATCTGCAGAAGGTGACGCAGAAGCAGTTGCATTTGGGTCTTTGACAATACTTCTTAAAATTGGCTGTTCTGAAGAAAAGAAACATACTGCTGTACGGTCTCCCGTGTTATAAGAATCATGGTTAGGCATAGTCCAATGAACACTAATTCCGTCAGAATTCAAATCAACATCGTCGTCTTTGGTGCTTGCAACTTGATCATTACAATACTGCTCTGCAGCAGAATTCACCACATCGTCGCCAGGATAAATAGCTTGGCTTAGATTTAGCGTTGTGGTTTTAGCGAAAATTTGTGCATTATGAGCTTGCATACAATCTACAACTGCATATTGACGATTATTATCATTAACATCTTCCCAGTTTTCAATACACTGACCAGCTTGTAAGGCCGAAACTCCAGGCAAAGCAACGGAGGATGTACTTGAGGCACTTGCTGAAGGATCAATAGCCTGCTTCACAGAGTCTTTAGAGAGCCAAAAAAGACCTGTTGCTGCAAAGATTCCCATGCTCACAAGAGCAGCAGATAAAGTAGGTGCAAGGTGTTTTACCTTATTTTTACCTGATGTAGTGTTTGGTGTTTGTAGCTTTTTAGTAGCTTCAGATTTTACCGATATTTTATTCAGGTTTTGATGTTTTGGAAGTTCTTTTTGATGTTTTGGAAGTTCTTCTGAGATTTGAGTTCTGGGTATATTTCGAGAAGTCGACACCGTGCGCTCTGATTGAGCGGCAACAGGAACAGCTTGAGTTGGCGTAGCTTCTGATGTAGCTTTTACATAAGAAGTTTCCTGTTGATAGGTACGTTCACCCAGTGCATCATCCTTTGTCTGGTCTTCTCTAAATCGCACCTTAAACCCTTCTTTCTCTGTATATTAAGTCTAAGCTTTTCTCATTTTTAACAAAGTATACTTGACTTAAGTTTACAGAGCAGATTTCACAATACTGGTAGTTGTTGGTTGTGCAGTCACAAAGAAACAAGCAGCTTTTCTATCTCCAGCATTAAAAGAAGCTTCACTAGGATGTGTCCAGTAAATTTCAATCTCTTGCGCGTTCATATCAATACCGTCAACCAAAGAAGTAGCAGCCTGAGGGGTACAGAATTGCTGCACAGCATTATTAGCTGCATCATCGCCTGGATACCCTGATTCCCCAAAGTCTAAAGTGGAATCCATTTGGTACACCTGAGCATTGTGAGCTTTAGAACAATCTACAATAGTGTACTTTTGGTCATTGTCATTGGCATCAGCCCAATTTTCGATACACTGACCAGGCTTAAGATCTGCTACTCCGATAATATTAGAAGTAGGTGAGGGAGCAGGAGCTTGCGTTGGTGTTGCTGTAGGTGTTGCTGTGGCAATCTGCGCCGAAACATCTGGTTTAAAATTATCTTTGAAAAACCAAAGCCCACTTGCAAGCGCAATAATTCCAAGCACAGCAAGTATTGGCAGTAACAAAGAGCCACTTCTCTTAGTCTTTTTAGTCTCTTGCACTACGCTTTTGCTTCCAACAGCAGTAGTTTCAGCTTCCTGTAGATGGTGTGTGTTAGCTACAGTTTCAGCTTCTTCTACATCTTGAGAAGGAGCTTCAACTTTGCTAGTTTTCTGCACAGATGCTAGCACGCTATCATCCTGTGTTGGGTCAGTTTTTACAGCATGACGTGCAGGTTTCTGCAGCGGCGAAGTAGCGATATCATTACCTTGAAGTACCCTGCTCTTGAATGCTTCAGGAGATACATCTTCATATTCATGCTGAGCATCGTCAAAATATTCGGTATTTTTTTTGACTTCAGGTGTCTTTTCAACAGTAGGTGGTTTCCCAAGAGGAGATTCAACACCAGATACATCGTGCTCATCTAAAATTTTTAGCGCATCTTTGTGAGCTGGAAAAGCTGCGCTCAAGATAGGAATAGTCTGTTTAGGGACAGCAGATTCCTGCTTGCCTGTGATTTTCTTCTTGGGTTTCTTTTGTCTACCATTTAAGGAAGGATTGACAACATGACGATTCGCCTTAGGCGCTACCAGCTCTTCAGCTTTTTCAGTTTCAAGGTCCTCTTGAGTTTCAGTGTGTTTGATTTTTTCTGCACTTGATTCAGGACTCATGACATCGTCGTCAATATCCTGCTCAGGAGCTAGCTCATTTTCTTCATTGAGACTCTCTGGAACAATGAGTTCTTCCGGTTCTTGTGAAACTGTGGAGTCTTCTGAAGCCTGTGTCGTAGTTGACTCTTCTTTTTCAAACTCGCTTTTTTCAGTTTCTGGCAACTCAAGTTTTTTTGGCTCAGTTTCAATAGGCTTAACTGTTTCAACTGGCTCAGTTTCCGCTGGCTCAACCTTTGCTGCTTCAGTTTTAACTTGCTGAGGCTTAACAATTTCAATCTTCTCAGTATTGGGTAGATTATGGTACTCAGCTTGTTGTGAAACAATCTCTTCAAGCTTTTCCGGTGCTATCCTCTTTACTTTTTTCCGTTTAACTTTTTCAATATTTTCAGGCTGTTGAGGCGCAGCCTTTTTAGCTTTTTTATGCTCAATCTTTTCAATTTTGGCTGGCTCAACGTTGACAGGCTCAATCTGCTCGTTTTGTTTTACTTCTGTAAACACATCGTCTGCTGGGTCAGTTTTAAGTGAAACAGTCTTAATTTCTTTTACTGGACCAGTAAAAATTTTATCTTTCAGCGGTGGTACTACTGTATGATCTTTTTCACGAGGAGGAGCATATAAATTAGCTTGAGACTCTGTTTCCACAACAGGCTTGCTCTGCTCTTCTTCTACGAGGGTACCCTGTTCTTCTACTGGAGTACTCTCTGAAGGAGTTTGTCTAACAGGTGCCTGAACTTGAGGAACGATAGCAGTGACTGCATCGTCTACCTCTGCTTGTTTCTGCACTGGTTTAATAGGCTGTACTTCATCAGTTTGGTGTTCACTTCTAATAAAAAAATCATTAAAAGTAATATTGGGTACACGTGCATCTTCAACACCAGACTCTTCTTTAAGACTGTTCGTGTTCGACTGCTCCTTGGTTGCATCAGTTGTAGCTTGATTTTGAACTTTTCTACGACTGGCAACAATATCTAGCAAGCCCTTTGGCTTTTTATCATTTTGATCACTCATTGTTCTCCTTGTACCCCTTTCTTTCATTTTAGTGTGAAACAAAGTTATCTAGCAAGAAACACACCAAGGGCATGATTTTAACTCGAACACCAAAGTTTCGTTGTAGTCTAGAAGTAATGATTATTTTTAGGTAAGTAACAAGGAGAAGCTATGGGTCGTGGTCGTCAGAAAGCTAAACACACTAAACTTGCACGTGAGCTTAAATACAGCGAAATCGAAACAGACTACAATAAATTACAACAAGAACTAGCTGGCACTCCTACATTAAAACCTGAGACCTCAACTGATGAAGAATACGATGAGTATTCTGAGATAGCAAAAAAATATGGCGTCAATGAGGACGAAGAAGAAAACTAAAGGTACTGTCCTACTAATTTAACGGAGCCCCCATCAACACCTTTAGCTCCTTGGACTACACCATCAGTATTATCTACTGAAGAAGTAATTTCACCCATAACCCAGGCGCTTTGCCCCTGTTTTTTAAGTTCTTCTAGCGCTTGATCTACGGCATTATGAGCAACAATAAGTACCATACCAACTCCAAGGTTCCAGGTACGTTCCATGTCATCTTGAGGAACATTTCCTGCTTGTCCAAGGTAACTAAATACTGTAGGTACGCTCCATGTTGAACGATCCAACGTTACATGTGTACCTTGTGGAAGTACTCGTGCAACATTAGCAGCAAGGCCACCACCTGTCACATGGGACATAGCATGAACATTGCCTTCCAAAGCAGAGACAACATGCAAAACTGGTTGAGCATACAATCTTGTTGGCGTGAGTAATTCTTCACCTAAAGTTTTATTAAATTCTGGGACTGAATCTTCAAGATTCCACTTGTTGGCTTCAATAATATTACGCACCAAAGAAAAACCGTTAGAGTGCAAGCCAGAAGAAGCAAGAGCAATCACAACATCCCCTGCTTTAACACGATCAGCACCTAGCAACTGATCTTTTTCTACCACTCCAGTAACTGCACCAGCTACATCATATTCATCAATTCCTAATAATCCAGGATGTTCTGCTGTTTCACCACCAATAAGTGCAGTTCCGGTTTCTTGACAAGCCTCAGCAATACCTCGAACAATATCTGCAATACGCTCTGGAACTACTTTGCCACAGGCAATGTAATCTGTCATGAAAAGCGGTTTAGCACCCACAACAACGATATCGTCTACCACCATTCCAACAAGATCGTAGCCAATGGTATCGTGAATATCTAGTTTTTGTGCCAGTGCAACTTTAGTACCAACTCCATCTGTTGATGTTGCTAGTAAAGGTGCTCTATAGTTTGCAAGCTCTGAAACATCATAAAGCCCTGCGAAACCACCAAAATTTCCCCAAACGTGTGGTGTATGCGTAGAAGAAACTGCAGAACGCATCAACTCAACTGCTTTATCTCCAGCTTCTACATCAACTCCTGCTTTGGAATAGGTAATTTCATCACTCATGAATTCTCCAGAACATCTTTACCAAGCTCGTTTTCATCAGAAATTTCAATAGGATAATTTCCGTTAAAACAAGCTGTACACAACTCGTTCATCGGCTGGCGTGTAGCCTTTACCATGCCCTCTTCACTTAAATATCCTAAAGAATCTGCACCAATGGAGGCACACACATCATCAACTGTTAATCCAGAAGCAATCAATTCAGCCTTGGAAGCAAAATCGATTCCATAAAAGCATGGCCATTTAATAGGAGGGGAAGAAATGCGAACATGTACTTCCTTTGCACCAGCCTCACGAAGCATCTTTACTAAGGCACGTTGCGTATTACCACGCACGATGGAATCGTCGACAACAACAAGACGTTTACCTTCAACTATTTCTTTAAGAGGATTGAGTTTTAAGCGAATACCAAGCTGACGAATAGTTTGACTTGGTTGAATGAAGGTTCGACCTACATAAGAATTTTTTACTAAACCTTGGCCATAAGGAATTCCGCTTTCTTTAGCGTACCCAATAGCAGCTGGTGTTCCAGATTCTGGAGTAGGTATAACAAGATCTGCTGGAACTGGATGGTCTTTAGCAAGACTGCGCCCCATCTCAACACGAGCTGAATGAACCACCCTACCTTTAATAGTTGTATCCGGACGAGCTAAATAAACGTACTCAAAAACGCAACCAGCTGGTTTAGCTTCGCTGAAATGTTGCGAGCGCAAACCCTCTTCATCAATAGCGATAAGTTCCCCTGGTTCAATTTCACGAACAAAGGAAGCACCTACGATATCTAAAGCTGCTGTTTCTGAAGCAACAATCCATCCTCGATCAATACGACCTAAGACTAAAGGACGCACTCCTTGCGGGTCTCGGGCTGCATATAAAGTTTTTTCATTCATAAAGACAAAACAATAGCTACCACGAAGATGCGGTAAAACTTCTAGTGAAGTCTGTTCCAGTGATTGCCCATCTTTACCACGCAATAAAGCTGTCACTAGTGCGGTGTCAGTGGTGTTTCCTTCTTTAAGTTCACCATCGAGGCTTTTTCCGTAGCGTTGTTCAACTAAACGACGTAATTGTGCTGAATTGGTTAGGTTTCCATTGTGAGCCAAGGCAACGGTGCCTGCAGAAGTATCGCCTAATGTTGGTTGTGCATTCTGCCATTTAGTGGTGCCTGTTGTTGAATATCGTGAATGTCCTATGCCAATGTGTCCGGTCAAGGATTCGAGAGTTGCTTCATCAAAAACTTGTGCAACAAGCCCCATGTCTTTATAAATATAAATTGCTTCGCCATCACTAGTGGCAATACCAGCGGATTCTTGGCCACGATGCTGTAAAGCATAAAGTCCGTAATACGTTAACTTTGCCACTTCTTCATCAGGAGCCCAAACGCCAAAGACCCCACAGGCATCTTGTGGACCTTTTTCACCAGGTAATAACTCATGAGAGAGTTTGCCATCACCACGCATACGCTACTCTTCCTCCGAAAGTGACTTATTATCAAAATAAACTGCAAGCATTGCTCCAAGTGCACAACCTACCATTGCTGCTACCATGGCAAAAAATGCCACTGAACTTGCAGTAGAATATGATGTATTTTGTGGAGTAATCAGAGCAAAAATAGTACCTAGAATTGCACCAATAAGCGCCCCAGTAATCATGAATGCAGAAAATTTAGGTGCTCGTCTGAACTGTGGATTTTGATCCATATAACTATGATACTTCAAGTGGAAGATAGCGGGTTAAGTCTGCGTTGACTCCTGAACAAAGTACAGAACCACTAGCTACAGCATCTTGCCATGATAGCTTACCTAAGGCCAATGCTACCCATGTTTTTGCGTTCATTTCAATAGTGTTAGGTGGTGTTCCTCTGCGATGATTCTGGCCGGGTATGCACTGTGTTGCACCATATGGCGGAACTCTGACTTCTACAGAATTTCCTGGAGCTTTTAAGCTGAGTTCTTGTAGTAAATAACGAACAACTGTTGGTGTGGCTGAACGCACTCCGGCTGCATGTTGTTCAAGCGCTATTGTCCCATCACTGTGCGAAATTTTTCGTGTTGCCACTATGCTCCTAAATTAGCTAGAACTTTTGAACTTGGAACCAGATGGCCAACAACTTTATTACCACCCATTATTGGTGGCACAACTTCTTCGAGTACCTTACGAGCTTTATCAACATCGATGGCGCCTGCGCCAGCCAGTAAAGAAATACCGGTAAGGTGAGCTACACGATTATTGCCATCAAGTACTTTAACAGCAACTGCTGTTCCATCTTCACAAGCAGCAATATACATGCCCTCTACACCACTTTTTGCTACAATTCCTAATTTTTCAATAACAATTGCATCCGGATAACCTTCACCATCAATAGCCTCAGGGTAATCCATAATAGTAGTAGCAACTGTAGCAACGCGAGCATCCATTGCATGGCTGCGAGGAGCAGCGGCTAAACGTCCCATTGCTGTTGCCAAGCCTTTCAAGCTCAAAGCTGGTACTGGCGCACCGCAACCATCTACTGCAGTAAAACCAATGACTTCATCAGAGAACTCTTCAATAGTTGCTTTAATATGGCGCTGCAAAGGATGCTTTTTTTGTAAATAGGTATCAAGAGGCCAACCATTTTCTTTACATGCCCATAAGAAAGAAGCATGCTTTCCCGAACACATATGCGCTAAAGGTGATTTTTGAAAGCCAGCAGCTATAAACTCAGCACGGTTTTGAACATCCTCTGGCCAAGCTGCTGGACATTGCAAATCATCAATTTTGACACCAGCTTTTTTGAGCATTTCAAAGACAACACTCATCTGCCACTTTGAACCAACATGACTAGCTGAAGCCAAGGCCACTTCTGGACCAAACAAAGGAACCCCAGCCCGAAGCACAGCCACAGCCTGTAAAGGTTTAAGTGTTGATCGTGGTAAAACTAAAGCACTGGTATCACCAAGATCTATCAAGGTTTTACCATCTTTGACCACGATGGCTGAACCAATGTGGCGCGACTCAATGAAGTTGGAGCGCTCCATAACAGCAAGCTCAACGGCATCTTTTGTTTGAAAAGTTTCAGGCACTTACAAGCCCTCTCGGGTTATTAGAATTTATTCTTAGACTTCTAGAATAACTGTAAATATCGTGTCTGTAAAAGTGACACTATATCGTAAGCTGTAAGTATGAATATTCTTGTTCTTGGTAATGGTGGACGTGAACACGCTATCATCACAGCTCTACTTAAAGATACTACTATTAGTGAAATTTTATGCGCTCCTGGGAATGCAGGAATAGCTCAAGATGTTAAAACTGTGAACATTGACCCTAGCGATGCGCAAGCAGTAGTCAAATTGGCGCAAGAAACTAAAGCAGACCTTGTAGTAATAGGTCCTGAAGCTCCTCTAGTTGCAGGTGTTGCAGATGCACTTCGTGCCCAGAATATTACAGTTTTTGGCCCAGATCAAGCTGCAGCACAGCTTGAAGCCAGTAAGACCTTTGCAAAAAAAATCATGCAAAAAGCTGGTATTCCCACAGCACAATCACTAAGCTGTTCTTCCATTGAACACGTGACAACGGCACTAGAACAATTTGGTGCACCTTATGTTGTCAAAGACGATGGGCTTGCTGGAGGTAAAGGCGTTGTTGTTACCACCAATCATGAAAAAGCCCTTAAGCACGCACAGCAGTGTCTGGATGCAGGCAACAAAGTAGTTATTGAAGAGTATCTTGATGGGCCAGAAGTTTCGCTATTTGCTATCTGTGATGGCAAAATTGCACTACCATTGCAGGCTGCTCAAGATTTTAAGCGTGCCCTAGATCAAGATCAAGGTCCTAATACCGGAGGCATGGGAGCCTACACTCCACTTGACTGGTTACCAAAAAACTTTGCACAAGAAGTCATTGAAAAAGTAGCACAACCTTGCCTTGATGAAATGGCTCAACGTGGCACTCCTTTTGTTGGTCTCTTGTATTGTGGACTCGCAGTTACCAAAGATGGTATCAAAGTAGTTGAATTCAACGCTCGGTTTGGTGACCCCGAAACACAAGTTGTGTTATCAGTCCTTAAAACTCCACTAGCTCAGTTACTGTATCAGGCAGCTCTTGGTAAACTTAACCCCGACACAAGCATTGAATTTTCTGACGAATATGCCGTTGACGTTATTCTTGCCTCTGGAGGTTACCCTCTCAAAGCTGAAACAGGATTTCCCATCTTAGGCCTAGACAACATTACAGATGCTCATGTAATTCATGCTGGCACTGCTCTTTCTGATAAGGGTGAATTTATCAGTTCTGGCGGTAGGGTATTAGCTACAGTTGCACAAGGGAAAACTCTAGCCCAAGCTCGCCAAAAAGCTTATAATGCTCTTGAAGCTATAGAATTAAAACATTCTTTCTTCCGCCACGATATTGCTCTTCAAGCTAGCGAAGGGCGAATCAAACTCCCATGACTTCATCGATGAAAGACTGGAAAAAAGTCTACTCAGGTAAAGTACGAGAACTTTATGCACCAAGCTCAGGTCCTCAAGATATAGTGCTTGTGGTTGCCACGGATCGTTTAAGTGCCTTTGATAAAATTCTCGATTCTGAAATACCTGAAAAGGGTATCATTCTAACGCAATTGAGCCTCTGGTGGTTTAACGAACTTGATATTGACAACCATGTGTTATCCACAGAGGTTCCAGCTGAAGTTGCAGGACGTGCTATGGTATGTCGACGTCTTAATATGAGCCCAATTGAATGTATAGCACGTGGTTACCTTACAGGTTCAGCCTTAAAAGAATACAATATTTCAGGTACTGTTCATGGACAAAAAGTAGCCTCAGGTCTTGTGGATGGCTCAGCGTTTGAGACACCACTTTTCACGCCTTCTACCAAAGCAGAAGTTGGTGATCACGATGAAAACATTTCCTACCAGCAAATGGAACACATCGTGGGTACTGAACAAGCGGAACAACTAAAAGAGCTATCTTTAGATATTTATAACAAAGCAGCTCGTATCACTAAAAAAGCTGGAATCTTACTAGCAGATACTAAATTTGAATTTGGTCAAAAGCAAGATGGCCACATCGTGCTCGGTGATGAAATACTCACGCCAGATTCTTCACGTTTTTGGGATGCCACGCAGTATCAACCAGGCAAATCACAGCAAAGTTTTGATAAACAATATGTTCGCGATTGGCTACAACAAGCACCTGAAGGTACTACTAAACTTCCTGAAGAAGTCATCGCTAAAACTCGACAACGCTACATTGAAGCATACGAACGCATTACAGGAAAAAGTTTCTAGCTCTTGCTATTTCAGCAAAGAATTTTGCGTGCGTGGTACAAGAGTTAATAGTGAAGCTTCTGGCCTGCATCCAAAGCGGAATGGGAAATATCGTGAGTTGCCTAAACCAGCTGAAACGTTCAAATAGCTTTCATTACCTGCATAGTTCCAGGTAGTTAAACCCCTTGCTTTATCCAATGGAATATCACAATTTGCTACGATAGCCCCATATCCAGGAATTCTTAGTTGTCCACCATGCGTATGACCAGCCAAAATTAGCTGTGACCCAGCAGCAGTGAATTGATTTAAGACTCGTTGATAAGGGGCATGAAGCACCCCGATCTTGATTTTCTGCTTGTTATCTGGATCAGGATAATCAACAAAAGTATCACAATTGGCATGTGGGTCACCAACACCAGTAAATTGGAGTTGTGATCCATTGAGTTCAATTTCAGCCTGGGCATTGACAAGATCAAACCAACCACGCTCTTTAAAATGTCCAAAGAGTTCCTCGAAAGGTAAATCTGGTTCTTTATATGGCTGCTTCTGCTTGTGCTGATTGCTTGGTGCAAACAAGTACTTTGCAGGGTTTCTAAAAGATGGTGAGTATAAATCATTAGTTCCAGCTACAAAACTACCCGGTGTATCAAGGAAGGGATCCATGGAACTTTTGACGATATCCAAGGCTGCAACCGAAGAGAAATTATCTCCAGTATTTACAACAAAATCTGGTTCATATTTAGCTAAGGAACGAACCCACTTTTCTTTCCATTGCTGATTTTCAACCATGTGCAAATCAGAAATATGCAGAATAGTAATTGGCTTAGCGTCCTCTTGCAGAATAGGTACTAATCCGAAACGAAGTGCAAAGTTTCGACGTTCAATGACATTTGAATAACCAAGGAGTCCAGTACCAGTAAGAGCAATACCAGTTAGTACTTTCGTTGGTTTATTCAATGCCATCAATACTTACTGTTCAAGGCCTAGAACGGACCAGAATATTGTTCATATTCTGCAATAACAGGGCTATTACTTCGAGCACTTGTATCACCGAGAATATTGGATCCAGGAATTGGCCAGTTACTACCTTCATAGAGTTTACCTACTTGAGACATGTAATTTGACCAGTTAGGCGAAGCAATGTCTTCAGCGAAGACTGTACCGTAAGACTTACCACCAATAACAGTGTTAGACATTGATTGGTTTGGAGAGTCAGGGTTACCTACCCAAGAAGCTGTTGAAAGTCCTTTAGTGTAACCTGCTACCCACGTCTGTGCAGAGTTATCTGTTGTACCTGTCTTACCAGCTACCATGGCTCCACCTGCGTTAATGCCGTTTGCAGTACCACGTTTAGCGTCATCTTTAAGAGCGACGTTAACACCGTTTGCAACATCAGTATCAAGAACTTGCTTACAATCTGCACTAGGTACTGGCCATGATTTGCCAGCAGCATCAACAATTGAATCCATAGAAATTGGCTTACAGAAGGTACCCTGCGCAGCAAATGTTGCATAGGCTGCAGCAACAGTCAGAGGAGCTACCTCATTGGTACCAAGGATGGAAGAAGCTGAGTAGTTCAAAGGTTGACCGTCTGCACGGTGAATACCCATACTTTCAGCAGTGTCACGAATAGCACACAAGTCTAATTGTGCTGCCATCTGAGTAAAGATTGTGTTGACAGAAAATACAGTACCGTCTTGTACGGTCATAGTACCACCGTAGAGACCTTCAGCGTTTTCAGGGTTCCAATCGTCTGTACCATTATCTCCGGTAACTGGACAGCTATAATTCCAAGTACTGGCTGGCCAGTCAACACGATCAGCACTTAAAAGGTCACCTAAGTGGTGTCCAGTTTTGAGCCAATCTACTAGGGTAAAGACCTTGTAGGTAGAACCCATCTGGAATCCAGTACCTCCACCTTCATTTTGATCAACAAGGTAGTTAATAGCGGTGGTACCTGGAGCAGGGTTTGGCGTACTGTCATATTTACGCGATTGCGCCATAGCAAGCACTTTACCAGTTCCCGGTTGCACGGTTACCAAACCGGATACAACACCTGATGCATCACCTTGAGGTGTAAGTTGAGTTGAAGCATTATCTGCAGCAGTTTGAAGTCTTGGGTCTAGAGTTGTCTTAACAACCAATCCACCACGATCAAGCAAACGACGGCGAGTATCAACATCTTGACCGTACTGGGTAGAGTTCAAAATTGTATTAGCCACATAACTACAGAAGAAGTTTGCAGAAGTAGCATACTGACATCCTTGACGTGCAGGAACGTAGTGTGTTGTCAGTGGTGTAGCTACTGCTTTATTGTATTGGTCTTGAGTAATATGGCCGTAATACAACATACGCTCTAGTACTTGGTCACGACGTTCTTTAGATGCTTCAGGATTTTGGAAAGCATCAAACTTAGTAGGGTTTTGTACTGCACCTGCTAAATAAGCTGCTTCTGGTAGTGATAAATCTGAAGCTGTTTTATTGAAATATGTCTTTGCAGCAGCTTCAATACCATAAGCTTGAGCTCCATAATAAGCAACGTTAAGATAACCAGTTAAAATCTGATCTTTTGACATTTTCTGTTCCACAGAAACAGAAAGCTTAATTTCTCGAATCTTACGTGCAATGGAAACCTCTTGAGCTTTTTGATAGGCCTCATCGTTTCCTTCGGTTAAGGCTGATTCTTTCAGCATGTTCTTCACATACTGCTGTGTCAAAGTAGAAGCACCTTGTTGTCCACCACTACCACTTGCGTTAGAGAAAGCAGCGCGAGTAATACCGGTTAAGTCAAAACCACCGTGTTCGTAAAAGCGTCCATCCTCAATAGAAATAATGGCGTTCTTCATGTCTGGAGCAATTTGATCCGAATCAACAGGAATACGGTTTTCAGAAAAGAAAGTAGCAAATTGGCTACCATCTGAAGCTAAGAATTTAGACTGTTGTCCCATTGGTGTGCTTGAAAGTTCAGAAGGTAAAGAATTGAAAAGACCTTGCGCATTCTTACTAGCAGAACCCATTGCCAAAGCAACTGGTAAACCAAGCAAAGCTAAAAGTACTCCACCAATAGCACTGGCAGCAAAGAACTTAAAAAGCTTATCTTTAGTACTTCCCTTTTCGCGATTTACGATTCGTGCGACAGGGGCCGAGTTTTTAAGTTGGTTGCCTGTAGAGCTTTTAACTCTAAGCTTCTTGGGCTTCGTGGCAGCCTGTTTCTTATCATTACCAATTGCCATAAATTTCATTCTAAGCGGAATTCAATCAACATGGAAGTACATCAGCCTATAAATACCCTTAAAGATTTCTCCATAAAGCATTATGATAGAAATATGAAAAAATGGGAGTATGCCACTGTGCCGTTGTTATCGCATGTAACAAAACAAATCTTAGATCAATGGGGAGACGATGGTTGGGAGCTGGTGCAAGTAGTGCCTGGTCCTGAAGGGACAACAAACCCTGTTGCTTATATGAAAAGAGAAAAACAATGAGTAAGATTGAAAATCGCATTAAAGAACTTGGCTACACTTTACCTGTTGCCCCAGATCCAGTAGCTAGTTATGTCCCTGGTGTCACAAGTGGCAATTACGTGTGGACCTCTGGGCAGCTACCTCTTAAAGAGGGTACTATGGTCAAAACTGGCCGTGTTGGAAGTAAAGTTAGCCTTGAAGAAGCATATGATTTAGCACAACTTTGTGCATTAAATGCTCTTGCTGTAGTGAAAGCTCAAATTGGAGATCTCGATAAAGTTAAACATGTTGTTAAGGTAGTTGGTTTTGTATCATCTGAAGCTGACTTCTATGATCAACCTAAAGTTGTCAATGGTGCCTCTGAAATAATTGGAGACATTTTTGGTGAGGCTGGAATTCATGCACGTAGCGCAGTAGGTGTTACTGCACTACCGCTTGATGCTCCTGTAGAAGTTGAAATTGTTGTAGAGTACGAATAGCCCAATAAAATATTCTTCTTTATGCATATGCATAAAGAAGAATATTTTTATCCCCTTTCAGCTCTTTGCTTTAGCTTACTTCTATCAAGTACCAAAACTCTACGTGAACCTAAGCGTAACCAACCCTCAGTAGAAAAATCAGACAACGCCTTGTTAACTGTTTCTCTTGAGGAACCTACATAATGAGCAAGTTCTTCCTGCGTCAGCTCGTGCCTCACATGCGTGCCTTCAGCTGCTGGACTCCCAAACTTTTCTGTTAAAAAGTCTAAAACTTTTGCCACTCGGCCAGTAACATCAGAGAAAACCACGTTTGAAAGTTGTTCATTACCAAGATTCATTTTAGCCGTAAGAAGTCTTATGAATTGTTCATTGAACTTTGGATTTGATGCAAGTAAATCCCTAAAAATCTTAAGGTCAAGTGAAACAAGTTCAGTCTTTGAAATAGCAACAGAATTGATAAAATTAATACAAGGTTCATATACTGACATAGTGCCAACGAGGTCATTAGGTCCTTGAATGGTAATAATACTTTCGCGGCCATCTTTTGAATTTCGAGTTACTTTAATTTTGCCATCAATAATAACGTAAACAGTGTGGTTTTCTTCACCTTGTTTAAGGATAATTCCACCACGAGGAACTGTCATTGGTTTGAACTCTGGCGTAAGTATTTTTAATTGTTCATCGGAAAGAACAGCGAAAAGAGGGATCTGCTTCAAAGTTTCAATGTCCAGCACTCGTTTTCCTTTCATAAGGTTCATCAGTACCAACTCTACTTCAAAATGTGATACAGCTCAATTTTTATAATTGTAATGTAATCCGTACTACGTATTTGCTTCTATAACATAGAATTCATCGTGGATTAAAATAAGAAGTAATGGAATTAACTCACGGACTTGATTTTGCCGTACTCTTTATCTTCTGTGCGCAGTTGATTGTTGGATATCGTCAAGGTCTCATTGTCAGTACTTTTAACCTTCTTGGCGCTATAGCTGGAGTTTTTCTAGCAGCTCTTTGCGTTCCAGCCATGATGAAAGTGGTAGATGAAACTTTTGATTTAAGACAATACCGCTTTCTTGTTGTAGTCATCGATATAATTTTTATGATTCTGCTAACTCAAGCTGTGACTACATTCCTTGGTAATTACATCAAAAAAAGGATTAAAGCACAAAAGCTACATAAAATTGATAAAGTTACCGGCTGTTTAGTAAACGGGACAGTTGTAGTGCTGCTTTTCAGTGTGCTCTCTACACTCATTGCTTCAAAGAACATCGCTACAGTTAATAATATTCTTAACACATCAAGCTCTTTTGCTCTTTCACAAAAATTCGTTCCAGCAGAAACTAGAAAACAACTAAGCACTTTAACAGAAGATACTTTCCGTAAACCAGTATCAGATCTAGCACAAACACTATACCCACCCATTGACGAAAGTACTCCTCAGGGTCCAAGCACAACTAATTCCATCAATCAAGAAAAACAATCTATCGTGAAAATCGTGTCTGAAGCTACATCATGCCAGCAAAATAAATCCGGAAGTGGTTTTGTTATTTCACCTCAACTCGTTATGACAAATGCACACGTTGTTGCAGGTGATACAGCAACACAAATTGAAACTGACGATGGTAAACAATACGAAGCAACTGTTATTGCTTTTAATAGCGATAAAGATATTGCAATTCTTAAAGTACCAGAATTACAAGCACCAGCCATTGCTATGGGGCAAGAAGCTAAGCGCGGGGATAACGTGATTTTTGCAGGGTATCCAGGAGCAGGTTCGTATCTGAGCAAAGCAGCACGTGTTGAAAAAGTTGGACCAACCATTATCAAAGACATTTATCAACAAAAATCTAACGTGCTCTCCGTCTACACATTGGCAGCAGATGTACGTAAAGGGAACTCAGGTGGTCCTTTATTAAGCCAAGATGGTAAAGTCATTGGCATGGTCTTTGCTCAAGGCATAGAACAAAATGGTAAAAGTGGTTATGCTTTAAATATTCAAGAACTACAAGACGTACTTCAGCAGACAAAATCTCAAAATGCAGTCCCAACAGGAGCTTGCCTTAAAAATTGATGTGATTGCGTGTTAGAAAATCAATTGAATATTCAGATAACTTAATATCATGTTATAGAAGCTATACTTGAAAGGCACACATTCAATGAGTTTGAAATTGCAAACAAAAAAACCAAAAGCGCTGATAGGTCCTTTAACTCTTAGGGACATTGTTGTCCTGTTAACAACAATCGGATTACTTATCACATCGTTTTATCCGATGTATAAAATGCGCATCTCTAATCTCCAAGGTCCATTAACTATGTGGCAATCAGGGCCAATGATTTTTATCCCTGGAGTACTTTTAGCTGTCTTCGCTACTTTTCTGCTACTGTATCGTCGCTTCGCTCATTCTGAACTTCGTTTAGGATCATTCTCAACTGACCAACTAGCTTCAATTGCAGGAGTAGTCACTCTACTTTTCTATGCAACTTTACCTTTCACACTTTTCGCTTGGTCACGCATTACTTCAATCGCTGATGGTAGCGAAGTTATGAGCTTTCAAACAACTACTGCTTTATACATTGCAATGGGTCTTTCACTACTCTTCCTTTTAGCTACTACTTTTGCACCAAAGATTCCATTCTTCGCTACTGATTTTGCTGGACGTCATGAACTTGATGCTCACCCAGTTGCTCGTAGCTCTGCATCAACAGCGAAAGCAGTTACCACAACAACTACACAAACTACCACATCAAGTAACCCTCAAACAGTTACTCACCAACACCGTGGAAAAGCTGCAGCAGCAGGTCTAGGAGCTTCAGTAGCTGGTACCGCAGCAATTGCATCACATCAACAACGTGCTCAACAACAAGAAACAGCTACTCCACATGCATATCAGGCACGCACAGCATCACAGCTGCTCGGTCAAGACCAACAACAGGCTACTAGAGTGCACCATCAGCAACAGGCCACTACAGTACACCAGCAGCAACAGGCCCAACAGCAAACAGTTCAAACTACACAGGCTACACAACAGACAGCTACCCAAAACCACAACGCTGAAAACGCTCAGCAGCCATTCTGGTTTGCGGTTCCAGAAACACGTCAAATTGTAGATGAGAATACTGGCAAGACTGCACTACTTATTCCAGGCGAATGGCACCTTGCTCTAGAAGATCATGGAAATTCGTTCTTGGCACAAGCAGGGGATACTGGTGATACTGGTACACTCCACAACATCAACGACATTCAACGCGCTTAAAGCTTGTGGCAGATCTTGCCTTAGTTCGTAGAGCACGAAAGATTTATCGTGCTCTAGAAAAGAAGTTCCCTTATGCTCACGCTGAGTTAGACTTTTCAAATCCCTTTGAATTGTTGGTGGCTACTGTGCTTTCAGCGCAAACTACTGATGTGCGTGTCAATATGGTGACTCCTGAACTTTTTAGACGTTACCCAACACCGGAAGCACTTGCTTCTGCTTCGCAAGAAGAGGTCAGTAACATTATCCGCTCCACTGGGTTCTACAAGGTAAAATCTAAAAACATCATTGCTTTGGCACAGAAACTTTGCACCGATTTCAACGGTGAAGTACCACAAACCATTGACGAACTGACCACTCTTCCTGGTGTAGGCCGAAAAACCGCAAACGTTGTTCTAGGAAATGCTTTTGGTAAAGCTGGACTTACCGTTGACACCCATTTTGCACGATTGTCTCGCAGACTTGAATTCACAAACTCTAAAGATCCTTTAATAATAGAAAAAGACGTAGCAGAATTATTCCCTCAAAAACAATGGACTATGCTTTCTCATTTGCTGATTTTCCAAGGTCGTAGAATCTGCCATGCACGAAAACCAGCATGCGGAGCTTGTCCTATTGCACAATTGTGCCCAAGTTATGGTGAAGGTGAAACAAATCCAATCAAAGCTGCAAAGCTTCTCAAATATGAATTAGCACCACAAACTACTACAACGAGCAGTTAATTAAAATAGGTTCGGCTTCAAGTTTGATTCCAAACTTTTTCTGCACGCCTTTTTGAACTTCTTCAGCGATATTCACGATATCTTGTGCCGTGGCTGAACCACGATTTGTAATAGCTAAAGAATGTTTTGTAGAAAGTGATGCTGGACCAGGAAGCCCGTGGCCTTTTTCAAATCCAGAGTGACTAATAAGCCAGGCAGCACTCAGTTTCTTATAACCATCTCCTACAGGGTACTGTGGAGCATCTGCTGGAAGCTTAAAATCTTCAGGAACAATAGGGTTAGTGAAAAAAGACCCCGTGCTAAAAGTATCTCTATCCTCAGGGTTTAAAACCATACCTTTACTAGCACGAAGCTTCAGTACTTGTTCTCTTACCTGATCCACAGCAGCACGATTACCAACCTCAACACCAAGGCTGCGAGCTAATTCAGGATATTTCACTGGAGCACTCAAATCTCCAACTTCAAGTTGAAAATCGACAGATAGCACGATGTATCGTGGGCTTGAACCCATCATGCTTTGTTTAAAAATAGAATCTCGGTAGGAAAATTTCATGGCTTCATTAGAGAAACTAACTTTCTTTTTTTCTTGCCTGTCCCAGGTGTAGACTCGTGCAATGGTTTGTGAAACGTCTGCCCCATAAGCTCCAACATTTTGAATAGGAGTAGCACCTACTGTTCCAGGAATTCCTGATAATGCTTCTAGCCCAACGAATTGTTCTTTGACCATGGCAGCAACGAATTCATCCCAGTTTTGTCCTGCCTGTGCTGTAACGGTATAACCACCACAGGCAGCAGTTTTTGCCTCAACAGGCTGTGTGCTGTTTGCACTTGGTATTTCACATGCTGCACCACCTTCAATGGCATAGCCTTGATTAGCAATGTGAACAACAGTTCCATCAAAAGGAGTGTCCGCTGCTAGAATATTTGAACCTCCACCAACAATGAGGATATCTTCGCCTTGTTCATCTGCTTGAGAAACAGCAGCAATGATTTCTTCTGGGCTGGTTGCTGCGACAAAGTTTTTAATCGGGCCGCCCACACCAAGTGTGGTAAGTTCTGCAAGTGTAGTCATAGTCTTTATTATATGTGGTCTCTATTTGCTGATACGGTTAACAATTTCTTGGATCTCTTCAATCTTATTCTTAAAGTCTCCAGAACCTGCTGCATCCAAGACGCAAGAATTTAAGTGATCATTGACGAGTCTTTTGTTGACAGTATTCAATGAACTTTTTGCCGCATCTATTTGATTCATTACATCAAGACAATAAGTATCTTCTGCAACAAGCTTTTGGATACCTCTGATTTGACCTTCAATCCTTTTAAGTTGGGTAATAATTGCTTTTTTTTCTTGATTATCTTCTCTAAAATTCATTGTTATACTCTATCACTCTTAAACCAATGTAACCTTAACGAATTTGCAACCACGGCGATTGATGAAAATGCCATAGCAGCTCCAGCAATCATTGGAGTTAAGAAACCAAATACTGCCAGTGGAATCGCAGCTATGTTATAGGCAAAAGCCCAAAACATATTGGATCTGATTACTCCTAAAGTTTTCCTAGACAATCTGATGGCATCAACCACACTAGATACATCACCGGAAAGTACTGTTACATCAGCTGCTTCAATTGCTGCATCTGTACCAGTACCCATAGCAATACCTAGGTTTGCTTGGGCAAGGGCAGCAGCATCGTTAACTCCATCTCCAACCATAGCAACATGTTTGCCTTCATGTTGAAGTTCTTTAATGACTTCCAATTTTTCTGCTGGAAGTACTTCAGCATACACCTTACTAATTCCCATCTGTGCTGCTATATTTTCTGCAGCAGCTTGGTTGTCTCCAGTAAGCAATACTGGTGTTAAACCTAGTTGCTTTAATTGAGCAATAGCTTTTGCCGCAGAAGCTTTAGGCTGATCACTAACTACAACCATGCCGAAGAATTTACCATCAGCACCAGCAAAAATAGGTGTTTTTCCATCATGCCTAGCCTCTGTTGCTTGGGCAGTAACTGAATCGGGTATCTCAATGTCCCATTCATTTAAGAATTTATCAGTACCTGCAATCATGGCATGGCCATCAACAATACCTTGGACACCAAATCCTGAGATGTTCTGGAAATTCTCAACAGCTAAAATTTCATAATGTTCTGCTTTAGCTTTACGCACAATAGCCTGTGCAATAGGATGCTCTGAAGCGTTTTCCACGCTTGCAATCATTTGTAAGGTTTTAGACTCGGTGATATTTGGTCCCGGTACTACCGTCTCTGCTTCCATGACACCAGTAGTCAATGTACCTGTTTTATCAAAGACAATGGTATCAATACCTTGTGTGGCTTCTAGTGCTTCTGGCCCTTTAACCACGATACCTAGCTGAGCCCCTCGTGAAGTACCCATCATAAGCGCCGTTGGAGTAGCTAACCCCAATGCACAAGGGCAAGCAATAATTAAGACTGATACGGCTGCTGTAAATGCCATAACCCAATCGTGGCCAGTAAGCTTCCAGCCTAAGAGAGTCAAAAGCGCAATGATGATAACACCGGGAACGAAGTACGCTGAAATCTTATCAGCTAGACGCTGTGTTTTAGACTTACCTTCTTGTGCTTGATTAACTAACTCAGCAATATGAGCAAGCTGTGTATCTGAACCAACACTGGTAGCTTTCACCACAAGACGCCCGCCAGAGTTAACAGTTGCGCCAATGACCTTTGAGCCAACCCCAACTTCTACAGGAACAGATTCTCCAGTAAGCATTGATTGGTCGATAGCAGAGTGCCCAGAAACAACTATGCCATCTGTTGCAATCTTTTCACCAGGACGAACAACAAATTGATCACCAACTTTAAGTTGGTCAAGCGGAATACAATCTTCTGCCTGCTGCCCATCTTTTTCACGAAGTACTGAAACATCCTTTGCACTTAAGTTAAGCAAAGCTTGGAGTGACGTACCAGCCATACGTTTTGAAGACTTTTCAAAGTAACGACCTACTAAGATAAATGTAATAACGCCAGCAGCAGCTTCAAGGTAGATATTCATGGATCCATGACCTTGATGCAGTTTCAGGCTAAATTCATGTTTCAAACCTGGCTGCCCGGCATCACCAAAGAACAATGCCCACAGGGACCAACCCATCGCAGAAAGCGTTCCAACAGATACTAGGGTATCCATGGTGGTTGATTTATTTTTCAGATTTTTCCATGCTGCTTTATGGAAAGGCCAACCGGCATAAAAGACAACTGGCAAGGCTAAACCAAGGGACAACCACTGCCAACCATTAAACTGTAGCGCTGGAATCATTGCCATAGCAATAATGGGTAGTGTCATGACGATAGCAAACCACATCCGTGAACGTAGCTTATCTAGTTCAAGGTCTTCACGAGTAATCTCATCAGATGAAGCAGAGTTAACACTATCCTTGCTAGGAGGCAACGACGCAGAGTAACCAGTTTTATCAACGGTATCAATTAACTCTTGCACGTCAACGGAATCTGGTGCATCAATGGTGGCTTTT
Source organism: Micrococcaceae bacterium (assembly GCA_047605865.1). Taxonomy (GTDB): domain Bacteria; phylum Actinomycetota; class Actinomycetes; order Actinomycetales; family Micrococcaceae; genus JASGDC01. The sequence goes on along the minus strand of JASGFC010000008.1, from coordinate 16,978 downwards.
TCTGTCACATAGTTAACCGTAGCCTCAACACCTTCAAGCTTATTAAGCTTTTTCTCTATTTTTGCAGCGCACGATGCACATGTCATACCTGATATTTCAAGAACAGTGTGGGTCATAATAAGCTCCTTTCAAGTGTTGTGTGAGGTAGGTTAATTTCTGTGTTTTGATACAGTTTATGAAACTACAGAGTATGCGCCAGCCTCATCGACAGCTTCATCAACTTCTTGTGCAGGGTCATGATCTGCTTTGAGAGTAAGTGTTTCTGAAGCAAGGTCTACCTTGACGTCAGTTGCACCAGAAATCTTTTCTACTTCTTCAGTAATTGACTTAACACAGTGCTCGCAGCTCATGCCATCTATTTTGTATGTGTACGTTTCCATTTTTATCCCTTCCATATCGTTAAGACAACCATATCATACCCCTATAGGGTATGTAAAGTGCTTTTGTGAGTTGTTCACTTCGACCCCTCGTGCTCGCTTCACATTAACCCCTACGTTTTTAACTCCAGCGTATCCTCACTTCATGAGAAATGGTTATCTTCGTGAGCTTTTTCTCCCGAAGATAACCATTAATCGTGTATTGATGGCTGTTACTCAACACAATTCACGCCTAAAGCAAGATAGGAAGCAAGTATTTTAGGGGATGAAAAGAGCTCTCGACGGGGATTGAACCCGTGACCCCTTCCTTACCATGGAAGTGCTCTACCACTGAGCTACGAGAGCGAAATGCGACTTAAATATTGTACCATTCAACAAAGGTTGATCTTCCATCTAGTGTTTCACGTGAAACACTATGGATATACCTAATTATGTACCAATACCGAACAAGCCTGCTATTGCACTATAGACACCGAAGCAAGCAGTAATAGCTAAGACTATTCCTACAAACCAGGCATACCAACCTTTAAGTTTGTATTCTTCAGGCAAGGCTTTAAGAGCAAGCAAATACAAGAAGCCCAGCACGATAGGCAAAAGTAATGCATTCATCACATTGACCAAAATGTTAAGAGTAATGATATTTGCGCCACCGAGCACTAGTGCCATACCAAACAACACAACACCAGCAAACACTGTATAAAACCAAGGAGCTTGGCTAGGATGATGCTCTAAAGAGCGCTTATATCCGGCAACTTCGCCAATGCCCCACGCAGCAGTTAAACTGGCTACAATAGCGGCAATCAGAGCAGCACCAACCATACCAATAGTAAATAGTACTTTACCTGCGAATGGGCCAAGAAAAGGTGTGATTGCATTAGCGATGTCTTCAACTGTATCTAGCTGAACAGCTTTTTGACCATGAGCCCACAATGTTGCAGCTGTAGTTACAAGCATGGCAATCATAATGGTCTGAGTAATAACTGCACCTATAGCAGTATCAATGCGAGACGCTTTCAAATGATTAGCGTTTAAGCCCTTATCTACAACTGCAGATTGTTGATAGAAAACCATCCAAGGCATAACTACGGCACCAATGTTTGCAGCAATCAAGAAAAGGTAGCTTGAATTATGTATAGGTACATTCTTTAATCCTTGAGTAATTTGATGCTCATCAGGATTTGATAAGAACATTGTGACTAAGAAAACTAACTCAAATAAGCCAACACCAATTGCTACACGTTCAACACGTTTATAGCTTCCCGTCAAAACCATCACAATAAGGAAAATTGCCATCATCGTCATTGAGAGCCAATCTGGAATACCCCATAATGCACCAATACCAGCAATGCCACTCATCTGAGAAACAATAGCCCCAGCACAAGCTAAGGCCAGAGTACTGACTGAAAACCAAGCCCAGCCTTTACCAAAAGTGTCTTTAATAAGTTCTCCATGACCTTTACCAGTTACAAGCCCTAAACGTACTGTTAATTCTTGTGCAATAAAAACAATAGGAATCAAAATAATCTGTGCCGAAAGCAGGGTATAGCCCCATTGCGCACCACTTTGTGCAGCTGTTATTAAACTTCCAGCATCAGTATCTGCAAGCATTACTGCAATACCAGGACCTGCGACTGCAAAGAATGCTAACCACCTACTTTTAAAGCTTGTAGGTATTTTTTGCATAGTAGCCTCTTCGGCATTAGCAATAGCACTCATCTTGACTCCTAGGAATTAAGCTATAAAAATATACGCTAATTGTTTTTGACGTAATGTAAATAATAATACACAGTCTGAAAGCTAGGTCAATGTTTATCGTGGTTTATTACAAATAACTACAAAACAATGTTGATAATTTTGTTGCCTTTAGACAATGCATCAATTTGTCTATCTAGAATCGCCACTGCACGTTTTTGTGTAAGTTTAGTATCTCCTGCAACATGAGGCGTAAAAAGAACGTTCTTCATTTTCCATAATGGAGAATCCTGTGGCAAGGGTTCTGGGTCAACGACATCAAAAACTGCAGAGATTCTACCGGTTTCAAGTTCTGCAATAAGATCATCTGTTTTCACGATAGGGCCACGTCCGGCATTAACAATAATTCCGCCATCAGGTATTTTTGCAAGAATACTAGCATCAATTAAAGATCTTGTTTCATCTGTTAAAGGCAGCATGATAAAGAGAATATCGTGCAATGGAACTTGCTGTGCCAGATCTTCAATAGCTAAAATGTCTCCGCGAGCAGTACGAGCCATCTTAGTGACATGTGCATCAAAGGCTTCTAGTTTGCGAGCAACTTCACTTCCAATATCTCCAGCACCAAGTAACAATACCTTTTTCTCAGCTAAAGTATCTGACTGTTTATACACCCATTTTGACCGCTCTTGATTGCGAACAAATTCTGGCACATCTCGCAGATAAGCAAGCAATAACGTAACCGCTAATTCACTGGTGGCATCTGCATTGAAACCTTGCATATTAGCAACTCTTACACCTTTATTTAAGGTACCTTTTAAGGCATCGTATCCAACTGAAGCAGTCTGCACGAGTTTAAGGTTAGGGCATTTGTTAATATTTTCAACATGTTTGGGCTTAACAGCAAAAGGCACAACTACCATATCAATGTCTTCATATGGGACTGGAGGTTTACTCAAGCAGTCCCACTGCACTATCTTCACATCATCAGAAGCGTATACATTTTCATATAATTCATCTCTAGAAATAGTAACTGTAATCATAGAGCTATTCTACCTAAGTGCCTTGACCAGTAAATACTAGATAAATCAATACAATATTAAGCAGTGAAATCAGTATGACAATAACCCATGCAACATAATTCAAAAGTGTCGAATTAACAAAGTCGCCCAAGATCTTCTTTTCTGAAGATAACTTCACTAAAGGTATTAGCGCAAAAGGAATACCGAAACTCAAAAAAATCTGACTCACAACGAGCAACCACGTTGGTGAAATTGGTGTTGCTAACAAAATAAGTCCCGGAATAAGTGTCAGTAGACGCCTTAGGAGTAAAGGAACTTTAACCTTCAATAGGGAAGCCATCACTTCTGAACCTGCATAAGCACCTACTGATGTTGAGGCTAAACCTGAGGCTAAGAGCCCAAGAGCGAAAAGCCATCCGATGTTTGCACCTAAGCTACTGGTAATCGAGTGATAAGCACCTTCAATAGTATCTGTGTCAGCTTGTCCCTGAAAGTTCACAGCAGCAAGGAGCAACATTGCAATGTTGACACTGCCTGCAATAATCAAAGCAAAGAAAACATCGTAACGAGTTGCTCTCAGTAAAGACTTCTTACTTTGGGTTGTTATTGTGAAACGATCACGAGTTAACGCAGAATGAAGATAAACGGCATGAGGCATCACGGTTGCACCCAGCATTGATACTGAAACTAATACACTTGAAGCGCCATCGAATCGTGGGACTAGCCCTTGCATCGTGGCAGCAAAATTAGGCGGCGTTAAAACTAGGCCAGCGCAAAACCCGACTGTCAAAACGAAAAGGAATACCATAATTGTTTGTTCAAAAGCTCTTTGTCCGCGCCGTTCACGGATTATAAGTAAAAGCAAAGAAAGAATGCCTGTAACAATACCACCAAACACCAGGGGCATGTTGAATAATAATTTAAAAGCGATGGCACCACCGATAATTTCAGCAATATCTGTAGCAAAGGCAATAGCTTCAGCTTGCATCCAATATGCTAGTCTTGCTCTTCTAGAAAGCCTTGATGAAATCAGTTGTGGTAATGATTTACCTGTCACGATGCCAAGTTTGGCTGAAAGGTATTGCACGATAATTGCCATAGCATTTGCAACAAGCAATACCCATACTAGTAAATAACCAAATTGAGCCCCAGCTGTTAAATTAGCAGCCACATTCCCTGGGTCAACATAAGCAATTGCAGCAACGAATCCTGGCCCCAGAAGACGCCATAACGAGTTTTTACGTTGTTCAGGTTTAGCCTCAACCATACTTCGAGTATAAGGTACTTTTAAATTTGCGTATAGGGTTATTTCAGCTCAGAGATTTTATGTAAAAAGTGCATTCTGAATTGCATATTCAATAGAAATGCTGATAGAATAATTTCTGTTGCTCAAAGGCACAGTTCTGGGGGCGTGGCGCAATTGGTAGCGCACCTGCTTTGCAAGCAGGGGGTTACGGGTTCGAGTCCCGTCGTCTCCACTTAGAACCTTTAATCTTGGTTTTCCAAGTTTAAAGGTTCTTTTTAGTCAAATCTTAACGTATAGACCAAAATTATATACACTATACAAGTTACCCGAAATTGTTTAAACCCCCCTCTATTGCAGCACACTTAAACCATTTGGGTTTACTTATCTAGAACCACACTCCCACACTGAGCTATCAAGTAGGCTTGACACACTCTCTAATGTGAAGTATGCTTCATATTGTAAAGTGAAGTGTGCTTCACATTGCTAAGATTGAAAGATGGATAACTTATTGAAAGAGTTTAGGAAAGCCAAAGGTCTAACACAAGGACAGTTGGCAGAACTAGCAGGTTGCTCATCTCGTTCGATTATTTCGATTGAGCAAGGTAAATATAAACCATCTATCACTCTCGCTTATAAACTGGCACTACTTCTCGATACAAATATGGAAGAACTGTTCAAACTTGAACAAAATATTGAAAGAGAGAAAAAGATGGAAAACAACAAGCAAGAAACCACTCATCAAATCGTTGACTATGTTAATGGATTGAAAGATGAAAATCTTACGCAAAAAGATACTAAATCTGCTATCAAGTCATACATCAAAGACAACAAACTAGATGATGCAAACATCGACTGGAAGACAGTTAAAGCTACTGTAAAAGATGCCCTTAACTAATCCAATACACTAAAATGCCCCTTTGTATTCATACAAGGGGTTTTTAGTTTTTGCATGACACAGAAACCTTTAATCTTGGTTTTCCACGTTTAAAGGTTCTTTTTTATGTCCCCGACCAGGTCTACCAGCCGCAGTTGACGCAGAATGTATACTAACTCCTGCTTGGTAATACCTGTTCACTAGATAGTACGCAAGATAAGTAGAAAGAACACCACATAATAACCCAGCTAACACGTCACTAAGCCAATGAGCCGCCACATAAGTGCGGCTCCAAGCCATCGTGAGAGCAAGAACTACACCTGTAACTTTAATCCACAACTTGGGGTACAAGAGAGAAAGCATCACAACAAAACACGTCATAGTTGCAGTATGCCCAGAAGGGAAAGAATAACCAGAAGCGTGTACTAATCTATCTGCGAGGGGAGGTCTTTGTCGTTGAACTGAAAATTTAAGACCCTCAACAAGAAGCATTCTGATCGAAAAAACTGCCAGAACAAAAATAGCTTTCTTCGTTGCACGTTCATAAAAATAATAGTAGGCTGCAAGCACAAAAAATAAGGCAGAAATGACGTTAAGGCTATAGTTAAACACCAAAGAAATAAGAGTAAGAACTGAATCTCTGCTACTAATCATCAGGTTCAACCAATACATATCCATTGGATTGCTACTCATACTCATTGACTTTCTTGTACTCTTTATTCTGTAGGAATTCTTCTATAGTATCGAACACCAAGGCATAGTAAGCTATAGTTTCTTACTAAGTAAGCTTTGATCCCCAAATCTCTTCTTGCACACGAGCGATATCTTCTGGATTAGGCCAAGCTTGTATACCTTGCGTCATCTTCCCAACAATGCTTCCTGGAGTTAAACGTAAGCTCGCATTGCGTACTTCAACGGCTAATGGATTTGCCACCTGCACAAATCTGCTTACCATTCGTGAGCGATCAAAAATTGCCTTTGTTCGTTTTTGTCTAATGTTAGTGTACTCATTGAGAAGAGCATCAAAATTCTTCTCAGTAGCGTACCTCAATAGATACACTAAAGTGGCAGCATCCTCAATAGCCTGGCCAGCCCCTTGACCTAAATTTGGAACCATAGCATGAGCCGCATCACCTAACAAAACAGTACGACCTCGCACAAATGAAGGAAGTACTTTATTAAGATCATAAATATCGTGATGTAAAATTTCTTCAGCCTCAGTAGCTGCTATACACTCTGAGACAGGTTCATGCCAATCAGAAAACTCTTGCTGAAGTTTTTGAAGCTCATCTGGAAAGACAGTATCCGCTGGAGTATTCAATGTTGCATACCAATACACCCTATTGTGAGGTAAAGGTACAAGTCCAAAAATCTTACCAGCACCCAAAGTTTCTCCTGCTTGCCCTGACAGTTCAACTTTTTTGCTTATAACACCACGCCATGCAGTGAATCCAGAATAGTGCAACCCTGTATCAAGACCTAACTGGGCACGATTTTGACTGTTAATTCCGTCTGCAGCAACAATAAGGTCAAAATCTTCATCATGACCATCAATGACCATCTCTGGTTTACCATCACTGGCAACAAGAGCAGTTTTTCCTGTGCGTAAAGTTCCAGAATTAAGTTGCTCTTGTAGTACGCGATGTAGTTCAACACGATGCACAGTTCTCATTGAACTTACATATTTTGATGGGACTTTAAGTAGCCATGAACCTGAAGGAGTTCGCTGTCCTGTTCGTAAAGAAGTTATGGCATCACTTGAAATACCTCTGACAATATCGCCAAGGCCTATAAGATCAAGTGCTGAAAAAGAATTACCAAAAAGAGTAAGTCCAGCACCACCTGGATTTGGTTCCTGCCGTTTTTCAAAAACGGTGACATCGTGACCATCTCTTTGCAAGCCAACAGCAGTAACAAGACCACCAATTCCTGCACCAATGATTGCAATACGCATAGTTTATCCTGTGTTGAAGAAGTCTGAGTTTGAAATCCTTGTGTTCAAAGTTACCATAGCTTACATCTATCTGTTGTGTCTGCCCCTTATTTCCAAATCTGTTTGGCAGACTGGGTGCTAAAGTACATAACAGACAGACATCACGATAACAGCATAGTATCCTTTCATTAAAGACACTTAAAATTAATTAAGTACTCACTCAAGGAGAACATCATGGCAAAAGCACGCGTAATGACTAGCCCAACAGGTAAATTTAGCTCAGACACTATTGAACGCCGTGACGTAGAGGCAAATGATGTAGCCATTGATATCCAGTACTGTGGTTTGTGCCACTCTGATGTGCACACTGTTCGCAGTGAATGGGGTACTTGTCACTACCCAATGGCACCAGGCCACGAGATTGTAGGTACCGTGCGCGAGGTTGGCAAAGATGTCAAAAACTTCAAAACAGGCGACCAAGTGGGTGTCGGCTGTATGGTGGACTCTTGCCGCAAGTGCGATTATTGTAAAGAAGGTCGCCAACAGTTCTGCGAAAAAGGCAACGTTGGTACTTACAACAAAAAAGACTACTGGCACGATAACCAAGTAACTCAGGGTGGATATACCTCTGAGATTGTAGTCAACCAAGATTTCGTTCTTAAAATTCCAGCAGGAATGGACCTTGCAGCTACTGCACCACTACTATGCGCAGGAATTACTACCTACTCACCACTTAAACACTGGAATATTGGCCCTGGAAGTAGAGTAGGTGTTATTGGCCTTGGAGGGCTTGGCCACATGGCTGTGAAAATAGCTCATGCAATGGGAGCAGAAGTAACAGTCTTCACACGCACTGAAGCTAAAGCTAAAGATGCTAAAAAACTTGGTGCAGACCACGTCATTATCTCTTCTGATGAAGAACAAATGGCAAAAACTGCTCGCAGCTTTGATTTAATCATTGATGCTGTATCTGCAACCCATGATTTGAACCCATACCTTAAAGCACTCGATGTTGAAGGCACCATGGTACTTCTTGGTATTCCTGATACACCACACCCTAATATTTCACATGGTTTATTACTTGGAAAACGTGCAAGCCTTTCTGCTTCTCCTATTGGCGGAATTAAAGAAACACAGGAAATGCTTGATTTTTGTGCAGAACATGGCATAACTTCAGATATTGAAATGATTGATGCTGAGCAACTTGATGAAGCATATAATCGCATGGTTGCTGGTGATGTAAGATACCGTTTCGTGCTCGATAGCTCTACACTCTAACGCAAGTATTGTGCAGATATACTTAGCTAGAGCTTTGCAACACGAGAACAGTATATAATTAAGGCGACAAAAACATTTTATAGATAAGAGAAAAAATGAACTTTAAAAATAAAACATTTTTAGTGACCGGGGCTATTTTAGGATCACTAACTCTTGCTGGATGTAGTGGACATTCTGGTACAACTACAACCACAAAAAACAGCAACTCTAGCGCATCTGCAACAGTTCACCACAATAATCCTATTAACGTTAAAGCTAACGGTAAAACTTTCCCAGGATATCTAGCTGAAAATGATACAGCTAAACAATTTGGGCAACTTCTTCCACTAACGTTCAAAATGGAGAACAATACTAGCGAAGATAACCTACAGGCAAAACTGAGCCATTCTCTTTCAACAACTCTACATGGACCTGGAACAGTAAAACCTGGTGATATCGTGTTACAAGGCGACAAAACCGTTGTGATGTATTACAAAACAACACAATTGCAAAACTACACTCTTTTAGCACACCTCGATAGTTCTGACGGTTTGAAAGATGCTGTATCTGCAGATAAAGACAAAGTTATTATCTCTAAACAATAAGGGTAAGTCTTAATATATGATCAAAGCCATCGCCGTTGACATGGACGGAACATTTCTGGACTCTCATCATAGTTATGATAAAACTCGTTTCGAGAAAATTTATCAGCAACTGAAGCAACAGAAAATTAAGTTCATCGTGGCAAGTGGTAGCCAATACTACAGGTTAAGATCACTTTTTGATGGCTTTGATGATATTACCTACGTTGCTGAAAATGGTGCGGTAATAACTGAGCACGATACAGTGCTGGAATACACTACTTTTGACGATACTCTCGTTCATGAAATTATCGAAGCACTTGATGCACGAGATGATACAGAATACATCCTGTGCGGACTCAAAGGTGCCTACGTGCGAAGTGGCCTCTCTGATAACTTCAAAGAGATCCTCGATAACTACTATTTCAATGTCACTGAGGTAGCTAATTTCAAGCAGCTTCCTGACGATCAGCTCGTCAAATTCGCACTCGAAGTTCAAGCAGATCATGTATCCGAAGTTGTCACTGCATTACAGAAAAAATTCGGTCATACAATCCACGCTGTTTCAAGTGGTTTCAATTTCATTGACATACTACACCCAGATGCAAACAAAGGCATAGCCATTTCAGCTCTGCTCAACAAGTGGGATATTTCCCCTCACGATTTACTGGCCTTTGGCGATGCTGACAATGACATCCAGATGCTGTCTTTAACAGAAAACAGCTATGCGATGCCTCACAGTAGCCCACAAGTTATGGAAGTAGCTAAACATCGTGCTCCTTCTCATGAGGAATCAGGAGTACTAACAGTTATTGAGCAATTTCTTACTCCATCGTCGCAGAAACAGCGTTAATAACAGCTGCCCTGAACCCACCTTGTTCAAGGGCAACTACTCCTTTAATAGTTGACCCTCCAGGAGTTGTAACCTGATCTTTTAAGACACCTGGGTGCTCGCCTGTCTGCAAAGCTAACTCAGAAGCACCTCGAAGCATTTGTGCTGCAATCTCATAAGATTGTGCACGATTCAAACCATACATAACGCCTGCATCTGATAAAGCTTCAAGATAGAGGTCTGTAAATGCTGGTGCACAACCACCTACAGAACTTGCAATTTCAAGAGATTTCTCATTCATGACGAACACTTTTCCAACAGATGCCATAGCTTCTTCCAACATTTCTTGGTCTGAATCAGAGATAGCCTTAGAAAAGGTCATTGGCATTGTGCCTTGGCATACCTCAACAGCAGTGTTGGGGATGCATCGTGCTAATGGATAATTTTGTCCCATAATGTCTTGCATTTTTTCTAATGGAAAACCACCAGCAACAGAAAGAATAGGAATATTCTTATCTTGAAACTCTGCCTTAAGTTCAGTTAAGACTGGGGTAACTGCTTGAGGTGGCACAGCAACTACAATAAAATCACATCCAGCTAAATCACTTGCTTGGCTAACAACTGTATACCCAAGCTTCTTCAAAGACTCTGCTGAAGAGTTATCTTTCACTATCAATTGAGCAGCTTTTATATATTTTGCTTGTACTAGGCCAGTCATGAGAGCACCGCCCATTTTTCCTGCACCTATGAATCCGATTTTCAGAACGTCCTCCTGACCTTGTCATTACTTTAAGTTTAACGCTATGTAGCACAATAATTATTTTTAATTTTGTGATTTGTAAGAAAATGCAAAATTGTCATGGAATCTTTATGAAATTATTCAGGTTAACACAAGCTACGGTGTTATGGTTATGATGTTTGTTAATTAAACTCTATTCAAAGGAAAGAACTATGCTTAGCTTCTTAGGTGGTGTCTGGTCAGTATTTTGGTGGCTAGTTACCCTTGCAATTTTCGTTGGTTATTTGATGGCACTTTTTTCTGTCATTACTGATATCTTCCGCGATCACACAATGTCAGGTGCTACAAAGGCAATCTGGTGTTTCTTCTTGATTGTTATTCCAGTCCTAACTGTATTGGTTTACCTCTTCGTAAATGGAGACGCTATGAACCAGCGTCGTGTAGCTGCAATGCAACAGCGTGTTGCTGCTGCAAATGCTACTACTGACCCAGCTAGTCAGATTCAGAAGGGACATGAACTTCTTAACAATGGTGCTATTACTCCAAACGAGTTTCACCACATTAAGAACTCTGCGCTATCTACAGCTCCTGTGGCTTCAGCTACTACAACTGGCTACGCAGCACCTACTACAACAACTACTACAACTATTAACTAGTAGTTTTTTACAGATTTCGCCTCCGGTTCGCCGGGGGCTTTTCTGTATCCTTTTTAATAGCTCCTGTATTTAAACTCGTACACGCTATGCAAGTTACCCGAAATGGTTTAAACACCCCTCTATTGCAGCACACTTAAACCATTTGGGGTTACTCATTCGATAATTTTGATGGCAACAGTTCTAATCACGGTTTCAGCCTAGCAGCATTCTATACAATGTACTTATGACTCAATTTACGGTACGCAGGGGAACAGCGCACGATCTACCAGAAATTAAGCAACTCAATCTACGAAACTTTGGCGAAAATATGCCAGGAAATGCGTGGAAGTACCACCAACAAGAACTTCCTGGACATAGTTACTATGTTGCTGAAGATACCAAAACGGGAGACTTAGTTGGCACTGCTGGATTCTTTCCTTCTAACGTTAACTTAGGTAATGCTATCGTGCCAATGGCAGCTGTTACTGAAATAACAGTAGATGCAACACATCGTGGACAAGGTGTGCTTCACGAAATGCTAGCTGCTCTTGAAAACGATGATGCCTTCAGCGCCTATCCTGTTGTTGGATTAACTGCCTCGCAAGCAACAATTTATGGCCGTTATGGCTTTGGTCCAGCTGTTTACTTAAGTGAATATACTATTGACACTCGTAATCTTGCCTTCAGCAATTTAGTAGATACTGCAAACTCCGTCCGTTTCTTGCCAAGAGAGAAATTCTTAGAGGTACTCCCACCACTTTATGATGCATATCAGAAAGTAACACCAGGTGTTGTTTCACGCTCCATGGCACGATGGAAATTTGAACTTGAATGGCCTGAGTCCGTTGATACCCAATTAGAACTCCATGCTCTTGTGCATGAACATGGTTTTGCACGCTTTCATTATGAAGAGCAGCGAAAAAAACTTGTTGTTGATGAGATTTGTACAACAACACCTGAAGCCTACTATGCCTTATGGCAAACTTTGTGTGGACACAATATTCAAAAAGAATTGAACTATAGTGGTCCTACTCGAAGTCCTTTACCTTATGTATTCAAAGATTTCCGAGCTCTAGAAACCAAAAGTTACTATGATTTCTTATGGCTTCGTATTCGCAATGTGAAAGCAGTGCTTGAAGCTACTATCTCAAGGAACACTGGTTCTGTTATTCTGCAACTGAAAGATAGCTATGGAACTGAGTCCGGAGTTTACACAGTACATTTTGCCAACGGTACCATCAGCTGTGAAAAGTCTAGTGAAGAACCTGAACTTACTATGGACATCTCAATCCTGTCTATGATTCTACTCGGTGAAATTGCTGCTTCGGCACTGTATCAAGCTGGAAGAATCACAGGGTCTGCAACTGCTGTAGAATTACTAGATCAAGCATTGTTCTCAGCAAAATCTCCAGAGGCAGGGACTTTCTTCTAATGACTTTTCGACGCATGAAACCCTCGGAGAAAGAAACCGTTAGAAAACTCCTTATTGATAGCTACAGCTTTGACTATGACTTAAACGAAGGTTACAAAGCTGACATCCTTGATATGGAAAGTAGGGTAGCTAGTTGTGAAACGTGGGTACTTGAAGAAAACGATGAACTTGTAGCCACAGTATGCACTCCATTCAATGGCGAACATATGACAGATTTTGCTCACGATGACGAAATGGACTTTCGATTGCTGGCTGTTTCACCTCAACATCGGCGCAAAGGTTATGGTGCAACAATGGTAGAGCATGTGGAAAAGCTTGCACAGCATCGTGGCTATAAAAAGCTTATGCTCGTTACTGGACCTGAAATGGAAACAGCTCAAAACTTGTACCATGCTCTAGGCTTTGAACAGCCCAAAGCACGTGAAGAATACGTACCAGAATTTGGTATTACCCTTTTAATATTCGTGAAAACTGTTTAAATGTTTCACGTGAAACTTTAGAGAAGTTTTCTCCTGGCATTTGTTGCAGCACCAACTGCTTTGTACTTAAGTTTGTTAAAGACAATATCGTAAGTAATAGGCAATTGAACTTCCCACTTAGAGAATTTGCGTTTGAACACAGTAACATTCTCTAGTCCAGGGAACGTCTTGCATGTAATGCCCGTCATGTCCCAAACCTTGTTTCCACGCTCTTTCATTTCTTTGATGCAGTACCATTGAAGGGCATAAGAGGCGAAGTTTTTGCGAGCTTTGTCCCCTCCAGCTGCGTAAAGATAAACCGCATGGCCACGATACTCAGTAGAAATCAGCCACGAGATTGGCTCTTCGTCTAAGAATGCTACATAAAGCCGTGCTTCTTCTGGGAAAGCCTTCAACATATTGGTGTACACCTCAGTTGGATGAGCACGGAAATTGTTGCGCTGTTGAGTTTCATCCATCAAATCAGCAAGGTTCTTTTCGAAGAACTCAACACGTTCATCAAGTGGAATTTCACGAACTTCTACACCAATGCGACCAGCTTTACGGATTGCTTGACGTGCGTCAGCTTTGAAAGATTTCAAGAGTGCTTTCTCATCGGGTGTAATGTCAATATACATTGCTCGGTCGTAGGTGGTAGTTTCAAAAGGTAATACAGCACCAGGAATTTGGTGGTTTAATTGACATCGAAGATACATCACACCAGTTTTTTCTTTGTTCAAAAACTGGTCTTTAATGGTTTCTGCAAACTCGATCTCTTTTTTTTCACTTGGTTCAACGAACCAAACAGGACCTTGGTCAATGTTGAGATATTTACGCATCTTTTTAGTCCAAATATCAATGCGTGCAGTGCACATTAATCTATCTTCATCATCGTAGTAGGCAAAGACGCCTTGAACATCACGTCCAGGCATTAGCTCATCAAAGGCAGTCCATTGTGGGGTCTGAGCAAGAGGGATGTACACTTCAGGATTCTTGTTTGCAATGGAATCAAACATTTTTTGGGAAAGTTTTTTATAACGAAACATAGTATCCATTATGCTATGTTTTTGATGAAATGTTGGCTAGAAACGTCCAAGAGAATGATTACCAATTTACGCTGTTTACTGGTATAGTTTAGTGATGTCTGACGTGTTTTTACACGGCAAGGCTGGGTAGCTCAGCTGGTTAGAGCGCACGACTCATAATCGTGAGGTCGGGGGTTCGAGTCCCCTCCCAGCTACTTCATGTTTCCTCATCTGAACAGGTGAGGTTTTTTATTGAGGGTCAAGGAACCCTTTATTGAAAGGAAATACTGCTGAACCCTAATCTTCACATCCTGCTTCTCGGATCAACAGGGCCTCTCGGCCGTGAAGTACTGCGCAATAACAAGATTAAAGAGGTTAAGCTTCGTGCCTTTGCTCGAAAGCCAGAGGCCTTAACAGATGAGAAAAATTGTGAGTATTTTGAGGTTGTCAAAGGTGATGTCAGAGATCTCAACTCTTTAGAAAAAGCACTGGATGGAATTGATGTAGTTATTTCAACTCTTGGTAGTAAACCATTCCAAAAAGGTGTTAAGGATTTTCATGAGGAGGCAGCCACAAACCTTCTTAAAGCAATGAACAGCACTGGAGCTCATAGAATCATTGCTATAACAGGTATCGGGGCTGGTGATAGCCTAGGGCATGGCCCTCTTTGGTATGACAAAATCATCCGTCCTACTGTTTTAAAAAAGGTTTATGACGACAAAGAAAGAATGGAAGAAATACTACAGACTTCTGATCTTGAATGGGAAATTGTCCGTCCAGGGGTTTTGAAGAACAAAAGTACCGGCAAAGCCGTAAAAGCAATCGTGAACTTAAAAACAGATGAAAAAATAGCTTCAATTAGCCGTGCTGATGTTGCTGACTTCCTTTTAAAAGAAGCTATACACCCAGAGCACACTGGAGAAATTGTTCATCTCTATACTTGATGTTCATCGCTCATAAAACCTCAACATGTTCTCTGAGGTTCAAGAGTAATCATACTCATAAGTAAAGTAACCATGAGATCTTTTTCCTTAGGGTCACTCATCGCAACCATGAGAGTAATCGCAGCAAGAGCATTATTAGCAATTCTAGGATTACCTAAACTATCGTTGAGGGCGTTATTTTTAGCCAAGAACGTAACAAATAGGGCAGCAGCACTTCGTTTATTACCATCAGCTAATGGGTGGTCTTTAACAATTAAATACAGCAGATTTGCTGCTTTTTCTTCAACTGTAGGATACAGCTCTTGACCACTAAACCCCTGGTAGATTGTAGTAACTATACCTTCTAGGGCTTCACCGCGTTCTTTGCCCAATAAAGTATCATCTGGGAACTGAATTGCTAAATCCTTAATCACATTTCTTGCTTCATCAATGGTCAACGTCCAATCAGGTACTGAAGTAGGCTTAGCAGTTAAGTTTCCTTCATCATAATCACGTAGCATTGTTAAGCTAGGAATATAGCCAGAGAGAACTTCTGCAACACCTGAAACTAATTCATCATCAGCTCTACCTAAGATATTCACGATAGTACCTAATTGCTCAAGGCGTTGACTATTGATGGCATATCCTTGCAGAACATAGCTTTGTAAGACTTTATTAGCCCATTTTCTGAAATTTATACCCTCTGAAGATTTAACACGATAGCCAATAGAAAGAATCATGTCGAGATTGTAATGTTCTACAAAACGCTCTACCTCTCGAGCACCTTCTTTTTGAACTGTCGCAAATTTTGCGACAGTTGAGAATCCCTCTAATTCCTCCGATAAAGCATTGTTAATATGCTTACCTATAGTCTTAACATCACGCCCAAATAACTTTGCTAGCTGGTTCCTAGTCAGCCATACAGTATCGCCGTCAGATTTTACTTCAAGTGACACTGACCCATCGTGCGAAGTATAAATAGAAATGTCGTTATTATTCATCGTATTTTCCCTACTTTCTTACTAGAATAACCCTAGTTTTAAGGTAAAGCACGATTAAAGCATTAAAGCGTAAATACATAATTGTTGAAACACAATCTATGATCAGAGAGAACTAAATTTTACTAACTAATTCCCATTTGCAGTTTGTGAACAATAATGCCTAATTGACCTGATGTAAATAACCCGGGCCCAAGTGGGCCAGATGAATTCTCACCAGCAAATGGAAGCTTACGCAGTGCTGCTTTAACTTCTGCTGACATATGCTCAAGTTGCCAGCAAATTTCTTTGTCAGTAACTTCTGGTTGCTTTGGCTTTGCGAGACTAGCAGCCAGAACTGCATAAGCTGCAGCACCTAAAGCGTGTGAGCCCATATGGCAGATAGCAACGGCCTGACTAGCTGATTTAGCAGCAGCTTTTGCTGAAGGAGTTTTTACTTCACCTGAACTGATACCGCCTTTAAAACGGTGACGAATCTCCTCGGCAGTATTGAGTTCTCCACGAGCAAATGCACGAGTTCTACTGATAAGAAGCTGGGGGCGATTATCATGTGGGACTTCTGCTTGGAATAAACCTAAAACTCGCTCAGCACAATCAGCCGCCCAAGCAGCAACAAGTTGTCGTTCAGATTCGCTGAGGGTCTGTGGAGACTTTTCAGGCATTATTGTTTTTCTCCTAAGTTAAGTTCATAGGCTAGACGTTTCCCGCTTGGCGTTCCATCAATATTAACAATGCCTCTGTACTCAAAGCCAAAATTTTTAACCAGTGACTGAACCACGATGTTTGCTTCATGAGTATCCACACGTAAATTTCTGATGCCAGATGCATAAGCAATAGTAATGAGGTTAGAAAACAAGATATTACTTAATCCCATGCCACGATAGTCACCATTTATGGCAAGACGATGAATAGATACATAAGGGTCATTGTTGTTAGCCCATGCTCCATCAATGT
>JASGFC010000007.1:0-61694 GCA_047605865.1 Micrococcaceae bacterium | reverse complement strand
ATGGTACTGCACCCGGAAGAGTGTGGGAGAGTAGGACATAGCCGCACCAAAATTACCAGTGGGGTTCTTTAATAGATAAGTTATTTATTTGTTAAAGAACCCCACTATTTTTATGCCTACCTTTAAAAATTTGAAGAGGTTAAGAAAATGCAGTACTTAGCAATAGACATTGGTGGCACTTATATCAAATGCGGGCTACTAAGCCAAGACGCACAGATAATCCAAGAGTGGAAGGTGCAAACACCAGGTACCCTTAAAGATTTTCAGACAATTGTTGGTGCCCAAATTCAAAAGTATGAAACTGAAGTAGCTGGAATTGCTTTTAGTATCCCTGGTACTGTGTACCCTCAATCTAAGCTAATGCAAGACGGTCAAGAAATCTACTATCTTAAAAATCTACCTCTCAAGACTTGGATGAAAACTTTAACTACAAAGCCATGGTCCATGATAGATGATGGTAATGCTGTAGCTTTAGCAGAAAACTGGAAAGGCAATCTACATCAAGTTGCACACGGTGCTGCTGTGGTATTGGGTACAGGAGTTAGCAGTGGTTTAATAATCAATCATGAACTTTATCAAGGCAGTAATCTTCAAGCAGGAGAAACCGGCTTATTGTTTGCTTCTTTGTCTGTTACAAAAACTCCTGCTACTACTTATGCACAGCTGTGTTCGGCTGTACAATTTATGAGTCATGCAACGCAGTTGCTCAATACTGACTCCAATGATTCTGTTACAGTTTTTGCTGCCCTTGCTCAGGGTAATCATCATGAGCTTACAGAACTTTTCAGAAACTATTGTAAAGATATTGCCCGCTTACTTGCTACACTTCAGATTATTCTTGATGTGGAAAAAATTGTACTCGGTGGTGGTATCAGCCAGCAGCAATTGCTGATTGAAGAGGTCAAGAAGCAGTATTCCTTATTATGGGAGGAAGAAACATTTGGCATGATGTTAAGTCATGTTGATATTGAAGCCTGTTTCTTTGCTAGCTCTGCACAGCTAGTAGGAGCTTTGCGTTATTTACTGATCCAACATTTCAACGAACAGTGAGTTAAGAGTTTACAACAGCTTTTCGCAGTTCAAGTAGGCTTTGTAGTAATTGTGTCACAGCATCAGTATTTGCAACTCGGTAGTTCGCTGTAGTTTCCCCAGAGCCAACTTTAACAGCTATATCGTGAGAGTTTAAAACTTTAAAACCATTTTCGTCAGTGACATCATCGCCAGCAAAGAGGATGGAATCTGGTTTAATTTCATTCCGCAAAGCTTTGAGAGCTTCACCTTTATTTGTATCTAGAACCGCAAATTCAAAGACCTTGTTTCCTGCCATCATATGAATATCAGGATATTTTTCTTGAAAATCTTGCATGATTTTCTCAATAGATTCCTCATGGGATTCATTAACATCACGAAAATGGAAAACTGAAGCTGAAGGTTTATGTTCAACATGTGAACCTGGGAACTGACGTGTAGTGTGCTGCAAGTCAGTTGTTGCATTGTCAAGGAGTTCGCGTTGCTCCGGTGATAGTGCGGCAGAGGCGCCAGTAAAGTTCATTTCTGCACCATGGCTGCCCACGAGATAGTACTTCTGTTCTGGGCTAGCTACTTCTTGTAAACTTTCTAGATTACGCCCAGAGACAAGGGCTACGAAAGTATCGGAGAGTTCAGAAAGCTGTTGAAGAGTTGAAGAAGCAGTATTACTCATCCTGGCGTCTTCAGGGCGCGCTACGAAAGGAGCAAGAGTTCCATCAAAGTCAAGAGCTATGAGTATTTTTTGTTGCTGAGCAAATTGTTGTAAGGCAGATTCAAGTGAAGTATCTCGTGACATATTTTCCTATTTTGCTGAGTGTTCTTGTAAAGTATCAAGGAATAGTTGAGCCCAATCGGCAACAGTGTTTTCTTTAATCTGTTGGCGAAGAGCATGCATACGGCGTTTCTGTTCCTCTTCAGGCATTTTTGCAGCAGCTGCCATAACCTTCTTTACTGTTGTAATATCGTGCGGGTTAATGAGCAAAGCATCTTTAAGTTCGTCCGCTGCACCAGTGAATTCAGAGAGAATAAGGACACCATCTTCATTAATACGAGCTGCAACATATTCTTTAGCTACAAGGTTCATACCATCACGAAGAGAAGTTACAAGCATGACATCAGCTGAAAGGTAGAGCGCTACCATCTCTTCCAAAGTATAAGACTGGTGCAAATAGTGAATTGGTGTTTTAGTTACAGTGCCAAAGCGACCATTAATTCGACCAACAGTCTCTTCAATTTGGCTACGAAGCTTAATGTAGCTATTTACACGTTCACGGCTTGGAGAAGCAACTTGGATAAGAGTAACATCTTCTACACTTAAGGTACCGTCATTAAGCAGCTCTTGATAAGCTTTTAGACGGTGTCTAATACCTTTAGTGTAATCAAGACGGTCTACACCGAAGAAGATAGTTTTTGGATTACCAAGCTGTTTACGGAAATTAGCAGCTCGTTCTTGTATTTCTGGGTCACGGGCTAGTTCATTGATTCGTGTGCCATCAATGGAAATAGGAAAGTCTTTAACATAGCACTCATGTGATTTTTCAGAGGTGCTATGGACTGTGACCGTATTATTAGAGCTATGGTAAGAATCTGAAAATTTCTCAACGGCTTGCATGAAGTTGTGTGCATCAGATGGACGTTGGAATCCTGCAACATCAGCGCCAAGAATTCCTTCAACAACTTGACGGCGCCAAGGTAACTGCGCGAAAAGTTCAAGCGGAGGGAAAGGAATATGGTTAAAGAAACCAATCTTGACATCTGGGCGTGAAAAACGAATTATATGAGGCACCAATTGAAGTTGGTAATCATGAACCCAAATTGTTGCGCCTTCATCTGCAATATCAATAGCACGCTCTGCAAATCTTTTATTCATTTGCAGATATGAATCCCACCAGGTACGGTGAAATTCTGGAGGAGCAATAACATCGTGGTATAGCGGCCATAATGTAGCGTTAGAAAAGCCTTCGTAGTATAGCTCTACATCTTCTTTAGAAAATGGAACTGGAACTAGGTACATATCGTCATAGTTGAAAGGTTCAAGGTTTTCGTCTGTGACACCATCCCAACCAATCCAAGCACCTTTATGTTGTTGCATGACAGGCATAAGTGCTGTTACTAGACCACCAGGAGAACGTTTCCATTCAATGGAGCCATCATCGCTTTGAACTTTGTCAACCGGAAGTCGGTTTGCAATTACAATAAAATCAAATTTTTCACTCATGATACATCCTCATTAGGTGCCTTATATTACATCTATTATAGCTGTATTAAACTGAATTTTTACTGGTGAGCAGTTATCCTTATAATAACGATGTCCGTTAATCAAAGGAAAATATGTCAACTAACAATAGTTCCTCTCGTGAGCAAGCCAGAAAGATTGCTCAGTCTCAAATTGATGCAGATAGGCGAAAAAGTTCTATACTGCGTTGGGGTGTAGTAGCTTTAGCGGCGCTTGTTCTTGCGGGGCTTGCTTTCTTTGTCTGGTCTACTAATAAACCACAAGGCCCAGCAGCTGGTCCAGCAAACTTTAATGATAAGGGTGGTATTACCTTCACTAGTTCACAGGCTGTTAAAACCGTAGCTGCTACTACCGTTAAACCTGATACAAAACACGATATGGGTAATTCACCTGCAGATGGAAAAGCTAAGATAACAATGTACGTGGATTTCATGTGTCCTGGTTGTGGTCAATTTGAAAAGAAATATAAAGACGAATTAAAGTCTATTGTTGATTCTGGAAAAGCTGAAATTGAGTATCGACCTATTGCGATTCTTGACAGGATGTCTAATGGTACAAATTACTCAACTCGAGCTTTGAACGCAACTGCATGTGTTGCTAATACAACTCCAAATAAAACGTGGGATATGATTACCACTCTCTATGACAACCAGCCTGAAGAAAACTCTTCTGGTTTAGATGATAGCAAGCTTATTGATCTTGCTAAGCAGTCAACCGGCCAAGATATCTCAACATGCGTTAAAGATGGCACTTATAAAGATTGGGCTAAAGTTGTCACAAAGAATACCACTGATAGTGGATTGGAAGGCACACCAACTGTTTACATTAATAATGATAAATGGGATGGTACCGGTTCTCTGACAGATGCTGTAACTAAGGCGGCAAAGAGCTAAAACTTCTTAACTTCCACGTGTATTAAAATTGCTCTCTATCAAGTATAGAGAGCAATTTTAATGTCTAAATTACAGAAAAAGGACAGGAAAATACCCTCAGGATTAAATCCTGAGGGTAAGTCTATAAACTTAACTTTACTACTGAAGACCGTTGTAATCTGTAGTGTCGTAAGTAGTAGTTGTTGTAGTGTGGTGACCTGGAAGGAACTTATTGAAGTAACCCATTTGTAGACCAACAACAGCTAGCAAAGAACCTAGAGCACCGAAAATCCAAGTAGCAATTTGGAAGAAGTGATGCCATTCTTCGTGGAATACAAGGTGACCAATAAGAGCGCCAAGAATTGTAGAGCCTAATGCGCCAACAAGTGCTTGAGTTCCTAGTGTTGGGCCATCAATTTTACGACCCTGAGCTGCACCGTATGCAGCCAATAGTGCGATAATCGCACCGATAAATGCAGCGCCAAGAAATCCTGGTAACATTTTATCTCCTTTAGAGTTAGATTATATTAACGTACACATAGTACCCAAACAAACTGTATGAATGCTGGGAATAAAGGAGGAGATAGCCTAATGTATTCTTGGGTTTTACTCGGCAACTCCGTAAAGGCGATCGCCAGCATCGCCTAGGCCAGGCACAATATAAGATTTATCGTTGAGTTTCTCATCAATAGATGCAAGGACAACAGTAACTTTGTCTCCGAAATCACCAAGTGAGTCTTCTAGCTTTTTTAAACCTTCAGGGGCTGCCAATAGACAAATGCAGGTAACATCTTCAGCACCACGCTCAAAGAGGAATTTAATAGCTTCGATGAGAGTTCCACCTGTTGCCAACATTGGGTCAAGCACAAAGACCTGGCGTCCAGTAAGGTCATGAGGGAGACGCTCAGCATAGGTAATTGCTTCAAGAGTTTCTTCATCGCGAGCCATACCTAGGAAACCAACTTCTGCTGTGGGTACAAGTTTGACCATACCCTCTAACATGCCAAGGCCAGCTCGAAGGATAGGAACAACAAGAGGTGTAGGTTTCTTGAACGCAATACCTGTTGTTTTAGTTACAGGGGTAGTAATTGGTTTTTTTACTACTTTCACATCACGTGTTGCTTCGTAGGCAAGCAATGTTACAAGCTCTTCAGTGAGCTGACGGAAAATTGGAGATGGAGTGTTCTCGTCACGGAGAACTGTTAATTTATGTGCCACTAATGGGTGGTCTGCCACGATAACTTTCATGCTTACAGTATAGCGTTATTCAGTAAGTCCATAAGTTTTATTCAGCTAAAGTTTCTTGATACCTTGAAGGTATGTTTATGGAAGAAGCTCTGAGTCAAGCGCGTCAAGCTGGAGAAGCTGGAGAGATTGCAGTCGGTGCGGTTATAGCGCGCAGAGGCACTATTATTGCTCGAGCTGGAAATACTAAAGAAGCTAAGCACGATGCCACATGCCATGCTGAAATTAATGTTATTCGTGAAGCTTCACAGCAGCTGAAGCGGTGGCGTTTAGAAGACTGTACCTTATACGTGACTTTAGAGCCTTGTATAATGTGTGCTGGGGCTATCTTGGCTGCTCGAATCCCGCACGTCGTTTTTGGTGCGTGGGATGAAAAAGCAGGGGCCGTAGGTTCTCAATTCGATATTTTGCGTGAGCGCCGCTTGAATCATCAAGTGGAAGTTAAAGCAGGTGTTATGGAACACGAATGTACGCAATTACTTCATTCGTTTTTTCAGGATTTACGTCAGAGTTAGTTAAGAAAAGTGTAGGGTGTGGCAATAAAAAATCTAATCACTGCTATTGTTCCTGCAAAATCTCCATAAGGTATGAAAGACTTATACTATGAAAAATTTGAACCAGTCAAGTAAGTTAGACGATGTAAGTTATGATATTCGCGGCAAGATTCTAGAACGTGCAAATGCCCTAGAATCTGAGGGGCATAGAATCCTCAAACTCAATATTGGAAACCCTGCACCTTTTGGTTTTGAAGCACCAGATTCTTTGATGGTTGACATGATCAAAAATTTACCTGTTGCGCAAGGATATTCTGAGTCTAAAGGAATTTCTTCAGCTCGCACTGCAGTGAAAAACTACTATCAGTCTCATGGGTTAAAAGATGTCACTACCGAAGATATTTACCTTGGTAATGGTGTTTCAGAACTGATTGTTATGACGCTACAAGCCATGTTGAATAACGGTGATGAGGTACTTATCCCTACGCCAGATTATCCGTTATGGACTGCTTCTGTGAGCCTGTGTGGTGGTAAGCCAGTACATTATTTGTGTGATGAAGATAATGATTGGTTTCCAGATCTTGAAGATCTTGAAAGTAAAATTACCGATAAAACTAAAGCATTAGTCATTATTAACCCTAATAACCCAACTGGAGCGGTGTATAGCAAAGAACACGTGCAAAAAATGGTGAATATTGCTCATAAACATAATCTGGTACTCATGTCAGATGAGATTTATGAAAAGATTCTTTTTGATGGAGCAGAGCATACGCATACGGCTGTACTAGCAGGAAACGATGTTCTCTGCTTAACCTTTTCAGGACTTTCTAAAGCATATAGAGTTGCAGGTTATCGTGCAGGTTGGGTTGTTATTACTGGACCTCAGCAACATGCAAAAGGCTACATAGAAGGTTTAACTTTATTAAGCTCTATGCGTCTTTGCGCCAATGTTCCAGCACAGCATGCTATTCAAACAGCGTTGGGCGGATACCAGAGCATTGACGATATGGTCTTGCCAAAAGGTAGGTTACTAGAGCAGAGAAATACTGCATGGAAAAAGATTAACGAAATTCCTGGTCTTTCAGCTGTTAAACCTCAAGGCGCTTTATATCTTTTCCCTAAAATTGACACGAATATTATTCCTATTCACGATGATGAACAATTCGTCTTGGATTTATTGGAACAAGAAAAGATTCTTGTTTCTCATGGCAGAGCCTTTAACTGGCCAGATGCAGATCACTTTAGAATAGTGACTCTCCCTAGAGTAGCTGACCTCAATGAAGCTATTGAACGCATTGGAAATTTCGTTTCTGACTATGAACAGACTGCTTAAGGGCCAAGAATTAGATTTTAATCTAGCCAAAGAGTACAAAGAAGTGGCAGCTTCTTAAGTGCGCTTTCAGTTGCTGTACAGATTTGCACGTTAAAGTTAAAGAGTTGTAGTACAAGATATTTAAGGAACCACGTGGCTAAAGAACCTGATATTTTTAGTGTTGACCCAAACTATGACCCTTCAGAGTCGCCAATTTTAGGTCACCTTTATGATGATAATGATACTGAAGAAATTTCTTCGACTTCCCAACAAAAAACTGGTGGTTTGATGTCAAAGTTTGGTTTGGGTGGCAACTCAGCAACCGAAACTGAAGAGCCAACTCCTGTTGTAGATTATGCTGAACCAGAAAAGAAGCCAAAACTGTGGGCAAGAGTACTGCGTGTTTTAATTGCAGTAAGTACTCCACTGATTTGTGCTGCGGCAGCAATTCGTGTAATTTCTTCAGGGCTCTTTCTTAGCTATGAATATCATCGACCAGGTTTCCCTGCAGATACTCAGAGCCCTGCTTTTAATGCAGCTGATCGCTTACATTACGCATCATATGCAACTGATTATTTACACAATGCAGATGGTAGCCGCTACTTGTCTGACATTGTACTCTCTGATGGTAAAACAAAAGTCTTTACTGCTAATGAAATTGCACATATGTCAGATGTTAAAACTCTCATGAATATTGCTATGTTTGGCAGTATTTTATTCTTTGTTGTGGTTGGTATTTTAGGACTTTTCTTGTTTAGGAAACACAATAAAGGTGGCATGGTTCGTGGCTTTTTTGCCGGTTCCGTACTCACTCTAGGTATCATTGTTGTACTCACGTTCTTTGCAAAGTTGAACTGGGAATCGTTCTTTACGCGTTTTCATACTTTATTTTTTCCGAATGGGAACTGGCAATTTGATAAAGATTCAACGTTAATTAGACTTTTTCCCAACCAATTTTGGGTAGATGCTGGAACATGGACGGTAGTTTTGACCGCTGTCTTTGCTGTTATTTTCATGATTTTGTCCTGGCCAACAAAAGCTAGACGCACCAAAATTAGAGCTGCAAGAAAAGGCCTGCAAAATATTTAAGGTAAATTTGTAAGCTGAAATTTTGTTAGCGTAAAGGATAGAATAGAGTTTATGGGTTACGACTACAGCACGAATCAAGATTATTTTTCTTCAGAATGGACTGGAAAGCCTTCAAAAGGTAAAAAGAAGAAACGTTCTTCTAGTTCAAAGAAGAAAAAGCGTAGAAGCTCTCACACCCCAAAACGAAGCAATATGTTTAGAAACTTGATGTATTTCTTCGCTTTCTTAGCTTTACTTCTTATATGGCTTGGCATTAGGGGAATGCAGGCGGCCAATGCCCTTGAAAAAATTTCGAATGCAGCACCAACGTTGAAAGCTGATATTGCAACTGGGGATCCAAATAAAATTAGTAACTCTTTAGGTAACATTCAAGCAGCAGCTAGTTCTGCTCATAGTGCTACAAGTGATCCGGTATGGCGTGCAGCTAAGTATATGCCACTGCTTGGCGCTAACTTTCAAGCCTTATCGGCTATTTCAGATACCGCCTATGGCTTAACACATGGCGTAAATTCAGATGTTGTGAACAAAGTCATGAACTTCAAAGAGGTTATGAAGCCTCAAAATGGTCAATTCAATATGGATGAATTAAAAAGCCTTTCCAATCAATTGGGTTCATCCTTTGATGAAGCAAATCAAGGAATTGATCAACTAGCTAGCATTAACGCAAATAGTTTAGTTTCACCACTGAGAGCAAAGTTTACAAATGCGCAACAACAGATTCTTCCTCTAGCCCCAACTGTTAAAACTACAGGAACTATGATTAAACTTATGCCAACTCTTCTAGGTGGTAATGGACATCGAAGCTACTTTTTGGCTAACCAAGGTCTTAATGAGCTTCGTGGTTCAGGAGGTCACGCGGGTTCTTTAGCTTTAGTTTCAGCTGATAATGGAAAAATTTCTATCGATAAGAACTATAGTTTGATTCAATTTTCTACGGCAGATAAATACATTAATTCTCCAGTCGATATCCCTGATTCTATTGCTAACACCTATGATCCAAAAATGAAATATGACATGGTAACTTTTAATGCATCCCCAGACTGGCCAACCGACTCAAAAGTTGCTCACGATCTTTTCCAGAAAGAAACCGGAACTGATGTTGACGGAGTAATTGCAATGGATCCTGTTGCCTTGTCTTACATTTTGCAAGCTACTGGCCCAGTGACTCTTGATGAGTCTATTTCTGGAGTTGATAATACTTTAACTTCAGATAATGCAGCACAAGTTTTGCTTTCAGATGCATATGTAACTTCTGATTCCGATCAGCAGCACGAATTCTTCGCTGATGCAGTGAACAAGACTTTTGACAAGATTAAAGCAGGAACTTTTGATCCAACCAAGCTAGCTGATGCATTCACTAGATCTAGTAACGAGCATCGTTTCCTCATGTGGTCAAAGCATGATGATGAGCAAAAGCTTCTAGGGCCTCTCGCATCTGGTGGCGACACATTGCAACCAGTTGAAGCCGCTCCATCTGCTATGTACGGTATAGCAATTAACAACCTTCAGCAGTCAAAGATGGATTATTACATCAAGGACAATGTACAGATATCTCAGAATGGTTGTGGTGTTAGCCCATCAAATACAACCACCATCAAGTACCAAGTTTCAAATACTTTCCAAGGAGATGCAAGCTCACTCCCAAGTTATGTATTATCAGACTCTGCAAAACATGGAACTCCTGGTGAACTCTACGATAACTACACTTTCTACGCTCCTAAAGGCACAGAAATGCAAACAGTTAAAGTAGATGGACAAGCCGTGGGAAGCCAAAACACTAAGCCTTTGGATTTAAGCGCTGTTACTATCCCACTTCATATTGGGCAAGGACAAACTAAAACAGTTGAAGTAACGTTTGGAAATACTGACTTAACTCAAAAACCAGGCATCAGGTTAACCCCGACTGCTCAAGATCTAGACTCTCGAATCAAAGAACCAACTATTGAGGCAACTTGTGGAAAATAAATTTTATGTAACAACCCCTATTTATTATGTTAATGATGTTCCACACCTTGGGCACGCTTATACCACTGTAGCTGCAGATGTTTTAGCACGGTGGAACAGGCAACGTGGTAAAGATGTATGGTTTTTAACAGGTACTGATGAGCATGGTGAAAAAATCATGCGTACTGCCGAACAAAATAATGTTGACCCACAAACATGGTGTGACACCTTAGTGGAAAAAGAATGGAAACCATTGTGGAAACACCTAGAAATCTCTAACGATGATTTCATCCGCACTACAGACCCTCGACATGAGAAAAAAGTGCAGAGTTTTGTGCAGAAACTTTATGATGATGGTTTTATTTATGCCGGTTCCTTTGAAGGTCCATACTGTGTTGGTTGTGAAGAATTCAAAGTAGAAAGCGAATTGATTGAAGAGGATGGTCAGTTATTGTGCCCAGTGCACAAACGTCCAGTAGAATTTTTAAAAGAACAGAACTATTTCTTTAAGCTTTCAGCTTTTCAAGATCAACTTCTTCAGTTATATCAAAACCAAGAAGACTTCATTTTACCGAGTTCTGCTCGCAATGAAGTTATTAATTTTGTCGAATCTGGTTTGAAAGATTTATCAATTTCTCGATCTTCATTTGATTGGGGTATTAAGGTCCCATGGGATGAATCACAAGTTATTTATGTGTGGGTAGATGCATTATTAAATTATCTGACTGCAGTTTCTGATTCCGAGGAGAAGTTTAAGTTTTTTCCTGCTGATATGCATCTTGTTGGCAAAGATATTTTGCGTTTCCACGCCGTGATTTGG
Source organism: Micrococcaceae bacterium (assembly GCA_047605865.1). GTDB lineage: Bacteria > Actinomycetota > Actinomycetes > Actinomycetales > Micrococcaceae > JASGDC01. The sequence continues at coordinate 50,653 of JASGFC010000007.1, read as the reverse complement.
CCAGCTATGTTAATGGCAGCAGGCTTAGCTGTGCCACACAAAGTTATTGCAAATGGTTGGCTTCTTATTGGTGGCGAAAAAATGAGTAAATCAACCCTAACTGGAATTTCACCACGGCAATTAACTGATCATTTCGGTGTTGATGCCTACCGTTATTATTTCTTGCGAGCTATTCCTTTTGGCTCTGATGGTTCTTTTTCTTGGGAAGATTTCACTGCACGATACAACGCTGAGTTAGCTAATGGTTTTGGTAATTTGGCGTCTCGTGTTACAGCCATGGTTAATAAATATTTCAATGGAATATTACCTGCACCACGTAAAGAAACATCTCGAGAACTTCAAGTTGAAAGCACCATTTTAGACGCTATTGAAGCGTGTGAGAAAGATATTGAAGATGCCAAACTTCATGATGTACTTGCTGCTATTTGGTCAATTGTTGATGAGTTAAACCTATACATCACTGAACAAGAGCCGTGGAAACTTGCCAAAGACGAATCAGATGATGCACAGGCTAAACTTGCTACTACTTTGTATACTGCAGCTGATGGATTGCGAGTTTTGGCAGTGATGTTGAATCCATTTATGCCAGAAACTAGTCAGAAGCTGTGGGAAAGTTTAGGCATTGAAAAAGATATTATGGACCAAGATTTTACGTCATTGATGTCCACCAGTAATAAGTTGACTCCTGAGCAACAACGCATCCAGAAAGGTGCTTCATTATTCCCACGTTTGGAAGCTGAAAAGTAATGCAGCAGGCGCCTTTACCTAGCGAAAAGTTACCGCATCCTGTTATTGATAATCATACTCATTACGATATGGTATTGGCCAAACCTGATGAGCAGCTTATCGGTGCTTTAGATGAAGCAGAAAGCGTAGGGGTTGGCCGCATTGTGCAGGTTGGTTGTGATGTTGCAGGCTCTCAGTGGGCAGTATGGGCGGCACATCAAGATTCACGTGTAGTTGCAGCGGTTGCATTGCACCCTAATGAGGCGCCACTTTTAGCGCAGCAAGGTCAACTCGATAATGCTCTGGGTGAAATTGAAAAATTGGCACAAGATTCTAGAGTGCGTGCCATTGGTGAAACTGGTCTGGATTATTTTCGTACTGGAGCTGAGGGAATTGTAGCGCAACAAGAATCTTTCAGAAGACATATTGAATTAGCTAAAAAATATGACCTTGCTTTAATGATTCATGATCGTGATGCTCACGATGATGTAGTTGCTGTTTTGCAAGAGGTAGGAGCACCAGAGCGTACCATTTTCCATTGTTATTCTGGGGACGAGAAGCTGGCAGCTGTTTGCAATGAAAACGGTTGGTATATGTCTTTTGCTGGAACAGTTACTTTTAAGAATGCTCAAAATATTCGTGATGCTTTACATGCAGCGGATAGAAATCTTATTTTATGTGAAACGGATGCACCTTTTTTAACTCCTGACCCATATCGTGGCAAGAAAAATAGTAGTTATATGACCGCTATAACAGCTAGATTTATTGCTGAAGAATTAGGTGAAGACCTTAAATCTATGTGTCAACAGTTGTGGAATAACACCATTGCTGCTTATGGTGAGTGGGATGACTAAAGCCGAGCTTCTTGGACCAGCGCAACTGAGAGTTCTTGCTGAAAAATTTAATATTAGTCCAACAAAAAAATTGGGACAAAACTTTGTTATTGACCCTAATACTATTCGAAAAATTGTTGCACTAGGAAAAGTTAGTCCTGAAGATACTGTTCTTGAAGTTGGCCCTGGTTTAGGCTCCTTAACATTAGGCTTATTAGAAAAAGCTGCAAAGGTTGAAGTTGTTGAGCTTGATGAAAATCTTGCAGAGCACTTGCCTGAAACTATTGCTCATTATGCTCCTACGTGTAAAGATCAGCTCATTGTTATTCAACAAGATGCGGTTTATATTGATTCCTTGCCACTTTCACCTACCGTGTTAGTGGCTAATCTACCGTACAATGTTGCAGTGCCTATTTTGTTGAATATTTTGAAACGTTTTAGCACGATAGATCATGGTTTGATTATGGTACAAAAAGAAGTTGCAGAACGCTTAACTGCATCTCCAGCTAACAAAGTCTATGGTGTTCCCACCTTGAAAGCTTCATGGTATGCGCAGCTTAACTATGCTGGAACTATCGGTAAGAAAGTATTTTGGCCAGCTCCTAAGATTGATTCAGGCTTGGTATTTTTTCAACGCCAAAAACCTTTAGGTGATGAAGAACTACGGGATAAAGTCTTTGAACTTATTGATCTTGCTTTTTCTCAACGGAGAAAAACTATCCGTACAGCTTTGAATTCTTGGAACAAAAGACATCCAGAGCATACGATTGATATTGAACAAAGTAGAGTGGATGTTTCGTTACGCCCAGAAAATTTAACTATTCAAGATTTTATTTCATTGATGAAAGGCACGAAGGAGGGGCAATGAGAGTAATAGCAAGTGCCCCAGGGAAGGTAAATCTTTCTTTAGGTGTAGGGGAAACTCGAGCAGATGGTTACCATACTTTAGATACACTTTTTCAAGCTGTCAGCCTTCGTGAACATGTATCTCTTCTTCCTGCTGAAAAAACAAGAGTAACGTGTACTGCAGAAAAAGGCATAGATATTTCTTTAGTACCCTTTGACGAAAGTAATCTAGCAGCTCAGGCAGTTGCTCTGGTTGCAGCTACGGTGGAGAATCCAAGTGCTGCACACATCCACATCCACAAAGAAGTTCCTGTCGCAGGGGGTATGGCTGGTGGTTCAGCAGATGCAGCAGCTGCTTTGTTAGCAGCTAACCGTTTTTATCATGCCGAACTTACTATGAGCCAGTTGCACGATGCAGCAACTCAACTTGGCGCTGATGTTCCTTTTGTTTTGATGGGATCTACCGCTCAAGGTTCTGGCATTGGCGATGAGCTGGTGGAAGTCATTTCCCGAGCAGAGTTGCATTGGGTTATGGTGCTATCACGTGAAGGGTTAGCTACACCAAAGGTTTTCCAACGTTTTGATAAACTTACAAAGCACAAACACCAAGCCTTCAGTTCTGAGCCATTGATTACAGCGTTACAGGGCGCTAATCCTTATGATATTGCAGCATATATGGGTAATGATTTGCAAGAGGCAGCGCTAAGTTTACAACCAGACCTTGAAAAAGTCTTACGCTTAGAACGCACGCATCCTTCAGTGCTCAAGGCTATGGTTTCAGGTTCGGGGCCAACTGTAATGCTCCTCACTGAGGGTTCTGATCATGCAATTGAACTATGTGCTGAACTGAAAAATAAAGGTTTTAAAGCTTTCCAATGTTCCTCGCCAGCACCAGGAGCAAGAATCGAGCTCGTAGAATAGTGGCTCATCTTAGCGGAGTTGAAAATGTGACGTTAAGTTACGGTACTCGAACAATCCTAGACAATATTACTATTGGAGTACATACAGGAGATCGCATCGGTGTTGTTGGTAGGAATGGTGACGGAAAATCAAGCCTTATTTCTATTTTGGCAAAGAAGAGCAATGCTGATAGTGGACAAGTCATTCACAGAAAAGACATATCAATAGGCTATCTGCTTCAATCTGAAGATTTGCCTCAAGAGCAAAAAGTTATTGATGTCATCTTTGGCGGTTCAGATACTTATACGTGGAGTTCTAATCCTACTCAGCGCTCAATTATTGACGCCCTGCTCAAAGGTATCAAACATGATGCTTTAATAAAAACTCTTTCAGGTGGGCAGAAACGAAAGCTTGCCTTAGCCCAAGTTCTTGTTGGGCAGCATGATATTTTGATTTTAGATGAACCCACTAACCACTTAGATGTTGAAGGTATTTACTGGTTGGCAGCACACTTGAAACATCGTTGGAAAGCAGGTCAAGGCGCTCTTGTTGTGGTTACTCACGATAGGTGGTTTCTTGATGAAGTCTGTACATCTATGTGGGAAGTCCATGATGGCATTGTTGAGCGTTATGAAGGTGGATATTCAGCGTATACTCTCGCAAAAGCAGAACGTGAAGAAAAAGCTAGAGTCATAGAACAAAAACGTAACAATGCTTTGCGCAAAGAACTCGCCTGGCTACGCAGGGGAGCACCTGCACGCACTTCTAAACCAAAATTCCGTATTGATGCAGCAAATGAGCTCATTGCAGATGTTCCAGAACTTCGCAATAAGGTCACATTGAATAAAATGGCTACCGCTCGCTTAGGCAAAGACGTTATTGATCTTGAAGATGTGAGTTTAAGCTACGGCGAACAAAATATCTTTAATCACCTCACGTACCGCTTAGCACCAGGGGAGCGTTTGGGTATTTTAGGGGCAAATGGTGTTGGGAAATCTACTTTCTTTAAGTTACTTTCTCGAGAAATTGAAGCTGACTCAGGCCGTGTTAAATGGGGTAAAACTGTTCAGCTGGCCCAACTTTCACAGCACTCAGATGAACTTGCACCTTATGAGAAAATGACGGTTAAAGAGGCCATTGATAGCATCTCTAAATACATCAATATTGATGGCAAGGAAACTCCTGCTAGCACTCTTCTTGAACGCTTTGGCTTTGATGGACAAAAACAGTGGACTAAAGTAAAAGAACTCTCTGGAGGAGAGCGTCGCAGGCTAGCCTTGCTTATTTTATTGATGGGAGAGCCTAATGTTCTTTTGTTGGATGAGCCAACAAATGATTTAGACATTGAAACACTAACCGCTTTTGAAGATTTACTAGATAGTTGGCCAGGCACCCTTGTCATTATTTCTCACGATAGATTCTTTATGGAACGCGTGACAGATCACCAATACGGAATTGTTGAAGCTGGCTCGCTTCGAAGCTTGCCAGGTGGCGTTGAACAATACGTACAGTTAAGTAAAAGCGCCGAGTATGCTCAAGAAACAGAGTTAAAAAAACAAGAAGTAACCCCGAGTACCAAAGAAAATACAGTCAGCGGTGCCAAACGCAGACAATTAAATAAAGAAGTTCAACGTATTGAAAAACGTATGAGCAAAATTGAAAAAGAAACCGCAGACATCCATCGTGAAATGGATGCCGCGGCTACAGATTATACTACTTTAGCTCAGCTGCAAGAGCAGTTGAATGAGCTACATGAAGAGAATGAAACCCTTGAAGTTCAGTGGCTTGAAATTCAAGAAAAGCTCATGTAACTTTTAACGAACTACAGGCTCTCGACTTCCAAGACGTACTTTTTCTCTACCAGCTTTTTCGTTTTCAACATCGCTTTCACTGAAACCGAACATCCAGGTAGCTACGAAAGAAACAACAAGCGTAGTTGCTGTAGCAATGAGGAAGCCCCAGAAACTACCATCGAGACCTTTCGGGTTGATGAAAGATGTGAAACCAATGAGTGAACCAGTAAAGCCCCACATGTTAACATGCAACAAACCAGTGAGGAAACCACCAGCAGCAGCACCAATACAACCAGTCATGAAAGCACGACCATACTTTAAGTTAGCACCATAAACGGCAGGTTCAGTCACACCACACAGTGCAGAAATTGTAGCAGCACCTGTGAGCTCTTTAAGTTGCTTTGTTCTTGTTTTGAAGAAGATAGCCATAACTGCTCCTGCTTGTCCAAGCATTGAAGCAGAAATAATCGCATTCAAAGGTGAACTACCATCCATAGAAATTTGGTTGGTCACAATAGGAATAACAGCCCAGTGCAAACCGAAGATGACAAGCACCTGGTAGAAACCACCAATAATCAAACCTGCAATTGCAGAATTCAAGTTGTACAAGAACATCAAAACGCTCGCGATACCAGCACTGATAGCACTAATAACTGGACCTAAAATGAGGAATACTGCAAGGCTAACCACAAACACCTCAATCAAAGGATTAAAAATCATCTGAAGCGTAAGCGGAACATACTTCTCAAGCACAGGTTCAAGCTTAGCTGCTAGGAAAGCAGCAGCGATAATAGGGAAAATAGAGTAGGTGTAACTAACCATATGAATTGGAATTCCAAAGAAATCAGCATTCATATTCAAACCTAAGAACTTTGGCCCCGTGGTTACTCCTGCTGCTTGGATGATACTTGGGTAAGTCATCACACCACCAATAATTGCCACGATAATCGGGTTAGCACCTAAACGTCTTGCGGCAGTAAAGCCAACGAAAATAGGTAAGAAGTAGAAGACTGCATCTCCCATGGCATTGATAATGGTGTACGTTGAGCTCTTATCATCCGTTAAGTGGAAGGTAATAAGCAACGCTAGAATACCTTTTAAAATACCTGAAGCTGCCAATAATCCAATCACTGGAATCATGGATGCAGTAATGACACCAATCAGTTCAGAGAAATAGTATTTCAAAGCTGGTACGAAACCCTGTGGAGCTTGTTTTTTCTCAACATTTCCTTCAAGAGCACCATCATCAGAGCCAAGTGTCTTCAAAACTCCAGCATAAACTTTTCGTACTGCTGGACCAATAACTACTTGATATTGTCCACCAGCTTTTGCAACATCAATAACTCCGTCGAGGTTCTTGATAGCTTCATCGTTAGCTTTTGATTCATCTTTAAGGTAAAAGCGAACACGAGTAATACAGTGAACTACTTTGTCAATATTACTTGGGCCACCTACATCCTCAACGAGTTGATGCCCCAGTACATCATATTTATCTCCAGAAGGTACAGTTGATGTAGTTTGTTGTTGTGTAGCAACTGCTGTTCCTGCCGCTGCTGCTCCAGTAGCACCTACAGCTGCAGCTTCAGTATGAAGCGGAGCAGTTGAAGAAGAAGTGCTGCTTTCAGTAGTTTCTGTTGTAGGTACTTCAACAGTGGCAACTGCTTCACTCTTTGAGGCACGTGCTGCATCAATATTAACTTCAGCACCTTGTGGTTCGGTCACAACTGTAATAATGGTAGATTTCTTGCCTGCTTCGCTGACCTTAGCAAGATTCATCATGCCCAAATGGTCTCCAGCTTGAACAATATCTCCAACAGAAACAGTCAGTGTAAAAGGTTCTCCTTTAAGTTCAACTGTGTCGATTCCCATATGAAGAAGTACTTCAATTCCAGAAGCAGACTTAAGACCAATTGCATGTTTCGTTTCAGAAACAAGCATGACTTCGCCAGAAATTGGTGAATAAATATCGTCTGTTTCAGGTTCAACAGCAAAGCCATCACCCATCATTTTCTCAGAGAAGACAGGATCTTCTACTTCAGTAATAGGTATGATACGCCCTTTGCTTGGCGCAAAAATTTGCTCAGAAGTCATGAGTTTACCTCGTTGTTAGTTTGCTATTTATTTTCTTTAAAGTCTCATTGAGTTTTAGTTATATAGCCAAGATAGCATAGTGAAAAAATAACGATTTTAAAACTTCAACAATGAGAGAACAACGATTACCTTTCAGAGCACTCTCATGGTTATAATGGTAATCGTGCATGAAACAATGCACGTTCCGCCATAGTGTAACGGCAGCACATCGGCCTTTGAAGCCGCTGGTCTAGGTTCGAATCCTGGTGGCGGAACTTACATTTCCACTTGACGGAGTGTTTATATGGAGCGTAAGCCAATTGCAGTAATCCTTCTAGCCGCTGGTGCTGGCACCAGGATGAAATCTAAAACGCCAAAGGTTATGCATACATTGGCCGGAGGCTCCATGCTTCAGCACGCACTTGATGCAGCTGAAGGCTTGAAGCCAGAAAAACTCGTTGCTGTTGTTAAATTTGAACGCGATATGATCGCAGAGCACATTCTTGCGCACAATCCAAACGTTATTATTGCAGACCAGAGTGAAGTGCCAGGAACTGGTGCAGCTGTTGAATCTGGACTAGATAAGCTTGGTAATTTTGATGGAACAGTTGTTGTTAGCTATGGAGATGTTCCGCTCCTCACAACAGAGCTCCTTCAAGAACTCATTGACTTCCACGAAAAAGAAAACAGCAGCGCCACAGTGCTTACTTCTGTTATTGATGACCCAACTGGCTATGGTCGTATCATGCGTGAAAATGATGGCAGTGTATCGCGTATCGTGGAACATAAAGATGCTACTGAAGCGCAACGTGCAGTCAATGAAGTAAATTCTGGAATCAATGTTTTTGATGCACAATCACTAAAGCAAGCACTTGAAAAAATCGGTACTGATAACTCTCAAGGAGAAAAATATCTCACCGATGTCCTTGAAGTTCTTAAAGATGAAGGTAAACATGTCGCTGCTTTTATTGGTGAAGACCACTGGCAAACTGAAGGCGCCAATGATCGCTTGCAACTAGCAACTCTTAGCCTTGAATTTAATAAGCGTATTTTAGAACAGCATATGAAAGCTGGCGTTACCATTATTGACCCAAACTCCACATTCATTGACAAGACTGTAGTTATTGGTCAAGACGTCACAATTTATCCTGGAACGCAACTCTATGGCAAAACTTCGATAGCTGATGATGCCTGCATTGGTCCAGATACTACATTGACCGATATGGAAATTGGCGAAGGGGCAGTGATTATCCGTACTCACGGTAGCGAATCAGTTATTGAAGCTGGTGCAAGTACTGGTCCTTTTACGTATATTCGTCCTAAAACTCACCTGAAGAGTGGTGGGCGTATCGGCGGGTATGTTGAAACAAAGAATTCAGTCATTGGTGAAAATTCTAAAGTGCCACACCTTTCTTATGTTGGAGATGCCACAATTGGCGATAATACCAATATTGGTGCAGGTGCTATCACAGCAAATTATGATGGTGTGAATAAAAATAAAACTACTATTGGTAGCAATGTTAAGACTGGGTCCGGTTCAATCTTTGTTGCTCCGGTGACTCTTGAAGATAATGCATACACTGGTGCAGGTGCTGTTATTAAGTCTGATGTTCCTCAAGGCGCGTTAGCAGTTTCAGATTTCAAACAACGTAATATCGATGGTTGGGTTGAAAAGAAAGCCCCTAAAAAGGGCAACCACTAGGAAAGGTAAGTCATGAGTGTAATGACACCAAAGTCAGGTAGGAGACGGCTAGTTCTTGCTTCTGGACGTGCACATCTGGAACTGGCAGAGAATGTTGCTGAAAAATTAGGAGTGGAATTACTACCCACGTCTGCTTATGACTTCGCCAGTGGAGAGATTTATGTGCGTTTTGAAGAAAGTGTTCGAGGCGCCGATGTTTTTGTGATGCAATCACATACAGCCCCTATCAATAAGTGGCTTATGGAGCAACTTCTCATGGTGGATGCCCTCAAACGTGCTTCTGCTCGAAGCATTACAGTGGTTGCACCATTTTATCCGTATGCTCGTCAAGACAAAAAGCATCTTGGACGTGAACCTATTTCAGCTCGTATGGTTGCAGATTTATTCAAAACAGCAGGCGCAGACCGTATCATGTCCGTTGACTTACACACGGCTCAAATTCAGGGTTTCTTCGATGGTCCAGTAGATCACTTGTGGGCAATGCCATTATTAACTGACTATGTGCGTACTCGAGTAGATTTAGATAACTGCACCGTGGTATCACCCGATACTGGACGCGTGCGTATGTCAGAGCAGTGGGCAGAGAAATTAGGAAATGCTCCTATTGCTTTTGTGCATAAAACTCGTGATATCAACAAGCCAAACTCTACAAAATCTAACCGTATTGTCGGCGAGGTTGAAGGCAGAAGCTGTATCCTCATTGATGACATGATTGACACCGGTGGAACTATTGCAGGAGCAGTTAAAGCACTACTGAGTGCAGGTGCTAAGGATGTCATGATTGTTGCAACACATGGTGTGCTTTCTGATCCCGCAGCAGAAAGACTTTCTAATTCTGGTGCTAGAGAAGTAGTGATTACCAATACATTACCTATCGATGATGAGAAAAAGTTTGACACACTCAAAGTACTTTCTATCGCTCCTGTTATTGCGCGTGCAGTTTCTGAAGTATATGAAGAAGGTTCTGTTACGTCACTCTTTGATGGCATCAGCTAATTCAATTATTGTTTTAACCACTAAAGTGTTAAGATAATAACTGTCTCGGCGAGGGAGAAATCCGTTATCGACGCGATGAAATAGAATCTTTCTTTGCGACTCCGCCAGACATTGTTTAATAAACTTATTGAGGAGTCAAATCAATGGCAGAAAAAATCAAACTTGATGGTGCAGATCGCACAAACTTTGGTAAAGGTGCTTCGCGTCAATTGCGTCGCGATAACCAAATTCCAGCAGTAATTTACGGTAAAACTGATCCAGTACATGTTGCTGTTCCTTTTAGAGAACTTTCACGTGCACTACGTAATTCAAACGCTTTAATTAACCTTACAGTTGGCGATAAAAAATACCTTGTCCTAACTCGTGATGTGCAACGTAACGTTGTAACTCGTGAAATAGAGCATGTTGATTTACTTGAAGTTCGTAAAGGTGACAAGAGAGTTGTTGACGTGCCAATCCACGTTACTGGTGAAGCTGCTCCAGGTTCTGTTACTTCTCTTGAACACGGTACAATCGCTCTTACAGCAGACGTTACAAACATTCCTGAATTCTTAACTGTCGACGTTGAAGGCCGTGAAATTGGTGATCACGCTCATGCAGGTGACATTGAACTTCCTGAAGGTTCTGTCCTTTATGGTGATGAAGATCAGCTTGTAGTACATATCTCTGAGAAGCGTGATATCGAGGAAGAACTTGAAGCAGAGCTTGAAGAAGGTGCTGAAGGCGAGGATACAGAAGGCGAAGAAGGTGAAGAAGGTACTGAAGATTCTGAAGAAGGATCTTCTGACGAGTAATGACTTCTGTCCACACTTGGCTAATAGTTGGGCTCGGAAATCCGGGACCCAACTATTATGCTACAAGGCATAATATAGGCTACAGAGTTGTTGATGCCATAGCAGAAAGCAATCACCTTTCTTTTACCAAGAACTCAAAAGCTGCTGCCCTTACGTGTGAAGCTCGTCTTGGAGTTTCTGGACCTAAAATTATTCTGGCCAAGTCATTGAATTACATGAACTTGATTGGATCTTCCATTGCTGCTTTAGCCAAATTCTACAAAATTGCTCCAGAAAATATTATCGCCGTTCACGACGAGCTCGATATCCCATTTGGACACCTGCGTATAAAGATTGGCGGAGGTTCAGGTGGACACAACGGTCTTAAAGATATGACACGAGCGTTAGGAACAGAGAACTATTTGCGTCTTCGTATGGGAATTTCTCGCCCCTCCCATGGAAATGTTAGTCAGTATGTTCTCCAAAAGTTTTCTAAATCAGAAGAACAAGAATTACCTTTTGAAATAGATAGAGCTCAGCAAGCAATTGCTGAACTTTTAGAAAAACCTTTAGATCAGGTACAAAATACCCACCATGCAAGGAACCCAAAGTGAGAAAACCTTTTAAAATTATTTTTGTTTGTACTGGAAATATTTGCCGTTCACCTTTCGGTGAAAGAGTGCTCGCAGCAGCTTTAGATCAGATTTCGCCAGGGGAGTTTGAGGTAACAAGTGCTGGAACTTATGGCATGATAGGCTACCCGTTTGCGCCAGAATCTGCAGTTTTGGCTCAGCAGTATGGAGCAAATGTTGAAAACTTTGAGCCACGTAGACTCACAGAACAGATGATTCGTGACAATGATTTACTTCTTGCTTTGACACAAGAACATCGCCAAAAGATTATTTCATTAGACCCAAGTGCTTTAAGAAAGACTTTTACTTTAAGAGACTTTGCACACTCTATTAATAGTTTGGAACCAGATACTCAGGCAGCCAGTACTTATGAAGCCTGGCAAGATTTGGTAGCGCAGGCATTTAAACGTAGACATCAAATTGTTACTACTGCTTCTGAAAGTGACGTTATTGACCCTTGGCAGCAAGGAAATGCAGCATACCAACAGATGGCTGATGAAATGATTCCATGCCTTTCCGTCATTGTGAATAAAGAGAAAGAAATCAAAAATCAAAACAGTTTCTGAAGTAGTGCAACATTCCAAATAAAAAAAGTTTGCATTAAACATTTATCTTCGCTATGATGAGAATGTTATACTTAGAAGGCTAACGGATAGACTAAACATCATTCGACTTTAAGACGGAGAGAAATTATGAAGAAACTTGCAGTTGCTGCTTCAATCGCAGTCAGTACTGTTGCAATTGCCCCAGTTGCTCAGGCAGCTACTAACTATGCGCCTGCTAGCATCACTGTGCAGTCACTTTCAAGCCCTGGTGATTGTGGGCACTTTCGCGTGAACCTCACAGGATTCAAGGCGGGCTCAGAAGTTACAATTACAATTACTGGTGGCAGTGATCAAACTGCTACAGCTAGTATCACTGGCGCTATTGTTGCAGCTACTGGAACAGTTACACGAACTGTAACTGCTGATGCTAATGGAAATGTTACTGCTGATTTCTCTGGAATCGGTCACGGAGCTCATGTTGTTGCTAAAGGTGAAAATGCAGACGGTAATGATTTAGTACTTTCTGGTGATTGCATGGACATCGTTCAGTGTCGCATTGACAATGGTGCAAGCACTAACGGTGGCACAACAACTGGTGGTAGCACAACTAATAACACTACTACATGGAATACCGTTCCTGGTACTACTGGAACAACAGGTACTACTGGAACAACAGGTACTACTGGTACTACAGGTTCTACTGGAGCTACAGGAAGCACTGGAACAGGTACAACTGGAACTACTGCAACTGCTGGTAAAGCAGGTTATGCAGGAACTACTTACGGTACAACAGGCACTACAGGTACAACTGGTACTACGGCAGCTGCTGGTAAATCTGGCCTAGCTTACACTGGTGCTGGAGATCAGCTTGGTACAGTACTTGCTGCTGGTGCAGGTGTTGCTGTTGCTGGTGTAACTACTGTTGCTCTTGCACGTCGTCGCCGTAATGCTGACGCATAAGAAACTTTTTAAAATAGAGGTGGAACTTGTTCCACCTCTATTTTTTATTCAGTAAAATCATGATTACAAAGAACAAAGTTCAAGATGAACTTTTCCTTGACGGAGAGTTACTTCTTTTTAAAAATAATAAAATCTTCCATCTTCAAGGTTTAGCTCCATATATTTGGAAGGCCTTAGATTCTCCTCAAGAGCTCTCTTCTTTAACTACGCACATTATTAAAGATCTTGGCACACCACCAAGTGGCAACGCAGAATCACTAGTAGAAGACGCTGTACAGCAATTAGTAAAAGAAAATCTTTTAACAACAACTACTTCAGCGTCGTAAGGTACTCTTGTAATGCCTCTTGCTGAGAGCGAGGAGTAAACCCTGTAGCTTTGATTTTACTTAAATCAAGGGTGCTGTGTGTTGGGCGTGGAGCTATACCAGATTTATCTTTAAAGTATTCTTCGGTAGATATTCCAGATACTCTAGTATTGTCGTGCCCAAGACCTGTGTAGACTTCTGCAGCCACATCTGCCCACGAAACTGGCTCGCCTTCATTAGAAATGTTATAAATACCGTAAGCTGCATGGTTTTCCAGTAAATGTTTAATGGCAGCAGCAATATCCTCTGTAAAAGACAAGCGACCAATTTGATCATTAACGACAGCTGGATCAACGCCTTTTTCTGCCAAAGCTGCCATGGTAGCAATAAAGTTTTTACCCTGTCCAATAACCCAACTTGTGCGTAGAATGTAGTGCTTCTTTGCTCGGGCAGCAGCAAGATCACCAGCTGCTTTACTTTGCCCGTAAACACCAAGAGGGGACAACGGCTCATCTTCGGTATGTACTTTCTGTGTACCATCAAAAACATAATCACTAGAAATATGAACAAGTGTTAAGTCATATTCGTTAGCAATATCAGCTAAGGAGGCAACGCCAGTGGCATTTGCTGCCCAACAGTCAGTTCGCCCCTCAGATGTCTCAGCAAGGTCTACAGCAGTGTAAGCCGCAGCATTGATAATTGTGTTGTATTGTTTCCAATTCACTGAGGCTAAAGATTGTGCATCTGAAAGATCAACTTGGGAGCGAGACATAAATTCTGCATCAGGAAATACTTCTTTAAGAGCATTAGCCAACTGGCCGCCTGCACCAAGAACAACGGTTTTCTTTTCAGACATAGGCTTTACGTCTTTTAGCGTAGGGTGGTTCTTATCTTTTTCTGAGAGTTCACAATCTTCAAGGGCAATCGGCCAGTTAATGTTAACTGTATCGTCTGCAAGGTTTAAGAAAGTGTACTGGTCTTGAGTATCAACTCTCCAGTGGTCATTGACCAAGTAGACGTAAGCAGTATTATCTTCTAGGGTTTGAAATGAATTACCAACCCCTCGTGGCACAAAAATAGCCTTAGAAGGATCAAGTGTAGTAGTGAAGGTTTTACCGAAGCTTTCGCCATCACGTAAATCAACCCAGGCCCCAAAAATTGAACCAGTGGCCACAGAAATATACTTATCCCAAGGTTCAGCATGAATGCCTCGAGTTGTGCCACGCGTGGTATTAAAAGAGATATTATTTTGCACTGGACCAAAATCAGGCAATCCAAGTTCTAACATCTTTTCGCGTTGCCAATTTTCTTTGAACCAACCACGATTATCCCCAAAGACAGGAAGATCAACAATAAGTAACCCAGGGATATCGCATGTAGAAATGTTTAGTTCTTTACTGAACTCCATAATGTTCCTTTACTGTCCTTGGCGCTTGTATTTAGCTTCTGTAGCTTCTTTGTCTGCAATCCACCAGTCTTTGTTGTCGGTGTACCAGTCAATGGTATTTTGCAAACCTTTATTAAAGTCTTGGTATTTTGGCTTCCAGCCAAGTTCTTCACGTAGTCGAGTAGAATCAATGGCATAACGCATATCATGACCAGGTCGATCAACAACATGTTCATAGTCGCTTTTGTCTTTGCCCATGAGTTCAAGGATTAACTCTAAGACTTCCTTGTTGTTCTTTTCACCATCGGCACCAATCAAGTAAGTTTCTCCGATTTTGCCTTTTTCTAAGATGGTTAGCACTGCTGAGCTGTGGTCATTGGCGTGAATCCAGTCACGAACGTTCTCACCTTTACCGTAAAGTTTTGGTTTGATATCCATCAGGATGTTTGTAATTTGCCGTGGAATAAACTTTTCTATGTGCTGGTAAGGACCATAGTTGTTAGAACAGTTAGAAATAGTAGCTTTCAAACCAAAAGAACGTACCCAGGCTCTTACCAGTAAATCTGATCCTGCTTTAGTTGAAGAATAAGGGCTAGAGGGGTTATACGGAGTATTTTCTGTAAATTTGTTAGGATCATCAAGTTCTAAATCACCGTATACCTCGTCAGTTGAGATGTGGTGAAAACGTTTATTGTGCCTACGCGCTGCTTCAATTAGCGTATAGGTACCAATGAGGTTTGTGTCGATAAAAGGACGTGGGTCTTCAAGAGAATTATCGTTATGAGATTCTGCTGCGTAGTGTACTACAGCATCGTGATCAGCAATAAGTTTATCAACTAACTCAGCATCGCAAATATCTCCAACAACAAGTTTGAAACGTTCTGGGTCAAGTCCAGCTAGGGATGCTTTGTTGCCAGCGTACGTTAGCTTATCTAGGACTGTGACGTTGTAGTTTGTATTTTCAAGAACATAATGCACGAAGTTTGAACCAATAAATCCAGCTCCGCCAGTAACAAGTAGTTTTTTCATACTTATTATTTTAAGTGAGTTAGAGACTTTTCTAAGTACAAAATTGCTTTAGCTCATAAAAAAAGAGAGAATAGTTCTTATGAAAGGTATTATTCTTGCTGGCGGTACTGGTTCACGCTTACATCCAATTACTCTTGGAGTTAGTAAGCAACTTGTTCCAGTCTACGATAAGCCAATGATTTATTATCCATTATCAATGTTGATTTTGGCAGGTATTAAAGACATTTTAGTCATTACTACTCCTCACGATGCTACACACTTCAAGCGTCTCTTAGGTGATGGTTCTCAATTTGGAGTTAACATCAGCTATGTGCAGCAGCCTAGTCCTGATGGATTGGCACAAGCTTTCATTCTTGGAGAAGAGTTCATCGGAGACGATAATGTTGCCCTAGTTTTAGGCGACAACATCTTCTACGGCCCAGGTTTGGGTTCACAACTGCGACGTTTTGAAGACATTGATGGTGGAGCCGTCTTTGGTTATTGGGTTGCAGACCCTAAAGCATATGGCGTGGTTGATTTTAATAAAAATGGCAAAGCTCTCTCTATTGAAGAAAAACCAGAAAATCCTAAGAGCAACTATGCGGTTCCTGGTTTGTACTTCTACAGTAATGATGTAGTTGAGATTGCTAAAAATTTGAAACCATCTCCTCGAGGAGAGCTTGAAATTTCTGATCTCAATCAGGTTTACTTAGATCAAGGTCGTTTACAAGTTGAAATCTTGCCACGGGGAACTGCTTGGCTAGATACTGGAACTTTTGATTCTTTGAATGAAGCTTCAGAATTCATCAGAACTGTACAGAAGCGTCAAGGTCTTTCCATTGGTTGCCCAGAAGAAATTGCATGGCGTCAAGGATTCCTCACGGATCAACAACTAGCTGAACTGGCACAGCCACTAGTTAAAAGTGGTTATGGTCAGTACCTTCTTGATTTGATTTCTAAAGGTAAATAACTCGATAGAGTTTGTTATATATTTCTGCTGGATGCATTCAGCAAGAATAAAACCACTGTTTTCACGAAAGTGCAAACAGTGGTTTTATTCTTTAGTATTTACTGTAGATTATTGTTAATCAGTTGTGTTTGAACAGCAAAGACTTTCCCTGCTGCTGGAGTAGCTTTTGCAGCAATTTTATTACCAACAAGTGGAATGCTGACGTTAAGGTCACCATCAATAGTGTAGTCTGTTGTTTCACCATTAGCTACAAGAGTTTCAGTACCTGAAATGCTTGCTGGTGCTCCAGCTACTTGAACCTGTACTGTTGCTTTACGATTACCATTTGCATCTGGAGCTTCCCAGTTTTCAATTTGTGTTACTTGAACTTTATCGCCAACGAATTTTTTAGCAAAGTCTGGAACCCTATCTGTACCAGCTGCGCGAACAGCAGTAAGAGTAAAGGCACCGTTCACATCACCATCAATGTTGAAGCTAGTAAGTTCAGCGCCTGCACGTTGCGAAAGCTGCTGTGCGAAATCTTGTGATGCAAAAACTTGAATCACTTGCTCAACTGAACCATTAAGGGTTGATTGTTCGTGAAAATTGGCCATGGATATCTCCTCAAAAAGTATAGTATATAAGTTCTTTAAGTCTAACAGTTTAACAAAGTGGCCTAAAGGTAACGCTCTAGGCCGTGGTCAGTCAAGGCATTAACAATGCTTTTAACTTCTTGTGCATGTTCTCTGGTGGTAACAAGTAGGGCATCGTCAGTATCAACAATTACAATATCTTCTAGTCCGTATGTTGTAATCATGCGCTGGCTTCGAGGAACAATAATACCGTTTGTTTCTTCAGCAATAACACGCTTTGGATCTCCAAGAATAGTGGCATTGTTTCCTTTTTCATTAAGACGAGTCAAAGAGTCAAAATCACCCACATCGTCCCAGTCAAAACGACCAGCAATCATGGCAACATTGCCATTTTTAGCTTCTGGTTCAGCAATAACGTAGTCAATAGCAATTTTTGGCAAGGTGGGCCAAATTTTTGCAAGTACTTTATTTTGTTCAGGCGTATCCCATGCTTGCGCAATCTCCATCAAACCATCGTAGAGTTCCTTATTGTTACGTTCAAAACTTTCAAGCATAGTTTTTGCTTGAGCAACAAACATTCCGGCATTCCAACGGTAACGGCCGCTAGCAAGGTATTGTTCTGCTTGAGATAAATCAGGTTTTTCAACGAATTCTTCAACATGGTAAGCAGCATCAATCCCGCGGAATTTACGTGCTTTTTTAATATATCCAAAACCTGTAGAAGGGAAAGTAGGTGCAATTCCTAAAGTTACGATGTAATCTTTCATGGCAATATCAATAGCTTGCTTAACTGCCTTCTTAAAAAGAGTTTGTTTCTTGATAACATGATCGGCGGCAAAGGAACCAACAATTGCATGTGGGTTACGTTTGTAGATGATTGCTGTTGCAAGACCGATGGCTGCAGCAGAATCTTTTTGTTCTGACTCTAAGATTAAGTTAGAGTCTTTAAGTTTGGTGAGTTGCTCACGAACTGCCTTTTCATGTTTTGTGCCAGTAACGAGCACGATACGATCATCAGCAAGTTTTTCAAGACGATCCCATGTTGCCTGTAATAAAGACTGTCCATCACCGGTAAGGTCTTGAAGAAATTTGGGAGCTCCAGCTCTAGAAAGAGGCCATAACCGTGAACCCACACCACCGGCAGGTACAATCGCGTAAAAGTTAGTATTTTTTTTCATCGCTTGTGGCGCTTTTTAAGCTTTTTCTTTTTATTGGGTATGCCTGAGTTGCTGTAATAGTAATTATTTTTACTAGAGTAGCCATAATACTGGGAATCAATGCCAGTTACTGGAACTTTATTGAGCACAATACCAAGAATACGAGCATTAACCTGCGAAAGCATTCCAAGTGACTCTTTAATATCTTCAATTTTACTTTCATTAGCAGAAACAACAACAATAGTTCCATCAACAAAATGTGATACAGCAGCAGAGTCAGAAACTGCAAGCAGTGGAGGTGTATCAATAAGAATAATACAGTTTTCTGCACGAAGGGTTTCAATGAGATTTTCCATAGCGTGAGACTGTAGCAATTCAGTAGGGTTTGGAGGGATTGTTCCTGCTGGTAAAACAAAGACGTTAGGGTCTTCAGGCAAGTTTATTAAAGCATCTTGAAGATCAACTTGGTCAGTTAGTAATTCAGTTAAACCAATGTGAGTTCCTGTAATATCAAACTTTTTATCAATGGTTGGCCTTCTCAAATCTGCATCGATAATGACAACCCGTTGCCCAGAGGCTGCAATAGCAAGAGCTAGGTTTGAAATGACAGTTGATTTACCATCTTGAGGTTCTGGAGATGTAACAGCAACGGCAGTAAGCTTTCTATCAATGTTTGCAAAACGTAAGTTGGTGCGAATATTTCGGAAAGCTTCTAATGAACGATAAGCCTCAGGGTTGTGAGGGGCAGTGCTATCAACATTAATAAGTTCCTTCGGATGAGTGCTCTCTGGAACAAGACCAATGATTGGTGTATCAGGAAAGTTGTCTTCAAGAGCTGCACGTGACCGAATACGAGTATCTAAGCGTCCCTGATACCAAGCGTAGAGTAGCCCAGCCAAGAGACCAAGCACCAGACCAACTCCGGTAAAAAGTTTTTTATTAGGTGAAGCAGGAGAGTCAGGCAATGATGCACTAACGTTAGGCACTAGCTTCAAGGCGTTAGAGTTATTACCTTGTTGTTGATCTTGAGCATCTGGATTAGCAGTAGTAGTAGATTGATTGTTTTCAATACTGTGAATTTCATCGGCAAGAGAAGCAACCCAGGTATCAGCTAGATCTTTAGCATTTTGTGGATTTGAACCTTTAGCAGTGATAGTGATAACAGGGGTATCACTGGTATTTTCAACCTTAATTTGCTTTACAAGGTCTTCTGGACTTGTTTGTAGATTGAGTTTTTTAATAACCCCTTCAGCTACAGGCTTAGAGGTAGCAACCGTAGTGTATGTTTTAGCTTTTGATTTAACGAGCATATCTGCTGAAACAGAGTTGTTGATACCACCTAGTTGATTGCCAGATGATGGAGCAGTCAGGATTCCACCAGAGGTTGCTTCATACACTGGATGCATCAAGAGAGTTATACCGTAGCCAAGGAGACCACCAAGGAGAGTGCAGAGTAAAATTGCTGGCCATTTTTTGATATAGATGCGTAGCGTTTTACGAATATCGATAGTTTTTTCTGGTGCATCATCTGCCATTTGTACTTGGAGAGAGATGGGTGTAGCCTTTGAAGATTGACTTGCTTCTTGCAGGTCTGTTAAGTTGTTTTCAAGCATGTAACCTCTTGCGAAATAGTCAGTTTATTCCAGTTTAACTGAAAAAAGAATAAAAGTTGAAACTTTGTAAAAGCTATTATCACTCTGAAAAGTCAAGAAATGCAAGGGTGCTCTTTATTTTTTGTGGCGAGTTTACAGTAAAGTGAAGAGATGAGGTTTTCTGCAGTTGTTTCTGCTTTGGCAGAAGCTAATGTTTTTAAAAATTATTTCACCGTTGAACATAACGATACTAAGTTCAAAATTGTTGAAGGGGCTCATGCCCCAAGTTTGACTTACTACCAAGAGCAACAGCAAAGTCCTGTTTTGGTAGTAACTGCTACCACGCGTGAGGCAGAGAATTTAGTTGCTGAGCTTTCTGATTACGTAGCTGAAGAAAATATCGTGTACTTTCCAAATCTTGAAACTTTGCCGCATGAAAGATTATCTCCAAATAATCAAACAATCACTCAACGCATCAAAGCACTTAAAGCACTTAAGAACCCAGAAACTAAAATTATTATTAGTCCTTTAAGAGCAGTGGCTCAAAGTCTTCCAGCTGCTTTAGATAAGCTTCCAGAAATTACTTTGCAAGTTCAAAGTGAATATAATCTTGACGATCTAGTAATTAACTTGCTCGAATTTTCTTACGAACAAGTAGATATGGTAACAAGGCGTGGAGAGTTTGCTGTTCGAGGCGGACTCATTGATATTTTTCCACCAGACATGGAGCATCCTCTTCGTTGTGATTTCTTCGGTGATCAAGTGGAATCTATCTCCTACTTTGCAGTTACTGATCAGCGAAGTTTTGTAGAAGAAGAACAACTAACTCACGTTACTATCGTGCCGTGCAAAGAAATAATTTTAGATGCTCGCACGAAGAAAATAGCAGCTGAGCGTGCTGAAGAATTTCCACCAGGCAAAGCCATTCTTGAAAAGATTTCTCAGGGTATTCCTGCTGATGGAATGGAATCTTTGATAGCGTTATTGGCACAAAAAATGACTTTTTTCACTCATTACTTACCAGAGGATAGCAATGTCGTTTTTATTGAAGACGAACGTATCCAACAAAGAGCAACAGATTTACAACGTACCAGTGAAGAGTTTTTGCTAGCTGCCTGGGAACATGATGAAAATTCTCCAGTCGATTTACGAGATATTTTAGGTAGCTCACAATTCATTAGTTTGGATCTTCTCAAAGAGCAGTGTCAAGACTTAGGGTTGAGGTACTGCTCGTTTAACATACTCAATGCCACCGTTGACCTAGAGTTTAAAATTCCAAGTCTTGGAAGTTTCGATGAAACAACCATTCGAGAAAAACTTGCTCATTGGCACAAAAATTTCACGGTAATTATTTCTTGCCAAACAGTAGGGGCTGCTCAACGTTTAGCTGAGAACTTGAACTCTATGGGAATCACAAGTCGTTTCAATGAGACTTTAAATATTGAATCTTCTGTTGTTCAAACAGTAGTGGCGCATCAAAATTTTTCTTTTTACCACGATCTACCTCAGCTCATGATTCTTAGCGACCATGATGTACTAGGAAAAAAGCAAGTCCAAAAGAGTTCAACTCAAAGGAAGAGCACAAGTAGAAGTAGCAAGAAAGCAGTTGACCCACTGCAATTACAAGCAGGCGATTATGTTGTGCATCAACAACATGGGCTTGGTCGTTTTGTAGAGATGGTACAACGTAATGTGGGAGTAGGGCTCAATAAAGCCCAGCGTGAGTATCTTGTCATTGAGTATGCTCCATCAAAACGAGGGCATCCACCAGATAGACTTTTTGTTCCTGCAGACCAATTGGATTTACTTTCTTCCTACGTTGGTTCCGATGAACCCACTTTGAATAAAATGGGTGGTTCTGATTGGAGTAAAACAAAGTCTAGAGCTCGTAAAGCTGTTAAACAAATAGCAGCAGAGCTTATTAGATTATATTCTGCTCGCCAAGCTTCTCAAGGTCATGCTTTTGCAACTGATACCCCATGGCAGCAGGAATTGGAAGATTCTTTTCCATACGTAGAAACAGTAGATCAAGTGCAAAGTATTGAAGAAGTTAAACGCGATATGGAAGCACCAATTCCCATGGATAGGCTAATATCTGGCGATGTTGGCTATGGTAAAACTGAAATTGCAGTGCGCGCAGCGTTCAAAGCAGTTCAAGATGGCAAACAAGTAGCTGTGTTGTGTCCAACTACCATCCTTGCACAACAACACTATGAAACCTTTAGCGAAAGATTTCGAGGATTCCCAGTGCGTGTAGCAGTGCTATCTCGATTCCAAACAGCAAAACAAGCTAAACAAGTGATGGAAGATGTTGCAGCTGGAATTATTGATGTAGTCATTGGAACGCATAAACTTTTAGGGAATAATGTTCACTTTAAAGATCTTGGTTTAGTTGTTGTTGATGAAGAACAACGTTTTGGTGTGCAACACAAAGAAAAATTAAAGAAACTACGAACTAACGTGGATGTTTTAGCTATGAGTGCTACACCAATTCCCCGCACTTTAGAGATGGCCGTAACAGGTATTCGTGAGATGTCTTCACTGGCAACACCACCTGAAGAACGTCAGCCTGTTCTCACTTATGTTGGTGGTTATAGTGATGAACAAGTTGTTGCAGCAATTCGCCGGGAAATGATGCGCGAAGGCCAAATTTTCTACGTACACAATCGTGTCAAAAGTATAGATGCAACTGCAGCTAAAATTGCTCGTTTAGTCCCTGAAGCCAGAGTAGCTGTTGCTCATGGCAAGATGAGCGAGAAAGAACTAGAACGTATTATTGTTGATTTTTGGGAACAGAAGTTTGATGTTTTGGTTTCAACCACAATTATTGAAACAGGACTTGATATTTCAAATGCCAACACTTTAATAGTTGAAAACGCAGACAAATATGGTTTATCCCAATTACACCAGCTAAGAGGGCGTGTGGGTAGAAGCCGTGAACGCGCTTATGCATATTTCTTATATAATCAAGACCAAGAACTTTCAGAAACAGCCATTGAAAGGCTAAAAGCTGTTGCAACCCACAATGAGCTAGGTGCAGGAATGCAACTTGCTATGAAAGACCTTGAAATTCGTGGAGCAGGAAATTTATTAGGAGCTGAACAATCTGGTCATATAGCAGGAGTAGGATTTGATCTTTACTTACGCATGGTTGGGGAAGCAGTTGCTAACTATCGTGGTGAAAAAGAAGAAACTGCACCTGAAATAAAGATTGAGCTACCATTGAATGCATATATTCCGGAAGAATATATTAACGGCGATAGACTACGCCTCGAAGCTTATAAGAAGATCGCTGCTTTGCACAAAATGTCTCAGATTCCAGAACTGCAAGAAGAACTGATAGATCGTTACGGTGATATTCCTTCCGAAGTTCAGATGCTACTGAATGTTGCTCAACTCAGAATGCAAGCAGGAATGCTTGGCATCAATGAAATCATGCGTTTGAACAATAAAGTACGCATTGCCCCTGTTGAGCTTGCTGAGTCTGCACAGATGCGATTGAACAGACTGTATCCAGGAACTATCGTGAAAGAAACATCTGTGCTGGTGCCATTGCCACAACCCATGCCTGAAGCTAAAGAATTACTAACGTGGATATCAGCGCTGCTAGGTATCCTTAGTTAAGTTTTAAAGCTTCAATTTTAGTAATCTGAGCTAGATTCTCCACCAGATACAATATCAATTCCAGCACTTGCTCCAAGGCGAGTAGCACCAGCATCAACAAGTGCCTGCGCATCTTGTGCATTACGTACGCCACCTGAAGCCTTAACACCCATATCAGGCCCTACAGTTTGACGCATAAGTTTGATATCATCAACTGTTGCACCGCCACCATTAAATCCAGTTGAGGTTTTAACAAAATCTGCCCCAGCATCCTTAGCAGCTTCACTTGCTAAAACTTTAGCATTTTCATCAAGCTGAGAAGTTTCAATAATCACTTTCACAATGGCATTTTCACTGTGAGCTGCTTGAACAACAGCAGAAATATCTGCAACAAGTGCTTTTTTGTCTCCTGCATTAGCAGCAGCCATGTTAATAACCATGTCAACTTCATCAGCCCCATCTGCGATAGCCTGTTGCGTTTCAGCAACTTTAGCAGCAGTTGATGTTGCGCCCAAAGGAAAACCAATCACAGTACAAACCTTTACGGCAGAACCTTCAAGCTCTTGAGCAGCAAGTGATACCCACACTGGATTAACGCATACCGAAGCAAAATTATATTCTTTGGCTTCTTCACAAAGCTTAACGATTTGCTCCTGTGTAGCGTTTGGTTTCAGTAGAGTGTGGTCGATATATGAATTAAGTGTCATGCTACTCCTAAGGTTTTAGCTAATTCGGTTTTTACTTTGTCTAAGCGAGCTTGCGCTTCATCCTGCGCAGCTTGGCCTGTGAGTTCTTTTGGATCAATAACTACTTCAAGATAGCACTTTAGTTTCGGTTCAGTACCTGAAGGCCGCACAATAATGCGAGTATTATTGTCACATATGTACACAAGGGCATCAGTTGCTGGAAGATTGCCCTGCGGGTGGTTTAAGTCAAGACTTTCTACAACATCACAACCAGCTATACGAGTTAGTCCTTGAGATCTTAAGGTTTTCATCATATTTTGAATGTCACTGAGCTGTTCAACACGAATAGATAACTGGTCAGTGGCAAAGAGGCCATATTCTTTATAGAGTTCATCCAATAAATCCCATAAGGTTTTACCTTCTTGTTTCAACTCAGCAGCACATTGCAAGGCTAATAGCAGTGCAGAGCTACCGTCTTTATCGTGTACATAATCCGGGTCAACACAATAGCCAAGTGCTTCTTCGTACCCAAAGTCTAGTTTTGGTACACGAGATATCCATTTAAAACCTGTAAGTGTTTCTTGATGCCTTGCACCAAAATCCTGTGCAATAGTTGCCAGCATCCGTGAAGAAACAATCGAGTTTGCAAGAACCATTTTTTGTGGTTGCTTGGAATTTTTAAGTTTGGACCAACCCAAGATAGTGCCTAGCTGATCACCACGCAACATAGTCCAGATGCCATCAACACCGGGTAATGCTACGGCAGCACGATCCGCATCAGGATCATGAGCAATAATGATATCTGCATCCTGTTTTTTTGCCTCAACCATGGCTAGATTTAAAGCACCTTTTTCTTCCGGGTTAGGGAAGTCAACAGTCGGAAAATTTGCATCAGGAGTATCTTGAGCAGCAACGTGCGTTACAGAAGAAAAGCCAGCCTTTTCTAAAATAGCGGACATGATAGGTGCACCCACACCATGCATCGCAGTATAAACAACGTTTAAATCCTTGAAACACTTCTGAGGTTCTACTAAGGAAGCAACACGAGATAAGTAAGCATCAATTGTTTTTTCATCAATGGTTTTCCACCCAGTATCAGCCATGGCAATATTAGAAATATCGACGCCATCAATGCAAGCAGCAATTTCTTTGTCATACGGTGGGACAATTTGAGCACCTTTGCCATCATTGTCAACAAGTTGACCACCTAAATACACTTTATAGCCATTATCAGCAGCAGGGTTATGGCTTGCAGTTACCATAATCCCAATATCGAAAGGTGTATTTCTGGTTGTATAAGCAAGCAATGGAGTTGGTAGTTCACGGGGCATGATGAATGTTTCAATACCAGCTGCAGTCAAAATTGCTGCTGATTCTTGAGCGAAAATCTTTGAATTATGGCGAGCATCAAAGCCAATAACAGCAGTAACATGGTCAGCTTTAGAGTTAGCGTATTGCGCAATACCAGCTGCTGCTTTGCGAACAACCAGTCTATTCATACGGTTTGGTCCAGCATCCATAGCCGCTCGCAGGCCTGCTGTACCAAAACTTAAGTTGCTACTGAAACGATCATCTAATTCTTTTTGGGCTTCAGGGTCAGTTTGTGAGCGTTCAATAAGTTCTTTGAGCTCAGCTCTTGATTGGATATCAGGAATAAGTTCCAGCCATTTTTCTGGATTATAGACATAACCTTTTTTCATGTGCCGTCCTAGCTCTGGGCGATAATTTCTGCAAGAAGTTTTCCAATACGACTGGAGGCATCTCGTCCAGCTTCAAGTACTTCTTCGTGGCTAAGAGCCTCTTGTGAGAGTCCTGCACCAAGGTTGGTAACAAGTGATATACCGAAAACTTCCATATCTTCAGCTCGGGCAGCAATAGCCTCAAGTGTAGTAGACATGCCGATAAGGTCTGCACCTAAAATTTTCGCCATGCGTACTTCAGCTGGAGTTTCATAGTCAGGTCCAGGGAATTGAATGTAAATACCTTCTTCAAGTGAAGGATCAATAGTTTGTGCAATACTGCGTACTCGAGGTGAATAAAGGTCGGTTAAATCTACGAAATTTGCCCCTTGCAGCGGAGTTGCTCCAGTGAAGTTAATGTGGTCACTGATAAGCACAGCTTGTCCGGGTTTCCAAGAGACGTTGGTTGTTCCACAACCGTTTGTTAAAATAACAAGTTTGCACCCTGTTGCTGCTGCAGTTCGCATACCGTGTGCAACTGCATCAACGCCTTTTCCTTCATAAAAATGTGTGCGACTTCCAAGGACTAGGGCATATTTGCCAGCATTTTTACCGTGAGTAATTTTGATAGATCGAATTTTTGCACTGTGACCGACAACAGCTGGTTTTGAAAATCCAGGGACATCATCAGCGTCTAGAGAAGCAACTTCTTCACCTATTAAATCTGCTGCACTTGACCAGCCAGAACCAAGAACAAGAGCAATATCGTGTTTTTTAACACCGGTGTTTTCTACAATATATTGTGCGGCCTCTTCAGCGAGCTGAGAGCTTGGCGTCTTTGCGTTTCTCATGTGTATAACAGTAGCACTTTTACATTTAATTAACCATGTGGAAGATTACGCTTTACAATAATAATATGGCTCATAATAAACAAGCTAACATTGTAGTTATTGGTGGCGGACCTGGCGGCTATGAAGCTGCCCTTTCAGCGGCACGATTGGGTGCAAAAGTCACTATCATTGAACGGCAAGGTGTGGGAGGTTCAGCAGTACTTTCAGACGTTGTTCCATCTAAAACACTTATTGCTGCTTCTGAACGAATCGCTAAAGTTTATGAAGCTCAGAAGCTAGGTCTCGTCTCTCAAGACATTGATTGTGCTGAAGAAACTATCAATCTAGCAGAAGTGAATTCAAAATTGCTTGAACTTGCCAAAAGCCAATCTGAAGATTTACGTAAAGCCATCAAAGAAGCTGGAATTGACGTGATTGATGCAACAGGAAAGCTGATTGACCAGCATACTGTTGAAGCAGATGGTCAAAAGATTCCTGCAGACTATATCCTTATTGCTGTAGGAGGTTCCCCTCGAGAGCTTGACTCTTCTAAACCTGATGGCAAGCGTATTTTCAACTGGGCGCAACTTTACACGATGAAAGATTTACCTGAGCACCTCATTGTCATTGGTTCAGGTGTCACAGGTGCTGAATTTGCCTCTGCTTATATTGGTTTAGGTGTGAATGTTACCCTCATTTCTTCGCGTGACCAAGTCCTCCCTGGAGAAGACGCAGATGCTGCGAAAGTTCTAGAAAATGTATTACAGAAAAAAGGCCTCACACTGTTTCCAAAATCTCGTGCTGAAACTGTTCAAGCCACACATGATGGAGTAGAAGTAACGCTCACAGATGGTAGAACAGTTAAGGGCAGTCATTGTTTAGTTGCTGTTGGTGCTATTCCAAATACGCAAAACCTCAACCTTGAAGAAAATGGGGTTGAACTTAAAGAATCTGGTCATGTTGAAGTTGATTCAGTATGCCGTACTTCCGTTCCAAATATTTATGCTGTTGGAGACTGTACTGGAGTATTTCCACTAGCATCAGTTGCAGCAATGCAAGGACGTTTGGCTGTTGCACATATTATGGGAGATTCTCTCAAACCATTAAATTTAAAGACAGTTGCAGCAAATATTTTCACTACTCCAGAGATTGCTTCAGTTGGTGTTTCAGAGCAAGAAGTAGATAGTGGCGAATATCAGGCTGATATTCAAACATTACCTTTAGTTACCAATGCCCGAGCTAAAATGCTTGATATCAATGAAGGCTTTGTAAAACTCATCGCCCGTAAAGGATCAGGAACTGTTATAGGTGGAGTTGTTGTAGGGCCAGGTGCTTCAGAGCTAGTTTTCCCTATTGCAGTTGCTGTTACTCGTCGTATGACAGTTGACGAACTAGCAGAAACTTTCACAGTATACCCTTCACTTTCAGGAACTATTACTGAAGTTGCTAGAAGGTTACACAAGCGAGCAGAATAGTGCTAAACCCAAAAATCT
The DNA here is from genome assembly GCA_047605865.1 of Micrococcaceae bacterium. Taxonomy (GTDB): domain Bacteria; phylum Actinomycetota; class Actinomycetes; order Actinomycetales; family Micrococcaceae; genus JASGDC01. Next base: position 22,595 of record JASGFC010000007.1, on the reverse strand, counting down.
GTAATAGAGAGATGAGCTTGAGCAAGTAAATCTTTCAAAGCATTAACACTGATCCCTACAACATTATGCGGATCACCTACAACGCCTTTAATAAAAGCCGAGCCTAAGCCATCTAAGGTAAAGGAACCAGCAACCTCTAATGGTTCACCAGTTGCAATATAAGCATTAATTTCTTGGTCTGTCATGGTATCCATTATGACCTGTGTTGCATCAGCTCTTCCTATAGAAATATCACGATGAAGCAACCAGATTCCTGAATGTAGAATTCCTTGCGTGCCTTGTTGAGCTTTGATACGTTCAAAAGCATTCTCTGCAGTGTGAGGCTTACCCCAACTGTGGCCATTATGTTCAAAAACAGAATCACACCCAATAACAACGTGTGTTTCCAAATCAAAAGAACGTGAAACACTACGCGCTTTCTCTTTCGCTAACGTTAAGGCAATTTCTTGACTACTGGCTTCATCAAGTGCTGCTTCAATGCTACGTTCATCAACATCAGAAGCTTGTACAAGTGGCCTTAAACCAGCCTGATACAATGTTTGTAGCCGCGCAGGTGAAGCTGAAGCTAATACTAAAGAAATGCTGTACATATTACTTAACATAGCTCACAATTAAAGAGATTGATAATTCGCCCATTCAAAAGAGGTCATGATAGTGGAACACGAGTTCTTTGTACTTAAAACACGACCTCATGGACGAAAATTAACCTTTCCTGCCATCATGCTCGCAGTTATTACTGGTGGAACCATGTATCTTCGTGGTGTTGTTCCAGAGTTCGATTATCGTGAATGGCTCTTATGGCTTATCTATGGTGCTGCAGTTATTTGTCTCTACTTTTTCTGCCTTGCCCCATATTTAAGGTGGCTGTCAGTAAGTTATCAACTTACATCAAAACGAGTCATTATTAGAAAAGGCGCAGCTAATCGTAAAGAAATTGATGCGCCACTTTCTCGGGTACAAAGCATTGAAATATCGCGCAATATTTTTCAAAGGATTTACGGAAGAGCAGGCGATCTCATTATTCACTTTAAGGATAAACGCCCATCCTTAAGGATGAAAAACGTTCCAGAAGTTGATCGTTTTAGACAAATAATGTGGACATTAATTACAACGAACCAGGAAGCCCAAGTTCCAAACTATGAAACTTCTTTTTAGATAACCTCTTCATAAGTTTCAAGGCCTTCGTCATCAAGTTCTTTCTTAAAAACCCAAGTACGATAAGCGAAAAAACGAAAAATTGTACCTAAAATTAGTCCAATAACACTTCCGGAAATAAAGTCTGCCGTTTTTGATGTATAACCAAGCACATAGTGCGAAATTGCAACACACAACAAAGAGATAATAATAGCAACGCCATTCATCAAGAAGAACATGATAAATTCTTTTGTTTTAGAATCTGCTGTTGCCCCTTTAAAAGTCCAATAACGGTTGGCATAGTAAGAAAAGATTGTAGCTATAACACTGGAGATTGTTTTATCAACAAGTGGCTTATGACCCATTTGACTATGCAAAAGAGCAAGATAAATACCGGAGTCAATGATGAAAGCTATACCACCAACTACACCGAATTTTGCAGCTTCTTTGAGTACGAGATCCCAGAGCCTCTGGAAAGACTGCACCGCTTGTTCCATAAACATATCTCCTTATTACGCCTTGTATAACTATAGTAGGTTAATCTTAGAGTATGGTGGAAAAAATTGGAGTAGTAGGTGCAGGTCAACTGGCACGAATGATGGCAAGTGAGGCTATTGAACTTAATTTTGATCTTTCGCTACTAGCAGAATCAGAGTATGGTTGCGCTGTGCCAGCCATTTGTAACAATGATGTTGGTCATTACGAAGACTACGCAGAACTTTATAAATTTGCTCAAAAAATTGATGTCATGACCTTTGACCACGAGCATGTTTCATATGAGTTCCTTAAGCGTTTAGAAGAAGAAACAGATGTCCAAATTTCTCCAAGTCCTGATGCTTTGCTCTATGCAAAAGATAAATTGAAAATGCGGCAATTTATGCAAGATAATAATTTTCCCAATCCACGATGGGCAGCAGTTTCAGATACTTCAGCAATTTCTGCTGCTACTGAAACTCTTGGTGGACAAGCCATCGTGAAAACACCACGAGGTGGCTACGATGGCAAAGGCGTGAAATTTATCAATTCTGTAGAAGATATTTCTACTGTTGAACCTTGGTTTGACGATTTTCAAGAGTTGCTTGTTGAAGAAGTTGTTGACTTTGATGCGGAATTATCAGTGCTGTGCGCGCGCAATGCTCATGGCGATGTCAAAGTGTGGGATGTTGTTGAAACAATTCAGAAGAATGGGATTTGTGCGCAAGTCATTGCACCTGCACCTGAGCTTGACGTTTCAGTAGCTCGCCAAGCTCAAGAAATTGCTGTTGCCATAGGCGAAGAAATTGGTATTACTGGAGTTTATGCTGTTGAGATGTTCTATGTAGCACAAGCAGAAATGAAGCTTTACATCAACGAACTAGCTATGCGCCCCCACAATTCTGGTCATTGGACCCAGAATGGTTCAGTAACGAGCCAATTTGAGCAGCATTTACGTGCAGTGGCTAACCTACCGTTAGGTTCAACCAAGCGCACAGCAGATTTCACTGTGATGTACAACTTGCTTGGTGGAGTTCAAGATGAAATGAAAAACACTGATGAAGATACAGATTCTGAAGTAGAAAAAAATCTTGCCTTCAGCCAGGATTTTATTCAAGCATTACAAGTGCCTGAAGCTAAATTCCACATCTATGGCAAAGAATCTGAACCCGGCAGAAAACTAGGGCATGTGAATGTTTCTGGCAGTAATCTTGAGCAGGTAACTCGCTTAGCACAACAGGCTCACGATTTATACCAAGGAGCGTAAGCATGGCAGATGTAGCAATAGTGATGGGCTCTGATTCTGATTGGCCAACCATGCAGCAAGGTGCTGCTGTTTTAAAAGAATTTGGTATTAGTTATGATGCAGCAGTTGTTTCAGCGCATAGAATGCCTGAGGAGATGGTTGAATTTGGGAAGAAGGCACACCATCAAGGATATAAAGTAATCATTGCTGGAGCTGGGGGTGCAGCACATTTGCCTGGTATGTTAGCAGCTTTAACACCGCTACCTGTTATTGGTGTACCAGTACAGCTGAAAACACTAGAAGGTTTAGATTCCTTGCTTTCTATCGTGCAAATGCCAGCAGGAGTACCTGTAGCTACTGTTGGTATTAACGGTGCCAGTAATGCTGGCTTGCTAGCGGCGAGAATTTTAGGTGTTGAACAGCCTGAAATTCAGGAAAAGCTTACAGTACATGCTCAAGAACTGAAACATGTAGCGATTCAAAAAGGCAAAAATTTACAGCAAAATTTGGGGTAAGGCGTAAAAATGTTAGAACTAAAGAATTCAATCCGTGATTATGCTTGGGGATCAAAAACTATGATTCCTGAATTACTTGGAGAAGAACCTTCTGGGAATCCAGAAGCTGAAGTATGGATTGGGGCTCATCCTGATTCTCCGTCAATGGTAGGTAATAAAGGTTTAGACCAAATCCTGAGTCAGAACCCCAAGCTCTTGCAAGGCTCAGAATTACACCTTGAGCAACTGCCATATCTTATGAAAATTCTTGCCGCTGACACAGCCCTTTCTTTGCAGGTGCACCCTAGCAAAGAACAAGCTGAGACTGGTTTTGAAACTGAAGAGAACACAGGCATAGAAAAGACAGCACCTCAACGAAACTATAAAGATGATAACCATAAACCTGAAATGATTTTTGCTATTTCAGATTTTGAAGCGTTAAATGGTTTTCGTCACCTTGCCGAAATTCAAGAAATTTTTAACGAGTTGGGTCACTATCATAAGCTTGCTGCGTTGCCGTTGTACCAAGAATTTCAACAAGCATTGAAATCCCAGAATGGTTTGCAGGATGCTTTTACTTTGTTGGTGTCTAAACCAGCTGGTCTTGAGCAACTTGTTACTGCTGTCACACAAGCAGCTAACAACGCCAAGAGCAGCAAGTATTCTAAAGAGTTTGCAACATTACAGGAGTTAGAGCAGTTGTACCCAGGTGATGCTGGTGTGGTTCTTTCTTTAATGCTTAATAGGGTTTCTTTAAAACCTGGTCAAGCAATGTATACCGGGGCTGGGAATGTTCATGCTTATCTGCATGGTCTGGGCATTGAAGTCATGGCTTCTTCAGATAATGTTCTTCGTGGTGGTCTTACCCCAAAACACATGGATGTGCCTGAGCTACTAAAAATTGTAGACTTTGAGCCATTAGACGTACCTGTACTGAAGGCTAGTGAGAATGATCTTGGGCAAGATATCTTACAGCCCCCTTTTGATGAGTTTCAGCTTCAAGTTATTGAGCTTGAAAAAGGTCAGAGCGCAACGGTTGCACAAAATGGCCCAACAATCGTGCTCTTAACTCAAGGTGCTCTTGATATTGAAACTCCTCAAGAAACAAAGTCACTCCTGCCATCTGCTAGCGTTTTTGTGGCTCACGATGAGAGCCCTGTTAGTGTCAAGGCAATCGAAAAATCTCAAGCTTTTGCAGTAACAGTTAATCAAGGTACTTCTAAAAGCTAGTTTTCTTGTGCTAAAGGTGTACCGTTTGCTTTCATTGCTTCCCAAGTTGAAGTGATAATGTCATTAAGGTTGTGCTGTGCTTTCCAGCCCAAGGTATCGTTAATGCGGCTCACATCTGCAATAAGGTGTGGTGGGTCACCTGCACGTCGTTTTTCAATTTCTGGAGTGGTATCAATTCCAGTGACATCTGTGATGGTGTCTAGAACTTCTTTGACTGAAGAACCTTTGCCAGTTCCTACGTTGAAAGTATTGAATTCTCTGTCATTGTTGTCGAGGTAGTCTAGAGCTGCAAGATGAGCATCTGCTAAATCCGCTACATGGACGTAGTCCCTAATACAAGTACCATCTTCAGTTTCGTAATCGTCTCCGAAGAGTTTAGGCTTTTCACCTTTTTCGAGGCGTTCAAAGACCATAGGAACAAGGTTCAATGCTGCTGTATCCATAAGTTCTGGTGAAGCTGCGCCTGCAACATTGAAATATCTAAGGTTTGCTACTCGTAAATCATTTGCACTACCAGAAGCATTAGCCATCCATTCTCCGATGAGTTTTGTTTCACCATACGGATTGATAGGGGAGCAGTTGTAATCTTCAGTAACAACAGCTACATCTGGCATACCGTAGGTTGCAGCAGAAGAAGAGAAAACTAATTTTTTAACATTGGCATTTTTCATTGCTGTCAGTAGGTTAATCATGCCAGTGAGATTTGTATGATAATAAGTTAGTGGTTTTTCAACAGATTCTCCCACTTGCTTCAAGGCAGCGAAATGGATTACTGCCTCAATATTGTTTTTCTCCATAATGTTACTTAACTCTTCAGTTGCACCATCTTGGGAAATATCAAGTTTGTAGAGCTTAGTATCTTTGATTTTTTCTGCTACACCAGTAGAGAGATTGTCTACGACTATTACTTTATCGCCTCGTTGCTGAAGTAAATCAACAACATGGGCACCAATATAACCGGCACCCCCAGTTACTAAAATATTCATACTCCAATGGTACTCATAATCTAAAATTATTCTGGGAGGTAGGTAATCACGCGAAACTTTGACTTGACTAAAATCTGATTTTTATATCTAAATTTTTTACAGGTATGATGTAAACGTTAGTCATTGAAGGTAGATGAAATTTATATGCTGCAAAAAGTATATAAGTGAAATCTAGAGGAAAGACAGGTCACTTACTTTTGAAGTAGTTTTATGGGGTTTCTACTTAAAGTTTCATATAGTTGCGCCCTTAAAAGACTGAGAAACAAGCGATTGAGGTTTTTATCACTTTGACAAAACTGCATTAACCATGTGTAATTGAAGCTAAGAATTACATGAGTGTAGTTAACAGTAATAAGTAGCAGATAAGCTACTTGAGAATGATAGAGAAGTAGGGTTATTTTGAATTCTTCAGCTAAGCGAAGTTACGAGCAGGACCTTAAGAAAAAATCAAAATTAAATGCGAACGATGTTCCTTCTGATTGGTTTTTAGATCCTGCAAACCCTGATGTTTCTGCCGTTGTTTCTCAAAAAGATACCCTTGAAAATCAAGCGACATCTTTTTTGAGTGCACATGAAGTACAAGAAACAAAAGATTTAGTACAACCAAAAGTAGAAAAATTGCAGCCACAGAAAACTCGTCAAGATAAAGCTAAACATGCAAATAATATGTTGAAAGCAATTCATGGCCTAGATGATCTCTCTGAGCTCAGTTGGCAAGATGATGCACTGTGTGCTCAGACTGACCCTGAAGCTTTCTTCCCAGAAAAAGGCGGTTCAACACGTGATGCAAAGAAAGTATGTAACTCGTGTACAGTCAAAGCTCAATGCTTAGAGTATGCTCTAGCAAACGATGAAAGGTTTGGTATTTGGGGTGGCCTTTCAGAACGTGAACGCAGAAGGCTCAGAAAGCGTTCTCTTTAAGAAAAACATTGAAAAGATAGCCTATCTACTTTGAGGTAGGCTATCTTTTTTATGCTCAAAGAATTCGTGGAAACGGCATTCATTTGTTACCTTTTCGTAATTTAAGGTACTCTAATAGATGTGAATAATGTAAGAACATGTAGTAAGCCAGCATGTACGCGTCAAGCTATTGCAACATTGACTTTTGTATATGCGGATTCTACAGCAGTCTTAGGCCAGCTATCTGTTTATGCTGAACCACACACCTATGACTTGTGTAAAGAGCACACTAATACACTGAATGTTCCTAAAGGTTGGCAAGTCTTAAAGCTAGACATTCCAGAGCTGAACAAAACAGAGGAATCAGATATGTTCGCACTGGTGGATGCACTGAAGAGTGAAGATCCACGTGCAAAAATTATTCACAACGAAGACAAAGAGCTATTAAAACACGATGTTCCACAGCTTAAGAAGGCTACGCAAAAAAGTCACCTAAGGTTGATTACGGATCGAGAGGACTAATATGTCACATACTATTCTTGTAGTTGATGATGACACTGCACTTGCAGAAATGGCTGGTATCATCCTTCAAGGCGAAGGGTATCAAGTCGAGTTTTGTCACACCGGTGATGAGGCTTTTGATAAATTCAATGAGGTCAAAGCTGATTTAGTCCTCTTGGACTTAATGCTGCCTGGCAAAGATGGAATCCAAATTTGTGAGGAAATCAAGGCAGCATCTCCTGCTACTCCTGTTATTATGCTCACTGCAAAAACTGATACTTTAGACGTTGTGGCCGGTTTAGAAGCAGGTGCAGATGATTACATGCCTAAACCATTCAAACCTGCAGAGCTGCTAGCACGCATCATGGCTAGATTACGTCCAGTGGAAACAAAGCAAGTAGCTGCTCACATGGCTAATCCAAATATTCAAGAAATCGGCAGATTAAAGATAGATATTCCTGGTCGAGTACTCTATGTTGATAATCAACAAGTCGCAGTCACACCCCTAGAGTTTGACCTCGTGGCAACGATGGCTGCTCGCCCACGAGAAGCATTCTCACGCGAAGAACTTTTAGAGAAGGTCTGGGGTTATAAATACGTTTCTGATACTCGACTAGTCAATGTCCACATGCAAAGATTACGTTCAAAAATTGAAACAGATCCCGAAAACCCTAACATTGTGCTTACTGTGCGTGGTGTTGGATATAAGGTTGGTCAGTGAGTAAGGCAATTGACGCCTTAAAACAAACTCCTGTGCTACGCAGGGTTAACAGTTCTCTGCAACTTAAAACTGTTCTCATTATCTTTCTCTTATCTTTGCTCTCTTTAGCGGTAGTAGGTAACTATATTGGTTCAAAGATTGCTGATAACCTCTTTAGCGATCGACTCAATCAAGCTCTCGGTGAGTCTAAGCGTACTACTAATGATTTTGTGTCGAGAGTTGATTTGCTCAAAAATCCAGATAAGCAAACGCTACAAAGCCAAGTCAATGAAATCATCAGCAGTATCCAGAATCCTTCAGTTGAAGCAACGCGCTGGTTCTCTTTATATTTACCTCCAGGGCAAAAGGATTCATGGCTTGCTACAACCAGCTCTAATGGTTTTGATCCAAGCAAAATTCCAACTGATTTACATGAACAAGTTTCTACAGGTAATGGTCAGTACTGGAAAGTTGAAACATTAGATGATGGACAAGGTATGAAACGTCCAGCTCTTTTGGTGGGTTCTCAAATTCAACTACCTCCAGGCATTAATTATGAGCTGTACTTTATTTATGATTTAACACCGCAACAGAACACGATGAATTCCATTAAAACATCTCTGCACGTTGCTGGTCTGATGTTACTGTGTCTTTTTAGTGCAGTGGCATATTTGGTTATTCGTCGCGTTATTAGACCCGTTAAAGATGCTTCCCATATCGCTGAAGACGTAGCAGCTGGAGATTACAGCAAACGTGTGGAGATTACTGGAGATGATGAAATCGCTAAGCTGGGTACTTCTTTTAATAAAATGACAGGCACACTAGCTGACAAAATCAAGGCTTTAGAGCAACTTTCTAAAGTGCAACAAAGTTTCGTATCTGACGTATCCCATGAATTACGCACGCCATTAACTACCATTAATATGGCCTCAACTTTACTGTACTCAAAAAGGGATACCTTTGATGCTGCAGAAAAGCGATCGGTTGAACTTTTACATAATCAAGTTGAACGTTTTGAAGAGTTGCTTGCTGAGTTACTAGAAATTAGTCGCTTTGATGCTGGTGCAGCAGTGTTAACTCGCACACAGCACTCACTACTTGAAATCGTTGAAAAAACTAGAGTAGATATTCAAAGCATTATTGAGAGCAATAAAACTCGTGTTGATATTTATACCGATGGTTTTGATATTACTGCAGAGATTGATACTCGTAGGATTACTCGTATCATTAGAAACCTTATGGTCAATGCTGTAGATTATAGCGAAGCTAAGCCTGTTAGTGTATTCCTTGCAGCTAATACTCAAGCTGTTTCAGTTGCAGTTGCAGACCAAGGCGCTGGAATGAAACAAGAGCACTTAGAAAGAGTTTTTGATAGATTTTGGCGAGCAGATTCGTCTCGTGTTCGTACTACAGGAGGAACTGGTTTAGGGTTAACAATTTCAAAAGAAGACGCCCAGTTACACCACGGAACTCTCGTGGTAGATGCACAAGAAGGTAAGGGTTCAACCTTCGTACTTTCTGTGCCAAAGAGCGAAACAGTAACGCTTAAAGAAGAACCGTTAAAACCTTTACCAGCCAATCAGTTATTAGAGTGTAGGCAGTGGGTGAAGCATGATTAAATCTTCACCTTGGATTGTAGCTTTAACTCTAACTCCATTGTTCACCTTGACATCTTGTTCAACGCAGATTCCTAACACTACTTCAGTAGAAACTGGCTTAGCAATGGACAAAAGTGATGATGCCCCTTCTTTTCAGTATTATCCTGTTGGTCCAACTCAGAATGCTAGCCCAGAAGAAATTATTAAAGGCTTTTTAGACGCAAATACTGGTTTTCAAGACAATTTCGCTGTTGCTAAACAATACTTGAGTACAGCATCCGTTCAGTCATGGAATCCTTCACAAGAAGTCAAAGTCTATCGAGGTGAACTCAAGCAGCAGAAAAAAACTCTGGATCAACGTATTAAAGTAAACTTTGACATGATTAAGCATGTTGACGAACACGGAATTCTTGACAACGATTTTTATCCTAACCAGGGTATAAATTTTCAAGTAGTACAAGAGAATGGTCAGTGGCGTATTAAAAATCCTCCTAATATCCTCTTGTTGAACGAACAAAGTTTTAACACTCTTTTTCAAAGCTACCGACTCTACTTTGAAAGCGGTTATCAGAAAATGCTCACTCCTGATGTGCGCTGGTTCCCACAGCGAAGCAGCACGGCATCGCTGATCGTGCGAGAGCTCATTGCAGGGCCACAGCCATGGTTAAGAACCGCAGTGAGCAACCCGCTAGAGAACCAGCTCTTGAGTAAAGAAGGTGTTGTTGAAAAAAGTGATGGCATTGAAATTAATCTTGAGGCACAATCTCAAGAACTTACTCAAACAGAGTTAACAAGTATAACGGATCAGCTCAAAGGCAGTTTGGCTCAAACTGTGTCTGTGCCAACAAATGTTTCTCTGATACAAGGTGGAACAGAACGAGAAAACTTTACTGTAGATCCACAAAATGACTCTCCTACTCAAAACGTTACTGAAGTGCAAATAGGTGTTCAGAATAACTCTTTGAAGATTTTAAAAGATGGGCAACTTGAAAATTTGAATGGTTTCCATGATGTTTCAACTATGAGCCCATCAAAACCTGCCATTTCCTATGATGAAAAAACCGTGGCATTCTTTTCCGGAGGTAATGTGGCACTCATGAGTGAAGGGCAAGAACCAAGACTTATTAGTAGCGGTGAATACGCAACGATGAGTTTTGACCCTACTTCAAGGCTTTGGGTTGTTGAAAAAAGTAACACTGGAGAAATCATGACGTTTAACAGCTCTGGTTCTTTACATGAAGTAGAAAGCAGTTGGCTTAAAGGCAAGTCATTGGTAGATTTTAAAGTTTCAAGGGACGGCACCCGTGCTGTAGTCATAACACAAGAAAATGATGTCTATAAAATTTATTCAAGTGCTATCAGCAAAGATAGTGATGGTAATCCAAGTGCCTTAGTAGGTTCAGAAGAGATTGGCGAAGGCGTGACAGGCGACCATCTTGCTTGGATTAGTGGAGATAGTATTGCTGTTATTAAAAGCAATACTCCAGAGGCAACCCCTTATATTATGCAATTGGGTGGAGCTATCACTAAATTGCCACCAGTATCAAGTATCAGTGGTCTTTCTGCTGGCAATAATGAAAATCAAGTGTATTTATATAACGATCAAGGCAAAATGTATCATTTAGCTGGACAAAGCTGGACTGCCAGTAATATTGTCCTTCAAGATCCAAATTTTCCAGGATAATGATGAAGGCACTGAAAAACCTTGTCTTCCCACAAGAATGTTTAATGTGCCAAGTACCTGACGTGAGATGGTGTGTTTCTTGCCAAGAAATTTTCTTATCTCAAAATCCTGCACTGATTGCACCAAAAGATGAAGATGCCATTTTGCCTTTTCCTTTGGCTTTCTTCACTTTTTACTCTCACGGATTTGATGTTTTGATTCGTAAATATAAAACTGAAAACCACCGTCACGTAGCACCTTTCATAGCACTTGCTTTAGCGAAGGCCTTACTGCTTCTTCTCAACACGATGGATGCTCATGAGCGCATATATCTAGTTCCAGTCCCGTCTTCACGGCACAGCAGAAAAAATCGAGGTTATGACCATGTCCTTATTGTAGTACAACAACTAGTGACTCAATTACAAAACCCTAGAATATCGTGTAGTACTCTTTTGAAACAAGGCAAGAAATTAGACCAGGCAGGAATGAACCTCAAAAGCAGGCAGAGAAATATCAGTAAAACGATGTGGATCTCACGGAAAAAAGCAAGCATGCTCGATAAGAAAGCACTGTACATTGTTGTTGACGATATTTGCACTACTGGAGCTACGTTAGCAGAAGCTGCCAGAGCGTTGAGTCAAGCAGGAGCCTACACTATCGCAGCCCTTACTTTTGCACTTGTGCCCTGAAGGTTATAATTAACCAGCTGAATCAGACAATGTTCGCAACAAGAATGTTAGCCTTGAAGTAAGACATTAAACCGACTGCATACTGGAGGTAGTTATGAACATCATCGTTAAAGGTATTAACCACCCAATCACCCCCGAATTAAAAGAATACGTTGAGTCTAAAGCAGACAAAGTTACTGAATTAGGTGTCAGTGATAACGCTAAGTTTGAAGTTAAAGTCACTGAAAAAGACAAAAAAGCTTTTGATGACCGCCTTACAGTAGATATTTTTGTTACTGACAGGGGTCCAGTTATTAAAGCTGAAGCTCACAGTGCTAATGATATTGGTGGCTTTGATATCGCATTTAACAAGATTTTAGAACAGTTACGCCGTAACCACGATAAGCGTACACATATTTCTAAAAAAGGACATCGTCGTCCTGAGTCTTTAGCAGAAGCAACAGCGAATTATGAAGATCCACAGCTTGATGATACTCAAAATACACTCATTGATTCAGCTCAGAGCGTAGAAAAGAACTGATAGTCGTTTAGTGTATTGGCTCAAGAACGAATATACTTAACTGTATATGTTCTTGAGCCAAAGCTTGTGTGAGGGAGAAGTACGTGGCTAAAAAAAATCCATTTGAAAAATTGCTTAAAGCTGGCGATCAACGCACCCTAAAAAAGCTTCGCAATTATGCAAATGCAGTCAATGCTCTCGAAGATGAGTTTAAATCTTTAAGCGATGAACAGCTCAAAGCTGAAACAGTTTCACTCAAAGAACGTTACGCTAAAGGTGAAAGCTTAGACCAGCTATTACCTGAAGCCTTTGCAGCTGTTCGTGAAGCATCCGACCGCACATTGGGTATGCGTCACTTTGACGTTCAAGTCATGGGTGGAGCAAACTTGCACATGGGTAATATCTCCGAGATGAAAACTGGTGAAGGTAAAACTCTTGTAGCAACCTTGCCTGCATACCTTAATGCTTTAACAGCTAGAGGTGTTCATATTGTTACAGTTAACGATTACCTCGCAGAATACCAATCTAAACTCATGGGACGTGTATTCCGTTTCTTAGGCATGAGCTGTGGCTGTATTCTTTCCACCATGACTCCTGATGAGCGCCGTGAGCAATATGCTTGCGATATTACCTACGGTACCAACAATGAGTTTGGTTTTGATTACCTTCGTGACAACATGGCCTGGAGCAAAGATGAACTTGTTCAGCGCGGCCATAACTTTGCCATTGTTGATGAAGTCGACTCCATCCTTATTGATGAGGCTCGCACCCCTTTAATTATTTCCGGACCAGCTTCTGGAGATGCAGATCGCTGGTATAGCGAATTTAGTACCATTGTCAAGCGTCTAAGAATAGATCGTGACTATGAAGTTGATGAAAAGAAAAGAACTGTTGGGCTTTTAGAACCTGGAATTGACAAAGTAGAAGACTACCTTGGGGTATCCAATCTCTATGATGCTCACAATACGCCATTGATTGGATTTTTAAACAACGCTATTAAAGCTAAAGAACTCTTCAAACGCGATAAAGATTATGTTGTCCAAAATGGTGAAGTCATGATTGTCGATGAGCACACTGGCCGTATCCTTCAAGGTAGAAGGTACAACGAAGGCGTTCATCAAGCCATTGAAGCAAAAGAAGGCGTTCAAATTCAGCCTGAAAACCAAACTTTGGCAACCATTACGCTACAGAACTACTTCAGATTATATGAGAAACTTTCTGGAATGACAGGTACCGCAGAAACTGAAGCAGCTGAATTCATGGCTACCTACAACATGGCAGTAGTTCCTATCCCAACAAACAGGCCAATGCTTCGCGATGATCAAACAGATTTAATCTACAAAAATGAAATTGTTAAATTTGACGCTGTTGCTAAAGATATTGCACGTCGTCACGAAAAAGGTCAACCTGTACTTGTTGGTACAACAAGCGTGGAGAAAAGTGAGTATCTTTCTAAAAAACTTCGTGAAATGGGAATTAAACATGAAGTTTTGAACGCCAAGTATCATGAGCTGGAAGCTGAAATTGTTGCCCAAGCAGGTAGAAAAGGTGCTGTGACAGTAGCCACTAACATGGCAGGCCGTGGTACAGATATTATGCTTGGTGGAAACGATGAACACATCGCAGTAGCCAAAATGAAGCAAGCTGGCTTAGACCCAGAAATTTCTCCTGAGCAATATGAAGAATTATGGCCTGATGCACTCAAAGCTGCAAAAGAACAAGTCAAAGCAGAACACGAGGAAGTACTCAATCTAGGCGGCTTATATGTTCTAGGAACTGAACGCCATGAATCCAGGCGTATTGATAACCAGCTACGTGGTCGCGCCGGTAGGCAGGGAGACCCAGGTGAATCACGTTTCTACTTGTCTATGACAGATGACTTAATGCGTATGTTTAACCCAGCTATGGGGGAGCGCATCATGAACTCATCGCTTCCAGATGATACGCCACTAGAGTCAAAAATGGTCACTAAAGCTATTCTTTCAGCTCAAAACCAAGTGGAGTCTACTCACGCTGAACAACGTAAGAACATTTTGAAATATGATGATGTCATGAACCGGCAACGTGAAGCAATTTATAAAGATCGTCGCCGTATCTTAGAAGGTGACAACATCGAAAACACCATTATGCACTTCATTGAAGATGTTATTTCTGAACGAGTTGATCAGTACGTTCAGCCCAAAGGTACCGGTGAAACTTGGGACCTTAAAGGCTTATGGCGCGACCTTAAAGAAATTTACCCCGTTAACATCACTATTGACGAAGTAGCGCAAACAGTTAAGGGTAGAGCTAACCTTACAGCACCAATTTTGAAGCGCGAGCTCATCTCTGACGCAAAAGTACAGTATCAACAACTTGAACAGAAGCTAGGCCCTGAATCAATGCGTGAATCAGAACGCCAGGTTGTCCTTGGTATCATTGGCACCAAATGGCAAGAACACCTTTATGAGATGGATTATCTCAAAGAGGGTATCGGCCTTCGTGCTATGGCACAACGTGATCCACTGGTGGAATATCAACGTGAAGGCTACGCGCTTTTTAACGTCATGATGGATAACATCCGTTATGAAACAGTCCAATCACTCTTTGCTCTCAACACCACTGCAACACCGTTTGCAGGAGCACCAATCGTGAACTTAATGACTGAAGAAGAAGGCTTAACTTTTTCTGGCCCAGATGAAGATGGAAACCCAGAAGCACATGAAGAAAATAGAACCAACCTTAAATAGTTCAACCAATCTCTAAATCAGTAACTTGCCAACTAGTATTTTGAGTGCGTTCAATGCGTAGAGCAATACTACGCACCCGAGTCCTATCTTCAACAACCGTAGCTATTTCGTAGGTATAAGGATTGACTCCACTGACATAAATCTTTTTAACGGTAGGATTTTTGTACAAGGGCGAATAGTGGTGATGATGAAGTAGTGCTCGCTGAATAAGTGAAATACGCCGTTTCAGTTTCACGTAGATTGGAGAAGCAAGCAGTTCTTGCATATGCAAAAGAGAACGTTCACTGCGTAGAGTTTCTAGAAGCAGCGTAATAAAACGTATGGTCCAACGACCAAGATGTTGTGTGGGCAAAGTGCTGAGTTCCATTGTTATAGTTTAAGACCACTCCTTCAAAAAATTCTAGAGTGGGCAGTCTATGAAGAAACACCAACAGTAGCCTAAAAATACTCATCAAAAATGTGGGGATAGCGTTATGATTGAAAGATAACGAAAACCTTGAAGGAAGCCAACGATGACATCCCCTATCGAATCTTTAACAGCAGTAATTACGAAAGAGCTTGCTATAGATGAAACAGCTCGATTTACACCAGACGAAATCCATCAATTGGCTAAGGAACACCTTGAAATTGGTGAACATCGTGAACCAGGCGAAGTTCTGTGCCGTATGTCATTGGTGAATGGACGAAGCTTTGTCCATGTAATTACAGATGATTCACCTTTTTTGATTGACTCTATCTCTGGTGAATTGAATAGACTCAAGTGTTCTATCAACCAAATTATTCACCCCATTTTGGTCGTTGAACGCCACGATGGTGATGTTGTTAACATTAAGGAAGTTTCTGCTGTGCCAGCAGAAGATAATTCAACATTGCCTATTCCACGGATGTCTAAGGATTGCGCACTGGAGTCTTGGAGTATTTTTGAAGTTGAGAGGATGCTTGATGAAAATCGTGTGAACACTATTGTTAATGGTGTTCAAAACGTAGTAAATGATGTTAAAGCAGCTGTTGAAGATTGGCGTTCCATGCTGGAAAAATTGCATGAGAATATTGCCTCTTTGCAGCAAATATCACCTAAGGCACAAATTCCAGAAGAAGATATCAACACTGCTGTGGAGCTCTTGAAGTGGTTAGCAGACGATAATTACACATTCTTAGGTTATAGAGAATATAACTTGGCAGCTGAAAATGGCGAAAACGTTCTGATTCCAGTTGAAGGTAGCGGCCTTGGCCTTTTGAAGAATCATGCGCCTGAGATTGTACATTTAACAAAAGATGGACAAGTTAAAGCTCGTGATAAAAAACTCTTAGTGTTAACAAAAACTAATAGCCGTTCAACTGTTCACCGTAATGCTTACCTGGACTATGTGGGTATTAAAACATTTGATGAAAAAGGTAACGTTAATGGTGAACACCGTTTCATTGGTTTATTTGCTTCTCGAGCATACACGTCTCCAGTTAGAGAAATTCCTCTCGTAAATCAGAAGGTTAAAGAAGTGATGCAGCGTAGTGGCTATACAGCATCTGCGCACTCTGGTAAAGACCTGATGACAATCCTGGAAACATATCCTCGTGACGAACTCTTTCAAATTGATGTTGATGATTTAGAAAAATTCTCTCGTGAGATTCTCCTTCTTTCTGAGCGAAGGAAAACCAGGGTTTTTACTCGCCCCGATGCTTATGGCCGTTTCGTTTCGGCGCTAGTATACTTACCGAAAGACCGCTATAACACGCAAGTTAGAATCCGTATCGAAGATGTCTTGAAGCAGTACTACGATATCAAGTCTATTGACTATGAAACTAGGGTGACTGATTCAGCACTGACTCGTTTGCACTTCATGATTCGTCTGAAAAAACCTGTCAATAACTTAACAACACTAGTTGATACGAAACAGCTTGAAAGAGATATTGCACGTGCAGTACGGTCTTGGGGTGAAGGTATTCGCTTCAATATCACGAATGAAAATGAAGATATTGATGCTGAAAAACTTGCAGATGCATGGGCTGAGGCTTTCCCAGAAAGCTATAAATCTTTTTATGATTTGGAGCAAGCTATGGATGATATTGAAGCCTTTGAAGGCTTCAAAGATGCTGAAGGTTTACAGCATACTCTGCAGTGGCTTGATGGCGATACGCAGCACAATGATGCCCATTTAAGAATACGAGTGAACCAGCCACAGATACTTTCTGATTTTATTCCTTATTTGCATCACCTTGGATTCAAGGTCACAGACGAATTACCATTCATTCTCACACCTCTTAATGGTAAAAAAGGCTATGTTTATGACCTTGGCTTACAACTTCCAGAAGGTGTAGAAAAAGTAGATCCGCAAGCAGTGATGGATTCAATTTCTTCGACTTTGCGTGGTCACAGTGAAACAGATTATTTCTCAAAATTAGTTAGTCACGTGGGAACTACCGAAAGGGAAGCGGTACTTTTTAGAGCTTTGAGCAGGTATCTGCGTCAAGTACGCCCAACCCATTCTTATGGACTCATTGGTGATACCTTGGTTACTCATCCTGATTTCGTTCGAGCAGCACTGGATTATTTCCATTCATGTTTCGATACAGAAAGTAATGATAAAGAAGGTGCTGATAAGGACTACGAGAGTCAAGTTAATGAAGCTCTTGAAAATGTGTCAACACTTGAAGCAGATGCCATCTTAAGGGCTCTCTTTGAGATTATGCAAGGAATCGTACGTACCAACTTTTATCAGAAAGATAGCAACGGAAACACAAAACCTTATGTCAGTTTCAAACTAGAACCTCGAAAGATTTCCGTGGTACCTGAGCCTCGTCCTTTACATGAAATTTTTGTCTACTCTCCTGAAGTTGAAGGTGTGCACTTACGCTTCGGTGACATTGCCAGAGGTGGTCTTCGTTGGTCAGATAGGCGAGAAGATTTCCGTACTGAAGTCCTTGGGCTAGTCAAAGCACAAGAAGTAAAGAATGCTGTTATTGTGCCTTCTGGTGCAAAAGGTGGCTTCTATGTGAAAAACCCTATTAATATGCAAGAAGATCGTGCTGCATGGATGGAACAAGGTAAGAAGTGTTATACCACTTTCTTAAAAGGTCTCCTTGATATTACAGACAATCGTGAAGGCGATGAGATTATTGCACCTGAAGAAGTCATTCGTTTAGATGACGATGATGCTTATCTTGTTGTTGCAGCAGATAAAGGAACGGCTAGTTTCTCTGATTTAGCAAATAGTATCTCAAAAGATTACAATTTCTGGCTTAAGGATGCTTTTGCTTCTGGTGGATCAGTTGGATACGACCACAAAGCGATGGGTATTACAGCTCGTGGCGCATGGGAGTCTGCTAAACATCATTTCCTTACCTTGGGTAAGAATATTCAAAAAGAAGATTTTACTGTGGTAGGTATTGGGGATATGTCTGGAGATGTGTTCGGTAACGGCATGCTCCTATCGCCACATATACAGCTTGTAGCAGCTTTTGACCACCGCGATATCTTCATCGATCCAACACCTGATGCTAAAACTACTTTTGAAGAACGTAAACGTTTATTTGAATTGCCTCGCTCAAGTTGGAAAGATTTTAATCAAGATCTTATCAGTGAAGGTGGCGGAGTTTTCTCACGTGAAGTGAAGAAGATTGAACTTACAGATGAAATCAAAAAAGCACTTGGAATTAGTGACGATGTGCAAACCATGACACCAAATGAATTGATTCAAGCTGTTATTACAGCACCTGTTGAGATGCTGTATAACGGTGGTATTGGTACTTATGTGAAATCCTCAGCAGAAACTAATGCTGATGCTGCTGATAAATCTAATGATCTTATTCGTGTCAATGGTGAAGACCTCAGAGTTAAGGTTGTCACTGAGGGTGGAAACCTTGGTCTTACTCAACGTGGGCGTATCGAGGCAGCACGCAAAGGTATTTTGATTAACACAGATGCTATTGATAACTCAGCTGGTGTGGATTGTTCTGACCACGAGGTCAATATCAAGATTGCTTTGGACAGAATTGTTGAGCAAGGGGATCTCACTCAAGATGAGCGTAATAAACTCCTCGCTGAGATGACGGATGAAGTTGCTGAGCTTGTTCTTGAAGATAATATCCAGCAAAATATTTTGCTTTCAAATGACATTTTCCGTATCAGATATCATTTGTACTTTTACTCTCGCATGATGAATGAGCTGGAGCACACTGTTGGTCTTAATCGTGAAATTGAGGCTTTACCAAGTGATGAAGAGCTCATGGCACGAAAAGATGAGAAAGTAACCTTGTCTATCCCGGAGGTTTCTGTTTTAGCAGCTTATGCCAAAATCGATTTAACGAAGGCTTTGCTAGCTAGTGATTTTGCTGATGATCCTTGGCTTGAGAAAATTCTTATTAATTATTTCCCAAGCCAACTTCGAGAGAAATATGCTGAACAGTTGGCTCAGCACCCTTTGCGGCAGAACATCATTTGTACTTTAGTAGCTAACCAATTCATTAATACCGTTGGTGTGACAAGTGCGTTTAGGCTTCGTGAAGAAATGAATTGTGATGCAGCTCAAGCTGCTAAAGCGTTCTTACTTGCTTCAGAAATTTTCGATATTCCAGAAACTGTGAGCCAGATTGATGAACTAGCACTGACTGTGGATACTAATACTTACTTGCAAATGCACCGTAACATTGAGCGTTTGATGGATAGGGCTATGCGCCGTATTATTCGCACCGGTGATACAAATCTGGATATTACTACCACCCTTGATAAGTATCATGACATGATTGATAGCCTTGAAGACAACGTAGAAATGTTACTTGGTCCTATGGATAAGAAACGTGCAGATCAACGTGCTACTGAATGGATTAAGGGTGGAGTACCAGAAGAGCAAGCAAGCCGTATTGCAGTATTGCTAGAAACTTTTGCTTTGATGGATATTGCAGATATTTCCTTAAAGTATAACGTGCCAGCTCAATTAGTTGCTCGTTGTTACTTTATTCTTTCAGAGCGTTACGGTATGGATAGCCTCTTGCATCACATTAGTGCTTTGCCTCGGGACGATAAGTGGCAAGCTTTAGCACGTGCTTCTCTTCGCGATGATGTGTATGCTTCTGTGGCCCAAATTTGTTCACAAATTATTGAAGAACTTGGGCCAGATGCAACTGAGGAACAAGCAGACGCTCATATCGAATCGTGGGAAGAAACACATGAGAGTAACCTGAAACAATTGAAGGAAACCTTTAAGCAGATTTCTACAATGCCTGAAGGTGATATGGCGCCAATTGCTGTGGCACTTCGTCAAATGCGTAATATCATGGAACGATGAAGCCTTTGAAAAATTCGTTAGATATTGGATCAAATCCGAAAAAAGAAGAGGAAAGAATTTTACGTCTGCTGGTAGAAGATTGGCAGTTGTTATCTGACCTTTCTTTTGCAGATTTAGTGTTGTGGCGTAAGAGTGATTCAAGACAATATGTTGCGGCAGCGCAGTGTCGGCCTGCAACATCTTTGACTTTAATTCCACAGGATATTGTTGGTAATCAAATCCCTGAATCTTTAAAAGATAAAGCCGATGAAGCGTTTGCCCAGAAGAAAGTTGTTGCAACTCAAGGAAATGAAGTTGGTGGCCATAAACTCCCAGCAAAAGTTGAGTTCTTTCCTGTGGTCTCAGGAAGTCAAAGTGTAGCAGTTATTTCTCGGCACATGAGCCACCAGATTCTTAACGACCCCTCTCGTTTGGAGAAACGTCATGTGGAGTTTGCTGATGCACTGCTTTATATGTTTTCTCTAGGTCATATCAATCAAGTTGATGATAGATCTTTTAATAAGCGAGGTGTTCCGCGCTCTATTGATGGTCTCTTGCATTTGCAAGTTGAAGGAAAAATTACCTTTGCTAGTCCTAACGCTGTTTCAGCTTTGAAACGTTTAGGATATGAAGGTGCTCTTGAGGGCAAGATTTTAAAGGATGTTGTTGCTTCGGTCATGGAGCATCGCCAAGATATTGATGATAATTATTACGCTACTATTACTGGCCAAAAAAGTGCTATTACTGAATTGCAGACACCTCGTGCATGTATCACATTACGTTCAGTCCCACTATATGATGAGCACGCACGATACGGTGCTTTGATTTTGTGTAAAGACAACACTGAGTTACGTAAACGTGAAGATCAACTTGCTGGTAAAGAGGCCACTATCCGAGAAATTCAGCATCGGGTAAAGAATAATTTGCAGATGGTGGTAGCTCTTTTAAGGATGCAATCCAGGCGCCTTGACGATGATGATGCCAGAGCTGCTCTAGATCAAGCAATGCGCCGCATTAACTCTATTGCTCTAATCCATGAAACCTTGTCACATTCACTGACAGATAATGTCAACTTTGATCAAGTCATGGATAGTAGCTTTTTGCTTTCAGCAGAGGTTGCTTCTTCAGGTAAAAAGATTCGCACCGAGCGCGAAGGAAAGTTCGGTTATATTCCTGCAGAAATTGCTACTCCCTTGGGACTAGTACTTAATGAACTCATTGCCAATGCGGTTGAGCATGGTCTTAAAGATGAAGATTATGGCAGAGTTTTACTTAAAGTAGAGCGAAAACCCTATGACTCAAGTTACGATGAGCTCGTAGTTCGTGTCATCAATAATGGCCATTCTGCTTTAGCTCACAATGATATTGATGGATTGGGAACCCAGATTGTTAAGACCCTTGTAGAATTTGAGCTACATGGTGATATCACGTGGTTTAACAATAATGAAGACGGTGTGACAGCAGAGCTTAAATTCCGTTTACCTAAAGAGGGATAACCTTAAGATCTTGTAGTTGTTTTGTTAGGTTTTTAGTATAGTGCTAGCTAGACAGTTGCTCTGCGTGCACGAGCTTTCTTGCGTTTCAGGGAACGGCGTTCTTCTTCACTTAAACCACCCCAAATTCCTGAATCTTGTCCTGTTTCAAGAGCCCAGTTAAGGCATACCTCTGCAACAGTACAGTTTCTGCAAATGGCTTTAGCCTGCTCGATTTGAATAAGGGCAGGGCCTGTGTTTCCAACAGGGAAGAAAAGTTCAGGGTCAAGCTCTAAACAAGCAGATTTACTGCGCCAGTCCATGTATACGTCATCCTTTGTAGCATTATCGAGCTTCAGTTTAAGCTCATGTTTAAAATTTTATGCCAGAATTTACCCAGCTCTTTAAGGATTCCTGAAAATTAGCTGATATTCAAGAGATATATGTCACATTTTTTAATTTTTTGCTAGAAATGTTCTGAAAGTTTAATGTGTCAGAGATTTCACTCATTGTCATTCCCATTTTCGTGTGCGAAACTTAAAGGCATGAAATTACAACAAGCTAACGGCATGAAATTACCACAAAAAGGGAAATTAATTCCTCATCAAACACAAGCGCAGAAAAATCCGTTTGTTATAGGAATTTCAGCGATATTGGTTATCCAAGCTATCGTAGTAGCTTTTATGTCTTTTCCTTATTTTAAGACGATGTTCTCCGCATCAGGTTTCCTAGGTAAAGTCACTTTGCTGGCCTTAGGATTAGTTTTTGCAGTCTGTGCTTTCTGGATTCTTTTTGTTGGACATCATTTTTTCAGGGGAATGCGGTGGACAAGGTTAGCCATCGTCATTATTGAAGCCTTTGCTTTCTTCTTAGGGATTTCACTGTTTAGTGCTGCTGGTGCTACATATGCCATTGTGGCGATTGTCCCTGCTGTTATTGTTATTATTGGCACCCTATTACCCAGCGTTGTCAAGGACGTCAACAAAAAAGTAACACCAGGAAAATCCTTTACTTAAACC
>JASGFC010000006.1:0-64256 GCA_047605865.1 Micrococcaceae bacterium | reverse complement strand
AGCTACCTCGAAAATGTGCATTCTGTGCTGATTTCAGTACAGAATGAGGCAATTTAAGTTCTCTTTGCAACAAAGGACTTGTGATTTGCGAATTTAATTCTAACCCCCAAGGCGCTAGGCGTTCTTGTTGTATTTTGCGCGCACGTATAACGCTCTTTAAGTAGTCTGCACTAGTTAATTGATTCACTTCATAGTTAAGATTGCTTTCATTGACTTCACACTTAATATCTATCCGGTCTAATAATGGCTTAGAAATTTTCTGTTGATACTTTATTAACGCATAAGGTGTGCACTGACAAGTATTTTCAGCTGATTGTGCCATCCCACAAGGACAAGGGTTTGCTGTTAATACAAGTTGAAAATCAGCAGGGTAAGAAACTATTCCTTGCGCTCTGGCAATACAAATCTTCTTGTTTTCCAAAGGCTCTCGCAATGCTTCGAGAATATTTTTGTCAAACTCTGGTGCTTCATCGAGAATTAATACCCCTTGATGTGCTCTTGAGATCATACCTGGTGTGATAGCTTTGGTACCACCACCAATAATTGCTGACATTGATGCGCTATGATGTGGCTGTTCACATGGCAAATAGCTAGCTGAAGGTACTGTATTTCCTTGAGTTAAAGAATGAATCGCCATGACTTCTAACATCTGCTCTTGGGATAATCGTGGCAAAATAGTTGGTAGTCTCTCCGCTAGCATTGTTTTACCCTGTCCTGGAGGTCCAGTTAATAAAAGGTGATGCCTACCTGCAGCAGCTATATGTAAAGCCTTTTTAGCATGGTGATTTCCATTAACCTCTGCCACATCTAATGTTGAGGTTTCAGATACTCTGCAATGCCGTTTCTGCTCTTGAAATTCAAAATTTTGAAAAAAGAGTTGTACAACGCTTTCTAAGGTTTTCTGCGGAATTTGTATAATTCCAGGAATATCCAAACCTTGTTCATAATCTTCAACCGAAGTTACAACGTGGGTAAAACCTAATTGTTTAGCAGCAAGAACAGCAGCAAAACAAGATGGCGTTTGTTTCAGTGTGCCGTCTAAACCAAGTTCTGCCACAAAAGCAATATGCTTTGCTTCTGGAATTACACCTACAGCGCTCAAGATTGATATTGCTATAGAAAGGTCAAAGATTGACCCTTGTTTAGGTAGCGAAGCTGGGAGCAAATTAACTATTATTTTCTTATGCGGCAAGCTATTCCCCGAGAAAATCATAGCTGTTCTAATTCGCTCTCTTGCTTCGCGTAATGAAGCATCAGGCAGGCCAATAATACTTAATCCTGGCAATCCTTGCGTGATTGAAGATTGCACTTCTACTTTTTGTCCTTCGGTGCCTTTTAAAGCAACAGAATAAGCAATTCCGATGGATTTCATCATGATACAGCTTCAAAATGTTCTAGGTAAGGACTTTTGCCCTCTTCAATCAAAATAGATATGAGATCTAAACGAAGCTCCAGAGAAGTTTTGACGTTTCGAGCTCTTATCCACTCTAAGAAGCATACTTTCATGCGTTCTAACTTCAGTGGCCCAATGGCCTCTGCCCCATGACCAAATTCATAGCTACTGCGGCTCTTGACTTCAACAAAAATCAAAGCTTGTTCATTTCTGGCAACGATATCAATTTCTCCACTGGATGTGGTGAACCTTCTATCTATGATGCCGTAGCCTGCACTTTCTAGGTATGCAACAGCTATATTTTCACCATATTTTCCAAGTTCTTGTTTGTTCATCTTTCCTCCTACCTCACCATTGTTGTATAGGAAGAGTCCAAATTATTAGTATTAGCAAAATTTGTGCAGAAAGACTGTTAGCTCTCTATAGGTGGAGGAAGTTAGTTATAGCAACTTCCACGTTTTACGATGGTAGTCAGTGGTTCCAAATTCTCTAATAGCAGCACGGTGTGCAACAGTACCATAGCCCTTATTTTTCTCCCACGCATAATCAGGGAAAGAATAAGCAAGATCAACCATGCGCTGATCCCTTGTGACCTTAGCGATAATTGAAGCTGCAGCTACTGTTGTACATCGTGTATCGGCTTTAAGCTGCACATCAACAGGAATAGTTGTAAAAGTATGTAACCAATTATGAGTACCATCAAGAATAATTTCATCTGGCACAATCTTTAAAAGATTTAAGGCACGAGAACCAGCAAGCCCAAGGCAATGAACGATACCAAACTGGTCAATTTCTTCAGCACTGGCTTCACCAACAGCACAATAAAGTTCTTGCTTAATTTTTGGAAAAAGAATTTCACGTTTCTTAGGCGTTAGCTCTTTACTATCTTTTAAACCTTTCAACTGTACTGGTTTATCGTGAAGTAATACCGTAACACCCACCATAACAGGGCCAGCTAGACAACCACGACCAACTTCATCCATTCCAGCAACGGCATGATAACCCTTGGAGAAATAAGAATTTTCAAGAGTGCTATCTACCATTATGAAGAGCTGGCTGCCGGAATTCCAGAGAATGTTTGTTGCTGATCAGATACGCTCCCCATTTTGGTGAAAGGATACATCTTAAAAAAAGCCTTACCTTGCACATCTGATATAGGCACGAAGCCCTTTGAAGGATCATTCATGTGGTATCGTGAATCAGCAGAATTAGAGCGATGATCTCCCATGACCCAAATTTGTCCTTGAGGCACTGTCACATCAAATGGGACATCCGAACCATCGTTGCCAGGGAAAAGATACGGCTCACTCAAAGCTTTACCGTTGACCGTTACCGTTGTTCCATCTGTTTTAACATGATCTCCAGGCATTCCAATAATACGCTTAACAAGGAAGCTCTCACCAGGAGCAGTAGTTACACCAATCCAACTACCAACAGTTTTGAGTGAATCTTTGACTGGATTTCTATTTTCTTGGGTCTCTTCCACCCATCCATCAGGACGCTTGAAAACTACAACATCGCCACGTTGAAGGTGTGACTGCCCAGAGTGCAGTTTATCTACTAAAATACGATCATTGATGTTCAGAGTCTGCTCCATAGAACCAGATGGAATCATGAAAGGTCTAACCAAGAAGTGAGTAATCAAAGACATGACAGCAAAGGCCACAATTAAGGTTGGAACAAAGTCTTTGATAAAGCCCCAAAGTCCAGTGGCTTCTTCTTTTTTACGCTTACTTTTACGTGTTTCGTACTGTTCTTCAAGGTCTATTTTCTCTGTCATAGTTCCATTCTAGCTGTTATAGTTTCTTTTGCTGACTTAAAGGAAAAATGATCCTTTGAGCTTGACCAATGACATCGTCTTGATCGATAAAACCACCACCTGGACTCCCTAAATGCGAGCGAGAATCTGAGGAGTGATCTCTGTTATCTCCTTCGACCCAATAATGATCAGAAGGTACTTCTACGTGGAAAACTGATTGACAGAGTTCTTTACTGGGTTCAAGGTAAGGTTCACTAACAACTTGCCCATTCAAAGTCATTTGTTTGCCAATAGCATCACAGGAAATTTTATCGCCACCAACCCCAATGATACGTTTGAGATACTGATTGTTTCTCTTTTCAAAACCTAACCACTGCAGGAAGGCATTGCTACTACTTCGAGAAGGAGTTCCGCCATTATCAAAATCAACACTAGATTTAAACACGATAATATCGCCCCTTTTGTATTGTTTCGCACTTGGGCTAATCCATACACGTTGCCCTTCTGAAACCGTTGGTTCCATTGAACTACTAGGAATATAAAAAGTATGGGTAAAGATATATCGAGCGCAAAAAGCAATGGCAACACCAAGTAAGAAAACACAAAAAGAACGCCAAGGTTTACTACCCTGACGTTCTAAAAGCATCAGTGAACGTTAGTTCTCTTCAGTTTCAGTAGCTTCAGCTGGTGCATCTTGCACTGTAGCTGTTTGTGTAGCTTGAGATTTTTGTGGAGTCTCAGCAACATCTTCATCCTGAGAAGAATCAGCTTTCTTAGCTACAGTGTGTTGAGCTTTCTTTGCTTTTGCAGCAGCAACATCTTCTTGCTTCTCACGAATTTTTGCAGCTTTACCACGAAGATCACGCAAGTAATATAGCTTGGCACGACGGACGTCACCATGTGCTGCAACTTCAATTTTGTCAATAATAGGTGAATGTACTGGGAAAGTACGTTCAACACCTACACCGAAACTAACTTTACGAACAGTAAAAGTTTCACGAAGACCATCACCTTGACGAGCAATAACATGGCCTTGGAAAACCTGAATACGAGAACGGTTTCCTTCCACAACCTTAACGTGAACTTTTACAGTATCACCAGGGCGGAATTCAGGGATATCACTACGAAGTGATGATTCATCTACGAAATCAAGAGTACGCATATCATTTTTCCTTTAACGCCGCAGGTCCTTAAAGGCCTTAAGTAACAAGTTGTCTTATAGCAACTTTGTATGTCCTTTCAGTTAATCACTTTGGGACTAACTGCCATGTTTTCCATTAGCTGAACAAACCCCCACGGCAGCTGAATAGCCTAGAAAACATACAAGTAATATTGTGCCACAGCCACGGAAAAATTTCCAACTGTAAGCACTGATGTTATCAGGAATCTTTGAAGCTTATTTGTTCTCAGTCAGACTTTAATGAAGCAGATCCGGACGACGCTCTTGCGTTCTTTTAAGTTGCTGCTGTCTACGATAATTTTCAATTTTTGCATGATGCCCACTCAAAAGTTCTTCTGGAACTCCTAGACCACGCCACGAAGATGGTTTGGTATAAACTGCATATTCAAGAAGACCATCGTTGTGAGACTCCTCAACTAATGATTCCGGATTTCCCAGAACACCTGGTATTAAACGTACAATAGCTTCAATCATTGCCATTGAAGCTACTTCCCCACCATTTAATACATAATCTCCAAGGCTCAGTAGCTCAACCTCACAATAATCTTTAGCCCATTCAAAAACACGCTCGTCAATGCCCTCATAGCGCCCACAAGCAAAAATGAGATGGTCTCTGTGTGAAAGTTCTTCAGCTTTTGCTTGATTAAATAACTTTCCAGCAGGTGATGGCACGATGAGTGTAGGCTTTAACTTGGCTGGTTTATGCTCTAAGATGTTTTCCAAAGCTAAAGCCCAAGGTTCAGCTTTCATGACCATACCCGCTCCACCACCATATGGTGTATCATCAACAGTTTTATGCTTATCTAGCGCAAAATCTCTTAATTGATGAGTCTTAATTGCTAGCAATTCGTCCTGTTGGGCTTTGCCAATCAAGGAAAGGTTTAATCCATTCAAGTACTCAGGAAAAATACTAATAATATCAATTTTCATCAAGTAATCCCTGCGGAGGTGTAATTTCTATCTTGCCCTGTTCTATATCAACCACAGGCACGATTTCTTCAACAAAAGGCACCAGCGCTTCTCTGTGATCTTCTAATTCAATGGTGAGTAAATCTTGAGCTTCACGAACTTCCATATGCTGGACAGTTCCAATTTTTTTTCCTTGATACTCCACATCTAGACCCTCTATTTCATGAGGATACCAAGCATCATCATTTGCTTCTGCAGCAACAGCCTCAGCAAAAAGAAGAATATTACGCATCTCTTCGGCTTGATTACGATTGTTAATCTCTTCAAAACTGAGAAGAATTCTATCTTTATTCCAACGATGCCCTTTAACAGTAAGAGTAGAATCTTTGCTGGTTTCAATGACTGTACCTTTACTGAAACGTTGCTCAGGCTGGTCAGTAAACAGCTGTGCAGTCACTTCTCCACGAACACCATGAGGCTTGCCAATACGCGCTATTTTAACTTTCATACCCTTATTTTCTGTTTTTTAAAGC
The DNA here is from genome assembly GCA_047605865.1 of Micrococcaceae bacterium. GTDB lineage: Bacteria > Actinomycetota > Actinomycetes > Actinomycetales > Micrococcaceae > JASGDC01. Next base: position 58,482 of record JASGFC010000006.1, on the reverse strand, counting down.
AGTAAAGCAATGAATACCATATAAAAATGTGGCCCTGTTCAAGCAGAGCCACATTCTCATAAAAGCTTAACGATGACGTCCACCATCGGTTTCCAAAACATCTACACGAACATTTTGGCCTGGAGCAAGTGCGTTAATGACTGTGCGCAGCGCCGTTGCAATGCGTCCTTGCCTACCGATAACTCGACCTAAATCTTCAGGATTAACACTAATGGTAAGCGTTTCTCCTCGGCGTCCTGTTCGACTATTAACATGTACATCGTCAGGATTTTCGACAATACCTTTTACTAAATGCTCTAGTGCTTCAGAAAGCATAATTACTTACTTTCTTCTGTTTCTTCAGAATCATCTGCATCAGAATCTTTAGAAGCCTTAGCTGGTTTTCCAGCTTCATCATCTGTATCAGCAGACGCATTCTCAGTATTATCTGCATTCTTTTCATCTGAATCAGTTGAAGCTACTTCTTCAGTATCTGTATCTTCAGTTGAGTCAACGTCTGTAGCTACAGTCAAGTCTGAGTTAGTTTCTTCAGAATCTGTAGTAGAAGCAGAATCATCGGCATCAGAATCTTTAGAAGCCTTAGCTGGTTTTCCAGCTTCATCATCTGTATCAGCAGACGCATTCTCAGTATTATCTGCATTCTTTTCATCTGAATCAGTTGAAGCTACTTCTTCAGTAGCTTCAACGTCTGTGGCTACAGTCGAATCAGTATCTGTATCTTCAGTTGAGTCTGAATCTGTAGATTCAGTATCATCAGTTTCAGTAGATTCAGACTTATCTTCATCTTCATCTTTATCTACAATGACTGAACCTTTACTTGGTGCAACAAAAGCTTCTTTTTCTTTTGCAGTCTTGTAAGTGCCTTCTGCGCCTTCTTCACCTTTAAATTTTTGAAGATCTCCAGTAACTTTAAGAAGTGCAGCAGCAGCTTCGGTAGGCTGAGCTCCTACACCAAGCCAGTACTGTACACGATCAGAATCGATGTCAATCACTGAAGGATCAGGCATCGGATTGTATGTACCGATTTCTTCAATAGCACGGCCATCACGCTTATTACGTGAATCCATAATTACTACACGGTAGAAAGGTGCTTTTTTCTTACCAATACGCTTTAAACGAATTTTAACTGCCACGTTGGTGGACTCTCCTATTTCTTTTAAGTGTTGGGTCTAATGAACATTTGTGGGGCAAATATTCAAAATTTCCGATGGTCACTTTCATGCAAAGTGAGAGGGTTTACATGAAAAGAGTTCTTATTCATTGTAACGCAGAATAGCTATGATGTCAGATTCATTTAATTAGCTACATCACGATGTTATTTGAACATACCGCCGAAACCTTTTGGCAATTTTAAGCTGCTTGGATCGAAATCTTCAGGAATATCTTGTGGCATACCAAAAGCAGCACCAGATTGTTGTTGAGCTGCGGCTTCGCGCTTGGCTGCTTGTTCTTTTTCCCAAGCAGCTTGTTTAGCTGGGTTATTGTATTTAGGCTTCTTTTTACCCTTCTTAGCTTTAGCTTTAGATTTCTTGCTTCCACCACCAGGCATAGACCCCATACCTTGAACACCTGGCATTCCACCACCTTTAGCCATCGAACGCATCATCTTCTGAGCTTGGCCAAAGCGTTCCATCAACTGATTCACCTCAGATACAGTTACACCAGAACCTTTTGCAATACGAGCTCGGCGAGAACCGTTAATCAACTTAGGTTGACGACGCTCTTGAGGAGTCATCGAACGAACGATGGCTTCAACTCTATCCATCTCACGTTCATCAAATTGGTCTAGTTGCTCTTTCATACCAGCAGCGCCAGGCATCATGCCGATGATTTTCTTGAGAGAACCCATCTTTTTAATCTGCTGCATCTGGCTCAAGAAATCTTCAAGGTCAAAATCTTCTTGTTTAGCAAATTTATCTGCCATTCTGGCAGCTTCATCGGCATCGAATTTGCTTTGTGCTTTCTCAATAAGAGTAAGGATATCGCCCATATCCAAAATACGAGAAGCCATTCGATCAGGATGGAAAACTTCAAAATCTTCTAGTTTTTCACCTGTTGAGGCAAACATAATTGGTTTTCCAGTAACAGAAGCCACAGATAGAGCAGCACCACCGCGAGCATCACCGTCAAGTTTAGTTAGAACTACACCAGTAAAATCCACACCTTCTTGGAATGCATTGGCAGTATTGACAGCATCTTGACCAATCATGGAGTCAATAACAAAAAGTACTTCATCTGGGTCAATGGCATTACGAATATCAGCTGCCTGTTTCATAAGGACTTCATCAATACCCAAACGGCCTGCCGTATCGACGATAACAACGTCATAATGTTTAAGTTTGGCAATTTCGATGGCATCTTCTGCGACTTCTACCGGATTACCATCATGGTTAATTTCAAACTCACTTGTTGTTCCAGGATGTGGCGCATATACGTCAACTTTTGCACGCTCACCTACAACACGAAGCTGCGTAACAGCGTTGGGACGCTGCAGGTCACAGGCAACCAAAAGCGGTGCGTGCCCTTGTTGCTTGAAATAGTGTGCTAGTTTTCCAGCGAGTGTGGTTTTACCAGCACCTTGCAAACCTGCAAGCATAATGACTGTTGGTGGGTTTTTGGAGTACTGTACTCTTCGAGTCTTACCACCGAGCACTTTGACAAGTTCTTCATTGACAATTTGCACTACCTGTTGACCAGGATTCAAAGCTTTTGAAACTTCTTCGCCCAAGGCACGTTCTTTAACATCGGCGATGAAAGCGCGAACAACTGGGACAGCAACATCGGCATCAAGAAGGGCGCGGCGTATCTCTCGTGCTGTACCGTCAATGTCAGCTTCGGTTAATTTTCCCTTACCACGAAGGTTTTTAAAAGTGCTGGTTAAGCGATCAGATAAAGAATTAAACATAGTACCTCTAGAATATCAAAACTACTGCTCTAAGATTGCGTCCACGAAGCTTTCTGGATCAAATGGGGCAAGATCATCTGGCCCCTCACCTAAACCAATTAATTTCACTGGAACCCCTAACTCACGTTGAATTGGTATCACAATACCGCCCTTTGCAGTGCCATCCATCTTAGTGAGCACAATACCAGTAATATTAACTACTTCAGCAAAGACTTTCGCTTGAGTTAAACCATTTTGACCTGTAGTTGCATCAAGGACTAATAAGACCTCATCTAGTTCAGATTGTTTTTCAATGACTCGTTTTAATTTGCCAAGCTCATCCATCAAACCAGTTTTATTTTGCAAGCGTCCGGCAGTATCAATAAGCACTACATCATCGCCTTCTTCTTTACCACGTTTAACTGTTTCAAAGGCTACTGCAGCAGGATCGCCACCTTGCTCTTTAATAGATGTTACTGTTTCAACGCCAACTCGTTGACCCCACGTTGTTAGTTGCTGAGCTGCAGCAGCACGGAAAGTGTCAGCTGCACCTAAGAGTACTTTTTTATTTTCTGCAACGTAAATTCTAGCTAGCTTACCTACTGTTGTAGTTTTACCAACGCCGTTAACACCTACAACTAAAACAACAGCTGGGTGCCCTTCAATTTTGAGTGAACGATCCAAGTTTGGGTCAATTAAATTTACCAGTGCTGTTTTCAGCATGCCACGTAGTTCTTCCGGATTTTCTATTCCTTCAACCCTGACTTGTTCGCGAAGTCCATCAACAAGTTCAATACTTGAATCAGCGCCCACATCTGCCAATAAGAGGCTCTCTTCTAGCTCATCCCAAGTATCTTCGGTAATTTTATCTGAAGATAAGAGAGCTAAAAGTCCTTTTCCAAGAACGCTATTGGAACGTGAAAGACGATAACGTAATCTTTTTAGTCGAGTATCCAGCCGTTCTGGAGAATCGTAGAGCCGCCTAAGAGGCTTTTTCTCTTCAACTTGCTGCTCTTGTGCAATACCCTGCCCTGTTGATTCAGCTTCTTGAGCATTTGGGCGTTCCTCGACAAGCGTTGAGCCATCTTCACGATATTCTTCCTTTTTACTTGAGGAACGCCACCATGCGTAGCCACCACCACCGGCAACTAAAGCAGTGAGGGCAGTAATAATTTCTGGTAAAAGATGTTGAAGTTCATGCATGTTTCTTATTATTCCATGATTTGTACTCTAAAAACTTTACTTTTGACATTGAGGACAGAAGAAAGATGAACGATTCATAAATTTTTCGCGCACGATTGCTGTTCCACAATGAGCGCACGCACTATCTTCTCTGCCATAAACATTGAGTTTCCTGTCAAAATATCCTGAGTTTCCATTAACTTTCACATAAAGTTCATCAAAACTTGTTCCACCTGCACTTATAGCTTCTTGAAGTACTTCTTTTATGGCTTCCCATAGTTTTTTATAGGAGTCTTCTGGAATCATCGTGGCTGGTGTATTGTAATTAATACCGGCACGCCACAAGGATTCATCTGCATAAATATTACCAATCCCAGAGACCCAAGACTGGTCTAGTAGTAGCCTCTTAATAGCTCTATTTTTAGCCTGAGGAGGAGTAAAACCCTTTGCTAAAGGGTCTGCTGCAATGTGCAGTATTTTGCATGGAATACCCTGCTGAAGTTGATCAAGAAACATGCCACCAAAAATTCGTTGATCAACAAAACGTAATTGCTTCTTGTTACTTAAACTCAAGATAATCTTCGTATGTTTACTAATAGCTTTATCTGGTGCTTGGATTAGAAGTTGTCCACTCATGCCTAAATGAATTACTAATGCAATACTCTGCTGTTTAAAAGTCAGCCATAAATATTTTCCACGCCTATGTGCACCTTCAATTGTTTTACCTTTAAGGAAGTGTGAGAAATCAGGGGTTTCATGCCTTTTCAAAGAACGTTGATCTAGGATTTGTACTGCAGCGATAGTCTGATTTAAAACCCAAGGTTCTAATCCACGTCTAATTGTTTCGACTTCAGGAAGTTCTGGCATGAATTAGTTTTGTGTTTCTGTATCTTTATTGAGAAGTTTCCAGGCATCTTGAGCTGCATTTTTTTCAGCTTCTTTTTTAGAACTACCGGAACCAGTAGCGATTTTTTTACCAGCTATAAATATTTCAGCCTCATAGGCTTTTGCATGATCAGGTCCAGTGGATTTAATGTGGTAATCAACTTCTCCAAGCTGTTGAGAGCTTGCAAATTCTTGAATACTGGTTTTCCAGTCAAGCGAAGCCATGAGATGCTCCGTATTTTCAATTAAAGGTTGAGTCAGGCGAAGTACTAATTCCTTAGCTTTTTCAGGCCCACAGCTTAAATAAGCTGCTCCTATAACAGCTTCCATGGTGTCAGCTAGAATTGATGCTTTTTGCCGTCCGTCAGTCATTTCTTCGCCTTTACCAAGCTTGATATTTTCGCCTAAATCAATTCCTTTGGCAATCTGAGCCAAAGCTTGAGTACTGACAACCGCAGATCTACGCTTAGCTAGTTCACCTTCAGCTAAGTCTGGGAAAGAACGATAAAGCCGATCTGTGACGGAAAGTCCAAGAACAGAGTCCCCAAGAAACTCTAGACGTTCATTGTGAGGGATTCCACCGTGTTCATAAGAGTAGGATCGGTGTGTTAAGGCAAGAGAAAGCGTCTCAGGATCAATATCTACCCCAAGACGCTTCAAAAGTTTTTGTGTCATACGCTCTACGAAGTAACGAGCTTAGATGTCAGCTACTTTACGGCCTTTGTATTCAAGATACAATGGGGTGCCAGCAGAATCTTCTACAACTTTTGCCTGGTGTGGTCGACTGTATACAGTCTGACCATTTTCAACAGTCTTTACAAGCTTTGGAGCGCTTGCTTTCCACTGTGAACGGCGTGAACGAGTGTTAGAACGAGACATTTTACGCTTTGGAACAGCCACAATTAGTCCTCTTCAGTCTTGTTTTCGTTGTTGATCAAACCCTCTAATGCCGACCAACGTGGATCTTTTACCTCATGATGATGTTGCGGGTCTTCTTCCATGCGGAAACCGCAGCTTGAGCATAAACCTAGACAATCATCTTTGCATACAGGATTAAAGGCAAGTTGAGTAACTACTGTATCCCGCACGAGAGGTTCAAGGTCAATTGTATCATCTATAACAAGATATTGCTCATCATCTTGCTCCTGGGCATGATACTCAAACATAGCATTTCCTGAAGCTTCAGTAGTTTGTTTCAGTGGATCAAGGCATCGCGAACATTCACCACTAGCAACTGCTTGTAGGACAAACTGTGCAAAAATGCCTTCTGTTACCGAATCCAGCTCAACATTCAGGTTCATAGGAGAACCTTCTTTAATAGAGATAATTGGGTTACCCATATCAGAGTTGGCATGAAGCCGCTTTGTTTCCTCAAACGTTGTACCAACGTTTTTTCGTAAATCTGAAACATCAAAGATAAAGTTACTCATTGCTTCAAGTATACGATACTGTTAACTGCAAACGAACTAGAAGTGAATTAAAACAGGATGCAAGTTCACTAAGATTTAGGATGAAGACCAAAATGTATATAGGTGCTGTAATAATTTTTTGGATGCTCAACCTTTGAATAAGATAGACCAGTCATTTTATTCTCAGTTGTTGCCCAATTGTACTGCTCAACAGTTACTGTACCTTTTGACTTATTCACAGCGACCACATACGCAACATGCCCAGCGCTTGTAGCACCATTACTACCTGGGAACATGACAGCGACATCACCAAGTTGTGGTTCTGAATCTTGCTTATGATTTGCAAAAGCTCCAGGGAAATTATAGGCATTCAACGATGTCTTAGGCTTAACAAACTTAATATTCTTACTATCTCCACCTGCAGCTTGATTCAAACGCCACAACACGAAATCAGTACACTGACATATATAGGTACCCAGAGGAGATTCTTGCACAACAACCCTTCCTTCTGGTGCATTAACACAAGCCGATGTCTTATAAGGGTAATCATCTCCATGGCCAGGAACAGTAGCTACAGCTTTAGCTGTAGCGGTTGCTTTGTGCGTTGCTGTAGTGTTAGGAGTTGTTTTAGCAGTTGGAGTATCAGGTATTTGAGGCTCAAGAACAACATCATGATGTATGTGAAAAATATTTTGAAGCTTTTGTTCTTCTCTTTTTTGTCTTAACTCTAGTGCTTGAATCAATGGATTATCTTCATCGCTCGAATCAATAGTAAGATCACCCAACGCTGGTATAGGTATTGTAAAAGAACTCACGATACCCAAGCCTACTGCTAATACACTACACTTCATCATGGGTAATCCTTTAAAGAAGTACGTGAGAAAAATTAAACTTCTCCCACTACTAGTGTACTAGGATTACAGGTGTTTGTTCTAGTGTTAAGAAAACTACTAGCTCAGAGCTAGCTTTGCAGAACAAGCTGGCCAAGCGTTCCAGCCTTGTGCAGCTTGAACTTTCTTAGCAATATCAATCTGCTCATCACGAGTAGCTTGCTCGGCTGAAGCCGCATATTTCTCTCCACCGAATTCACTCCAAGTTTCTGCTGTAAACTGAAGACCACCGTAGAAGCCATTACCGGTGTTAATAGACCAATCGCCACTTGATTCACATTGAGCCAAAGTATCCCACACAGAACCACTTTCAGTAACTGGCGCAGAGGAACTATCAGAAGAATCAGACGTAGATGTATCAGTGCTAGTAGAACTATCGCTATCACTAGAATCTGTTTCTTCTTCACCGTCAGCTTTTTTGCCAAAATGGATGTAAGTGTCAAAGTCATCGATAGAGTACTCATCTTCTGAATAAGACAAACCAGTATTATTGTTTGACTCAGTAGGAGTGTTGTACTGCTCAACTGTAACAGTCTTCTCGGTTTTATCTACCTTAACGACATAGGCAACGTGACCCATCTCACCAGCACCCTTACTGTTAGCAAGTTTAACAGCAACGTCACCTACACGAGGAGATGTATCTTGTTCATAATTTTTGTAAGCTTTAGGGAAATCATAGGCATAAAGTTCTGAATTTGTATTCTTGAACTTAATGTTATCTTCATCTCCACCAGCAGCTTGGTTCAAACGCCACAGCACGAAGTCTGTACACTGGCAAACCCAAGTACCTAAAGGTGAAGACTCAGCTATAAGTGTGCCACTGACTGCATTTTCACAACCAGAAACTTTAAAAGGGTAATCATCCCCTTTTCCTACTTTATCTTCAAGGAGTTTTCCATCTTTCGTAGCATTTTCAATTTCTTCTGTATCGACTGTTGTAGAAGAAGAAGTAGAATCTACAATACTTGACGATGTTTGTATATCCTCAGCAGTGAAAGCTGTAGTTGGCAAGCTACTCATAGCAACAGGGTTATTGAGCATCTCAAGAGGAGTTGCAGAAGTTTCTCCAGTAAGGCATTGATACCGAACATTAGAGGTATATTGAAGCTCGCCATTAACAAGGTGATACTGATAACAAGTTAAAAGACTAGTGGTAGCTTGTGATGTAGTAGTTTGCGTTGTAGAGGAAGTCTGTGGAGAAGTTGTTGGCTGCGCTTGAGTAGCAGTATTTTGCAACGGTTGATTAGAAGTTGTTGACTGCGTCTGCTGATTAGTAGCGCTAGTAGTTGCAGGAGTGTTCTGTTGTTGGGTAGCTTGAGTACCTGCTGTTGAACTGGTGGTACCAGAGGTAGCAGGAACTGTAGAGTTTGTACTAGTGTTTTGCAAAGGAGAAGTAGCATTAAGCCCAGTACTAGTTTGTCCGGTGTTGGCCTGCGTATAATCATTTGAAATTTGGGGTTGCACAAGAGTATCAGCAACAGCTGGAACTCCAGTGGAAAGCGTAGCCAAGACGCTAATAGTGGTAAGTGTATTACCCTTTTTAATCACGTAGTATGCCCCTTAAATTACGTTTGGTGGTGTTAAAAATCAACTAAGATTACAATACACCAAGTATAACAGCAGAATGCTCGCTATACTCTTGGAATAATCTATAGTTACCAAATAGATACATTAACTCTATTTGAGTATACACATAATTCTACGTAGTAGTCCAGTGGTGTTGTACAAACAAAGAGGATTAACGCTTTGATTCTAAAGCTTGAACTGTAGCACTATTTACCATTGAAGACACATCTCCACCAAAGTAATTAACTTCTTTGACGATAGTCGAAGAAATATGAATAACATCTGCTGCGCTGGCTAAAAATACGGTTTCAACACCAGAAAGTTCTGCATTGATGGTGGACATCGGTACTTCATATTCAAAATCTGAACCATTGCGAACACCTTTAACCAAAGCTGCATCGTGCTCTTTGCAATAATCTGCTAACAAAGAATTACCCAAAACATCTACTGTGACGTTATCTAAGTCTCCAACGTATTTTTTGCACAAAGATACACGTTCATCTAGGCTAAATAGATACTTTTTATTCGTATTTGTAGCAACAAGTACCGTTACTGTATCAAAAAGTTTTGCAGCACGCTCAACAACGTCTAAGTGGCCTTTATGCATTGGATCGAAGGATCCTGGGCATACTACGTGAGTCATCGTGAAGTTCCTTTGCGCGCTAAAATTTTGTACAACATATTGTTCTCTCTCATTTTCTATCACTTTATCTAAAAAACAAAAACCCCTTTATAAGGAAGGTTCAAACTTTTAATTCAAGAAAGACCAACTCTGTTTCACCATATTTTTTTACTTCAAGTACTTTCAAATCATTAGGGATAATGAGCTCTCTAGAACGTACCGAACGCTCAACAACAAGCAAAGAATGAGTTTCAAGCAATGGGGTTGTTGCTTCTAAATACTTTTTAAGATTTTGCTCTTGATAAGGCGGATCTATAAACATAAGATCGTAACTGCCCTGTGCTGTCTTCAAAAAAGATAAAGCACTCTGCTCATAAAGAGTAAGCTCAGTTTCTACGTTGTGAGAAACACTGTCAATATTATGCTGAACAATACTTGCAGCAGCGTGGTTTTTTTCAACAAAATCCACGCGCTTTGCTCCCCTACTAGCAGCTTCTAAACCAAGTGCGCCAGAACCGGCAAAAAGATCAACGACAACTGCATCAACTAGCATGTTATAGCTAGAAAGTTTTGAAAAAAGTGCTTCTTTCACTTTATCTGTTGTCGGTCTGGTATGTGGTCCTGACAAAGTTTTAAGCCGAAAACCTCCAGCAGTTCCTGAAATAATGCGCATCAGCTTTTCTCCAAGTACTCTTCTGTGTCAGAATCTAGAAATTCTGCTAAAGCCACTGTTAAGGCTCGATGGTGTTCTAAAGTTGGATCTTCATCAATCAGTTCTTGAGCAGCTTCTCTTGCTTCCTCTAAGAGTTTAGTGTGTTGAGTTACCTTAAGCAGTTTTAACGTTTTGGCTCCCCCTGATTGTTGTGCACTTAAAACATCACCTTCACGCCTTAACTCAAGGTCCAGTAATGAAAGTTTAAAACCATCCGTTGTGCTTTCAACAGCTTTTAATCTTTCTAAGCTTTCATGTCCAGGTTCCACTCGAGTCACTAAAAGACACAAACCAGGCAATCTGCCACGGCCAATTCTGCCTCGTAATTGATGTAATTGGGATACACCAAAGCTATCTGCATCCATAATCACCATCATGGTGGCATTAGCTACGTCAACGCCTACTTCAATGATGGTTGTAGATACCAAGACATCTACCTTTCCAGCAACAAACTGTGCCATCGTGCGATCTTTGATGTCTGTGTCTAATCTAGAATGCAACATGGCAACGCTAGCATGAGGCAGATTCTGCGACAGCACCTCAGTAAAATCCAATACTGAGTACCGATCACTGGAAGTTTCTTCATCGCCAATTCGAGAACAGACAACATACACTTGATGGCCTTGATTAAGGTCTTCTTGCATTCGCTCAATGATACGAGTTGCCCAATGTGGTTTCTGTGTCAAATTAACTACATGAGTTGCAATAGGAGCTCTACCTGCAGGCAATCCTTTGAGCGTAGAAATCTCTAAATCTCCAAACATTGTCATGGCAACAGACCTTGGTATTGGCGTTGCAGTCATGACAAGTACATGTGGATATTTCCCATGACCTTTTTGCCGGAGCACATCACGTTGATCCACACCAAAACGATGTTGCTCATCAATGACAACTAGCCCTAGATCAGCAAACATTACCTGTTCAGAAAGCACAGCATGTGTGGCAACTAAAAGATTAGTTTGCCCAGAAGCTACATTAAGTAGCACGTTCTTCTTTTCTTTGGCAGACATAGAACCTGTTAACAAAGCAAGAGAAACACCTTTAAAATTCAACTCACCGAGCAAAGAATAAACAGATTGGAAATGTTGTGAAGCTAAAACCTCAGTTGGGGCAAGTAGCACAGCTTGTCCGCCAGCTTCAATGACGCTGAGCATTGCACGTAAAGCCACGATGGTTTTTCCAGAGCCCACATCGCCTTGAAGCAGGCGATTCATAGGTACTTCTTGCGCCAAATCATGATCAATTTCTTCAGATACTTTTAACTGCTCCTCAGTAAGCTTAAAAGGTAAGTTCTCATCAAAGTCAGTTTTTAACCCGCCGGCATATGGTTTATAGCTAGTAGCACGATGATGAGCATTATCTGCTTTACGTTTAACTAAAGCTAGCTGAGTTAAAAAAGCTTCCTCAAAGCGGAAGCGGTGCTGCCCTGCTAAACATTGCTTCAAAGTTTCACCACGATGAACAGCAATGTATGCATCGTGCAAAGAAAGAAGTTTATGTTGAAACTTAAACTTTTGGTCTAAAGGGTCAGCTAAATGTGCTGGCATAGTATCAAGTAACACATTGATAGAACGTTGAATAATCCAACTGCTTAATTTTGCCTTTGCTGGATATAGCGGCATTGGTTGAGTGGAAAGCTTTTCCACATCTTCATCTTCATCAATGAGCTGAAAATCTGGGTGTGAAAGCGTAAGTTTCCCCTGGTATTGACTCACCTTTCCAGAGAACATCCCTAAAGCGCCTACTGGTAATCGATTTTCTAAACCATATTGATTAAAGAAAGTAAGGCTCAAAAGTCCAGTTTGATCTTCGCCGTGAAGCAGCACTTCTGTGATGATTCCTCGACGAGCGCGCATTCTACGGGTATTGACGCTCACTACTGTGGCAACAACGGTAACATCTTCATCAAGTGGAAGTTCATCAAGGGCAGTAAGTTCACCTCTTTGAACGTAGCGTCGTGGGAAGTGGTTGAGTAGCTCTTTAACCGTAGTATAGCCAAAATTAGTTTTAAAGGCCTTTGCAGATTTATCTCCAAGATACTTGGTGAGTTTGTCATCAAGAAATGAAATGTTCCCACCCCTCATCTTTGACACTTTGTCCATCAACTTTCACGCCTTTACCAGCCTGAACACAACCAATAACATAGTTTTTATCAATAGCCCACTGTGGTACGGCTGCAGCTGGCATGGTGAAAAGAAGATTATGATCTTCGCCACCAGATAACATCATGTGTAAAATCTCAGTATCGTGTAAAGTTGCAGCTTGACCATAAAATAACAGACTTGCTTCTAATTTTTTTGTACTGATATCTAAACAGACTCCACTTGCTCTGGCAATGCGTGCAGCATCCTTTAACAGCCCATCAGAAGTATCAATCATGGCTGTAGCATCATGAACAACATCTTGAACTACTTCAAAAGGTGGACGAGGCTGCAGTTGCCAAGAACGAGCATCCAAGTGCTCAACTGGGAACTTGCCCTCTAGTTGCGCTAAGCCCAAAGCAGCTTTACCTGGAATACCAGCAAGTAAGAGCACATCCCCTACTTTTGCCCCTGACCTAGTAAGTGCTTTGTTCCCCAAAAGTTCGCCAAAAATTGTGACTGAAATAATCAACTTATCACTAGCAGATAAGTCCCCACCAATGACAGAAAAATCTTTAAGCTGATATTCTCTTTGTGCACAATCTGTTATTCCTTGTGCGATGCCTTTAACGTACTCCACATCTGTTGATGGAGGTAAACCAAGAGTTAACAGCATTGCTGTTGGGGTAGCTCCCATAGAAAAAATATCGGCAGCATTTTGTACAAATGCTTTCCAACCTTGACTATAACCACTACTTTCACTCCACGATAACCGAAAATCTAGGTCTTCAATCATCATATCTGTGCTGGTTACAAGAGTACGAGAATTTAAGGTTAAGACAGCAGCATCATCTCCGATACCAAGCTCAACCATATCTGAACTACCAGGCAGATATTTTTGTAAAAGTTCAATGATTTCTGCCTCGGTCAGTTCAGCTACTGTGGTCATTGGTTCAAGCTCACATCTTTAACAGAAAGGCACTTATGCCCATTACTAGGCATTTTTTCCATGATATCGCTAAAAATGACCAAAGCATCACTGGAAGAAATCTTGGTATTATCCAGAAGCACTTCAACTGTTGGACTTTTACCATAACTTGTAAAAATCCAGGTATCTGGCTTTTCTGTATCTTGCTTTGAGATCCAATCTATATCGTTAACACTCACGCAAGGGTCACTAGTAGCTTGAATCGCTGGTAAACCACAACGCACGATAAGCACTGAAGGATCTCCGTAAGCGGTTGTGCCTTGGCTAGTAGTTTCTCGTTGTTTGAAATCTGAAACCTTTTTTGGCATTGCTAGCATAATTTTTGCACAATTAGGATTATTAGAATCTGGTGCAGCCTCAACCGCAAGCGTGTCAAAAGCTAAGGGACCGCTACAAGCGGTCAATGATACAGCAGTAATTCCGGCCATAAGAGCTAAAAGTACCTTTTGCATTATTAGCTACCGGAGTCCTACTGGCCTATCCATGGCAAGTTCAACAAGAGTTGCAAGCAACTTACCATAAGGAATTCCGCTGACTTTCCACATCAACGGGTAGCCACTGATACCAGTAAATCCAGGTAATGTGTTGATTTCGTTCAGAACAAAAGTACCATCTGCTGTATAGAAGAAATCTACTCGTGCTAGCCCTTCTAGGTCAAGTACGTCGAAAGCTCGCAAAGCTAACTGCTGTATCTGTTCTGTAGCTTCTTCAGAAATCTGTGCAGGACATTCAACATGAGAATCTTCACTATTGATGTATTTGGCATCGTAATCATAAAATTCAACACCAGTTGACATTTTAATTTCTGCTGGGTAAGAAGCTTTCGGTGCTGGATACCCATCAAGAACAGAGCATTCTATTTCTTGACCAACAATTGCTTGCTCCACTAGAACCTTAGGATCATGTTTCCTGGCTTCTTCAATGGCTGCTTCAAGCTCATCATAGCTTTTGATTTTGGTAACACCGACCGAAGAACCTGCACGACTTGGCTTAACAAAAAGTGGCAAGGGAAGTTTTTTACACTCTTGCAGAATTTCTGCTTTATGAAGGCGCCAACTTCTCTCTGAAATAAAGACCCAAGGCGCTACCTCAATACCAGCAGCTTGTGCTAATACTTTTGTTGTGTGCTTTTCCATGGCAGCTGCAGATGCAAGTACACCTGATCCTACATAGCGAATGTGTAATAATTCCAGCATTCCTTGGACTGTTCCATCTTCACCATAAGGACCATGGAGCAAAGGAAAAACCACATCAATATCAGCTAAGGTTTTGCTCTGCTTTCCGTCACTGAGAGTCCACGTTGTACTGAGAGTATCTTCTGGAAGATTTACATGCCATTGACCTTTTTTAATTTCAGGTAATGTGCCACTATCTGATGAAAACTGGAAATTTACATCTTCAGTTGGAACGTAAGTCCAGTAGCCATCTTTAGTGATTCCTACAGGATAAACATTAAAACCTTCAGCCTTAAGATTTTCCACAACATTCGTTGCCGTAACACAACTTACAGCATGTTCTGAAGATTGGCCACCGAATAAAACTACAACATTAACCACTTGCTACACCTAACTATCCTTGTTGACGCCTTTAGTCACAATTTTTCCTTGATCACTGATGATTGTGTCGCCATCCACCTTCATATCCCAACGATGCTCTGGTGCTTTTTCGCCACGAAGTTCTTCAAGAAGTTCAGTGATGGCATCCATAATCTTATTTGTCACTTCATCAAGGAGTTCCTTTGTGATTTCTTTTCCACGATATTCATCAAAAGTAAGTGGTTTTCCTACTAAAATAGTGATATCTGGACGTTTAGTAGATACCTTTGCAGTACCGATTGGCATAAAATCTAGCAAACCCCAATGCGCAATAGGAACTACAGGCACACCAGTTTCAAGGGCAAGACGTGCAGCTCCTGTTTTCCCTTTCATGGGCCACCGTTGCGGGTCACGGGTAAACGTGCCTTCTGGGTACATCACAACAACACCACCCTCGCTAATAGCAATCTTGGCGGCTTCTAAAGATTTTGAAGGGTCAGAATCCCGATATACTGGAATTTGTTGCGCTTTATTGAGGATATATGCCAATGCTTTATTTTTAAATAAAGCACCTTTAACTAAAAATTGTGCAGTGTAGCCATTGGAATACAGCATATGCATAATAGCTACTGGATCAGCATTCGTCATGTGATTAGGGCATACAATAAAAGCTCCATCTTGAGGCAGATTTTCAAGACCAGACCAATGATGTTTGACTGCTACATGAGAAACTCCACGACCAATTGTAGCTATGCTACGAAATACAGCATTACGTTTCTTCATACTGCTATGTTGGTGGGTATCAGAAGCCATGGGGTTAATCCTTGGTAACCTTGTAATCTACGCCGAGAGCTTTAAGCTTTTCAGGGAAACGTTCATATCCACGTTTAATGATTTTAATACCGCTAATTCTTGATTCACCTTCAGCAGTTAAGGCAGCAATAATGTGCGAGAATCCGCCACGCAAATCAGGAATAATAATATCTTTTCCATGAAGAGGAGTTGGCCCAGAAATAACCGCTGAATGATGGAAGTTTCTTTGCCCAAAGCGACAAGGCGTTCCACCAAGACACTCACGATAAACCTGAATATTGGCTCCCATTTCACGCAAAGCTTGAGTAAAACCAAAACGATTCTCGTAGACTGTTTCATGGACAATAGAAACACCATTTGCTTGAGTTAGAGCAACGACTAAAGGCTGTTGCCAATCTGTCATGAATCCAGGGTGGACGTCTGTCTCAAGGACAATAGAATTGAGATCTTGATGCTCTCTGAAAAAACGCATGCCATTTTCCGTGACATCAAAACCACCACCAATTTTACGATAAGCATTGAGGAAAGCCATCAAATCAAGTTGCTTTGCTCCTTCAATTTCAATATCACCATTTGTAGCCAAAGCTGCAGATGCCCAAGAAGTTGTTTCATTTCTATCTGGCATTGCAAAGTGGTTGTACCCGTGCAACCGTTCAACACCTTCAATGTGGATGGTTCGGTCAGTAGAAACAGATATGAGTGCACCCATTTTCTGAAGAATGAGAATCAAATCCATAATCTCAGGCTCAGTAGCAGCGCCTGAAAGTTCAGTAATACCCTGAGCTTTAGTAGCACTGAGCAAAACCTGCTCAGTAGCTCCAACTGATGGGTACGGAAGCTTAACTTTCGCTCCATGAAGTCCATCGGGAGCTGAAATATGAATACCGAGATTACTCTTTTCTACTTTAGCTCCAAATTTACGCAATACATCCAAGTGGTAGTCAATGGGACGATCCCCAATTTTACAACCGCCAAGATCTGGGATAAAAGCTTCTCCCAAAGCATGAACCAAGGGTCCACACATTAAAATAGGGATTCTTGAGTCACCGGCATGTACTTGGATATCTTTTTGAGCAGCAACCTCAACATTCCTTGGATCCATTATTAAAGTGCCTGCTTCTTTATCTCTTGTGATATCAACACCATGAAGATTTAATAATGAAGTTACAACATCAACGTCCTTAATTTCAGGTACATTTCTCAGAGTTGAAGGCTTATCTCCAAGAAGTGAAGCAACCATAGCTTTTGGAACTAAATTTTTAGCACCTCGGACTGTGATTTTTCCTTGAAGTGGCTTCCCACCATGAAGAATTAACACTATAGTTTCACTTTCGTTCGGCAAATTTATACTAATACCTAATATACGCTTTTTACCCTTAAATGTCGCCTGCTAAAAATCACTATATTTCTTATTGAAACTTCTCGGCAATTTTATAAAAAGTATTTGCATTGCGTATCGTAAGTTTTTTGTAATCTTGGGTTCCAACAATCTTTGACAGCCTTGATACATTGAAATCTTTAAGCGGAATTGACCAGAAAATTACTCTATCCCCTGCATGAATTTGTTCAGAATCTGGTTTTGTGTCCCAAATTTTCTGTAGTAATTCTTCTAAGTTTCCTTCAAGGACAAAAAGAGCGTTGCTTTTAGAATTTTTATCTTTTCCCCACCCTTGTGGAGCTGATGAAAGCTCCTGAAGATATTCTTCTTTGGAGAGCACTGCTGTTTCAACTACAAAACCAAACTCTTGCTCCAATGCTGCTTCAATTTTTTGTTCAAGTTCTTGCGTTGTAGCGTTTTGGGCAGTAAAAAAAGCATTACCAGAGTTGATGTATGTACTAATATCTTGATATCCCAAGCCCTGTAGCAGTTTCTTCAAATCTGCCATAGGAACTTTTCTATTTCCACCAACGTTGATTCCACGTAAAAGGGCTACATATGAATTATTCATCTAAACTCTCTTCCAATGCTGTATAAGTCTTAGCTCTTGATTCCCAAGCAGCCTGTTGTAAATCAATACGATCTATAGCTGCCCTCGTTGCTTCTTCAGTCAAATCTGTATGAATCATATATTGTGTAATACGAGATCTAGCATCATCAAAATTTTTATCAGTTAGCTTTGCTTGACGAGGGTTTATTTCCAAGTGTTTCACTGAATCACTAATAATGTCTCTATCTTTTTGTTTTTCTTGCTGATCTGCTGTTAAATCTAGATTTAATGCTTTAACAACCAACGGCAAGGTAAGACCTTGGAAAATTAATGTCACACTAGCAACAGTAAAAGCCGTAAACTGAATGATTGCTACTTCTTTGGTTCTTTCTGCCCCTAAGCCTGCAACTGGAATTGAGGCTGCAGCGGCTAAAGTTACAATTCCGCGCATACCCATCCACGAAACTAGAAAACACTCTTTGAGATTAAATGCCGGTTCAGTAGGGTAGCCATCCTTCATTTTCCTTGCCTTGCGGCCACGATAGACTTCTGTACTGTTATCTTGCTTTCTGTTGTTATAGTTCTCAAGATGTTTTTCAATTAACTGGTTTCTACCTTTTATGGCACTGAAAAGCACATAAACATATATAAAACGAATTGCGATAACAAGAACTGTGATAACGAGAGCAAAAAGTGCGTTATCTACTAAATGTCCAGTAGCTTCCCCGACTGCTTCTATAGAAGAATGCAGTTGAAAACCAATGTAAGCAAAAAGGAAACTTTCTATAAGCAATTCAATGATTGGCCACACTCGAGTTTCTATCAGGCGTGTCTTGTAGGCTGTTTGAGACGTCATACGACCGTCAAGAGTTGTCATGGTACTGATTAAAAATCCAGCTGTAATAACACCAAGAACTCCTGATGCATGAACAAATTCTGAAATTTGATATATCGCAAAAGGGACAACAATATTTAAGGCTACCTCAATGGTTGGATTCCCTATTCGTCTCCGGGTAAGAATCACTAGAAAGCCAGTAACAAGCCCAATAAGAATGCCAACGATACTTGAATACCCAAAAAATAAAAACGGATTTTTGATGAAATTTTGCTGATGCGTAAACGTTGCAATTGCAACACTAAAGAGCACCAATGCTGTTGCATCATTGACGATGGACTCTCCCTTAATCACCGATGTAACAGTTCGTGGAATACCTTCAGTACGTTCTTCTGAAACCATAGTGACAGCATCGGGAGGAGCAACAACAGCAGCTAATACGAAGGCTCCAGCAAGGCTAATAGTAGGATCTATCATTGGCGCTAGCCACGTCACAACAGCACAGGTGACCAGCACTAAAACTACTCCCATACCAATAATGGGTCTTATATTTTTAAAAAAGGTAGAAATAGAAAAAGACAATGCAGCTGAATACAGCAAAGGCGGCATCACAATACCAAGAATAATGTGTGGCTCAACCTCTATATGCTGATGTAAAGGTAGAAAGGATAATGCTGCAGCAAGTAATAAGGTAATGATGCCTGAATGGACTCGCCAACGATGAGTCAACATCGTAATCAATAACGAGCCAATAATCGTTGCTAATAAAAGGGCAACTGACATGTATTCTCCTCATCTTTGTTACTATCATAGCCTAGACTAGAGCTTTCAAGAGAGTTTCAGCAAGATTACCTATACTTGAGAAGTAAGGTTATTAAATTCGATGTAGGAGGAATAATGACCATTGCAAAAATTACACCAAAATACACCACTACCGCAACCGTTACAGGTGGGCGTGAAGGTCATGGTAAAACAGATGATGGACTGCTAGATGTTGATCTTCAAGCTCCAAAGGAACTTGGCGGTCCAGGTGGTGCTACCAACCCAGAACAACTATTTGCTGTAGGTTATGGCGCTTGTTATCAAGGAGCACTTGGCTTAGCAGGTAAAGAAAAAGGCATTGACACCAGTGATTCAGTAGTAACATGCACCGTTGGTATTGGTCCAGAAGGTGAAAGTTTTGGATTGAATGCTGCCCTTACTGTCCAGATTCCTGGTCAAGATCTTGACACTGTTCAGCAGCTCGCTGATCGCGCTCATGAATTATGCCCATATTCTAAAGCAACACGTGGAAACATTGAGGTAACTGTTAAAGCAGTTCAGTAAGTTTTCTTCACAATAAAGAAGAGCCCTACCAGCTACGTAGGGCTCTTCTTTATTAAGGTTAACACATCTCACTCGACAAGATCAGGGTGTGATTCAGCAACCTCTTTACACGTAATAACACCTTGACTCACGTTAAGACCTTTAGCAAGTGATGGGTCTTTATCTAAAGCATCTAAACCATCATGCGCAAGTTTAATAATGTAGGGCAAAGTAACGTTAGTAAGCGCATAGGTTGAGGTCCTTGGAACTGCTCCTGGCATATTGGCCACACAATAAAACACGGAGTCATGCACTTTAAAAGTTGGATTATCATGTGTCGTTGGCTTTGAATCTTCAAAACAGCCACCTTGATCAATAGCAATATCAACCAAAACACTACCAGACTGCATTTTTGAAACTAACTCGTTGCTGACAAGTTTTGGAGCTTTTGCCCCTTTTACCAAAACCGCGCCAATGACCACATCAGCATTTGATACAGCTTGTTCTAACTCAAACTTATTACTCACGATAGTCTGAATACGACCTTCATAATGGTGATCAAGTTCAGCTAAACGCCTTACGTTAGTATCAAGTACTGTAACGTTTGCGTGTAATCCTACAGCCATTGATATAGCATTTTCTCCAGCAACACCACCACCAATGACAACAACATTTGCTGGATGCGTACCAGGAACACCACCCATAAGAACTCCACGTCCACCTTGAGCTTTCATCAAAGTGTAAGAAGCAACTTGAGCAGATAAACGACCAGCAACAATACTCATTGGCGCTAGCAATGGTAGCGAGCCATCTTCACCTTCAACGGTCTCATAGGCAATAGCATGGACGTTTTTTTTCATGAGTTCTTTAGTTAAAGCTTTATCTGCAGCAAGATGCAGATAAGTAAAGAGGATTAAACCATCACGCAGGCGATGGTATTCTTCTGGGATTGGTTCTTTCACTTTAAGAACCATATCTGCTTTTTCCCATGTCTCATCAGCTGTGTCGAGAATTTTAGCACCCTCAGCTTCATACTCTTTATCAGTGATACTTGAGCCAAGTCCAGCGCCAGTTTCAATGTAAACATCATGCCCTTGAGCTACTAACTCATGAACTCCTGCTGGAGTTATAGCAACGCGATACTCACGATTTTTTACTTCTTTAGGAATAGAAATTTTCATCAATAAGCTCCACTTCGAACCATAGGTTTATTACACAACTACCCTAACATATTTTTATGTGCCGAAAATAGCTGTTATTTAGGCGAAATCAGCTGTTCTTCATGTTCAGGGTTTTGTGCGAGCTCCTTATCAATTCCACCTTCATAATCTGCCTCACCATTAGCCCAGACTTTATTGGCATAAATTGAGTTGAACAAAAGCGCAAAGTTGAGTGCCACTTGAGACATGCTTGCACCAAGTGAGCCAGAACTTGTTTTACCTGTTAAATCTTGGTAAACCAAAGCGCACCAGTACAGTAGATTTGCAATGTTCACGATAATCCACAATGACCAGTTCTCTTTGTATTTTAGAATGTAGAGAACCTGTGCAATCATGCTTACTACAAAGTTAATAGAATCAAAGTAAGGTAGTTGACCATGTACCTGCGCTAAAACAAACCACCCAATCAGCCAGGCAATAAATGACCCTGCGAAAAGTAAGTTTTTGATTTGAGGTTTCAAAGAATGGGTTGCTTCATCTTTACCCCACATGACCCAACCAATAGGTTGTGAAATAACGTAAATAAGTCCCATGATGAAAGCTCCGTAAGCATGGGAAATCCATGCGATATAGGCCATACCCAAGGTTTGAACAATACCGAAAATAAAGGTAATTTTACGGCCTTTCATCCCAAAGACAAGACAAAGAACTCCAGCAATACCTGAAATCATTCCAATCATAGAATCTGGAGCAATAAGGTAGACCACAACTTGCAACAAGATTAAGGCAATAACATAAATGATTTCAAATCTTTTCCAATTAGAAAAAAGCTGACTAGCAAGCCAGTTTTTTTGTTGCACAGCTTCCATTGTTTTCTCCTTTTATAAACTGTTTAGCTTACATGCTGCTTAAAATTTTTAACGCTAACTTTAATGATTTTTCTTCACCTTGGGCAACAACGTTGTCTCCAGAGACTAAATCATTGACCCCTTCAGATAAATCACCTTGATAAAGCACCACATTGTTTAGAATTGATAAAGTATCTAGACCGCGTTGTCTACCAATAACCATTAAAGCACCGGATTCCATATCGTCAGCAAGTACGCCCTTTAAAGACCAGAACTTTTCTTGCTCAGAAACATCATCCATATAAAAGCCATCGTGAGAACGAACGATTCCATAATGGGCTTCTGAAGCGAACTTTCTAGCTAAGGTCATGAGCTTAAAAGCAGGCACAGCAGGATATATTTCTGGTACATACTTTGCGGTAAGTCCATCATCGCGTACTACGCCTTCCGCAATAACTAAATCCCCTAGTTGAATATTTTTTTGTAATGCACCTGCAGAACCGACACGAATAATACTTTTAATTCCAATATTGTGTAACTCTTCAATAGCTATACCTGCTGAAGGTGCACCAACCCCTGTTGAAAGAGCAAGGATTCTTTCACCTTGGTAACTACCAACGACTGATTTAAATTCACGATTGTATGCTAAATTTTTCGGCTCATCCATGAGTTTAGAAATTGTATCAACACGTGCTGGATCACCCATAATAATAGCTTTATCAGTGTCCACCATCGCAGCTGTTAATTGCAGATGAGGTTGTGGTTCTTCCATACCGAGCCCTTCATAGTTTCCTCTAGCCTTAGTGTAACTTATGAAGTATCAACAACTATCCAAGCTACTCTCCTATGCGAGAGCACTCATGTGCACAAAATAATAACCTCAACACCCTAAAAAACAAGGGGGTTGAGGCTTAGTTGTGACCCCTACGGGATTTGAACCCGTGTTACCGCCGTGAGAGGGCGACGTCCTAGGCCGCTAGACGAAGGGGCCGTAAGTTATCAACAGCTTCGCTGTTGTAATAACAACGTTTCAATAGTACACTAAACTTCCCTATCTAACAAAAGTTTTCAGCCAGTACTACTTGTCTTTACTATTCTTGAAACTTTGGCTACTTAAGCTTTGTCCACGAGCCAATTTCATTAAATCTGTAGTGAAATCAGTATCTTCACTTGTACGTTCTGAGCGGGTAGCATTTCCTGCGAATTGATGCTGGTATTTTGACCACCCACTTTCAGCAATCGTGCTGCCTACACGTGAGGAAATTAAGGTAGCCATTTCGAAGGCAGCTCTGTCAATTCTTTGACCAAGTTCTGCTGATCCCCAGTCTTCAGGGGCTGCAAATACAGAAGTTGGTGCAGTGAGTGTTCTCAAGAAAGCAAAGAGTGGACGCATTTGTTCGTCAATAACCATGGCATGACGTGCAGTTCCAGCTGTTGCCGTTAATAATACTGGTTTTGCCACTAGCAAATCATTATCAAGTAAATCAATAAAAGACTTAAAGAGCCCACTTATTCCTGCCTTATAAACTGGTGTTGCCACGATAACTGCATCAGCTTGAGCTACTTTTTCAATAGCCTGCTGTACTTTTTCCTGTGGAAAGCCTGTCACTAAGCTTTGCGCAATCTCTGCTGCCATAGGCGCTAGTTCTATAACAGCTATTGAAATGTTGCACCCACTTTCTTTCAAGTGAGTTGAAGTGGCTTGTGCTGCTCTATCCACTAACATTCTGCTTGTTGAAGGCTCTGATGTTCCTGCGCTCAGTGCAACAAGCCGGAATGGTGCTTCTTCTAAACTCATATGAACCTCGGCATATGTGCTGGATTATCTGGATCACTGTCCGTGTAAGGCAGTGGTCCAGAAGTATTATCTCCACTATTAGGGCGCGGCCTTGCTTGGCGCGGTTCTGCAGTACCATATTTTTCTTGCACCAAAGATTCATGAGTTGGAGCATCTGGAATGCCTGCAGCACGATGTTTTGACATTTCTTTACGCAATACTGGCACTACTTCACTAGCAAGTAGCTCAATTTGTTCTAGGACAATTTCTACTGGTATCGTGCCAATATCAAGTAGCCAGAGTTGGCGTTGATAATCACCGAAGCCTTCACGGAAAGTCATAGTCTTATCAATGACTTCTTGTGGTGATCCAACAGAAAGTGGCGTATCTTGTGCATATTGTTCTAGGGTTAATCCTTTAAACATAGGATAATTTTCAAAATATGGGCGAAATTGTTTGTATGCATCTTGTGATTTTTTGGCAATGAACGCTTGTCCACCCAAACCTACGATGGCATCTTCTGCTCTACCGTGTCCATAATGTTCATACCGTTTTCGATAAAGCTCAACCAGTGGTTTAAAGTGAAAGTTTGGCGCCAAAATATTATTAGCAAAGTAACCATTTCCGTAGTAAGCTGCCTGCTCAGCTACTTCAGGAGTTCTAATAGCACCATGCCAGACAAAAGGAGGCACACCATCAAGTGGTCTCGGAACAGAAGTAAAGCCCTGCAAAGGAGTGCGAAAGTGACCTTCCCAGTCCACGATATCTTCTGCCCACAGTTTGTGGAGTAAGTTATAGTTTTCCAAAGCAAGTGGCACACCGTTTCTAATATCTTGACCAAACCATGGGTAAACAGGCACGGTGTTTCCACGACCAATCATCAGATCTAAACGCCCTTCAGCAAGGTGCTGTACAAAAGCATAATCTTCGGCAATCTTGACAGGATCATTGGTGGTAATTAAAGTCACAGAAGTTGATAAGATAATACGTTCAGTTTCAGCGGCAATGTAAGAAAGTAATGCTGGTGGAGAGGATACAACAAAAGGCGGATTATGGTGTTCTCCAGTTGCAAAAACATCTAATCCAGCTTCATCCGCAGCTTTGGCTATTGCGACGATATCTTTGATACGTTGCGCTTCGGAACGAGGTATTCCTGTTGTGGGATCTGGTGCGATATCACCAATTCCGAAAATTCCAAACTGCATGGTTCTTCCTTTGTCAAACGTTCGCTTAAAAAGTAACTATCTCAACTATACTCAAGCAGAGATGGCAGACACCTTAAATCTCAATTAGTACGCTACTTTTGGTTATCTCCGTGAGCTTTTTCTCACGAAGATAACCAAAAGGCGTGAAGTACTTTTTTGGCTTAAACCGAGCTCTGAATAAATACAAAGTAACCCCCTAGACCAGCCGTATAAGCTGAAATCTAGAGGGTATTTGGCTGGCCTACCAGGACTCGAACCTAGAATGTCGGTACCAGAAACCGATGTGTTGCCAATTACACCATAGGCCAATGTTGAAATATCAACAGAAACAACTGTACCGAGTTTTTACAGCTTTTTCAATTCATTGCGAAATCTCTGACGATCACACCAGCAGTAAAATATGCAGTTACAAGTACTTAGAATACAAAACCGATGCTTGCTACGTTACATCTAAGTAGCCTTTATGCTTTCGCTTCCTTAAACTGCTGAATACGGTTCAGAGTGCTGTCTTTACCAAGAATTTCCATTGATTCAAACAATGGTGGTGAAATTCTGCGCCCACTTAGCGCAGTACGGAAAGGTCCAAAGGCTAGCCGAGGCTTTAATCCCATATCTTCGATAAGGGCGCTGCGCAGCGCTTGCTGGATGTTATCAGTATTCCACTTATCAACATTTTCAAGTGCTTTGGTACCAGCATCAAGAACTTCAGCTAAGTTTTCAGGCATGCCTTTCATAGCATCATCTTGAATTTTAATATCCTCATCGTTGGCAAATAAGAAACCAAGCATATCTGGCGCTTCATCCAATAGGTTCATGCGTTCTTGCACAAGAGGAACAGCAGCGTCAAGTTTTTTAAGATCTTCATCTGAAACGTTTTTTCCTAAAACTCCACCTTTTTGTAAGTAAGGAATAAGACGATTACGATAATCTTCTGGTTCCAGCATCCTCAAATGCGTAGCATTAATTGCTTCAGCTTTCTTCACATCAAATCGTGCTGGATTTGCTACAACATCCTTGATATCAAAAGCTTTAACCATTTGATCCATCGTGAAAATATCTTCATCAGGGCTAAGTGACCAGCCTAATAAAGATAAGTAGTTCAACAATCCTTCAGGGATGAAACCACGATCACGATAATTAAACAAGTTCGATTCTGG
This sequence comes from Micrococcaceae bacterium, assembly GCA_047605865.1. Taxonomy (GTDB): domain Bacteria; phylum Actinomycetota; class Actinomycetes; order Actinomycetales; family Micrococcaceae; genus JASGDC01. The sequence goes on along the minus strand of JASGFC010000006.1, from coordinate 32,700 downwards.
ATCGCGCTTCGAGAGCTTTTTATTGCCCTGTCCCATGACATAAGGCAAGTGGCCAAATTCTGGTACTTGCTCTGAGATTCCTACATCAACAAAAGCACGATGCAAAGCTATCTGACGTGGAGTAGATGAGAGCAGGTCTTCACCACGTAGCACATGTGTGACATCCATGAGTGCATCGTCAGTCGGGTTAACAAGTGTGTAAAGTGGCTGACCATTTGCGCGAACAACAGCATAGTCTGGAACTGAACCAGCTTTAAAAGTTACTTCCCCACGAACAAGATCATTAAACGTGATATCTTCATCTGGCATTTTGAAACGAAGAACAGCTTCACGCCCTTCATTTTCAAAGCTTTTTATTTGCTCATCACTTAAGTTGCGGTCAAAATTATCGTATCCAAGTTTAGGATTTCTACCAGCAGCCTTGTGACGATCTTCAACTTCAGCTGGCGTTGAATAAGACTTGTAAAGGTAGCCTTTATCTAGCAGTTTCTTGATAACTTCTTGATACTTTTCACCACGTTCAGATTGGCGATAAGGGCCATGTGGTCCACCAACTTCAACACCTTCGTCCCAGTCAATGTTGAGCCATTTCATTGCATCAAGAAGCATCTCGTAGCTTTCTTGAGAATCACGTGCTTGGTCTGTATCTTCAATACGGAAGATCATCGTGCCCTGAGTGTGACGGGCATAAGCCCAGTTAAACAACGCTGTACGAAGCAAACCTACGTGTGGTAGGCCTGTTGGCGATGGACAAAAACGAACTCTTACTTTTTGATTGCTCATAGTTGACATACTCTTTACATCACAGGGTTACGTAGAACCCCAATCCCTTCAATTTCAACTTCTACTTCTTGACCTGATTCAAGCTTGCCAATGCCAGCTGGAGAACCGGTAATAATGACATCACCTGGCAACAAAGTGCACACACTTGTCACAAAACTCACGATTTCAGCAATATTGTGCACCATTTCTTTAGATTTACCTTCTTGCACCAAGGTGCCGTCTACGTAAGTGTGAATTTCAACGTTATCAGGATCTTCAAGTTCTGTTTCAATCCATGGTCCTAAAGGGCAAGCACCATCAAATCCTTTAGCACGCGTCCATTGCACATCGCAGTCCATGACATCGCGAGCAGTGAGATCATTAGCGCAGGTAAAACCAAAAATTACATCTTTGACTCGCTCTTTGGGAACATCTTTGCACATACGAGAAATCACGATAGCAAGTTCACCTTCGTAGGAAACTTGTTTCGAATAACTTGGATAACGGATTGGGTCTCCATTGCCAATAACTGATGTATTCGGCTTGAAAAAGATTAGTGGTGTTTTGGGTGCTTCACAACCTTGCTCTTGAGCATGAGCAGGATAGTTCTTACCGACACCTACTACTTTGGAACGAGGAATGACAGGAGCTAGTAAACGTACATCTTTGAGCATGACTGTCTGGCCTGTAGTTTCAATACCTTGGTAGAGTGGATCACCCTTAATAACAGCAATTTGTGGATCATCATCTGATCCATGGACAACTCCAAACATGGGAGTATCTTCATAGGTAAAACGGGCTATTCGCATATATCTAATCGTAAATCATACTTGAGAATGAAACAAAAGAAACACAAAAGAAGTACAGTGATTATATGAGCAAACCACACACGACTTTAAAGCAATGGGCTAGTAATCATCCCGTTGAAACTGATGCCTTATGGGTTGTGCCATTTTTCTTAACTATTGGGTTGCCTGAGATTTTTAGTTTCACACATCCACATGAAAGTGCTCCTACTAGCCATGTACCTGCTCTGGTGGCTATTCTTGTTATTTCTTTTGAATGGTTACCTATGATTTGGCGCAGAAAACACACTGCCATTGTGGGACTTGTGGTTGCAGCGGCAAATTTCATTCATATCTTTGTGAATATGCCAGTGCTGCCTACCAATGCTTCAGCAGCTGTCATGATTTACTCTATGGCTGTTTACTGTACAAAAAAATTCAGTCGTATAGCTCTAGTTTTGGGTTTGCTTGGCGCAATATATTCTGCCATTTCAAGCCATGGGATCTCTGATGATATCTATATAGCCTCTCTTGAAGAAAAAATCTTCTGGGGCATCTTCCAATCAAGTATAGTTTTGCTTGCTTGGGTGTCTGGAAATTGGGTCAGCGCTAGAAGAGCCGTACTTCAAGAATTAAAAGACAAAGCAACAAGACTCGAATTTGAAAAAGAGCAAGAACGTAAACTTGCTGGAGCAGATGAACGCTCCCGTATTGCTCGTGAAATGCACGATATCATTGCGCATTCGCTCTCTGTCATCATTGCACAAGCTGATGGTGCACGATACATCGTAGATAAAGAACCTGACACTGCTGCTCATACTTTAGGCGTTATTTCAGAAACTGGACGTCATTCTTTACAAGAGATGCGAAAGCTTATTGGCATTTTACGTTCTGATGAAGAAATAGAAACTACCCCAGCTCCTTCACTTGCTGAATTACCTGAACTTGTTGAAACCACAAAACTTTCCGGCTTAGAAATAGATTTTCAAGAAACTGGACGCCCGTCAGGAACGCTTTCTTCTGGAGCTTCATTGACTGCTTATCGTATCTTTCAAGAAGCCTTTACTAATATTTTGAAACATGCCGGCCTTGATGCAAAAGCTACAGCACACCTTGCATGGAATAAGGATGGAATCTGGATGAAAATTTCTGATGATGGCCTTGGATCTGGCAATCAATTTAGCAAACAACTTGGTTCGCAGCAGGGAATTTGTGGGATGAAAGAACGTGCCAGTCTCTATGATGGTTGGGTCAAAGCAGGGCCAAAAGCAACTGGAGGCTTTGAAGTTGAATCCTTTATCCCCTACAGCAAGATAGGAATTTCTTAATGGAAAAAATTAGAGTAGTCCTCGTTGACGATCAAGCGTTGCTCCGTAGTGGCTTTGCCATGCTTATTAACTCTCAAGAAGATTTAAAGGTAGTTGGAGAAGCTGAGACTGGTGCAGAAGCTTTAGAGCTCTTGAAAAAAATTCCAGCAGATGTAGTGTTAATGGATATCCGTATGCCTGTTATGAACGGCATTGAATGTTGCTCAGAGTTGCTTTCGCACCCAGAAAAATATCAATCCCCACATCTTAAAGTTGTCATGCTAACCACTTTTGACCTAGATGAATACTCCCTTGCTGCAATTCAAGCAGGGGCAAGTGGTTTCTTACTCAAAGATGCTCCACCAGAAGATTTATTAGAAGCAGTACGCACTGTGTATAGTGGAGATGCTGTTATTGCACCTTCAACCACTAAACGCCTGCTTGAACATGTCTCTCCATTACTAGATAAAAATCAAGACCGTATAGCTCAAAAGCAATACGTTGAAGAAATTCTTTCACCACGAGAAATGCAAGTCTTCACTGGAATCTCGCAAGGTAAATCAAACACTGAATTAGCTGAAGAATTCTTTTTATCAGAAGCCACCATCAAAACCCATGTCGGTCATATTTTAAATAAACTTGGTGTTAGAGATAGAGTCCAAGCTGCTGTCTTAGCCTATGAACTAGGGGTAGCAAAACCTGGCGATGCCAGCGATTTATAACACAGACAGGATATACTTAATTTATGCACAGCCTCATCCATAGTTTTAGCCTTGCTTTGGCAACAACAGCCCCTCCTCCTCATGGTGGTCTTAGTGAATTATTTGATCCACGACATTTAATCCACGCCATGGGACCTTGGCTATTACTTGGGCTCTTCCTCATTATTTTCTTTGAAGTTTCTGTTCCTTTTGGCGTTATCTTACCAGGAGATTCGCTCTTATTTACCCTTGGGCTTTTAATGGCTACCGGAAAGGTACACTACCCCCCTCTGCTTGTTTGCCTAGTGTTAGCTCTTGCCGCAGACTTAGGCGGCCACTTCGGATATTACCTTGGTAACAAAGCTGGCCCTAGCCTTATTAATAATCCAAAGTCACGATGGATTAAACCAGAATTTATCAAGAAAAGTCATAATTTCTTTGAAAAACGTGGAGGTAGTGCTCTTGTTCTTGCTCGTTTCGTGGCTGTTGTAAGGACTTTCGCTTCCAGCTTTGCTGGTATCAGCAATATGAACTATAAAAAATTTGCATTTTTCAACTTAATTTCTGCCATACTATGGTGTCCGAGTATCGTGCTCGCGGGGTATTATCTTGGACGTTTCCCATGGGTGAGGCATAATATTGAATGGATTATGGTTGGTATTGCACTTATAGCTGCAACCGCAATTTATCTTGAAATAAGAAGAACCAGAAAAGAATCGAACGAAAATGGCAATTACTAAAAATTCGCGCTTTGCCATTCCTGACGATGTTGCCTATATAGAAAGCTCTCCTGAAAGAGTGGTTGTCTACAAATTTGACCAACAAATCCCTATTGTACTATTGGATACAGCAGCATATATTTGGAATCTCATTGAAGAGTCTGAGAGTTTAGCTAAAACTATCCGTACGTTATCCCAAAAGTTCAATATTGATGAAGCAGAAATCTCTGAACAAGTTATAGTCTTTGTAGAAGGTCTTTATAAACAGGGGTACCTACTGAAAAAATGAAAAAGGAGGCTAAATGGATATCAGTTCAAGTCATCATATATTTGATGCTGACCATATACTACACTCAGTAGGCCCATGGGCTTTATTGGCAATCTTGGTTATTGTTTTCATTGAAACTGGGTTACCAATTGGTGTTGTCTTTCCAGGAGATTCCATTCTCTTTACTGCTGGGGCCATGATTGGTCTAAACAAGTTAGACCACCCTTTGTATCAGATTTATCTTGTTGCATTTGCTGCTTCCTGGCTTGGTGGAATTGTTGGGTTTTTTGTAGGTAACAGAGCTGGTCCGGCTTTCTTTAATAAGCCTGACTCGCCTATCTTTAATAAAAATTCCATCCAAAAAGCACACGAATTTTTTGACAAATACGGTGGTATCTCAGTTCTCTTATGTCGCTTCTTCCCTTTATTGCGTACCTTTGGCCCTATCTTTGCTGGCATCAGTCAAATGGATTTCAAAAAGTTCGTAATTTTCAATACTCTTGGTTCTTCAATTTGGTGTCTCTGGATGCCAACCCTAGGTTACGTTCTGGCGCATAATCCATATATGAAACGTCACGTAACTCAATTTATGGAAGTGTTGGTGGTACTAGCTATTATTGGTATTGGATATGAGGTATATAAAGCACATAAGAACACTAAACAGGGTAACCTTGAGTCTACAGAAGCTGATCCCCTAAAGGCGGATGAACAAATCATCACAAAGGATGAATCTTAAAATAAAAACTTTAGACTAAAGTCCAATATCAACTTTCTCTCATTCTTCCTAACCTTGAAGTATCACTACGATATTCCAAGGAGGAAAGATGCAAACTATTGCAGCACAGGCGGTTAATGTTAGCAAACACTATGATTCAGGAACTGCTTCAGTTACAGCGTTAGACCATGTAAACGTTGATTTTGTTCAAGGGCAATTCACCGCCATCATGGGCCCATCTGGTTCAGGCAAATCAACACTTATGCATACTTTAGCTGGGCTAGATTCCATTACTGAAGGCCACGTTTTTATTGGCGATACTGAGCTAACAGCTTTGCAAGATACAGAATTAACCGAGTTACGTCGAGACCGTGTAGGTTTTGTTTTTCAAGCTTTTAACCTTGTTCCCACACTCACAGCAGAACAAAACATCTTGTTGCCACTTCAACTTGCTGGTAAAAGCCCTGAAAACGAATGGTTTCAAGAAATTGTTAGAATCTTAGCTCTTGAAGACAGGCTTGACCATAAACCTCATGAGCTTTCAGGTGGACAGCAGCAGCGTGTAGCAATAGCAAGAGCTTTACTTGCTAAACCAGATGTCATTTTTGGTGATGAGCCTACTGGAAATCTTGACTCGAAAGTAGGTACTCAAGTCCTACAACTTCTACGCAGGTGTAGTCAACACATGGGGCAAACAATCATCATGGTAACTCACGATCCTCACGCTGCGTCCTTTGCTGATCGCGTAGTTCTTTTAGAAGATGGAAAAGTAGCTGGGGAACTCATACAGCCTTCTAGCGATGATGTCTTGATAGCACTTGGAAGGTTAGGTGCCTAAAATGTTAATGACAGCTCTAGCTCAACTGAAAACAAATTATCGAAGGCTCATTGCTATTACACTTGCACTGGGTATCTCAGTTGCTTTTATTCAGGGAACCATGATGTTTACCAACACTATGAATAGCGTTGTTACGCAATCTATTGCCCAAGATGTTTCAAAAGCAGATTTAGTGGTTAAACCAGTAGAAAAAACAAATGATAATAACTATATCCCGCTTATTTCAGAATCAAACCTCGAGAAGGTCAAAAACACTGCGAATGTTAAAGATGTTGGAGAAAAGTTTAGTGGTATTTATGGTAATTTCTCCGGAACTAACATCCCTGTTACCATCAATGAAACTCCACCAGCAGATTTAAATCCTCATAATATTATTGAAGGTAGTCTTCCTGAAGGTCAGAACGAGATTACTCTAGATCAAGCAACAGCTAACGCACGAAAAATAAAAATTGATGATGTTATCGATCTTGATGTCATAGTAGCTGGTCAATCAACAGATCAATCACAGCAAGGCGATGCTAGTGGAGATAATCCAAATTCGGCAAATGGTTCACGAACAGAAACTTTTCATCCTCAAGTTGTTGGCATTACTCAATCAACACAAAATACTATGGGGGCAGCCGCTGCAGTATTTGCAAGTGATGATTTGATAGAAAAATGGGCTCCACAGTCTTCAAATTCCCAAGTTTCTTTGTCCTTACTCACCGTGAAAGCCGATGATCCAGCCCACACAACAGACTTAAAGGAACAGTTAACTCATGAAGTAGGTTCAGATGTTACTGTCATGACTCAAAAAGAATACGTTGATGACCAACTTAACGCACTTTCATCAGGGTCTGCCGGAATCATCGGATTCATTTGGTTATTCATTGTAGTTGCTATTGCGGTTGCAGCTATGGTCATTGCTAATACCTTCACTGTGTTGCTTGCTCAACGAACTAGAGAACTAGCACTCTTGCGCTGTCTTGGTGCACAATCCAAACAACTCAAAAGATCTGTTTTACTAGAAGCTGGGATTGTTGGACTTGTGGCATCCCTTGGAGGCACTATCCTCAGTTACCTTGCTTTTAAAGGGATTGTTGCTTATGCCGTTCTAACGAACATCATGCCAGCTGGGGTAGAAGCAAGTTTGAAACCAAATCAAGCACTGCTAGCCTGCACTATAGGAATTGGGCTTGCTATGGCCGCATCGTACATGCCAGCCAAGAAAGCAACACAGCTTGCCCCTATTGAAGCCCTACATCCATTACAAGAAGCAACTATTACCAATAAACAAGGTAAAGTTAAAGTAAAAGTTGGAGTTCTACTTTTCATACTTGGTGGTGCTGGTTTGGTCTTTGGTGCTATACAACATGAACCAACACTTGCTATCTTTACAGGAATTTTAAGTTTCCTTGGTTTGTTGTTGGTTTCAGGTTTAGTAATTCCTGCTTTATTGGGGTCATTAAGCAAAATAATCTCTGACAACAAAGTCACAGCTAAACTTGCAGCCTTAAATACTGTAAGGAATCCTCGAAGAACAGCATCAGCTGCAACCGCACTACTGATTGGTGTTTCCTTGGTTAGTTCTATCATGGCTGGTGCTGCTACAGCTAAAGCTACCATGAGCGCAGAAATTGATAAAACTTGTTCTATCGATTTGATGATTAAACAGCCTGCTAATAATGAAAGCTTTGATGATGCGGCTCTTGATAAAGCAAGTAAAATCTCAGGAGTAGATCAAGTAGTTAGGGGTAGCAGAATCCCTCTTCAACTTGATGGAGAATCTGTAGATGTGTTTGTGAGCGCTCCTGAAGACTACGCAAAAGCTACCCGAGATCCAGGCGTGAAGCCTATTGAAGGCAGTCTTGTTGTTCCGCAGGCAAGTACACTCAAAGATACTGTAAATATCCAAGGTCCAGATGGCAATATCACTATCCCTGTTGTAAAAGAAGATATTACTAGACAAAATCCAGTAAAGTTAATTCTTACACCTGAAGATGCTGCTAAAGTTGATCAGAATGCTGCAGAAAACGTCCTTATTTTCAAGACAAAGGATGGTTTAGACAGTAAACAAGTACAAGATGTTCAAAATAGTGCTGTCGAAGAATTCAATCTCACACCTGATGACACTGCTGGAGGTTTGAGCATGAGATTCACAGTAAATACAATGATCAACTCTTTGATGGCAGTTCTGATTGGGTTGTTAGCATTTGCTGTAGTGATTGCCATGATTGGTATTGCTAATACAGCTTCACTGTCTGTACTGGAACGCACGAGAGAATCTTCGCTGTTGAGAGCTTTGGGACTAACTAAAACTCAGCTAAGGACCATGCTTGGTATAGAATCTCTACTCATTGCATCAATCTCTGCTGTTGTTGCCATAACAGCAGGATCAACACTAGGAGTACTAGGAGCAACTGCAATCCTAGGAAAAGTCTGGTCAGTTACTATTGCTCTGCCTTGGCTACAACTAATCTTGTTATTGTTCATCTCTGCAGCAGCAGGAATTATCGCAACTATTGTTCCTAGTAAGAAGGCTGCTAAACTTTCGCCTGTTGAAGGTTTAGCAGAGCAGTAGTCTTAGCGCTGTGCTGTATACACCAAGAAATACCAACCAAAGTGGGGTGAAGAGCTTAAGCTCTTCACCCCACTTTAATCCAAGTAGTTAGCTAAGGCAAACAATACCTTTGCTTTGCTGTACAGACTTTTTTTTGCTAGAATAATCGAGTTGTACAAACAACAATGTTGGGCCTTTAGCTCAGTTGGTAGAGCAACTGACTCTTAATCAGTGGGTCGCGGGTTCGAGCCCCGCAGGGCCCACTAACGGATTTACTTCGTTAGTGAAAAGCCGCTATAACCTTTATTTTATTGGTTCATAGCGGCTTTTTTGTTTTGTTATCTTCTGCTGAAAGCCTCATCATACAAGTTATATCTAAGAATTAACTCTTTTCAAAATAAGCATCCTTCGCCACTTCTTACACCCATAAACAGCTTAATTACCCTTGTTAACTTCAGGAAACTTCAACTGTTGCAACGGTGTTGGTGTTAAATGCAAAACGTAAATGACTTCTGCAGCCTCTGCAACAGCACCAGTTTGTGCGTGTTCTGGTGATTTGTAATCATTGATAACCAAGTTCATAGAATCAATAACACCTTCATCACTGAGTGTGACTACTGCATGAAAAATGCCAGGAATCTGTCCAAGTGCACTTTGACGAAGGCCAGAGACAAGTTCTTGAGCTTTATCAGCTGGTGCTTGTTTTCCCAGCACCTGAGGGTCAATAGTTATTTGGTACTTATTGGGTTGAATCTCTTTTGCATCAACAGTGGCGTAGAGCCAAAATAACATCCAAATTTGTGAGGTAGATATACCAGGGGATTCAAAAGACACCCATTCTTTAATCATGCCTTCTCCTGAAGGGTCTGGTCTTGGAATTTGAAGGTATACAGTCTTACCATCAAGGAAATTATGGGTGTAATCTTTTATTTCTTGACCTTGAGGATTGTGCGTTATAACGCTTGTTTCACCCTCCATTTGGCTACTGGCAATATTGCAATAACCATGTGTTACTGTGGTTTCAATTCCATTCACCACAACTCCAGCTTGGTAGTTATATGCTGATTTCTCTGTTGTAAAGTTAACAGCTTCAATAATATTCTCTACTTCATCCATATCTAAACTTTAACAAATGCCAGCAGGTGAACATGAAGAGCACTGCCAAACATCATGAATTGTTCTATCCTTAAAAGAGGAGGAGTTATGACAACTAAACTAGAAATTGGCGATGAAGCCCCTGATTTCACAGCTCAAAATGCCCGAGGAAAAGAAGTTAGCCTTAGTGATTACGCAGGCAAAAAAGTAGTACTTTACTTTTATCCACGTGCTATGACGCCTGGTTGCACTAAAGAAGCGTGTGATTTTCGTGATAATCTTGAAGCTTTTAACAACTCAGGATACGAAGTCATTGGTATTTCACCTGATTCTCCTGCAAAACTTCAAAATTTTGAAAACAAAAAAGAACTCCCTTTCACACTTCTTTCTGACGAGAATAAAGAGATTGCCACAGCATATGGTGCCTATGGTGAGAAGAAAAACTATGGCAAAATCTTCAATGGGATTATTCGTTCAACTTTTGTCATTGATGAAGAAGGAAAGATTGCAATGGCAAAATACAATGTGAAAGCTACTGGACACGTTGCTCGCATGATGAAAGAACTCAGCGTTTAACCCTTTCAACTAACAAGTTACCCCAAATGGTTTATGTACTCCCCTATAGAGAGCTACTTCAAACTTTTGGGGTAACTTTGTGAGTCACCTAAGACTTTTTCATATACTCACGTAAACATAGTGGCATAAAAATAGCCACGATAATCAATGCACCAACTAGAGTGTAAACTACCTGCTGTCCGATATGACCTTGATTGAGTAGCTCACGCACAGCAGTAATCAAATGAGAGAGTGGATTTGCCTCCACGAACTTCTGTAACCAGCTCGGCATCGTCTTTGGATCTACGAAAGCATTCGACAAGAACGTCAATGGGAACATAATCATCATGGAAATACCATTAACAGCAGCTGCACTTCGTGCTTTCAAACCAGCAAAAGCAAAGATCCAACTCACACACCATGCGGTGAAAGTTACTAGTGCAATTGCAAGCAGAACGCCACCAAAACTCTTTGGCCTAAATCCCATGAAATAGCCAGTGATGAGCGTAATACTTGTTGCTACGATATAGCGCAAAAGGTCTGCCATCAGCGCCCCTGCTAATGGAGCAATACGAGCAATTGGCATAGCGCGAAAGCGGTCAAAAACGCCTTTATCCATGTCTTCGCGAAGGTTTACACCAGTCACGATAGAAGCAGAAATTACAGTCTGCACAATAATACCTGGAATGATAATGGGAAGATAACTTTTCACATTTCCAGAAATAGCACCACCAAAAATGTAGGTGAACATTACCGTGAAAATAATGGGCATCAAGAGCACATCAAGAGATTGTTCTGGAGTACGCCACATACGAATCAAAGCACGTTGAGCCATAGCAAGTGTTTGTTTGAAACCATCAGCAAAACTAACATACTTTGCCGGTTTCACTTCTACAAGCTTAGTTGTCATAATCAATCTCCTCTTCTTCATGAGCTTTTTCACCAGTAAGAGTCAAGAAAACCTCATCTAAACTTGGCTTTTGTACATTTACTTCATCGATATGCAAACCTGCTTCACGCATTGCAAGCAAGACATCCGTTACTTGGTTAGCTTCTTTCATTGAAGCAGTAATAGTGTTTCCTTCTGGCGATAGAATTGGTTCTGAGCCAAGAATGTTATGCATGATTTGCTCTGCTTGAGCAGTATCATCTGCCACTTTGAGCTGAATGGAAGAAGTACCTACTGAATTTTTCAACCCATCTGGGGTATCTTCAGCCACTACTTTGCCACGATCAATGACAGCAATGCGTTTTGCTAACTGATCTGCCTCATCAAGGTACTGGGTCGTTAATAATACCGTTGAACCGTCAGTAACTAAGCGACGGATAGTATCCCACATTTGTCCACGAGTTCGAGGATCAAGTCCAGTAGTTGGTTCATCCAAGAAAATGAGTGGCGGTTGTGAAATAAGACTTGCTGCCAAATCCAAACGGCGACGCATACCACCAGAAAAATCTTTGAGTGGTTTCTTTGCTGCTTCCATCAAAGCAAACTCTTCTAAGAGAGAATTTGCTTTAGCGCGCGCAGCAGCTGCCGGCATCCCCAGTAACTTGCCAAAAAGGACAAGGTTCTCAGTTGCAGTCATGTTCTCATCAACTGAGGCAAATTGACCGGTAAGACCAATATTGGCACGAACACTTTGCTGGTCTTTGACTACATCGAAACCGAAGACTTTTGCTTCTCCAGCATCTGGCTTTAACAAGGTAGCGAGCATGTTAATAGTGGTGGTTTTACCAGCACCATTTGGGCCTAAAACACCGTAGACGATACCAGGTTCTACTTGTAAATTCACGCCATCTACAGCTCTTTTGGTTCCGAACTTTTTAACTAAACCTTCTGCTTGAACAGCATAGTCATAGGAAGGCATTTTTCTCCTTTGTGCTAATTACTATGAGATTCATAATACTATTATATATATAATTCCAAATAAGGAAATGTCGTACTAATTGCAGGCTACATAGAATGTGTGCTTGTAACGTGTTTACATAGCACTTACGTTACTAAGACGTTGGTAAATCTCATGGTCTTCCCACTTACCAGCAACCTTTAAATACTGTGGGGCTAAACCAATTTTAAGAAAATCATTCTTCTCTAAAACTTTAATAGAAGCTATGTTATCTGGCATCACACTTGCTTGAATACGGTGTAACTTTAACTCTTTAAAAGCGTAATGAATAACTTCTTGAAGAACTTGCGTTGCAATACCTTGGCCTTGATACTCGCAAGAAATCCAATACCCAATATCTGCTGAATCCAAGGAACCACGTTGTATCTGCCCAAGGTTCACACAGCCAATAATTTTATTTTCGTGAACAATAATAAAAGGGTAATACCTACCTTCAGCATGATGGCGCAGTTGAACGGTAACGAGTGCTCGTTGCCATCGTGCCGTATAAAATTCTTCATCGCGAGCAGGATCCCATGGAGCCAAATGCTCCCTATTGATCCGATAGAGCGAGGCTAACTCTTGCGCATCATCAGGTTCAACAAGCCGCAAATTTACCATTAACCTCAAACCTTAAAACTAAAAGAAACTCCTTAAGTTCAAAGAACTAAGGAGTTTCAGTGGGCCTGGAGAGACTCGAACTCTCACGCCGTAAAGCACCAGAACCTAAATCTGGCGTGTATACCAATTTCACCACAGGCCCACGTTGTAGTAACAACGTATCAACTATACAAGAAAATCAAAAAAAATTCTATTTAAGAAATTCACAGACACTGAACAAAATCTAGCTAAGATCCACTTTGCTCATAAACGTATCAACCAGAAAGCGATAAAAGATCTACATAAAGTTACAAAATAGAAAAGTATATAGATCACAAAAAGGTTAGCATTCATTGAAACAACTCAAATGGGCGAGCTAACAGAACTTCACTTCAAACGAAAAGACTAGGTACAACCCTGTCCGTATGTTAAAAGCCTATACTAAAACTATGGAAACAAAAGTATTCTTTAGTTGTAACAACGCACCAAAAATGGCCCGTATCGTTGATATCAGTATTGCTATTGCCGAACGGGATATTGAAGCTTTAAAACCACATGTTCGTGATGATTTTACCTTGTCAATTGTTGGTACAGACTTAAACTACACCCTTGATGAATTGGTGCATGAGTTACCTAAAGACCCAGCAGTTAAAACCATTGAAGTTACTAATGCCTTAAGTCACGGTAATGGTGGCATGGCTGAGGGCACGATGGAGCGAACCAATGGTACAAGGTATCAATTCTGTCACGTAGCACGGTTCGTTAATACAGCTAAAGATGCTCTGGTTAAAAACGTTCACATGTATTTTGTACAACTAGATACCTCCAAAAAATGAAGCCAATAGCATATTAGATTGAAATGTAAAGTTCAATGAGAGCATTCTTATCAAATTCAACCCCTGCTTGTCCCATATTTGGATAAAACTCTAAATCAGCTTGATACGCACGTTTTAACGACCCTGACTTTTCAGCCGCCCAAACGTCCTGCCAAGCAGCTAACACTGCATCTGGAATAGGGCCTGTTTTACTAAATTTCGCATACTTGCCTGCTGGAACTTCAACAGTACGTTCACCATCGTGCGGCTCACGATTGATGAAACCTATAACCACGCTGAAATCATCATCTTGATTGCCCGAATAATCAGTGTAAACTGCAGCTGGAAGGTTAGGGTCTTCTACTTGACGAGTTTCCTCCCAGGCCTTTGCAATCTTGCCCTTTGATGAAGCTTCAATCTCATTATTGGTACGAATTTCAAGTCCTGTTACCGTCTTTGTATCAAGATCTACGATTTCAAAATCAGACATTATTTTCCTTCTTCATGAGTAACCTCATTGTACCTAAAACAGCTTGTGAGATGATCGTTGACCAATCCAGTTGACTGCATATAAGCATAGATAATAGTAGGTCCAACGAAATTAAAGCCACGTATCTTCATGTCTTTACTGATTGTTTCTGAAGTTTCTGTGCTCGCAGGTACTTTGGCTAGTTCTGTCCATGAATTCACAATGGGTTTATTGTCTACAAAACCCCACAGGTACTTGTCAAAACCGCCAAATTCTTCTTGAACTTTGAGGTACGCTTGAGCATTCTGCACTGCTGAAGCAATCTTTAACTTGTTGCGGATGATACCTGAATTCTGCTGTAGTTCTTCGCACTTAGCTGTATCATAGTCAGCTACAGTTTTAATATCAAAACCATCAAAGGCTTCACGATAATTTTCCCGCTTAGCCAGCACTGTATCCCAACTTAATCCTGCTTGCGCACCTTCGAGGATGAGCAGCTCAAAGAGTTTATGATCATCATGAAGTGGAACTCCCCATTCGTTATCGTGGTACTTAATAGCTAGGTCATTCTTCGCCCAGCCACAGCGAGCTTGTACCATATTACTTAAGCCTTTCAAATTTGCCTTTGCTAATATCTTAACTCTTAGCTCAAAGACGCAACTTCTTTATTACTAACAACCCCTATGTTGTACAGTAGTAAACTTAAGTCATGAAAAATAAAGTGATAGTTTCAGCTCAAGAACTTCATGATATGCCTACTGTTCGGATTTTTGACGTGCGATGGCAGCTTGGTAAAACAGATGATCTAGAGCGATTTGCTGCAGGTCATATTGCTGACGCTACTTTTGTTGATCTTGAACAACAACTTGCTAGACCTGGCAAAGCAACAGATGGGCGGCATCCACTTCCCGCTGAAACAGCTTTTGGGCAGCAACTCAATGAATGGGGTTTAACGCCTGATAGCACTGTTGTGATTTATGATGACAACAAAAATTTGAGTGCTGCTCGGATGTGGTGGCTCCTTCGCAATGCTGGGATTAGGCAAACTTATCTGCTAGATGGTGGAATTCAGGCTTGGGAAGCAGCAGGATTTCCTGTAGTTTCTGGAACTGAGAATTATCGTGCTACTTCAACACAAGTAAACTGGACTTTTGGTCACATGGCGGTAGCTTTACCTGCTCATTCTGATGAGCTAGTAGATTCTCGTGCTGCCGAGCGCTTCGCAGGAGTACCAAATCCTGTAGATAAACGTCCTGGTCACATTCCAGGAGCTATCAATCTTCCTACTACGGAGAATGTTGATGAATCTGGAAACTTTTTAGGCCCCGATGCCTTAAAGAAACGCTTTACTAGCTTAAATAACCCCACTGTTTACTGCGGTTCTGGGGTTACAGCGTGCCACAATATTGCAGCTATGGAAATAGCAGGTATCCAAGCAAAACTTTACCCAGGTTCGTATTCTGCATGGGAAGCAGACCCTGTTAACGATATCGAATCCTAAATCCCCTCCCTCCGTCTATCCGCAAGTCAGTGCTGTTTTCTGAAAAAATCACTAAAATTTCAGAAAATGGCACTGATTTGCGGAAGAGGAAAGGGAAAAAGAAAAGAGGAGGTGACGTACACCTCCTCTTGAACTTTAGTACGAGACTATCGATTTAGTAATCTTCTTTGTCGTTGTTAGTCT
Organism: Micrococcaceae bacterium; assembly: GCA_047605865.1. GTDB lineage: Bacteria > Actinomycetota > Actinomycetes > Actinomycetales > Micrococcaceae > JASGDC01. Next base: position 16,962 of record JASGFC010000006.1, on the reverse strand, counting down.
CGTGATCTTCGTCTTCTTCCTCTTCTGAATCTTCATCAGAGTCATCTTCATCGTCAGAAGAAAGTGTTTCGGTTGCACCTGCTCCAGCTTCATCATCTGTATCAGCATCTTCTAAATCTGAATCAGTGTCAGTGGCTTTGTTCTGATTTGCATCATCCTGGCAGCAAGCATCATCGTTGCTATCGTCATTGCAAGCACAACCACTATTCTGATCTTTAAGTTCTACTGTTTCGCCTTCAGCAAGTTTCTGTTCGTCTTTCATGATTCCTCATTTCCTTTTCTATAATCTATACAGATTGATAATCTTATGATTAAGACACTTCTATAGTACGACTTTTTACTGAAAGCTTGCTAGATTATAGGTTAAAATAACCCTATGGTTTCTCAGCTAACAGCACGATGGTGGAAAGCTCCACACGCCACACATAAGCTCAATGCTGCTGTTGTAGTTCCGGCCTCAAAATCTCTCAGTAATCGCTACCTATTTCTTGCATCTCTCGCTAACGGAACCAGCACAATTCACAACGTTCTCAATGCTCGTGATGGGCAGTTGATGGAACAAGCACTTTCTTCATTAGGTGCTTCTATTGAGAAGAACGGCAGCACTGCAACCATCGTGCCTAGCTTTAAAGAAGACACTGTAAAAATTGATTGTGGCTTGGCTGGAACCGTGATGCGTTTTGCACCCCTTCTTGCTGCATTCAGAAAAGGAGATACCCTTTTTGACGGTGATGAACAAGCACAAATACGCCCGATGAAAACCACTTTAGATTCTCTTGAAAAACTTGGTGTAAAAGTCACACGGCACAATGGCAACTCACTTCCTTTTACAGTACACGGAACTGGCATTGTTGAAGGTGGAAAAATTGAAATTGACGCTAGTTCCTCCTCTCAATTCATTACTGCTTTACTTCTCATTTCTTTTAGATGCCAACAAGGTCTTGAGATTATCCATACGGGCACAAACTTGCCAAGCTTGCCACACATTAACATGACTTGTAAAACATTAGAAAGCTTAGGTATAGAAACTTCCTTTGAAGAACCAGCACGATGGACAATTAAACCACAGACTCTATCTCCTTTTGAAGTAACAGTAGAACCTGATCTTTCAAATGCTGCCCCTTTTGCCTGTGCTGCAATGGTTACCGGCGGCACTGTTGAAATCCCTCATTGGCCAGAACACAGCACACAGGCAGGTTTCCAGCTGCCGCAGTTGCTCCAAAGATTTGGTGGAACTACACAATATCGTGATGGAACAATGTTCTTTACTGGTCCTGATCAACTTCAAAGTCCTGGCACTCTTGACTTATCTGCAGTTGGTGAACTTGCTCCAAATTTAGCTGCTTTATGTTTGTTGGCACCCGACCCAAGTGAAATCACTGGTATTGAGCATCTTCGTGGCCATGAAACAGATCGACTAAAAGCTCTTAACACTGAATTTACCAATCTTGGTGGAAAAGTAAGCGAAAGAAAAGATTCTCTTGCCTTTACGCCAAGTAAACTTCATGGCGCAAATTTTAAGACATATCACGATCATCGTATGGCTACTACTGCTGCAATTTTAGGGCTAAAAATTCCAGGCATTGCAATTGAAAATATTGAGACCACATCAAAGACCATGCCTGACTTTGTTAAACTCTGGAATAACATGCTCTCCGCTAAGGTTCACAATGAGTAAATGGGATAACTACGAATACAAAGCTCGGCCTAATCCCAAAGCAAATCGGCCACGGACTAAGGATCGCCCACAACATAAAGAGGCTATTAAAGCACTAGTTATTGCAGTTGATCGAGGTAGGTATACCACGGTTATTTCAACAGACTCTAAAGACGAACATGAAGTGACTGCCATGCGCGCCAAAGAACTTCGCAAAGAAGCTATCGTACCAGGTGATATCGTTGCATTGGTTGGAGATACTTCAGGAACTGAAGGCTCTTTAGCTCGTATTGTGCGCATTGAACAGCGCAGAAATTTCTTGCGACGTAGTGGCGATGATACCGACAAGCAAGAACGTATTCTTGTTGCAAATGTTGATAATTTATTGATAGTGACTGCAGCAGCTGAACCAGAACCACGAACCGGTTTAATAGACCGCATGATAGTTGCAGCCATAGCCGCTGAGATCAAACCTTCTCTGTGCGTAACTAAAACTGACTTAGCAACAGCTACTGCACTAAGGGAACATTATGAACCACTAGGGGTCAAGGTTTTTGAAAGCTTTATGCACGATGGAAAAGTCAATGCTGATTCTTTGAAAAAGCTCAAAGATGTTTTACAAGGAAAGGTCTCGGTTCTAGCAGGTCATTCTGGAGTAGGAAAGTCAACTCTAACAAACACGCTTTCTGGTTCAGATAGATCAGTTGGTCATGTCAACGAAACAACTGGAAGAGGTAGACATACTACTTCATCCACTCTGGCTGTACAGTTAAAAAATGGTGGTTGGCTTATTGATACTCCTGGTATTCGTTCTTTTGGTTTAGCGCATGTAAATCGTGATGATATTCTCAATGGCTTTCCTGAAATTCTGCAAGCCACCACTGAGTGCGAAAAAGGGTGCCTGCACAATGCTGAAGCTACTAACTGTGGTATTGATACCCTGTTGTCTAAAAGCCCAGAAGATGCAAGATTAGCAAGCAGAGTCGATTCTCTACGCAGATTGTTGAAAAACTTGAGCTAAGGTAATGCTCTGAAGCATATCACCTAACAGTTCGTGACTTTTGGTTATTTTCGTGAGCTATTTCTCACGAAAATAACCAAAAGTCACGAAGTCGAAAGCTGTACTGAAATAAAAGACCCGCCACACCATCGTGCAACGGGTCTTAAAGTTAAGCAACTAACTTGCTTTTGGCGAAGCACTAGCACTTGCGCTAGAATCACTTTTTGCTAAGTGCGACTGCACATCGTTTTCATAATTGCTCTTGATCTTCTGAGCAGCAGAAGAAAGTGTAGATTGAGGATCACCTTTTTGAGTAAAAATCTGCCCTACAGCATCTCCAATAATCAAAGAAGAACCAGGAATAAAAACGCGTCCATAATCTTGAGGACGAGCTTGAGCCATCTGATTGACTGCAATCTTAGCTAATGGCATCTTCTGATAAAGCTCAGTGGTATCAGCGCTTTTACGCACTGGAATATATCCTGTTGCGTCAGAGAATTTAGCCGAATTTTCTGGGTTCGTGAGGAACTTCAAGAACATTCCAGCAGACAGCTTCTCCTCAGGAGTGATACCTTGAGGGATCCCAAGACCAGCACCACCAGTTGGTGTTACCTTACCTTGAACCTTTGAACCACCTGGCATGAAACCAGCACCAACGTCAAACTTTCCGTCAGTGCTCTTCAACAAACCAGACATGGAGCCGGTAGAGCTTATGGTACAGCTCGTTGCTTGAGCACCCATATCAGCCGTTGCTAGGTTCGGAGAAACAGCAGCCCACTTATCTTTGTAAATCCAATTCTGGAATTTAGTCATAGCAGCTACAGCAGGTGCTTGATCAAAGGTAATATCCCAACCATTTGAAATAGCTGCCCCTTCGCCCCAGAGCAAAGACTCAATCTGCCAATCAATGTAGTCATTGACGTTAGGGAATTCGAAAACAGATTTAATGCTGGAATTTGCAGCTTTAATCTGTGGCGCCCAGCCTGCTAATTCATCCCATGTTGTAGGTGCACGATCCGGTAAACCAGCATTCTTCCAGTGCGTTTTATTGTAATAAAACAACGGTGTTGAACGCGCATATGGAACTGCCCACTGTTTGCCTGAATAAACATAATCTTTCATGAACTCATCTTGATAGTCTGCATTGTCAAACTGCAAGTGAGTCATCAGTGAATTCAAGGGAGTAATGCTTTGGTTGAGATAATACCTGAACCACCACACATCTGAGAACATCGTGACCCCAGGTAGCTGTTTTGAAGCTAAGGCTGTTTGAAACTTTTGTGCTGCTTCATCATAGTCTTTACCTGCAGTAACAAGGTTGACCTTCACATCATTTTGTGAAGCATTGAAGGCATCTACGATTGCTTGTTCTGTATCTTGCGAAGTACCAGGGTGCGTAGACCAAAAATCTATTTTTGGAGCTGGTTTGACGTTAGTCCAATCAGTAAATTCTTGGACTTCGCCTGGTTCTCCACCAATTTTGGCTCCCACCATACAGCCAGAAAGCCCTACTGAGGCAATTCCAGCCATTGATAACCCAAGAAAATTACGTCGATTTATAAGATTACTCACCTGTCACCGCTCCTTGAGTCATACCTGCTACGATATAGCGTTGTAGCGCTAAGAAGATGACCAAAATAGGTAGAATGACCATGACAGAACCTGCCATGAGCATACCCCAGTCAGTTGAACCAGATTCAGAAGACTGCAATAAGCTTAGCCCAACAGGAAGAGTCATTTTATTTGGATCATCCGTGATAATTAATGGCCAGAGGTAATCGTTCCACTCATACACAATTGAAACCAAAGTTACTGTTGCAATGGTAGGCATGGAGATAGGAACAACTATCTGCCACAGGCGCTTCCAGTGTCCCGCACCTTCAAGTTCTGCTGCTTCCAGCAAAGACTTTGGTAAAGTCATAAACTGCTGACGCAACAAGAAAGTACCAAAAGCACTTGCTAATCCTGGCAAGATAATACCAGCATAAGTATTCTTCAATCCTAAACCAGCAATTAATGCGTAGTTTGGTAAAAGTGCAACTTGTGGTGGAACCATCAAGGTCACCAAAATGAGAGTGAAGATTAAGTTCTTAGCTGGGAACTTAATAAACACGAGTGCATAGGCAGTTAGAATTGCTAGAAATACTTTAATGCCTGCACCAAAGATAGTAACAATAACTGAGTTCACAAAGAAGCGATCAAAAGGAACTTTTTGCAAAGCATGCGTGTAGTTCTCAGTGTACGCGCTGTGTGGGAACCACTGGATTGGAATATTAAAGATTTCGTTTGCTTGCTTAAAGGATGAAAGGAACATCCAAAGCAATGGCAAAATCATCACTAGTGTTGCAACAATCAAAGGTACATACCCAGTAAGCAGTGTTGCACTGATATTTTCCTTCGAAAGAGCTTTCTCAGGCTTTGGCGCCACTGGAGTTGTACTAGTTGGAGTTGTTTGTACAGAAGTACTCATGAGTAATGCACCTTCTTCTCAAGCACACGCATCTGGAAAATAGTTAATCCTAAGAGAATGATGAACAAGATAGTACCAACAGCAGCTGAATATCCTGCACGACTATTTTCAAAGGCTTCTTGATAAACCTGATACATCAACGTTGTTGTTCCATTGAGCGGACCACCAGAAGTCATAATCTTAATCAAGTCAAAAGCCTGAAGTGAGTTAAGTATCGTGGTAGTTAAAAGGAAAAACGTTGTTGGAGAAAGCAGTGGGAAAATGATTTTACGGAATCTAGTGAAACCAGTTGCACCATCAATTTCTGCTGCTTCAAGAACACTTGGGTTAATCGCTTGTAGAGCCGCTAAATAAACGATGGCTGCATAACCAAGGTTTTTCCAAATGTACACAATAATGACCATCAAAAGTGCCCAACCACGATCCTGATACCAGTCCGGCGAATTGATACCAAACCATTTGAGCATGCCAGCAAGTGCACCATACATTGGGTCAAAGATGAAGAGCCAAACCAGCCCAACACCAACACCAGAAAGTACGTAAGGGGCAAAGACTGAAGACCTTGCAACAGCTTGAACTTTACCTTTAACTTTTTGGTTTAAAGCCATGGCAATACCCATTCCTAAGATGAGTGTTCCACCTACTGTTGCCACGGCAAATATTGCGGTTATTCGCATGACATCCCAACTAGCAGGATCTGTGAACCACCGTTTATAGTTTGCAAAACCAACCCATTGAGTTACCTGTGCTCCCAGCTGCCAGTTTGTAAAAGAATAAACAATATTGTTCAACAATGGGTTATAGATAAAGACCAAAATTAAAATAATATTTGGAAGCGCAAAAGCAAGGAAGGCACCATACTCTTTATATTTAAGTCCGTTAGAAGTGAAACTACTTGATACCTTCTTCGGTGGTGTTTGAGCAGGCTGCTTCTGTAACTGCGCAGAATCTGGGCTAATCGTCTTGGTTGTCAAGTCGCTCACCTGTCTTTGAATCAAAGAGATGTACTTGCTCTACATCAGGGAATACAGTAATAGTTTCGCCAGCTACTGGTGGTTTACGCCCAGAAGCACGAGAAACAATAGTATGCTTTTTGCCATCAATCGTGCAATGCCCGTAAACATAAGCATCTGCACCAAGTTCTTCCACGATATCTACTACTACGTTAAGTCCTGAAGCTGTACCTTCATTGACCATACTTAAATCTTCAGGGCGTACACCAACAAGAACAGTATCATTCTGAACTTCGTTGAAAACTTGCTGCGGAATCTTAAACTTTGTTCCACCAAACTGAACTCCACCATCGTCAATAGGTAGTTCTAAGATATTCATGGAAGGAGACCCAATGAAACCTGCTACAAAAGCATTAGCTGGGCGGTCATAGAGTTCACGTGGACTGGCACATTGCTGCAAAATTCCATCTTTAAGAACTGCTACTCTATCTCCCATAGTCATTGCTTCAACCTGATCGTGAGTTACGTAAACAGTAGTGACTCCAAGCTCTCGAGTCAAAGAAGCAATCTGGGTACGTGTCTGTACACGCAATTTTGCATCGAGGTTAGAAAGCGGCTCATCCATCAAGAAAACTTGAGGGTTTCGCACGATAGCACGCCCCATGGCAACACGTTGCCGCTGACCACCAGATAATTCTTTTGGTTTTCGGTCAAGATATTGCTCAAGGTCTAGCAGCTGTGCTGCTCTTTGAACTTTCTGTGCACGTTCTTCTTTGCTAACACCAGCGATTTTGAGCGCAAAGCCCATGTTATCTGCTACTGTCATGTGTGGATACAGCGCATAGTTTTGAAAAACCATTGCGATATCACGCTCTTTGGGCGGCACATCGCTGACATCTCTATCACCAATAAAAATATGTCCACCAGTGTTGTGCTCCAAGCCAGCTAACATTCGCAATGTGGTTGATTTACCACACCCAGATGGGCCAACTAGAACAAGAAACTCACCGTCTTTGATTGCTATATCAAGCGAGTCAACAGCAGGTTTCTCAGTACCTGGGTACTGTAGAGTTGCCTTGTCAAAGGTAACACTTGCCACAGGCGCTCCTCTCCATTGAAAAGTAAAAAAGGGTATCTTGTTTACCCATTCCTATAATCACATACACAGCACCAATTTTGTAATCAAAGCAAGGATAATCATGAAACTTGTTACTTCATCATTGGCTCTATCGTAGTCACATCAGTGCTTAGAGGTAAATATCTCATTTTTACAACAAATTTATTGCTGCCTGTGAGAATGAGTTGAGTAAGAACTTTTTGAGTGTTCTATGTGCATTTATCGTAAAAGTGCACGCTCAAACGCACTATTTCACGATAAACGCACATAGCTAGAAGACTTTTACAAGCAAGAACTACTTACGTTTCCGTTTCTCACGAATACGCATAGCAATCTCGATGGGCGAACCTTCAAAATCAAAATCTTCACGAAGCCTACGCATAATAAAACGGCGATACCCTTCTTCAAGAAAACCAGTGGTAAAAAGTACAAACTTTGGCGGCCTATTAGAAACTTGAGTTCCAAAAAGAATACGTGGTTGCTTGCCGCCTCGTAAAGGGTGGGGATGTTCAGCAACAAGTTCTCCAAGAAAGGCATTCAAACGCCCTGTTGGAATACGACGGTCCCAAGATTCTAAAGCAATGTGCATTGCTCGCACTAACTTTTCTGTATGCCAACCAGTTTTTGCAGACACATTGACGCGAGGCGCCCAAGCAACATGAGCAAAGTCAAGGTCAATTTCGCGTTCCAATAAAGTACGGCGCTCATCATCAAGAGTGTCCCATTTATTGAACACTAAGACCAATGCACGCCCTGCATCAAGAACTTTTTGCACAATACGGACGTCCTGTTCGCTGAGCGGTTCGGACACATCAAGTAACACTAACGCTAATTCAGCACGCTCAATAGCAGTTTGAGTACGCAGCGAAGCGTAAAAATCTGCACCCTTTTGTAAATGTACGCGTTTACGAATTCCAGCTGTATCAACAAACTTCCACTGCTCTCCGCCAAGCTCAACGAGCTCATCCACTGGATCTCGCGTGGTGCCTGCTTGTTCATTAACAACTACTCTTTCACTGCGAGCAAGTTTATTCAGTAAAGAAGATTTTCCTACATTAGGACGCCCCACTAAAGCAATACGACGCGGCCCACCGGTTACTTCGCTACCTGGCAGTGCAGACTTTTCTGGAAGTGTTTCAATGACTTTGTCTAGAACATCGGCAATGCCCCTTCCATGCAAAGCAGACACTGGATATGGCTCACCTACGCCTAAACTCCAGAGGTACGAAGCTTCATAGGCACGGCTTTCATCATCGAGTTTGTTACCCACAAGGATGATTGGCTTTTTCTTTGTACGAAGCATCTTGACCACTGCCTCATCGGTTGCCGTTGCGCCTACAGTTGAATCAACAACAAAGAGCACAGCGTCTGCTTGATCTACCGCTAGTTCTGCTTGATCTGCAACGTTCTTATCCATGCCTTTGGCATCTGATTCCCAGCCACCAGTATCGACAATGGTAAAATTTTTGCCACCCCATTCAGCTGGATAGGAAACTCGATCTCGCGTAACTCCTGGCACATCTTCAACGACGGCTTCACGCCTACGCAGAATTCTATTCACGATAGTAGATTTTCCAACATTTGGCCTACCTACAATAGCAAGAATGGGATTTAGTCCCTCTTCCTCTTTAGCTTTAAAAGCAATGCCCTCAGTGTCTAAGTAAGCTAAATCTTCTTCATCAAGATCGTATTCATTTAAGCCTTCACGCAAGGAAGTTGCGCGCTGTTCCATCTGTTCATCACTCAGCTCAGATTCGCTAGCAGTGTGCTCTTGCTTGCTTTCAGCAGGAGTGTAACCTGGAACAGGAATTTCTAGATATTCTTCAGAATTTTCGTTTTCAGTCATCTTTTCTCTCTTAGGTGTGCCAGCAGGAATTTGAGATAGCTTATTGTTTTACTAACTGTAAAACAGCGTCAACAGTCTGATCAAAGGTTAAATCTGTTGAGTCAATAGTTGTAACTCCAGCTGCTGCAGTTGTGAAATCTGCTGCTTTGGAATCTTTTTTGTCTCGTTCAATGATCTGCTTTTCAAGATCTTTCGTGTCTTTCTCATTGAGCTCGAGTCCTCGTCGTTTCATGCGCGCTTCAGGGCTTGCTGTCAACAAAATACGCGTCTGGGCTTGTGGAGCAATAACGGTTGTAATATCGCGACCCTCAGCGACAATGCCCTCTTGTGAATGAGAAACAATATCTTGTTGCAGTTGAACAAGGAATTCCCTAGCAGACTTATTTGTAGCAATAGTGCTAACATTTTCTGAAATTCGTGGTTCTCGAATTGCCTGCGTGATATCAGTGCCTGCTACTTTAAGTTTTTCGCTGTTAGGATTTGTACTTTGTTCTAGTGGCATGGCTTTTACTGCAGCAGTAACAGCTGCTTCATCATGTAAATCAATACCTTGGTCTAAACACCACCATGTGGCTGCACGATACATGGCACCAGTATCGAGATAACTAAAAGCTAGTTTTTGTGCAACTGCCTTAGCAACGCTAGATTTTCCAGAACCACTTGGCCCATCAATAGCTACAATATATCCCATGACTGTTCCTTACTCTTCTTCTACGTCTAAAATTTCCCACTGTGGTTCCACAACTTTGTGCAAAGTCTCTACTTTATCTGCTGCAAGCAGTAACTTTACAACACCAATCCGTTGCTGAGGCGCATGCTCCATACGCATATCTTCCACGTTAATATTTGCAGCAGCAACAGTATTCAATAATGCTGCCCACTGTCCAGGCTTATCATCAATAGCAATACTTGCAGTCATATATTCTCCAGTTTTATGAGCACGCTTGACTGGGATGGCACGATGCCCCTCGTTGCCTTGAGCAATAAGGTCTTGAGTCTTGTTGAGATCAAGTTGTTGGAACTGCTGATATGTTTCCTTCATGAGCGGTTCTAGTGCTTGCTGATTTGAAGCAATAATTTGTTGCCATAACTTTGGATTCGATGCTGCGATTCGAGTAGTATCACGAAGACCTTGTCCAGCTAATTGTACGTATTCTTCAGGTTTACCAACTAACTGTGCTGCCAGTATTGAGGCAAAAAGCTGTGGCAAATGTGAAACTAAAGCTACTGCCTCATCGTGCTGCTGTGGATTAAGAAAAATTGGGGTTGCACCTAAAGCTTTGACCATATCCTCAATGCTCTTATTGCGCCGACACACAACCCAGTTTGCTCCATGGAATAAGCTACCGTGAGCATGTATGGGACCAGTTTTTTCACTACCAGCCATGGGATGAGTTGGAATAAAACGCTCATTGTTGACTTCAGCAGCAATGAGCGACTTTGTGCTAGCAATATCAGCAACAATCGCTTGTGGATATTTTTTCAAAGCTTGCTGCGCTAAGTCAGCTGTACTTGCTGGAGGCGTTGCCACTATCACAAGATCAGGATTGCACTCTTTTGTTGAGGCACCAGAAATTTTAGCAGCCTTTTGCAAAACACTGCGATTAGTATCGTGCAAGAATACCTCATATCCAGCAGTTTTTAGCCCTATAGCCATGCTTGTGCCAAGTACTCCAGCACCAATGATTAACACGGTAGGCATCTTACATCTTTACTAGTTTAAAAAGTTCTCGTAGCTCTTTTTTGTTAAGTCTGCGAGTTGACTTTGGTTTCTGTTGCGATAACTTAACTGGGCCAATTTTAACGCGAACTAAGCGCTCTACAGGATAACCAACAGCATCAAATAAACGACGCACAATTCTGTTCTTGCCCGAGTGTAATACAACTTCGATTATTACATGACCTTTAAGGTTATCTACCACCTTGAAAGAATCAACTTTGGAAAGCCCATCATCAAGTTGGATACCTTTAGTCAGCTTCTTACCAATATCGACAGCAACTGGACCTTTGACTTGTACCAGGTACGTCTTAGGTACTTCATAGGAAGGATGAGCTAAACGATGCGCTAATTCGCCATCATTAGTTAAAAGAATCAAACCTTCTGTTTCAGAATCTAAACGCCCCACATGGTACAAGCGAGGACTTCCTGGCTTCATAAAATCACCAATAGACAGACGTCCTTGAGGATCACTCATAGTGGAAATAACACCACGAGGTTTGTTGAAAGCAAGATATTGCAGTTCTTCATCGAGCACTATGCGTTCATCATCAACACGAATTTCTGCTGTTTCTGGGTCAATACGCGTGCCAAGTTCTGTAACAATTTGTCCATTGACTTCAACGCGAGCATCAGTAATCATTTGTTCTGCAACCCTACGGGAAGCAACACCAGCATTTGCTAGAACTTTTTGTAGCCGCACACCATCGGCTTGATGCACATCTTTCTTTCCTTTTTTAGCCATCATGCTGTTCCCTAAAAACTAGTTCACGTGCTAGTTGACGATAGCTTTGAGATCCTTGATGTGTAGAATCAAATTCTGTAATTGGTTCTGCTGCAACAGAGGCATCAGCAAACTTAACACTACGGCGAATAACTGTTTCAAAGAGTTTGTCTCCAAATTCTTCCACCAAACGAGCAAGCACCTCCCTGCTATGAACAGTGCGAGAATCATACATGGTAGCAATTACGCCTTCAAGTTCAAGGTCTGGATTCAGACGTTCTTGGACTTTTTCAATAGTTTGGCGTAGCAAAGCAACAGCACGCAAAGCAAAAAATTCGCAAATCAAAGGAATGATAACACCCTGTGCTGCAGTCAGTGCATTGACAGTCAAGAGACCCAAAGAAGGCTGGCAATCAATGAAGATATAATCGTAGTTGTCTTTGATACTGCGTAACTCATTAGCAAGAATCTGCTCCCTAGCTACCTCATTAACAAGTTGAACTTCAGCAGCAGAAAGGTCAATATTAGCAGGGGCTACATCTACATTTTCTAGCTCAGACTTTTGAATCACATCTTCTATTGCTGTTTCGCGATCCACCAAAACGTTGTAGATTGTCTCGTCTAAATCGTGGGGATTAAGCCCTAAACCAGCTGAGAGCGCACCTTGAGGGTCAAAATCAATCATAAGGACCCGATAACCATATTCTGCAAGCGCTGCACCTAAGTTGATGGTGGTTGTTGTTTTTCCAACACCACCTTTTTGGTTACACATTGCGATGATTCGAGCAGCTCCACCATCATGTAACGGATGAGGAATAGGAAAATCTTGAAGTGGACGTCCAGTTGGACCAAGCTCGCTATGATGCTTAGTAGATGGAATATCAAATGCCATAAATATATACACTTCCCAGGGTTGTTTGAGGCTTCATTTCATCTTAACATTCGTGGGCACGATAAAGGAACAACTCATAAGCTATCCCTTATTTCAATCAAGTGTTTGCGCAAGCGTGAAACATTAGTGTCTTATTTAGTACTTCGCACGTGGATGTGCTGTTGCATAAACTTCTTTGAGTGAGTCAATAGTGACCTTAGTGTAAACCTGCGTTGTTGTGACTGATGAGTGCCCTAAGAGTTCTTGAACAACACGTATATCTGCTCCCCCTGAGAGCAAATGTGTTGCAAAGGAATGCCTTAAACTATGAGGAGAAACATCTTCTGTAATTCCAGCTTTTGCTGCAGCATTTTTAAGAATTGCCCACATACTTTGGCGCGATAATCGTGAACCACGAGCATTTAAAAACAAAGCTGGGGTACCTTTACCATGGCTAGCAAAATCTGGTCTAGCTCGCACCATATAATCTGATAATGCTTTGCGAGCATAAGAACCCATTGGCACGATACGCTCTTTATTTCCCTTACCAAAAAGGCGAACCATATCTTTTTCTGCTGCAACATCGTCTACGTTTAAAGCGACAACTTCAGAAATACGTGCACCTGTTGAATAGAGAAATTCAAGGATAGCTGCATCACGTAAAGCAGTTGGACTATCCTTTGGAACAGCTTGTAGCAGGTTTTGAACCTGATCAATTGTTAAAGCTTTGGGGAGATTTTGGTTAAATTTTGGTGGTTTTACGTCGAAAGCAACATCATGAGTAACAATGCCTTCCTGCAACCAGAAGCGATGCATAGAACGCACAGCAGCCAAAATTCGTGCTGAACTTCTACTACTTAAAGCAAGGTGTTCCTGATCTCCTTGAAACAGGGTATTGAGGAAAGTTCTAATTTCTTGTTGAGTAATCTTTGTTGTGTCTACAATTCCTTGGTGCTCAAGGAACTCTTGATAACGCTTAGTATCTCGTTCATAGGCTTTTGTAGTATTTTCAGCAAGACCCCGTTCAACTTTGAGATGAACGAGGAACTCTTGGATTGCTTGATCTATCAGCATTAATGGTCTATAACTTTATCCGATGGGATGTGAATCTCAAAGGGCACATCTGGCTTCTGCAACTGATTCAACGTTCCAGCTTTTTTGTGGTACTCAAGCGTCATGATACCTAAACACAAACTGGGGTTGTGCACTCTACCTTGCACAATAGCTTCAACAACTTCCTCAAGCGGAAACCAGCCTGTTTCCATGTGGGCTTCTTCATCGAAGCGAGCGAACTTTTCTTTAACTTCGCTTACGTCTTGAGCAAGGAAAATACGGATTGCCTCGTTATTACCACCTGGTGTGGTGTAATAATCAATGAGTACGTTCCACTTTTTGGCTTCAAGGTCAGCTTCTTCCCATAGTTCACGCTTGGCAGCAGTGCAAGGATCTTCATCTTTGACGTCTAACAGACCAGCTGGAATCTCCCACTCTTTTCGCCTAACAGGGTGCCGATACTGTTTAATAAGGAATACCTCATTGTTAGTGTTTAGAGCTAAGACAGCAACTGCACCAGTATGTTTCACAAACTCTCTGGAAATCTTATCAGAACCAAGCGTAAAATCTTCTTTGACAACATCCCATACAAAACCGTGATAAACAGTCTCAGTGGAGATGATGTTGTCTTGAAGTGGAGTATCTTGAAGCATACTCCTCATTCTACTCGTTTCGAATTTCTTCTGGCATCAGAAGAAAAGGGTTTTACAGCGAAAACTATACTAGCTAGTGCAAACGTTGCAAACCCTAGCATAACAAATACCATTGGTTTAACACTTGTTAAACCAAAAAGACCTGCAATGGGAGTTGCAACTGCTGAGACACCGAATTGACTTGCTCCCATTAAGGCTGCAGCTGTGCCAGCTTCATTAGCATGGTTTGCAAGAGAAAGAACCTGAACAGAAATAAAACACATTCCTAAACACAAAATGGTTAGCCACAACGGAATGATGATTGAAAAAATACTATTATTTATTTCATCTGTAATCAATATAACAATACAGCCTAAGAGTGTAACAAAAGTAGCTACTATTAAAACTTTGACTCCGCTAAAGCGACGAATAAGACGTGAACCGATTTGCATCCCTGCTAAATTTGCAAGCGAAATTGCTGTAAATAAATATCCAAATTGTTGCGCATTTAAACCGTATATATCTTGAAAAACGAAAGAAGAGCTCGAAATGTAAGTAAACATCACTCCTGTCATAAATCCACCAGCAAGCACAATACCCATAAACTTTTTATCACTGAGCAAGGTAGCATATTTACTCTCTCGTTGGGCAGCCTTTCTACGCTCGGGTGCTAAAGTTTCCGGAAGTACAAATAGAACCGCTAAGAACATCAATAAACCAAAAATAGCTAAGAAGACAAAGAGACCACGCCATGTAGTAAAACGCAAAAGCTGTGAACCAATAACAGGAGCGGCTAAAGGTGCAATTCCCATGACAAGAGCTACTCTTGCCAAAGCTTTAACAAGTTCATCACCTTCAAATAAGTCTCTCACAGCAGCTCTAGCCACAGCCATACTTGATGCAGCAGCTACTCCTTGAACAATTCTACTGACTGCTAAAAGCTCAATATTTGGGGCGATAACAGCAGACAAACAGGCAACACTATGCAGAGCCGAGCAGATGAGCAATGGTTTTCTGCGACCTACTGTATCAGACCAAGGCCCCACGAATAACTGCCCAACAGCAAATCCTAGAGCAGTTCCAGCCAATGTTAATTGCACCATCGTGTCACTGGTATGAAAATTTTGCTTTATCTCAGGAAATGCAGGTAAATAAAGGTCTATCGTGAGTGGGCCAACCATCGTGAGGCAAGCTAAAATAAAAATCAGTAAAGTGGCATTTTTAGAAGATCTAGGCATTCTTTTTGTTTAATGCTGCTTTAATTAACCCTGCAAAAAGTGGATGTGGGTTAGTTGGTCTAGATTTCAATTCCGGGTGCGCTTGAGTACTGATGTAATAAGGATGCTGATCTTCTGGAAGCTCAATGAACTCCACGAGATCTTTGTCTTCGTAAATACCTGAAACAACAAGACCAGCGTCTTCTAGTTGCTGACGATATTTGTTGTTAAATTCATAGCGATGACGATGACGTTCAGAAATGTCGGTTGTGCCGTACGTTTTTGCCGCTAAACTACCTGGCTTAAGCTTATTCTCATAGGAACCAAGGCGCATGGTACCGCCCATATCGCCTTTTCCTTCCACGATACTTTGTTGCTCTTCCATTGTGGAAATAACGGGTTCTTTAGTATCTGGATCAAATTCCGTTGAAGAAGCATCTTTGATGCCAGCAACATTGCGAGCATACTCAATGGTCATTGATTGTAAACCTAAGCACAAACCTAGAGTTGGTATTTTGTGTTCACGTGCATACTGTAGAGCATCTATCTTGCCTTCGATACCACGAATACCAAAACCTCCAGGAATCAAGATTGCATCCATGCCTTTAAGCTGTTTTGCTGCCCCTTCGCCTTCACAAGTATCAGAAGCAATCCACTTGATGTTGACCTTTGCATTGTTAGCAAAACCACCTGCACGTAATGCTTCAGTTACAGAAAGATAAGCGTCTGGAAGGTCAATATATTTCCCAATCAGGGCAACATTAACTTCATCTTCGGGTTCATGCACTGCTTTAAGAACTTTGTCCCACTTAGTCCAATTGACATCATTAGCTTCAAGACCAAGCTGATCAAGGACGTATTCATCGAGATTCTGCTCATGCAAAATTTTGGGAATATCGTAAATGCTAGCTGCATCAGCTGCATTGATAATTGCCTCTGGCTCAACATCAGTAAACAAGGCAATTTTTTCACGCATCGCTTCTGGCACTTCACGATCACTTCGTAGAACTAGGGCTTGTGGTTGAATACCAATAGAGCGCAATGCTGCAACGGAATGCTGTGTTGGTTTGGTTTTTAATTCCCCTGATGGGCCAATATAAGGAACAAGTGAGATATGGAGGAAGAAAACATTTTTTGCACCTAAATCATGACGCACTTGGCGTGCTGCTTCAAGAAAAGGTTGTGATTCAATGTCTCCGACAGTTCCACCGATTTCAGTAATGATGACATCGGGTTTTTCTTCGCTATCGCCTTGAGCCTGAGCGCGCATGCGTTCTTTAATTTCATTAGTAATATGAGGAATTACCTGAACAGTATTGCCAAGATATTTACCAGCTCGCTCTTTACGGATTACATTCTGGTATACCTGCCCGGTAGTAACATTAGCTGAGGCATCAAGGTTGTAATCAAGAAAACGTTCGTAATGGCCGATATCAAGGTCAGTTTCTGCACCATCTTCGGTAACAAATACTTCACCGTGCTGGAAAGGGTTCATGGTTCCAGGGTCAACATTCAAATAAGGATCAAGCTTTTGCATCACCACGTTAAGTCCACGCGCTCTTAAAAGATTACCTAATGATGAGGCTGTTAAACCTTTGCCAAGAGAAGAAGCAACACCGCCAGTAACAAAAATGTGTTTAGTTTTTTGATCTTGATCCATGGAATTCAATTTTATCAGTTACGAGTGCTTTTAACCAAAAGTACT
>JASGFC010000005.1:0-68312 GCA_047605865.1 Micrococcaceae bacterium | reverse complement strand
GTTTAAAAGGGAAATGATGAACACGCAGAAACAACTATCAAGACGACAAATAACCAAAGGCGCAGCATGGAGCGTACCAGCCATCGCAACAGCAATAGCAGTACCAGCCATGGCAGCATCGCCTATTGAATGTACAACGGCAAACACCGTTAGCGATCTTAGTATACTTACTTATAATATTCAGATTGTCGCTGATTCATCAACAAGTTACCTAGTCATTACTAATAACTCTTCAACACAATGTTTCTCAGCAACCGCACTTTATGGTTGGACGGGTCTATGGTCTTTTCCACTTACTTCCCAAGGAACACAAACAATTGCCGGAGGTTCCGGATCACGTGTAGTCTCTGGTGGATCAGTTAGAATTAGGTGGGTTATTGGTGCAGTAGCAATTGCTGGAAATGACCAATTAGTGTTACCAATTGTTTCAACCTCTTCCGGCACCTATACCTACTTGTATGGTCCTGGTACTGATGAGCAGTCAAGAGACTTCACATTCTCATCAACTACTACCTACACAGCAACGTCAGCAATTGCAGCAGATGGTAACATCACAATCACACAACACCGAGCATAAACTTAAGTGGTTTCCAATCACTAGTAAATCCATTCAATGCATATATTGAATGGATTTACTTTTTAGGCAATAAGTACCAAGAGAGTTAGCAATTGCTTTCACTATAAGTCTAAAATCTGCACGAAAAGCAAGAACTGTTATATGTGAACTGGGGCTCTAGAAATTCTAGAACCCCAGTTCACATATTGAGAATTATATTTAGTGTGCGTGATCGCCACGGCTGTATTCAAAGACAAAACCAATAAGTCCTACGACACCAATACCTATACCAATAATGAAAATCCACCAACCTAATGCTAAACCGGTAACCAAAGCTGCTCCAGAAAGACCTAGTACAAGTGGCCACCAGCTCCAAGGGGAGAAGAAACCTTGCTCACCAGCACCTTGAGCAATTTCACCGTGATCGTCATCTTCAGGAAGGTGTCCTGAGTGGTTCACAGTAAGGTTAAGGTAGATACCAATCATCAAAGCTAGCAAACCTGACATAACAATTGCAGGGAAACCTGCAAGTTCTTTCCAATCAGAAAGATAGCCATAGATAAAGCCAATAGGAACAAAGAAAATTCCTAAGCCAATAAACATTTTAGCTTCAAATCTCATTACTTGATGCCACCTTTATCGTCGATATCTTGATTATTATCAGTGTTTTGTTCATGAATAATATGTTCTTCATGAACTACCTTGTTTTCAGGGTCTACTGTTTCTACATGCGTTACAGTAGTTTCCTGTTGTGGGGTCACAGTGTCAGTCTGTGGCACATCATCAAGTTGTACTTTTGTACGTACTTGAGTCTGTGTAGTAGCAGGAGCTTGAACTGTAGTAGCAACAGGTGTTGTTGTGTCAATTGCCAACTCAGGGTGATGCAAATCAAGTGCTGGACGTTCTGAACGGATACGTGGTAAAGAAGTAAAGTTATGACGTGGAGGAGGACATGATGTAGCCCACTCTAGTGAGTTACCAAAGCCCCAAGGATCATCAACTTCAACCTTTTCACCATGACGCCATGTTGTGTAAACATTCCAGAAGAATGGAATCAAAGACATAGCGATGATGAAAGAACCAACGGTTGATACTTGGTTCAACCAAGTGAAACCATCTTCAGGCATGTAATCAGCGTAACGACGTGGCATACCAAGAACACCAACCCAGTGCTGGATCAGGAATGTCATGTGGAAACCAATGAATAGTAGCCAGAATTGAATCTTACCAAGGCGCTCATTGAGCATCTTTCCAGTGAACTTTGGCCACCAGAAGTAGAACCCAGCAAACATTTCAAACACTACAGTACCAAAGATTACATAGTGGAAGTGAGCAACTACGAAGTAAGTATCTGATAGGTGGAAGTCTAGTGCAGGAGATGCAAGGATAATACCAGTTAGACCACCGAAAAGGAAGGTAGTAAGGAAACCAATTGTGTATAGCATTGGTGTTTCAAATGTAACGGAACCTTGCCACATTGTACCAATCCAGTTGAAGAATTTCACACCTGTTGGTACTGCGATGAGCATTGTCATGAAAGCGAAGAACGGTAACAAAACGTGACCAGTTACATACATGTGGTGCGCCCATACAGTTACTGACAAAGCAGCAATTCCGATGGTTGCTGTTACAAGCCCTTTGTAACCAAAGAGTGGTTTACGGCTAAATACTGGAAGAATTTCAGTTGCAATACCGAAGAATGGCAGAGCAATAATGTATACCTCAGGGTGTCCGAAGAACCAGAACAAGTGCTGCCATAACATTGGTCCACCATGACTTGGGTCAAAGACCTGTGCACCGAAGCGACGATCTGCACCCAGTGCAAATAGCGCTGCTGCAAGAGGAGGGAATGCCATCAAAATCAAAATGGAAGTAACAAGAGTGTTCCATGTGAAGATTGGCATACGCCACATTGTCATACCAGGAGCACGCATACAAGTAATGGTAGTGATGAAGTTAACACCACCCATAATAGTACCGAAACCACCAAGGGCTAGGCCGAAGACCCATAGGTCACCACCTGCACCAGGTGAGTAGACTGTATCAGAAAGCGGTGCGTAAGCAAACCAACCAAAAGATGCAGCTCCTTGTGGAGTTAAGAAACCAGCAATAGCAATAAGGCTTCCTAGGAGGAAAAACCAAAATGCCAGCGCATTCAAACGTGGGAAAGCAACGTCAGGTGCACCAATCTGTAGTGGCATGATAACATTTGCAAACCCAGCAAAGAGTGGAGTTGCAAACATCAAGAGCATGATAATACCGTGCATTGTGAAAAGCTGGTTGTACTGCTCTTTTGTTTGCAAAATTTGCATACCTGGCTCGAAGAGTTCGCTACGAATAAGTAGCGCCATAACACCAGCAAAACAGAAGAACAAGAAAGAAGTAATAAGGTACATGTACCCAATTGTCTTGTGGTCAGTGCTAGTAATCCACTTAACAATGGTGCGACCTTTTCTTTCAGGTACAACACGTGGAGCTGGAGCAGCTGTGTCTTGGGTTGTATATTCAACAGTGGTCACTTGTTTATTCACCAACCTTGGTATCTAGTTCGTCGCCATCAATGCCACTACCATTACGGTTGTATTGGTCACCAACTTGGCCTACGTTACCTTGATTCTTGAGTTCTTGCATCTTTTGGTTGAAAGTAGCTTGGTCAACTACTGCAACGCGGAACAACATCTCTGAGTGGAACTCGCCACAAAGTTCAGCACATTTACCATCAAATGTACCTTCTTTAGTAGGAGTGAAGTAAATACTTGAAGGAGCTCCTGGGATCATATCTTGTTTTTGCAAGAAAGCAGGAATCCAGAATGAGTGAATCACATCACGAGAGTGAAGTTTAACCTCAACACTTTGATTAACTGGAAGGTAAAGAACAGGAGCACGATCACGAGCGCCAGTTTTACCATCTAAATCTACCTGAACACCTTGACTGTATGTATTTTCATTAGTGTAGTTGAAGTCCCAGCTCCATTGTTTACCGTATGCATCAATAACAACTTGTGGTTGTCCAGGTTTTTGAGTAATAGATTGCATCGTACGGTCTGTGTACACGTAGAAAACAATAACAAAAAGTAGTGGAATTACTGTATAGAAAACCTCTAATGGAAGGTTGTATGTAGTCTGGCGAGGGTAACCCTTTTCGCCTTTCTTGCGGCGGTAGACCACTACACACCACAACATAAGACCCCAGGTGAAAACACCAATAATAAGTAGGGTAATCCAAGAGTTAACCCACAGTTCAGTAATAGAATTTGTGTGGTTTGTTGCATTTGTGCTGTCTGCAGGAAGCCAGCCACGCTTTACTTCCGCACTACATCCTGCCAACGTTAGTGTTGACACTGCAATGATTGCAATAGCTTTAATACCTCTAGATAGCTTCTGAGAGCTAACTGGAGTAATATCATTTTTCGAACTCAATGTTCGGCCTTCCTCATACATCCATTATCGGTAAATACCTAGCCAATAAAATCATACCTCAGAATAGTTTGAAAACTCTAAAAATTAGTAATGACACGAATAATTGAAATGGCTCTGTGATAATTGCGCTATTACTGAGCTAGTGTTAAACGTTGAGTTGGCAGTTAAGACATGGAAGTTTTAATGGAAAGAATCTCCACAGGCGCATGTTCCAGTGGCACTTGGGTTATCAATAGTAAAGCCTTGTTTTTCAATGGTGTCTTCAAAGTCAATGGTTGCACCTGTTAAATAAGGAACGCTCATTTTATCGATAATGACCTCTACCCCATCAAAATCACGGACTGCATCGCCATCAAGCATACGCTCGTCAAAATATAACTGATAGATAAGACCAGAACACCCACCAGGTTGAACAGCAATACGAAGGCGTAGATCATCTCTGCCCTCTTGATCTAGAAGACTCTTTACTTTATTTTGTGCAACTTTAGTAAGGTCGACTTCGTGGCTTGGAAGTTCCTCCTCAAGAGAATCCTTCTTCTTAGCTTTACTTTGTGTTGTTTTAGTAGACATCTTTAGCGCTCCTTTTCAATCCTTCGTGTATAGAACATGATAACAAAGAGATTTATTCCTTAGCTAGAGGGTCAGAGATTTTGAGAGTACAGCAGTTGTGTAAGTGCAACTGCAGCAGCCGTTGAAGAACGAAGAATGTTCTGGCTTACATTCACCGTTGTGGCGCCTGAACGTTTAAAAAGCTGAAGTTCTTCTTCTGTGATACCGCCTTCAGGACCTACAATAAGCGTTATTGGTTTCTTAAAATCAATAGTTACATCTTTGAAGCCAGTACTAGCATCTTCATGTAAGACATAAATTTGTTGGTTCTTTAAGAGTGGTAGCAGAGCTTTACTATCTTTTAACTTTTCAATGGAAGGGATGAAACTTCTGCGAGATTGTTTTGCTGCATTGAGGGCTATTGCTTGCCAACGTTGCACCATTTTCTTTTCTTTAGAACTGTTCCATTTAACAATGCTTCTTTTTGCTTGCCAAGGAATAAAAGAACGAGCACCAATTTCTGTACAGATTTCAAGCGCCATTTCATCTCTGCCGCCTTTTGCAAGAGCCTGTACCACGGTGATGTCAGTTTCGTGCTTTTCGTTTATCTTTTTCTTGAGGAAACAAACAAGTGAGTCAGCTAACTTTTCTTGAACATTTGCGAGAAACTTTTGACCTTTGCCATCAGCAAGGAGTATTTCTTCTCCTACTTCAATTCTTCGCACCATTGCATGTTTGAACTCATCTCCAGTAATGCTAACTGTTTGGTCAATGTCAAAGGGTGCATCATGAACAAGATAAAAGAGGTGAGCCGTCATTACTTGAGGAAGGTATCCTTCATTTTTGAGAAGAAACCATTATTGCTACTTTTTTGAGTGAGCACTTCCCCAGTGCTTGCTGTTTCACCACGGAGTTCAGCAAGTTGACGCAGCAGCTGTTGCTCTTGTTTATCAAGGTTCTGAGGAGTTTCTACTTGCAGTTGAATCTTAATATCACCACGGTTAGTTCCGTTAAAACGAGTAACGCCTTTTCCTTTGAGAGTAGCAATATGTCCAGTTTGTACTCCAGGTTCAAGTTTTACAGCCTGTTCCCCATCGAAAGTATTAAGCGTAATGGTGGTGCCTAAAGCTGCTGCTGTCATAGGGATAGTCATGGTTGTGATGAGGTCATCGCCTTGACGTTTAAAGATTTGATCTTCTTGGACTGTTATTTCAAGGTAAAGATCGCCTGCTGGTCCAGCTCCTGGGCCAACTTCACCTTTACCAGCAAGTTGGATACGGTTTCCTGTCTTGATACCAGCTGGAATTTTAACAGTAATTGTTTTGTCGCTACGAATACGGCCATGCCCAGAACATTCCACACAAGGATGAGGAATTGTTGTTCCGTATCCATTACATGTTGGACATGGCGCTGTTGTCATGACTTGACCAAGTATGGAACGCATTGCCCGTTGGATGTGACCAGTACCATGGCAAGAAGTACATTCTTTCATCTCAGTACCTGGTTGTGTACATTCTCCATGACAAGTAGGACAAGCAATAGCAGTATGAACTTCTACTTGTTTTTCTGCACCAAAAACTGCATCCTCAAGGCTTAGTTTAACGTTAATGAGTGCGTCTTGACCACGCTGTTTCCGAGAAGCAGGCCCTTGCTGTTGTTGTGCAAAACCACCACCAAACATGTTGAAGATATCGTTGAGGTCAAAGCTTTGAGCATCGCCAAAGCCTTCAAAACCGCCGAAGCCACCAAAACCAGTATTTTGGCCATTATCGTTTCCGGTTCGATCATAGTTTGCACGTTTTTGTGGGTCTGAGAGAACCTCATAAGCATGGGTAACAGCTTTAAACTGTTCTGAAGCATCAGGTGCATCATTGATATCAGGGTGAAGTTTGCGTGCGAGTTTTTTGTATGCCTTTTTAATTTCTTCGTCAGTTGCGTCTCTTGAAAGACCTAAAGCTGCATAATGATCTGCCACTAATTATTTCCTAACGTTGAAAAGGGAACCCGAATATTACACACTATTCTAACTCATTAAAACCACGATGAGTAAGAATAGTATGCTCTGAGCTGAAACAAATTTTCCTAAGAAATCATAAAACACTTATAGCTAGTACAGTATGTTGTTTAATTTCGTGCCATAATGAAGGCATTATGACAACTATTACGAATAGTAAGGCACGCTTAGAGGATCCGAATCACTTCCGTCCTTCAGAAGATAAAGATTGGGCAACTCTAGCTCACTTCGGTGGAGCTGTTGGACCAATACCTCCCTACCTTATCCATCGATACCTGGGAAAGTATGGTGCCTTTACAAAGAGTGAATCTAAAGAAGCAATGGATTTTTCTTTACCATTGTTTTTGCTTGTATTGCTTTTCTTGCTCCTGTCAAATATTCCGCATGTGGGAAGTATCTTTAAATGGTCTGCTTTTGGTGTATGGGCTTTTCTTATTGCCTTTTCAGTTATTGGCGGTGTTGTAGCAAGCAGAGGTAAACCTTATCGTTACCCTTTTAACTTGTCTAAACTTTGGCGCATTGTAACTGGTCGTCAACAACGCAAAGTATGGACACCAGAAGAAATTGCAGCTTTGAAAGCCCAAAAAGAAGCTGCTGCTCGTAAGAAAGAATTGAAAAAGCTCGAAAAGCAAAAAGTTCGTGAAGAAAAAATTAAGGCTCGTGCTGCAAGAGCTCAACTTCGTAAAGCAAAAGCAGCACAAGCTCAACAACGTAAAGTAGCACAGAAAGCTGCTCAACAAGAAGCTAAAGCTCGTGCTGCAGAAGCTAAAGCACGTCAAGCCCAGTTACAAGAAGCTCAGACTCAGGCTGCTTTAGCGCAGCAAAGCCAGCTTGATGCCCCACTTGATGTAACTACCAACACTAATGTTTCTACTGGTACAACTTCTACGCATAAAGCTCCGGCAAGACTTAGAAGTGCAAAAAAACCAAATGTTCCGACTATGTCAACAATGCCAGCTGAACAAACTACTGCATTATCAGATGCTACGCAAACTGCTACGCTATCAGACACTACACAAACTTCAACAGCATCAGAGGTTTATGATTTTGATGCAGACGATGAAGAGCCATTATTATTGCGTAAAGATTTAAAGAACAAGTAACTTAGTTTAGAAGAAGTTCTTTCACAAGAAGGTCGGCAAAGAGCCGGCCTTTTTGAGTTAATTGTAGTTTCTCTTTTCTTGAAGAGCTGATATAACCATTGTCCTGCCACTTAGAAAGCTGCTCAGTAGGAACTTCTGATACATTGATACCATCTTTAATTCTCATAGCGAGCATGATATGTTCTTCATGCTTTTCTTCATCAGTTAATACTTCAAATTCGTGGACTGGGAAACCTGCAGCAAGCCGTTGAGTATAAGCCCTAGGGTGTTTAACGTTGTACCAGCGCACACCGTCAATGTGCCCATGGGCTCCTGGGCCAATACCTAACCAGTCTGCGTTTTTCCAATAGTTAATATTGTGTTGGCATTGAGTATTCTTAGAGGTGCTCCAATTACTCACTTCATACCAGCTATATCCTGATTGATGCAAAATATTATCTGCTATTTCGTATTTGCTAGCTTGATCATCAGGATCAGGTTCAGCGATGAGACCATGCTTGATATCTCGGTACATCTTAGTGCCTTCTTCAATGATGAGCGCATAGGCTGAGATATGGTCTGGGCGCAAAGCTACAGCAGTTTTAAGACTTGTTTTCCAATCCTCAAGAGACTCTCCAGGGGTTCCATAAATAAGGTCAAGGCTTACGTATAATCCTAAATCTTTACACCATCGAACAGCTTGATGAACGTTATGAGGATTATGGGTTCTATCTAAAGTCTTTAAAACGTGAGGTACAGCAGATTGCATACCTATAGAAATTCTTGTGAACCCACCTGTTTTCAGTGTTTTTAGATACTCGTAGCTGAGTGTATCTGGGTTGGCTTCAGTCGTAATTTCACACTCTTCATTGATGCCAAACTTTTTAAGTTCTGTCACGATGTCGCAGAGCTGTTGTGCTGCAAGCAAGGTAGGCGTTCCGCCACCGAAGAAAATAGTGTGAAATTTTTCATGAGAGTTAAGGATTTTAAAATACTGATGAAGTTCTTCAATGACTTGCTGGTAGTACGTCTTTTGGTTTACTCCCTCACCGAGCTCTTCAGCAGTGTAAGTATTGAAATCACAGTAACCACAACGAACTTTACAATAAGGAATATGGATGTAGAGCGATAAAGGTGTAGCTGTTTTCCTTTTGGCGCAAGCTTGAGTGATAACTGGTGTGAAAGCAGAATCAGACACTAATGTTCTTTCTTGCCTGTTGACCCGTCTGAAGAAAGAGCGGCAACAAAGGCCTCTTGAGGAACTTCAACAGAACCAATATTTTTCATACGTTTCTTTCCCTCTTTTTGTTTTTCAAGAAGTTTACGCTTACGGCTGATGTCACCACCATAACATTTAGCCAAAACGTCTTTACGCATAGCTCTAATATTTTCACGAGCAATGATGCGAGCACCAATTGCAGCCTGAATAGGCACTTCAAATTGTTGCCTTGGAATGAGCTCTTTGAGCTTGCCAGCCATCATCGTGCCATAAGAATAGGCTTTATCTTTGTGAGTGATAGCGCTAAAAGCATCTACAGCTTGACCTTGAAGTAAGATATCAACTTTGACAAGTTCTGCTTCTTGTTCGCCAGCTGCTTTCCAGTCAAGAGAAGCATAACCTCGGGTGCGAGATTTGAGTTGGTCAAAGAAATCAAAAACAATTTCAGCTAAAGGTAAGGTGTAACGGATTTCTACACGGTCTTCTGAAAGGTAATCCATACCACCTAACACGCCACGACGCTGTTGGCATAGTTCCATAATAGTTCCAACAAATTCACTAGGAGCAATTAAAGTTGCTGATACTACTGGTTCACGAATTGATTGTAATTTTCCTTCTGGAAATTCACTAGGGTTAGTTACTATAACTTCTGTGCCATCTTCAGCAGTAACATTGTAAACAACGTTAGGTGCAGTGGAAATCAAATCAATACCAAATTCACGTTCCAGCCTGTCACGAGTAATTTCCAAGTGTAAAAGTCCTAGGAAACCACAACGGAAGCCAAAGCCAAGTGCAGTGGAGTTTTCGGGTTCATATACGAGGGCTGCATCATTAAGTTGAAGTTTATCCAAAGCTTCGCGTAGTGCTGGGTATTCAGAACCATCAATGGGATACAAGCCGGAAAAGACCATAGGTTGAGGGTTATCGTAACCCCCAAGTGATTCTTGAGCTGGATTATTGAGCTCAGTGATGGTGTCACCAACTTTTGATTGACGTACATCTTTTACTCCAGTAATGATGTAGCCTACTTCTCCAACACCAAGTCCTTTTGTTGGGATAGGTTCTGGGCTGATGACACCAATTTCCAAAGTATCGTGAGTTGCTTTGGTAGACATCATTTGGATTTTTTCTTTTGGCTTAAGTTCTCCGTCAACAACACGAACGTAGGTAACAACGCCACGATAGGTATCATAGACTGAGTCGAAAATCATAGCACGAGCAGGTGCGTCTTTAACCCCGACTGGTGGCGGGATCTCTGCGACAACTTTATCAAGTACTTCTTCTACGCCTTCACCAGTTTTTGCAGAAATTTTGAGTACATCTTCTGGTGTTCCCCCGATAAGCTGCGCAAGCTCTTCGGCATATTTTTCAGGTTGTGCCGCTGGAAGATCAATTTTATTTAGAACTGGGATAATGGTTAAATCATTTTCCATGGCCAGGTATAAGTTTGCAAGGGTTTGTGCCTCAATACCTTGAGCTGCATCAACAAGAAGTATAGCTCCTTCGCATGCTGCAAGTGATCTAGAAACTTCATAGGTGAAGTCAACATGCCCCGGGGTATCAATCATGTTTAGCGCATAGTCTGTGCCATGAGCATTCCAAGGTAGGCGTACTGCTTGGGATTTAATGGTAATACCACGTTCACGTTCAATATCCATGCGATCCAGATATTGAGCTTTTTCATCACGTTTGTTCAATACGCCAGTTACACCAAGCATACGATCTGCTAAAGTGGATTTTCCGTGGTCAATATGGGCAATAATGCAAAAATTCCTGATGATTTCAGGGTCAGTTTGTGAAGGAACAGGTACATTAAGTGCACGTGGAGACACGAAGAATCCTTATCTATGGTAGGTAGTTAACTGATTTTACTACTATCATCTCATACATACTGTGTTGGCAAAATTCTATATCCTTTAGCTTTCTATTAAGCAGTGTGTATTTTTCACTCTTGAAGTGCAAGTTTGCTATAGTGTATGTATTCGTGTTTTGCTCAGGTCGTGCGAAGCACACTCTATACTTTCTATTTTGCTAGCCCCACTAGCCTCAGTCCTGAAAGTATAGAAGTCCTCTAGACCATGTCCCTTAAACAGAGAGAATAAAATTGGCTAATATTAAGTCTCAGAAGAAACGTATTCTTACTAATGAAAAAGCGCGTCTTCGCAACAATAGCGTTAAGTCAGAAATCAAGACTTTGACTCGTCACGTTGATGAAGCAATTGAAAAAGGTGATAGCCAAACTGCTCAAGAAGCTATGAAGGTTGTATCACGCAAGATTGATAAAGCAGTATCAAAAGGTGTTTATCACCGTAACAAAGCTGCTAACAAAAAATCTAAAATCGCTCATCGCGTCAATAAGATGAACGCTTAAAAACTTTTTAATAAAAAATGTCCTAGCCAATCTGTCTAGGACATTTTTTAGTGGAATACTTTTTAAATCAGTAAAGTTTAGCTAGCTTTATTTATTGTAATAAGGATTTTCAGCGTTGTTATATGCTGTAAATTGCTCTTGATTTGCATTGTAGCGAACACCATCATCATAAACTTGTTGTGGTACCTGTGGCACAGGATGTTGATATTGTTCATGCTGAAGATGCGCTGGTTTTTTTACGTGAGTTTGCGTTTCAAAAGTTTGCACTGGCTCTAGGTGTTGATGTGACTGAGTTTGAACAAGTTGTTGTTCTTGCTGCTGTTTCTTGTGTACTTGTTCTTGCTGATGTTGCAACTGAGTTTGAGTATGATGTACTTGAAGTTGAGTAGGGTTTGATTCAGTGACTCGAGTTACTGGCGAATCAAAACTACCAGTTACCACATTTCTCTTATTCTGAGTGGTAGTTTCTTTAGTTTTTGCTTGTCCAGGGTTTTTGATTTGCTGTTTAAGTTCTCTAGTAAGGATTTGTCCACCACTTTCAAACATGGCACGTTTCCACGGAAGCATTCCTTCAATTTCAATCTGAATTGAAATACTCAAGAATGTACGAATGAGAACGATTAAAGCTAAGACAAGAACGTCATTAAGTGTAGGAGTCATCATGGTGCGAAGTAGGTCTGCAGCAACCAAAATTTCAAGACCTAGTAGAATTGAGGACCCTATAAGCTTACGAAGCAATTGGAAGGCTTGCTGACCAGGTTGCCCATGTGACATGGCACGAAGAGCAAATAAAAAGGCCACAATAAAACCAAGAATCATGGTTACTGCGCCTAAAAGTTCAAGCGAGGTTACAAATGTTGCGATGATCTTTTCCACAGCTTATAGTCTCTTTCGTTTTGGATCCGATTTAAACAGTTAAACTCATTCTACAATAAGTGAGTTTAAAATTTTTAGTTGCCTTTTGCAGCACTCGAAACAATTCTTACCATATTTTCAACAGCGAAATTTGGGTCTTTACTACCACCTTTAACTTCACTATCAGCATCTGCAACAGCTTCAATAGCCTGTGTTAAGGTCTTAGGGTTCCAGCCACGCAAGTCTCGTTGTGCCTGCTGTAACTGCCAAGGAGCGGCACCAAGTTCTTTGGCAAGGGAAGCAGGATTGCCCTGTTTGTCTGAAACTCGTGCCATAGTTCTTAACTTTGCTGCCATTGCAGCAACAAGAGGAACAGCTTCAAGACCAATACTCATTGCATGACGAAGACCAGCAAGAGCTTTTTCAGTATTACCGGCAGTGGCTGCATCAACAACTTTAAAGACAGTAACCTCAACTCTGCCACCATAGTATTGTTCAACCATTTCGTCAGTTACTTCACCATTAGTATCATCTATGAGCTGTTGAGCAGCATTGCCCAATTCAGAAAGCTGAGATCCAACTGAACTTAACAGTAAACGGAGAGCTTGAGGTTCAATAGTTCTCTCATTTTTTTTGAAAATTTTTCGCACAAATTGAACTTTATCCATTTCTTTCGTTAAAGGTTTAGCTTCAATGACTTCTGCTTTTTTCTTCAAAAGATCTAAAATCTTTTTACCTTTTTGTCCACCAGCATGATGAAACACAGTAACAACGTCTTCAGGAATGTCTTTTATAAAATCCTGGGTATCAGATATAAATTCCTCATTCATTTTCTCTAGCTGGTCAACAAATAGCAGCTTATTGCTAGAAAAAAGTGAAGGACTTGCTGCATTGTGAAGTGACCCAGCTGAATAATCTGCAGCCGAAAGTTCAATAATCTCTGTTGCAGGATCTGCTGCAAGAATGTGATCTTTAATGTCTTTTTTTGCTTCAAACACAAGGTAATCTTCAGAACCTAGGATGAGGTAAATATGCTGCATACTTTTAAGTTTACTCTAAGACTTCAAAGCCATTTAATGTCTTTCGAATGACAGTACTTCCCTTTTCATCACTGCGAACAATATGTACCTGCTGTTGCTCTAAAAGTTGAATGATACTAGGATGAGGATGCTTGTGCTTATTGTGCTTACCTGCACTAATAAGGGCAAGCTGTGGTTGAACTTGTCTGAAAAGTTCAGGGCTAGTGGTTTTTGAGCCATGATGAGGAACTTTGAGGATATCGTGTGGTTGTATAGTTTTAGAAAGTGCCTGATGGACTTCCTCTTCACTATCACCAGTAAAAAGTGCTGAAACTTCCCCTGTTTCACTTGCAATGCGAGTACTTAAAACTAAAGATGTGTTGTTGATATTTTCTTCAGAGTCGTTGTGGATTTCTGGCCATAAAACATTCCATGAAACATTGTGATGATGGCCTTGAAGACCTGCATGAACACGATGAGTAGGTATCTGCTGGTTTTCAAATTTATCCAATGTTTCTTGGGCTAGAGGTTCAGGAGTTGCGTTGCTTGGTAGAAAAACTTCTCCAATAGTTACAGTCTCAAGAACTTGATCTAAAGCACCAAAATGATCGTCGTGAAAATGAGTAATGATCAGTAAATCTATAGTTTCAATGTGAAAATACTTAAGGCAGTTGCTGACTTTCCCTTGTTCAGGACCAACATCAAACATGAGTGCATGGTGTGGTTTAGTTGCAATAAGATACGCATCTCCTTGACCGATATCGCATTGCACTATGTCTCCTGTTTGTAAAACTGTAGTGTTAAAGAAATTTTCATGAAATAACTGGCAGCATACCCATAGTACAAACATCATAGCCAGAAGTGTTTTACGAAAGATGATGCACTTTTTGTGCAGTATAAAAATTACTGTGTATAACGCCAGTATGGTTAAAAAACCAAGGAAACCTTTGGGGAAAGCTAAGGTAGCTGCAGGAAGTTGAGTAAAAAATTGACTTACAGTAACGATGTAGTTACTGAAGAAATCTAAGAAAACAGCAAAAATATTACAGCTGACAGGAACTATAAAAACAAGATAACCAATGATACTTATAACACTGACAGCTGGAACGATAAGAATATTTGCAGGGATTGAATACAGTGGTATTCCATCACTAAAAAGTACCAATAACGGAAGACACCAAACTTGCGTAACTATTGGTACAGCCAAAGGAAAAGCTAGTTTAGCTGGAAGTTTAAGGGCTTTGGCACAAGTTTGTGTAGAAACTACTAAAGCTAAGCTTGCGGTGCAAGAAAGTAGAAAACCAAAATTCGTGCTTATCCAAGGATCGTAAATTACTACAAGCAAAATAGTGCAGGCAAGAGCATGATAAAAGTTAATTTTCCTATCTGTTACAGTCCAGACTAAGGCCAAGGCGGCCATGATTCCTGCTCGTAAAGCACTTGCTTCTGCTCTGACTAAAGCGATAAATATGGCAAGTACAACAAGCTGAAAAACACAACGAACCACCACAGGAAATCTATGCAGTTGAAAAAGCGTTGCGGTTATAAGAAGTATCAGTGCACAATTTGCTCCAGAAACTGCAGAGATGTGGCTTAGTCCCGTGATACGAAAAGTTTCTTTTAACTGCGTAGAATGTTGAGAAGTTTCACCATAAAGAAAACCAGGTAATAAGCTTTGAGTATTTTCATGTGTTTGCGCCAAGGTCTGCGTAAAGACTTGCCTTAAACTTTGTACGGTTTGCAGCCATTCAGGAGTATCTTGAACCACAGTTAAAGCACTACAGGGTCGCGCAAATTTTCCTTTAACGTTTAAGCATCCAGTTACTTCTTGGTAATACAACAAATGCTCAGTTGTTTTAAGGTATAGTTCAAGATCTTTGCTTTCAGAAGAAATTTCAAGCAAGTGAATTTTTACATACTGTTCTTCTGTCTGATTATGGTCGGCTAAAACTCTAAAATATGCTGTTGTTTGCATTTCATGCAGTTGATGTTTTGGATATGCTATAAGGCTTCTTCCTAGAATGATTGAAATTATTATGGAGAAGAAGGCAACAAGAGCAAAAAATGAACGTTGTGATGGATTTTTACATGCTACTACCAATAGGGTACATAGTACAAAGAGTAAGATATGAAGACCAAGAGCGCTGTATAGGTAGAGTATTTCAAGTTGCAACACGATGTGTAATAGAAATAAAGAGTAAAGAGAAATACCAAGTAGAATGTACTTTTCAGTTGATATTTTAGAACGTGACAAGATCTTTGAGGCTTTCTAGCATTTTTGGGCCGATACCTTCAACAGCATCTAAATCTGACAGTGATTGAAATTGATGTTCTTCACGGTGAGCAATAATTTTCTGAGCCATTGCAGGACCAATTTTAGGTAAACTTTCCAACTCAGCAGCAGAAGCTTTATTGATATTTATTTTCTTGTTTGCTGTTTTATTCCCTTGTTCCGATATTGATTCCCCAGCAGCAGTATCAGTATTTTGCTCGCCATGATGCGGAATATGTAATTGTTGACCATCTTCTAATTTTCGTGCAAGATTTGTAGCATGTTGATCTGCTTGAGGAGTAAAACCTCCTGCTTGCTCTACCAGTTGCATGCCTATCGTGCCATGAGCAAGTGAATAAACGCCTGGTTTATTGATAGCTCCAGTAATATGAACGGCAATTTTATGTGATTGAAATGCTGAAGGGGATGCTGTTGCTTTGGAAACAAGTGTCTTTTTACTAGGGCTAAAATGACTGAGCGCAAAAAATGCAACGATTGCTACAAGCAACAAAGAAAAAGTTGCAGCAAGATATACCTTCCATCTAGCTTGTATTGCATGATGGGCTTGGTCAAAGGCGCGGTCAAAATCAAAATCCATGCCTAAAAGACTCTCATAGCTAAAGAAATTATTAAGGCTTTAAACAAAACATGGGTATTGTCGATATAAAAATATTTTGTGGAGGAATTTTATCTTAAGTTCATCATGAACTGGAATAAAAAGGAATTCTCAAGTGTTCTTGTAAAAGAACTAAAGAAATTAATCTAAGGAGATAAAATGTCTACTATTGAACCAGGTACTTATAAACTTGATCCAAGCCATAGTGAGGTTGGATTTGAGGTTCGTCACGCAGGAATTTCTAAAGTCCGTGGCTTGTTTGAAGACGCAGAGGCAACACTGACAATTGCAGAAAATTCACAGGATAATACCCTTGAAGCAGTGATTAAAACTGCAAGTATTTATACTCACAATGAACAACGAGATGGCCACATCAAGGGTGAAGAATTCTTTAATGTAGAAAAATACCCAGAAATTACGTTCAAAGCTTCTGGTTTTACTATCGGCCAAGAAGATTTTACAATTCCAGGCGAATTAACAATCCTAGACACTACCAAAGAAATAGAGTTAACAGCAAGTTACAACGGTACTGCAGCAGATCCAATGGGTAATACGCGCGCTGGTTTTGAAGCAGAAACAACTATTAGTCGTAAAGATTTTGGTTTGAGTTGGAACGCAGCTCTAGAAGCCGGTGG
The DNA here is from genome assembly GCA_047605865.1 of Micrococcaceae bacterium. GTDB lineage: Bacteria > Actinomycetota > Actinomycetes > Actinomycetales > Micrococcaceae > JASGDC01. The sequence continues at coordinate 51,704 of JASGFC010000005.1, read as the reverse complement.
AGTTCTAGTCTCAGACAAAGTAAAAATTGTCATTGATGCGAGCCTTATCAAAGAATAACACTCATATAGTGGGTTATGAGCACTCAATTGGTGCCTCATGACCCACTTTTTATGTCAACTATCGTTATAGGCTTTTTAGAAAATTCTGGTGTTTAATGAGCCACGATACTAATAAGCTTAGGTGCTCTGTTAATGATTTTACGAATCTTTTGATCTCCAATAGACTTTTTTACATTAGCAGCAGCTAAAGCCTGTTCTTCAAGTTCTTCAGGAGTGATATCAACAGGTACTTCCATTTTATGGCGAAGCTTTCCATTGACTTGAACAACAGCAGTCATAGTTTCTTGAAGCAAAAGTGACCCGTCTACACTTGGCCAACCAGCTTGCACTACCGATGGTTCATGCCCCAAGTTTTCCCACATATCTTCTGCTGTATAAGGTGTTACCAAACTCAGTACTAACGCAACCACCTCAACAGCTTCGCGAACAGCAGGATCTTCAGGACCAACTCCAGAATCAATAGCTTTACGAGTATGGTTTACTAATTCCATGACTCGAGCAATGATGATATTAAACTTTCCATTCTCAACACTATCAGCAGCATCATGAAGGGTCTTATGCGTGATACTTCTTAAGTTTTTATCCCCTTGCTGCGGGTCAACACCTGGCTGTGACGTAACATCTTGAGACAACCTCCAGGCACGAGCTAAGAACTTAAGTGAACTACCAGGAGAAACATCAGACCAGTCAATATCATCTTCTGGCGGCCCAGCAAAAATCATGGTTAAACGCACAGCATCAACACCAAATTCATCAATCTGCTCGCCAAGATCTACACCATTACCCAGAGATTTACTCATAGCTTTTCCACCATTAAGAACTTGCCCTTGATTGAGCAGATTTTTAAACGGTTCTTTAAAATTGATATACCCTAAATCATTAAGAACTTTAGTGATAAATCGGCTATAGAGCAAGTGCAAAATGGCATGCTCTACCCCACCAACGTAATGATCCACTGGCAACCAGTGATTCACATCGTGCGAATTGAAAGCCTGAGCATTATCTTGAGGATTGATATAGCGCAAGTAATACCACGATGAATCAACAAAAGTATCCATAGTATCGCCATCAAGCGTAGCCTTACTACCACATTCAGGACAATCTACCGTAGCCCATTTTTCGATGCTCGCAAGCGGAGAAATTCCTTGAGGTGCTAATTGTTCACCTTTAACATCAGTTGGTAGTTCTACTGGTAATTGTTCATCAGGAACTGGTACTTCCCCACATTTATCACAGTGCACGATAGGGATTGGTGCTCCCCAGAAACGCTGACGCGAAATAAGCCAATCACGTAAACGATAGTTGGTAGTTCCCTGTCCTAAGTTATGTTCTTCCAAATATGCAATAGCTTTTTCAATAGCCTCATTCTTGCTTAAGCCGTTAAGGAAGTCCGAATTGATGAGAGTACCTTCTCCTGCTACTGCAATTTTTGAGCTTGCTGGATCTTCCTCTTGTGTCTCAACAACAGTTTTAATAGGCAAATGAAAAGCTAGTGCAAAATCTAAGTCACGTTGATCGTGAGCTGGTACCGCCATGATAGCTCCAGTACCATAATCTGCAAGGACATAATCAGTAATCCACACAGGGATTTTCTCATTGTTAAGTGGATTAATGGCATAACGTCCAGAGAAAATTCCTGTTTTTTCACGTTCAGTCGATTGGCGTTCAATATCTGAAAGAGCCTTAGTCTTTTGGCGGTAGTTCTCAAAATCTTCTGAGTTTTCTTCAGTTACAAGTTCTTCAGCTAAATCTGAATCAACGGCGACAGCAAAAAAAGTTGCACCATATAAAGTATCAGGACGAGTTGTAAAAACCTCAACTTCTTGTTCTTGTTTACCTTGAGCTGCTGAAATGTTGAATTTAACTGTCGCACCTTCTGAACGGCCAATCCAGTTGCGTTGCATGGAAAGTACTCTTTCAGGCCAATGACCTTCTAAATCTTTCATATCATCTAGGAGCTGTGCAGCATAGTCAGTGATTTTGAAGTACCACTGATTTAAGTTCTTCTTAGTAACTAGAGTTCCACAGCGCTCACATGCGCCATTGACAACCTGCTCGTTAGCTAATACGGTTTGATCTTTAGGACACCAATTAACAGGAGATTTTTTTCGGTAAGCAAGTCCTTTTTTATAAAATTGCGTAAAAATCCACTGCGTCCATTTGTAATACTCAGGATCAGAGGTATGCAGTCTACGTGACCAATCAGCTAGTATTCCATATCGTTTAAAGGAATTAGCTTGGGTGTCAATGTTCTTATAAGTCCATTCAGCAGGGTGTGAGTTGTGCTTAATAGCAGCATTTTCTGCAGGTAAGCCAAAGGAATCCCAACCAATAGGGTGTAGCACCCCGTAGCCTCGTTGTGTTAAGTACCTTGCCCAAACATCTGCCATAGCAAAAGCTTCTGCGTGCCCCATGTGTAGGTCTCCAGATGGGTAGGCAAACATATCAACAACGTATTTTTTCTCACGAGTATCATCGTTAGAAATTGTTCCTAAGTTAAGTTCTTCCCATCGTGGAAGCCATTTATTTTCAAGATCTTTAGGGTTATATTGTGCAGAGCTCATAATATGTCATTATAGCGGTGTTTAAGCTGTGGAACGAATTGCTGGTACTTCTTTAAGGCAAGAGTAGACCATTAAAAATCCCCCCTGCTTTTAAGCAGAGAGGATTTTAATGAGTGAAGGGATAGATTACTGTTCGTTAACGTCTTCGTCTACCCAATTCATAGTCTTGGTAACTGCTTTCTTCCAACTACGCATTAAACGTTGTCGTTCAGCATCATCCATCTTTGGCTCCCAGCGCTTGTCTTCAGCCCAGTTAGATTTAAGATCGTCAAGATCTTTCCAGTATCCAACTGCAAGACCAGCAGCATAAGCTGCACCAAGTGCTGTAGTTTCAATTACTTCTGGGCGAACCACAGGAACATCAAGGATGTCTGCCTGGAACTGCATCAAAGTTTCATTGACAACCATACCGCCGTCAACTTTGAGTTCAGTCAATGGAACACCAGAATCAGCATTAACAGCGTCAAGAACTTCTGCTGTCTGGAATGCTGTAGATTCTAGGGCAGCACGAGCAATATGGTTCTTGTTTACATAACGAGTAAGACCAACAAGTCCACCACGTGCTGAGTTATCCCAGTATGGCGCAAACAGACCTGAGAATGCTGGAACGAAGTATGCACCACCGTTATCGTCAACCTTTTTAGCAAGATCTTCAATTTCTGGAGCTGAAGTGACCATTCCAATATTATCGCGTAGCCACTGAACAAGTGAACCAGCAACAGCAATAGAACCTTCTAGTGCATAGTGCGCTGGTTGATCACCTAGTTTGTAACCAACAGTGGTAATAAGACCATTCTTTGATTGAACGATATCTTTACCAGTGTTGAAAATTAAGAAACAACCTGTACCGTAAGTATTCTTTGCTTCTCCAGCTTCGAATGCTGCCTGACCGAAGGTTGCAGCTTGCTGATCACCAAGAATACCAGCCACAGGAACTTCACGAAGAAGCTGGTGGCTTTCAATTTCACCATATACTTCAGAAGAAGATTTAATCTCAGGAAGCATTGAGCGAGGTACACCAAAAATCTCAAGGATTTCATCGTCCCAATCAAGGGTTTTAAGATCCATGAACAATGTACGTGAAGCGTTAGTAACGTCAGTAATATGCGCACCATTTGCCTCAACACCACCAGTAAGGTGCCATGTTACCCATGAGTCAGTAGTACCAAAGAGTAAATCTCCAGCTTCTGCCTTCTCGCGAGCACCATCAACGTTATCCAGAATCCACTTGATTTTAGTACCAGAGAAGTAAGGGCTCAATGGTAAACCTGTTTTCTTGCGGAAACGATCAGGGCCACCATCTTTAGCAAGCTCATCCACAATAGGCTGTGTACGTGTATCTTGCCACACGATTGCGTTATAAACAGGTAGTCCTGTGTTTTTATCCCATACAACTGTTGTTTCACGCTGGTTCGTAATACCAACAGCTTCAATTTGGTGGCGAGTGATATTTGCTTGTGATAGAGCCTGAGCAATGACATCACGGGTGTTATCCCAAATTTCCATAGGGTTATGTTCAACCCATCCGGCTTTAGGGAAAATCTGCTCATGTTCTTTTTGACCAGTTGCTACAATTTGACCTTTGTGATCGAAAATGATGCAACGGGTACTAGTAGTACCCTGGTCGATGGATGCGATGTAATTTTTATCTGACATCTTATCTCCTCATAGATTTTTGATTTAGCTATTTAATTTTTAGACTAAGTGGTAAACAAGACCAGCTAGTATTGCACCAACAAGTGGACCTGCTATAGGAACCCAAGAGTACTCCCAGTCTGATCCGCCTTTACCTTTAATAGGTAGTACTGCGTGTGCAATACGAGGACCAAGGTCACGTGCAGGGTTGATAGCGTATCCTGTTGGACCACCCAAAGATGCACCAATACCAACTACTACAAAAGCTACAGCCAAAGGACCTAGCTGGCTAGGAGTCTTATCGCTAAGTAGTACCCAAATAACAAGTACGAAAGTTGCAATAACCTCAGTAATGAAGTTCCATGTGTAGTTACGAATTGCAGGACCAGTAGCGAATACACCGAGTTTAGCTGCTGGATCTTCTTCAGCATCAAAGTGATCGCGGTATGCAACCCAACAAGCAACAGCACCAAGGAAGGCACCAATCATTTCACCAGCAATGTAGATGAAGAAATTACCAGCTGTAACTGGTACGCCTGGAGCAAATTCCTTTGCACCTGAAACGAGTTTACCTAAAGTAACAGCAGGGTTAAGGTGTCCACCAGATTTGAAGGCAATGTAAACACCGATAAATACGGCTACACCCCAACCAAAGTTAACCATTAGGGTTCCACCGTTGAAGCCTTTAGTTTTTGCTAATGCTACGTTTGCTACAACACCACAACCTAGCAGTGTCAACATAAAAGTTCCAGCAAGTTCACTGAAAAAGATATCCATAAATTTATACTCCTTGTATGTGAATATATCTGCTGCAAAATCTGCAGTTAATTCAATTTTATCGCTAAACCCCTTAAAAATGGCTTTTAAAACAAATTTGGAGTGTCAAGCTCAAATCACAAAATTGCTACTTTATCTTGTTATTGTAGAGAGCATAGATACATTATATACGTGAGGCTAATAACTAATCAGCAGGGTAAAAATCATGACTAACGTTACCATTTATGAATCCCCAGAGCGTGAAGAGTATCAACGTAAGTTTGTTTATCGAAAAACTAAAACTGCTTATTGGGATTATCGCTCTACCTCTGAGAGTACACACACTATTATTTTCATTCATGGCTTTAGGGGAAATCATTTTGGGCTCTTAAAGATTGTGACAGAGCTGCCACAGTACCGCATTATCGTGCCAGACCTCCCAGGCTTTGGCCTCTCAGAGAGATTACCTGAAGAACAAAACTCTGCAGGCTATGTGCATTATCTTGATGCACTCATTGAACATCTGAAATTGGATGAGGCTCCAGATCTTTTGGGGCACTCTTTTGGTTCAGTTATTGTTTCTCATTTCGCCGCTCAATATCCTGAAAAACTTAACAAATTGATTTTAGTTAACCCTATTGCCGTAACCAATGATAAAGGTCTCAATGGCCTACTTGCCAAAGGTTCAGTTGGCATATTCCAATTATCTAATAAGGCACCTGACATGGTGAGTTCAATGGTAATGTCTAACCCGCTTGTGGTACGAGCATTGTCCATGAAAATGGCAAAGACTAAAGATAAAGAATTGCGTAAAGAAATTCATCACGAACATGATGAACATTTTTCTTCCTATACAGATAAAGAAGGTTTGATAGAAGCTTTTAAATCTTCTATCAGCGAGAACATTATGGATATTGCACATAAAATCACGAATCCAACATTACTCATCGTGGGAGAAAAAGATGAAATTGCACCACTTTCTAGTGAAATCAGACTTCATTACGCTATTAAAGATTCACAACTGAAAGTCCTAACAGATGTTGGTCATTTGATACATTATGAAAAACCGGAAGAGGCAGCTGAAGCAATCGCAGATTTTGTAGGATAGTATGCATATTGCGATTTTTACTGACCATCATCCTGCCACACTAGGTGGGATTCAAACTTCGGTCTTGTTACAAAAGGCTGAGCTTGAGAGGCTTGGTCACCTTGTCACTATTTGTTGCCCTAAATCCAATGCTGGTGGTAAAAGTGATCCGCACATTATTGAAATTACCTCAGTTCCACTTTCTTTCAATAAAGATTATGCTATAAGTGTGCCAAGCAGACTTGCTATTCGCCGTATCGAGCGAAAATATCAAAGTTTGCCCCCTATTGATATCGTGCATGTTCAAGCTGCCATGTGGCAAGCAGCGATTGCTTATAGATTTGCACTCGAAAATGATTATCCTATTGTGCAAACTTTTCACAATAACCTTGAAGTTTTATTGAGCAGTAATGTTCCCCAAGCAAAACAAATGTTGAAAATTTTAGCCGGTTTTCAAAAAAGAGCAATAGACAATATTCCAGCTGTACAAGAACCAAATACTTGGACTTATCTTAAAAACTATGCAGATTACGCACGCCTTGTTATTGCAACATCAGATATATATGCTCAAGAATTGAAGGAGCATAAAGTCTGTGAAGCTTTGGAAGTTGTGCACAATGGTATAGATGATAATCTTTATCACAAAACTTTAGCGATGAAACAAGAAAAACCAAAGTCACACAGCTCCATCATGAAGATGGTGTGGCTTGGGCGGTTTAATAAAGAACAACAAATCCAAGAACTTATTTTAGCCTGTGAGCAGGCTAAAGTCCCTATCACATTGGACATCTATGGTGAAGGTTTGTACAAATTTCAAATCCAAAAATATATTGAACATCAAAATTTACAAGATTTCATTACTCTTCACCCAAGAACATCACTGAAAAAAGCTTTGAACATCATTGCAACATCAGATGTTATTATTCAAAGTTCAAGAAACTACGAAACCCAAGCAATGTCGCTTATTGAAGCTTCAGCTTTAGGAACACCTATTATTTTTAGGAACAAAACACAATTCACCCAATTAGGTGGTGATGCTGATTGGGTTGCTGACAATGAAAGTATTTCAGCTTTAACACGAGCAATACAGCAAGCGTACCGTGATGTAAAGAGTGGAATACATCCACCAAAAGCAACACAGAAAAAATATCTTCAAAGTCAACAAACACAGAAGATGCTGCGCTTATACAAACAAGTTTTAACAGCTAAATCAAATAACTAGCATCAACGGTGATGAGCACAAAAGGTCTTTTATCAAGGGACGCTTTAATCTTTATTTCTTTTAACCTTTTTGTGACATCTGGGCCTTGTTTGTAGCTACATTTAAGCACAGCACGATACTGGTCTGTAGCAAGAAGCGCATCATGCTGCAGCCGAGAATCAACAGGATAAGGCCCACTAGTTTCTAAATCCAAATCTTTTACATTTTCTAAATAATACTGAACTTCAGCTTTATGACCTTCGAGTACAATTATGCGAACAGCAGGAGGTAGCAGGAGTTGATAGCGATCCATAAGATCACGATGAACATACTCTGCAGGAACCCAACGAATGAAAGCTTGTGAAACCTCTTGATTCTGGCTAACAAGTAATACTTTTCCATTTTCACTTCGTACTTTAACCAAAGCTGCTACATAGCACCATCGTGCTAGAGCTTGTTCAGCAGCGTTGAGGAAAGGACGATACAGCTGCGCATCAGCATCAAGTAAAATAGCAGCAGCGTAACCATCGTGAGCAATCGGTTCAGCGCCTGGAGTTGCCACCACCAAAGCAGAATCTTGTGAAATCTCTCTGATAATATTTTCGCCTGAGGAAGAAAGGATTGAGACCCCAGGAAAAGACCGACCCAATTCTTGCGCAGTTCTTTCTGAACCAATACGCCGAGAACGAAGTTGCATTCCCCCACATTCACTGCACCTCCAAGGGCTCTGGATGTGTGAACAAAAAGTGCAGATAAGTGTTTCTTTTACTGATTTAATAGTTCCATGGCATTGGGTGCACATCGCAATATGTCTACATTGTTGACAAGACAAAGAAGGGAAGAATCCTGCGTGCGGTACTTGCACCAGTACCGGCCCATGATGGAGTGAATCTTTGATAGTTTTGAAGACTAAATCTGGTAAACGTTTCTTGTGTGCATCAGGGTCGAAATTAAGGACTGAATCATCAGCCATCGACCTAATGAGCGGCGTTAATTCACGTAGTATTTTTCTTTCGTAAGAAATATCTTTTAAAAAATTCAGTTCAACAAGGCGTTGTATCTCACAACTATGAGAAAAAGAAGAAAAAATAAGAGAAGTATTTTCTTGTTGGCTTCTCATGATTGCAATATCACGTGTATGTGCGTGTGGATAAGAGAGCTCTTGATGGTTTTCATCAATCTCATTCCAAACTTGGATAAGACCAAGATGCTTAACCGGTGCATAGATAGCTGAACGTGTTCCAATCACGATTTTCTTCTGCGCTAAAGCTATCTCGCAGAAGTTTTGATACCGCTGAGCTGATTCTTGCTCAGATGCCAAGATTGCAATCTGGTTCTCTGGAATAAAACGAAGCAATTCACGATGCAGATTCTGCACATCAGTGTAATCAGGAACAACAGTGATACTACCTTTACTTTTGCCCGCATAACAAGCAATATTTGTTGCAAGAATGGCAGGCCATGATTGTTCCCCAATGTTGCGTGCCACATTTAGTTGTGCTTTCAACGGCTGATCTAAATGTGTTAAATGTTGCTCAAGTTCCGGAAGAATGGCTAGATGAGCTAATCCCAATGTGCCTTGGTTAACTTCCAAAGTTTGAGGAATACTTTGTTGCTCTAAAGCAGCCTTTTCTTCTTGAGCTTTTCTTGGTGGAATCATATGACGAAGTACATCACGGTGAGTGCAACAATAACGAGCGGCAACATTTTGACACAGTTCCCACGTTTTTTGTGTGAGAACTGGTAATTCAGAATACACGCGCTTTATGGGCTTAAGGTGATTGAACTCGCTGCTGGCAGTGCGTTCAATAATGATGCCATCCGTTAATTTACCTCTGAAGCTTACCCTGACTCTCACACCGATTTGCGCTGTAACGCTAAGGTCTTCAGGGACAGCAAAATCAAAGAGTCTATCAAGTTGAATTGTTGTAACGTTTAGAATTATTCGAGCTACAGGAAGGTGTTCAGCGAGTTTAATTTCTTGTGGCGTTCTCGTTGTCTTCTCTGGAACTGAAAATAATTCTTGTTCTTCCATGATTACAGGTATTTCTTCAATTCATTGACCTTGTTGGTTTCTTCCCACGCAAAACCATCACGACCAAAATGGCCATGTGCAGCTGTATCTTGGTATTGAGGTTTTGTGAGGTTAAGTGCATCAATAATTGCTTTAGGACGTAAATCAAAGACTTGTTCAATAGCTTCTTGGATACGTTCAGTTGGGATATGCTCTGTTCCAAATGTTTCAACGTAGAGACCTACTGGGTGAGCTTGACCAATAGCGTATGCTGCTTGAACTTCAACTCTATCTGCCATTTTTGCAGCAACAATATTTTTAGCCACCCAACGTAAAGCGTAGGCAGCAGAACGATCTACTTTTGAAGGATCTTTCCCACTAAATGCTCCCCCACCATGGCGAGCCATACCACCGTAGGTGTCTACTATAATTTTGCGCCCGGTAAGCCCAGCATCGCTCTGTGGCCCTCCTGTGATAAATTTACCGGATGGATTAAGAATGTAAGTGATGTGTTCAGTATCTAAATCTTTGAAATCATCCATATCAAGAACAGGGTTAATTACTTCTTTTTTAAGAGCTTTTTCAATGTCTTCTTGTGTAACGTCTGGATCATGTTGAGTTGAGATTACAATGGTGTCAACAGCAACTGGCTTGTTGCCATCGTAGGTAATAGTAACTTGAGTTTTCCCATCAGGTCTTAAAAAAGGAACTCTTTGAGAAGTTCTAGCTTTGCTTAATGATTCAGATAAACGATGTGCCATCCAGATAGGTAATGGCATGAGGCTAGATGTTTCATTACTAGCATAGCCAAACATGATGCCTTGATCTCCAGCACCTTGTTTATCGTATTGATCTGTTGCTTGACCTTCTCGTTCTTCTAAAGATTCAAAAACGCCATCAGCGATTTCAGGTGATTGTTGTCCAATAGAGACTGAAACACCACAAGAGTTACCATTAAAGCCCATCTTGGTACTGTTATACCCAATATCTTTAATGGTTTTACGCACTATTTCAGGTATTTCGACATAGCCTTTAGTAGTCATTTCGCCAATGACGTGGACAAGTCCGGTAGTTGCAACAGTTTCAACAGCTACACGCGCGTTAGGATCTTGTGCAAGAACCGCATCAAGTATGGCATCAGAAATTTGATCACAGATTTTATCTGGATGGCCTTCAGTTACTGATTCTGAGGTAAAAAGTTTTAGGGATTTACTCATGCTATCAAGTTTACAGATTTGAGGGACACTTTGCTAAGTAGAGCTTTTTAAACTTTTAGCTTCTGGTGTTTACTTGCTTCTTAAGTTGCGATAGTTGTTGAATAATCACAGCAGCAACAGCATTCTTAGAGCCACTTGTGTGGATTGCTTGTCGTTCATCTTTGAAAATTAGATCTATGGTATTAGTGTCTTGGCCGAAGGCTTTATTTTCTGCGACTTCATTGACTACAAGCATATCGCAAGCTTTTTTCTTTAGTTTTTTTAGTCCATATTCTAAGACTGTATGTTTGCTATCTCCTGTTTCAGCAGCAAAACCAACAATGATTTTATTTGAATCCTTAAAGGATGCCAGGATGTCTTTAGTTTTCTTTAACGTTAACGTTATTTCAGGAGCATCAGTTTTTTTAACTTTAGTAGTTGAAACTTCTACAGGAGTGTAATCTGCAACTGCTGCACACATAATGAGGGCATCTGCTGTTTGCATGGCCAGATGGACTTCATGATACATTTGCTCTGCTGAATCCACTCTAATAAGATGTGCCTTAAGATGTTGCACTTTTTCTGATTCTAAAGTGTGAATAAGTGTTACTTGATGCCCTTGTTTAACAGCTTCTTCAACAAGTGCTATTCCCTGTTTGCCAGAGGATTTATTGTGGATATAGCGAACAGGGTCAATGGCTTCACGAGTTCCACCAGCTGTGATAACAATGTTCACTCTACAACTTTCAGAGCAAAGTTATAAATAGTTTCAGCTTCTTCCATACGGCCAATGCCGCTATCGGCACCTGTTAACCGTCCAGTAGCTGGACCACAAATATGCATACCGCGCTTTGTTAAGACTTGAATGTTTTCTTGTGTGGCAGCATTGTTCCACATTTCTGTATGCATCGCTGGCGCTAGCACGATAGGACATGATGCCATCAACATAGTATTGCCTAAGAGATCCTTTGCTAGTCCCATTCGAGTTTCAGCTAGGAAGTTTGCTGTTGCAGGTGCTACAACTATTAAATCTGCTTCTTGAGCGATAGAAACATGCTTAACCTGCTCAACGTCTTCAAAAATATCTGAAGTGACTTTATTGCCACTAAGTGCTTCCCATGTAGCTTTAGCTACGAAACGATAAGAAGTTTCAGTAGGAATTACTGTTACGTCGTGTCCAGCTTCTTTGAAAGAGCGTACTAAAAAAGTTGCCTTATAGGCAGCTATTCCAGCACAGACCCCTAAGACAACTTTCATGATTTAAAGCTTAGTTTTCTTCAGATGCAGCCTGCTCTGCAGCATCAACTTCCTCAGATGCTAACTCTTGTTCTGGAGTTTCTGGACCTGGATCATCGTGAGTAGGCTCATCACTGAAAACACTTTCTGGAACAAATGCTGCATCTTGCTGAATCTCTGTACCATCAAGACCAGTACGAGCGCCTTCTTTTGTTTCAGCTACTAACTTGCCTTCTTGAATTTCACGAAGAGCGATAGAGAGTGGTTTTTCATTGATTTCATTGTCTACAAGTGGTCCAACGTGTTCAAGTAAGCCATCAGCTAACTGCGAATAGTACGCATTGATTTGGCGCGCACGTTTTGCACTATAAATAACAAGCGCATATTTGTTATCACTCACCTGTAGAAGTTCATCGATAGATGGGTGAATAACTCCTTCATTTTCTTCAATAGCAGACATTTATTATCTCTCTTAACTCTTTTGTAAACCCATGAGTTGGGCAATTTGATTTACTGCGTTTTCAACTGAATCGTTGACAACTTCATGTTCAAATTCTACCTTAGCTTTCAATTCATTTCTAGCTGTTTCAAGCCTTCGTTGCATTTCTTCTTCAGATTCGGTACCTCGTCCATGAAGTCTTTTGACTAATTCTTCCCACGAAGGCGGACTTAAAAAGATAGTGATAGCATCAGGGTCTTTTTCACGTATTTGACGCGCTCCAGCAAGATCAATTTCAAGCATAGGATAGCCACCGTCCTGACGTATACGTTCAATTTCAGAGATTAAAGTGCCATACTTATTTTCTTTGTGAACAACTGCCCATTCTAAAAATTCGTGATTTTTTATCTTTTGATTAAACTCATCCATGCTCAAAAAATAGTAATCTTTGCCATTAACTTCTCCGGGACGAGGTTCTCTTGTTGTAGCAGACGTAGTGAGCTCAACTTGAGGGTACTCTTGAAGCAATTTGTGGGTTACTGTGCCTTTTCCAACTGCCGTAGGGCCAGCAATAACAGTAAGAGGGATTTGTTTCATGATTCAAGTATAAGCTGGTTCATGAGCTTCGTTGCATTTAGCTACGAAAGCTAAGTCCGTATATAAAGCTAAGTCCGTATATTAAGTGCAAATCTGTTTGGTGTACCAAGCAGATTTGCACTTAAGAGGCAGACATGACGTACTGACCCAATCATGATCATGGCTTGATTAACTACAGACTTTGCTTGCAATTTTATCGTTTTATAGAACAGTAAGTTTTTATAGTAGACTATAAAAAGTATCTAAAATTTTAAAGTTTTTATAGTAGACTATAAAAACTAGAAGATGAGGTGGGTTATGGTAGAACGTTTGAATTATCTAGAACGTTTAAAGAAACTGCAAGATAAACATATTATCAAAGTCATTACAGGTGTACGTAGATGTGGAAAATCTACTCTCTTATTGCAATTTCAAGATTATCTCAAAAAGCAGGGCGTAGATGAAGAGTGCATTACTTCAATTAACTTTGAAGATTTAGATAACGAGCCGCTTCTTGATTATAAAAAACTTCACAAACATATCGTGAAAAACTTAGTCAAAGATGAAAAGAACTATGTTTTTCTTGACGAAATACAACTGGTACCTGAGTTTCAAAAGGCCGTTGATAGTCTTTTTTTGCGGGATAATATTGACCTTTATATTACAGGTTCTAATGCTTCACTACTTTCTGGTGAACTTGCTACTTATCTTTCTGGTCGCTATATAGAGGTAAGTATTTTACCCTTATCTTTCAAAGAATATTATGAAATGTCTACTTTAGATAAGCGAGATGCTTGGAGTCGTTATTTTCAATATGGAGGGTTTCCTTATGCAGCAACTTTGGATGATGAAGAAGTTTATCGTGACTATTTACTAGGCATATACAATACGGTATTGCTTAAAGATATCGTGGCAAGGAAAAATATTAAAGACGTGACTTTGTTGGAGAGTGTAGTCAGGTTTTTGTTTAGTAATGTTGGAAATATTGTTTCTAGTAAAAAAATTGCAGATACGCTTAATAGTAATGGTAGAAAAACTACTCCAGTTACTGTTGAAAGTTATGTCAAAGCCTTAGAGGATTCTTTTATCTTATATAAAGCTAATCGTTTTGACGTTAAAGGTAAGCAGCATCTGAAGACTTTGGAGAAGTATTATCTTGTGGATTTGGGTCTTCGGAGATTATTGCTTGGAGATAAACGTACGGACATTGGCCATTTGCTAGAGAACATCATTTATCTTGAGTTGTTGAGAAGAGGATATAAGGTAAAAATCGGTAAAGTTGGATCGCTTGAAGTTGATTTTATCTCTGAAAGAGCTGAAGAAACCTTGTATATTCAGGTTGCTAAAAGCGTAGAAGATGATAGCACTCTTGAACGCGAGATTGCACCTTTTAAAGAAATCAAAGACCATTACCCTAAAATGCTCATTACCCTTGATGAGTACGTGCAAGATATTGATGGTATTAAGGAGCTTAACGCTATTGATTTCCTTCTTGACGATTAACACAATGGACACAGTTGTTCGTCTGAAAAGTGCAAATCTACCTGGTACACCAAGTAGATTTGCACTTAAGAGGCAGACATACCGTACTGACCCAATCATGATCATGGCTTGATTAACTACAGACTTTGTTTTGGTATAGGCTTACTGTGTTGCCAGAAGTCTTAAGTCAGCGATTGTGAAGGTGTCTTTCGCTTCTCAATCGTGTTAATCACATGATAGATAATGATTGCAGCTGCCGTACCAAGGGCGATTCCTGAAAATTCAATGTTTGAGAAGTTCCAAGTGTAGTCTGCGATACCGATGATAAGAGCCACAGCAGCCGTAAGCATATTCTTTGACACTGAGAAGTCAACTTTATTATCAATCCAGATACGTACACCGAGAATACCAATCATACCGTAGAGAACAGTAGCGGCACCACCGAGCACACCCTGTGGAATCGTGCTAATGATAGCTCCAAACTTTGGAGAAAAACTGAGCAAGATTGCTGTTAATCCAGCAACGGCATAGGCAGCAGTTGAGTAGACCTTTGTTGCTGCCATTACGCCAATGTTCTCAGCGTATGTGGTTGTTGCAGAACCACCACCAGATCCAGCTAGTACAGTAGATAGTCCATCACCCATGAGAGCACGCCCTGCATACGGGTCTAAGTTCTTGCCTGTCATGAGGGCAACTGCTTTTAAGTGACCAATATTTTCAGCAACAAGTGCCAAGATTACTGGTATGAACATTGGCATTAAGCTCATGTGGAAACTTGGATGGTGGAAAGGTGGTAAACCAATCCATGCTGCTTGTCCAACCTTAGAGAAGTCAACTTCACCTTGAAGTACGGCAGCAATATAACCGATGAGCACACCAATGATAATGGAAAGCCTGCCAATCATGCCTTTGAAGATAACTCCAACGAGGATGATACTTGCTAGAGTGACAAAGCCAGTTAATGGATGTGTCATAAAGTTTTGTTTTGCACTAGGTGCCAGATTGAAACCAATCAGTGCCAAGATAGAACCTGTCACAACTGGTGGCATAAGTTTTTCAATCCAGCCAACACCTGCAAAGTGTGCAATAAGACCAATAAGGGTCATGGTGATACCAGCCATTACGATGCCACCTAGTGCTCCTGACATGCCATAATCTTTTGTGGAAGCTGCAAGTGGAGCGATGAAAGCGAAACTTGAGCCAAGGTAACTAGGAACTTTACCTTGAGTTATAAGCAAAAATAAAAGAGTTCCCAATCCAGAGAACAACAGAGTTGTTGTTGGAGGGAACCCAGTAAGCAGTGGAACAAGAAATGTTGCTCCAAACATTGCAATTACGTGTTGGAGGCCGATTGTTATAGTAAATGGCCAATTGAGACGTTCGTCAGGAGATACTACTTCTCCATCTTTGATTTGTTTACCGTCTCCGTGTACTTTCCACAGTGCCAAGTTATTGCCCTTCGATAGTTAGTTAAACTTTCTACAGTATAGACTAAGTTTTATGAATTCAGAAAATGATTTAGTTCAAGGTATCAGAGTGTTGATTTTAAACAAGCTGTGCTTGAATCAGCTGCTGAATCTCAATGATATTCTCTTGCTGCCCTGTTCTACCAGGTTCAACGCTAAAGCCAGTTTCAACGTCAATATCACCTAGACGCCATCCAATGGTAAGGACTTTATCTTTACCAATAAACTTGCCAATCATGCCCTCAGTAAGGCTCACACTACGGATACCTTTCATTGGAATTAAAATATCTTGAGGTTCTTTCTCAAAAACAATGGCATTTTTATAAATTGCTAAAGTACAGCGATTCTTAAGACCTAAGTGATGAGCAGTAATACGTTCAAGCGGTTGTTGTGCATGAACTGTAGCAATGTAAATGCCATCGTAGCTGTTAAGAAGCTCACCAAGGTCTTTGTTCTCATCAAGTTCTGTGTCAGTTTTACTTGGTACAGGAGTAGGCTCAAGGTTTTCTTCTTTGAACTTAGAAAGTTTCTTATTCCAACCCGAGTACATTCCGAATATACTAATACTCACTACTAAGGCTAGTATTACTAGCGTAAAAAATTTTGCCATAATAATTCCTTGCCCTAGAGAGTTTCCTTCATTTTAGCAATTCTGCCAAGAACACCATTGATAAATTTTGGAGCTTTGTCTCCAGAAAACTCGCGAGCAAGGTTCACAGCTTCACTCAACACAGCTTTCTCTGGTACTTCTTCATTGTAAAGTAGCTCCCAAGTGCCAATCCGTAAGATTGTTAAATCAACAGTTGGCATGCGTTTAAGAGTCCAAGCTTCTGCTGTTGATGCGATAGTTTCATCTAATTCGTCTTGATGTTGCGATACTCCAGAGACAACATCGTAAATGTAAGGATTAGGAGGTGTACTTTTAGTGTCACGGGTTTTGAGTCGTTGCTCATAGAGCTCTTGAGCGTTTTCATCACGTAGTTGTGCCTCAAAAAGTAGCTCAAAAGCTTTAGTTCTGGCTTTAGTACGAGTCTTCACTATTCTTTGACGCGGCCTAAGTAATCACCAGTACGAGTGTCTACACGAACTTTCTCACCTTGATTGATGAAGAGTGGAACCTGAATTTGGTAACCAGTTTCAACGGTTGCTGGTTTGGTTCCACCACTTGAGCGATCACCTTGCAGACCTGGTTCTGTGTGAGTAATTTCAAGATTTACATTTGCTGGAAGTTCAACGTAGAGTGGGTCATCTCCATGGAGCCCAATTTGAACATCTTGGTTTTCAAGCATGAAGTTGGCTGCATCGCCTACTGTTGCAGCTGGGAGAGTGATTTGGTCGTAGGTCTTTGTGTCCATGAAGATGTAATCATCTCCATCTTTATAAAGATAAGTGAAATTACGACGGTCAACGGTAGCAAAGTCTACTTTTGCACCAGCATTGAAAGTTTTATCGACAACTTTCCCAGAGAGTACATTTTTAATTTTGGTACGCACGAAAGCACCACCTTTACCAGGTTTAACGTGCTGGAATTCAACAACACTCCATAGCTGTCCATCAAGGTTTAGTACGGATCCGTTTTTAATATCGTTAGAAGATGCCACGAAAATCTCTCTCTAGTAGGTTTCACATTCTCTTTAATTGTACTGAAAGTAGAGGTAATACTTAAATTGAAATGAGTTCATGGTAAGAGTTGTGTCACGCTTAACGATATTATTCTAGAGCTTATTGTGCAAAAGATTTAAGGCAAGGCGGTATGAATCTTTGCCGAAGCCAGCTATCGTGCCAGTTGCAACAGGAGAGATGACACTATTCCGGCGGAAATCTTCTCTAGCATGAGGGTTTGAAAGATGTATTTCAATGAGTTTTAAATTTTTATCTTTCAACATGGCACAAGCATCCGCTAAAGCATAGGAGTAATGTGTGAAAGCTGCTGGGTTCATTATGATATGTGAATTACTATCAAGTGCTTCATGAACCCAGTCAATCATTTGTGCTTCGGAGTTTGTCTGTCTAAAATCGAGCTTGCCATTTTCTTTTTCAAGCTCAGTTTTAATATCTTCGAGTGTTTCGCTACCGTAAATTGATGGTTCACGAGTCCCAAGCTTGTTAAGATTTGGGCCGTTGAGGATCATGATATTCATGAAGCAATCTCCTGATAACTTGCAAAAAGTAGCGATGGATCTGGTACTTCAACAACGGTTGGTTTACCTTGTCCTTGTAATACCACAAAACGTAGCATGGAGCCTCGAGCTTTTTTATCTCTTCGCATTGTGCTCAATAATGTTTCCCACCTTGATGCTGGATAGCTTGTGGGTAACTCCATCATGCCAAGAATGTCACGATGACGTTGTATAAGTTTCTCATCGGTTTTACCTAAGATTCCACCTAATTCTGCAGCAAAAACCATGCCAATAGAAATTGCTGCCCCATGACGGAAACGATAGCGTTCTGCATGTTCAATAGCATGACCAAGTGTATGACCATAGTTTAAATATTCTCGATTACCTTGCTCGGTGAAATCATCACGAACAATATCAGCTTTAACCTGAATGGAACGACAAATGATTTCAAAGAGTTCCGCTGAATCAATGCTTAGTTTACCTTGTGTTTCTTCAAAGAGTTCAAGAATCTTTTCATCTGAAATAAAACCACATTTGATTGATTCTGCAAGACCTGTGCGCAACTCATTTTGAGGCAAGGTTTTTAAATAATCTAAGTCGGCAAGAACAGCAGCAGGCTTATAGAAAGAACCTACTAAGTTTTTACCTTCAGTAGTGTTAATCGCTGTTTTTCCACCTACTGCAGCATCTACCATAGCCAATACTGTTGTGGGCATATGAATGAGTTTAATGCCACGCAACCATGTTGCTGCAACAAAGCCTGCTAGGTCAGTTGTTGCCCCACCACCAAGAGAGATAATGGCGTCACTGCGAGTAAAATCGGATTTTCCAAGTACTTCCCAACAGAAAGCAGCCACTTGGACATTCTTTGCTTCTTCAGCGTCAGGAATTTCTACGATGAGTGCTTCATATCCATCTTTAATCAAGTGCTCGCGGACTTTGTCACCTTGTTCACGCATGGTGCCAGGATGAATAATAAGGACTTTATTGACGTTTTGTCCAAGACATTCAGAAAGTTTCTCTGTGAGATGATGCCCAACAATAACGCTATAGCCATCTACTTCAATAGTCTTTTCTTCAGTTTTTGCTTTTGTTTTGGGGCTTAGCGTAGCTTTGATGAGACCAGCAGGAATAGTATTTTTTGCACCAAGGTAGCTACTGTTAATCTTATTTTTAACTAAATCAGCAACTTTAGGAACAGAGAGTCCAGAAGTTCCTATAGTATATTTAGCAACTTCTTCGTAGTATGGTCTGCGTTCCTGAGAAATTCTTTTCCAAGTTTCAGAAGGGTTTTGAGCTAATAAAGGACGAGAATTTGTTCGAGTCACGCGTTCAATTGCTTCATTTTCATCAACGTCAAGGAAAACTACTTCATGATCTTTAAGGAGTTTGCGAGTATTTTCTCGAAGCACAGCTCCGCCACCGAGTGCAATGATTCCTGTATAGTTTTCAACTAAATCTTTGATGACCTGCTCTTCAAGGTTACGAAAATATTCTTGACCGTAATTTTCAAAAATATCACTAATATCACCAAAACGTTCCACAAGGACTTGGTCTGAATCTCGCCACCCTACACCATTCATTTTGGCTAATGCACGTGCAATTGAGGATTTTCCAGCCCCAGGCGGACCAACGAAAATTACAAGAGGTTTTGGCACTATACTCCCCTTGTTCTTAGATTTTCAGGAATATTTTCACGATATGAATTGAGGTTTCGTTGTGTTTCGGCAACATTATCTCCACCAAATTTTTCTAAGACTGCATCTGCAATAGCAAGATTGACCATTGCTTGGGCTACAACGCCCGCTGCAGGAACTGCACAAACATCTGAACGTTGATGGTGTGCTTTAGTTGCTTCACCAGTTTCCGTATCAATGGTTTTTAAGGCTTTTGGCACAGTAGCAATAGGTTTCATTGCTGCCCTTATTCTTAAAATTTCACCGTTACTCATGCCACCTTCAATACCACCAGCACGATCCGTTGCACGTACTATAGTATTTTGTGCATCGTGAGTTATTTCATCATGAGCCATGCCACCATTTCTAGTGGCAGTTGTGAATCCGTCTCCAATTTCAACAGCTTTAATAGCTTGAATTCCCATAAGAGCTGCACTCAAACGAGATTCTAAGCGAGTATCCCACTGTGAATAGCTACCAAGTCCAGGGGGTAATCCATAAACCAATACTTCTACTACCCCACCGAGTGTTTGCCCTTCTTTGTGTGCTTGATCAATCCGTTGAACCATTTTTTTGCTTATTTCTTGATTAAAACAGCGTAAAGGGTCTTGATCAAGGGCCTCTTGGTCTTTTGCTTCAGGTAGCATATCAGAATCATTAAAAATTTCAGCAATTGAAACTGTATGTGCAACGGTTTGAATACCAAGTTCAGCAAGGAAAAGAGCAGCAACTTCACCAAGGGCAACTCTAGTAGCAGTTTCACGTGCGCTGGCACGTTCTAAAACATTTCTTGCTTCATCAAAACCATATTTTTGCATTCCAGTAAGATCAGCATGCCCAGGTCGAGGACGAGTCAAAGGAGCATTGCGTGCTTTGCCCTCAATTTCAGACTGATCTATTGGATCAGCGGACATGACTTTTTTCCACTTTGGCCACTCTGTGTTTTCAATGATAATGGCGATAGGGCTACCCATGGTTAATCCGTGGCGTACGCCACCAGAAAAATGCAGTTTGTCTGCCTCAAATTTCATACGAGCACCACGCCCATAACCAAGGCGTCTGCGAGCTAAAGCGTTACTAATATCTTGGCTACACACCTTCACCCCAGCAGGAATCCCTTCAAGAATACCTACTAAAGATTGACCGTGTGATTCGCCGGCGGTCATCCATCTCAACATACTATTTATTTTCGCACACTTTGGCGCATTACTTCTAATACTTTATCTTTATCAAATTGTAGGCCAGTAAAGAGTCCAACTTGTTGAACTGCTTGATGTAGTAACATTTCAAGTCCAGATACTAGAGGTGCATCTTGTTTTTCAGCTAATTGAGCAAGTGGAGTGGGCCAAGGATTGTAGTTAACATCTAAAAATACTCGATGTCGTTGTGGTTTTATTGAAGATAAATAATGTTTAATAGCTGAACCAGGCAGTGTAGAAATAACAATATCTTCTGTTATTGTTTCACCAAGTGTTTTTAAATCTACTTTGATGCCTAGTCGGCGAGCTAGCACCATAAAGTTTGTTGCTTTTCGGAAATCTCTTAAATAAACTGTCACGAAGTTATATCCCAGTTGATCTGCAGCACAGAGTGCTGAGAGAGCTGTAGCTCCGGCACCTAGTATGGCAACTGTTTTTTGGCGCCGCCACAATGAAGCACTCAAAACTGACTTTAAACTTTCAAGAATGCCATAAACATCAGTATTGTAGGCTTTTATGGTTTGAGAAATGACAAGTGTATTACTTGCTTTCGTTTTTGTAGAGAAATCATCTCGAGTGTTTGCTACTTGGTAAGCATCAAACTTATTTGGCATTGTTACGGATAAAGCATTGAGTTCAGGGTGTTTTTCAAGGAACTCGGTTAGTTCACCTTCGTGGACAACGAATTTTTGGTATTTAGCTTCAACACCTAGATACTCATAGGCTGCCATATGTAAAGACGGCGATAGTGAATGATCAATAGGATCACCAACTATCGCCGCGTTTAGCATGAATCTCTCCGTTAGTTACTTGATGTTGTATCTGCTGGTTGACACTTGTCAGCGTTAGCAGTACACCACTGGTTGAACTCTTCTACATACTGGTTATGCTCTTCAAGAGTCTTTGCGAATTTAGTTTCACCAGTGTCAGGGTTTACAGTAACCCAGTAGTAGTAATCTGTTTGTTCAGGATGGATTGCCGCGTTGATAGCATCTGGAGAAGGGCTATCAATAGGACCAATCGGCAAGCCTTTGTTTGCATAAGTGTTGTACTTGTTAGAAGCATCGGCGCGCTGTTCATCTGTTGTAGAGATGTTAATCTGGCCAAGACCATAACCAACAGTTGAGTCTAGTTGCAATGCACCGTAAGATTCGGTGTTGTCAGGCTTGAGACGATTGTTAAGGATACCAACAATCTTAGCGTAATCATCTTTGGTACCTTCTTTTTGTGCAAGTGATGCCATGATGAGTGTCTTAAATTGTTGGTTTGCGTCAGTAACACCAGCTTCAGTCAAAATCTGTTTCTGACGATCTACCATCTGTTGGATTGCATCCTTAGGCTTAGTATCTTTATCAAAGACGTAAAGATGTGGCGCAAGGTAACCTTCAAGGTTTGGAGCTTGAGATGGAAGACCGAAGTCTGTAGGTTTTTTGGCTAATTCTTCCAAATCTGACTTATTGTAATTCATACCTTTAACGAGGGCATCAAAGACATCACTTTGAGTGTAACCAGAGTTAATAGCGATTGATACGCTATTTTCAGCATTCTTGATAGGATCTGTTAAGACAGCAAGGGCATCAGATGATTTCATGCCCTTTTTAAAGTCATACTCGCCTGGGTTGATACTTGCAGAGTTTTTATCTGCAGCGTATTCATTCAAGAAATTTCCTTGAGCTTTAATGACACCATTTTGAACAAGTGCATTTGCGATATCGTTACCAGTTGCACCTTTTTGGACGGTAATACTTACTGTTCCAGAACCTGGGCCAGGATATTCTGCGTAGTAAGGATCTTGTTTGAAAAAGTGTGGCAAGAAAATCCATAACAAGCCAGAAATAGCTGCTACTAAAATACCAATGCCAGCGTACAAGAACTTACGAGAATGTACTTTAGGATTAGTTGCAATTACTTCTTTAAAAGGAGTCTCATCTAAAGTGAATTCGTCATCGCGATCTGCAGTTAATGTATCAGTATCAAGATGATTTTCAGCATTGGCTTGTGTCTGGGTCTGGGTAGTTTGTCCAGCAGAATTAACAAGATTTACTTTAGGCAATGCTCTAGTTGGAGCGTGTATATCATGTTCAGTTTTTGAGGTGACTCGTTCATAAACAACGTTGTTTGGAGTTTCTTGTTGTAAAGTCTTTCCTTGGGCGGCAGGATTTTGAGGTGCTTTTTGTGTTGAGCGACGTGGTTTAGCAGGATTTTGAGGTGCTTGAGAGCGCCTTGATGGAGAGGTGCGAGGCTGTTGGCTGACTTGTGTTTGTTGTACTTCGTCAGCAAAATCAACTGCATGACCTTGAGCATCAACAAAGTTTATGCCATCTTTGGAATAAATCTTAAGTGGATTACCTGATTCATCAATGACAACTTCTTCAATATAACCAGATGTTGGAGCCGGTACTTTTGATGTTCCGGCAGCTTTTTGATTGAAGAGCAGTTGATTAAAACGTGCATCCTCTGAGCTATTCTGATTATTCAAACCATCATTTGTTGTCATGAAGTTTGCTCCTTGTTACTTTCCCTACACTGTACTTCTTTGCCAGGTAGTTTGGCTGTGTTTCTTTCCATATCGAGTGCATGTTGAAGGATATCTACTGCGGCTACTTGATCTATAACTTTACGGTGTTTAATGGTTTTAATACCATTTTCACGCAAAGTTTCATGTGCTCTTACAGTGCTTAACCTTTCATCTACTAGTCGGACAGAAACTTGGGGAAGCTTACAAGCTACTAATGTAGCATATTCTTGTGAAAATTTCGCAGAATTACCTTCTTTTCCTGACAATAACTTTGGAAAACCAAAGATAATCTCTATTGCTTGTAGTTCTTCAGCAATGTCAACAAGTTCGTGAATGTCAGTATTTTCAAGCTCATCACGGAGAAGAGTTTTGACAGGTGAAGCCAAAATACCCATGGCATCAGATTTGGCTACTCCTACCCTTACTTGTCCTACATCAACAGCAAGCCTTACACCGATACGCATAAATTAACGTAAATTTTCTTTGATAGTTTGAAAAGCTGTATCAATTGCATTGACATCTGTACCGCCGCCTTGCGCCATATCATCGCGGCCACCACCTTTACCACCTAATTCGCTGGCTGCACTGCGCACTAATTGACCTGCCTTAGCACCTGATTCACGTGCTTTCTCTGTTGTGGTAATCACAATGGAAGGGCGTCCTTTATTGACGGCTGTAATAGCAATAACAGCAGCTTCGCTAGCGAGTTCATCACGGAGGTTGTTAGCAAGATCTCTACTTGCATTTCCAGTACCAGCTTCACCAAGGTTGTAACAAACAAGCTTATAATCTCCAACTGTTTGAGCTTGTTGAGCAACTTTTTTAGCTTGCTGAGCAATATTTTGCTGACGATAGCTTGCAAGTTCTTTTTCAGAAGCTTTAAGCTTTTCCATCATCTGAGCAATATTTTCCTCAAGATTTTCAGGTTTAGTTTTCATCATTTGAGTGATTTGATGCAAAATTGAACGTTCTTGCGCTAAATGTTGAAAAGCATTCAAGCCCACGAAAGCTTCAAGACGGCGGGCGCCAGAACCAACGGAACTTTCAGAAGTAATAGCTAGAGAACCTACTTGAGATGAATGATCTACGTGCGTTCCACCACAAAGTTCAATAGACCAAGGTCCACCAATGGTAACAACACGAACTGTATCATCATAAGTTTCGCCAAAGAGGGCTAGGGCACCTTTTTCTTCAGCTTCTTGCATGCTCATGTATTCGTCCCAAACTTTTAGATCGTTACGAATTGCTTTGTTCGAAACATCTTCAAGTTCGCTCTTTGTTGCTTCACTCAAAGGATCAGACCACTTATAGTCTAGTCTTAAGTATCCTGGTTTGTTAAATGAACCAGACTGAGTAGCATCAGGACCTAGGATTTCACGAAGAGCCGCATGGATGATGTGGGTACCAGAATGAGCTTGCCTAGCTTCTAGACGCCACTCTGGATCAACTTTAGCGTGGACGGTTTTACCATTTTCTAGCTCACCTTTTTTAACAACAGCATCGTGCACGATAAGACCTTTAACCGGCCTTTGTACATCAGATACAGCAAGTTCTAATCCGTCTCCAATGATGAGTCCATGGTCAGCTGCCTGTCCACCTGACTCAGCATAAAAAGGTGTTTGATCAAGAACTAGTTGAACTCTTTGACCTTCTTCAACAGCATCAACTTCTTTACCATCGACCAGCAAAGCTTTAACATTTGAATCTGTATCAAGGGTTTGATAGCCTTTGAACTCAGATTCTCCTCGTTCTTTAATTTTTTCAAAGATACCAAGATCAGCATGCCCAGTTTTTTTAGATTGCGCATCCTTTCGAGCACGATCTTTTTGCTCTTGCATTAGTTGCTTAAAACCTTCTTGGTCAACATCTAAGCCTGCATCTTGCGCCGCTTCAAGTGTTAAATCCAAAGGGAAGCCATAAGTATCGTGCAAAGTGAAGGTTTGTTCTGCGCTTAATGGTTTGCCGGTTTGTTTTGCTTGAGTTAAAGCATCATCAAGAATTGTGCTTCCTGCGGCAATGGTGCGTAAGAAAACTTTTTCTTCTTTATATGCAATTGCTGATATGCTGTCAAAGTTTTCTTCAAGTTCTGGGTAGGAAGCTTTCATAGCTTCCATGGAAACTGGAAAGAGCTCAGGTAAAACTGGTTTATTGACTCCAAGAAGGCGCATGGAACGAATAACACGACGTAATAAGCGACGCAAAACATAACCTCGGCCTTCATTTGATGGTTTAACTCCGTCACTAATGAGCATGAGTGCTGACCTGACGTGGTCTGCTACTACACGAAGTTTTACATCAGAATCAAGAACATCTTTTCCTTCAGTGCGTTGATATTTAACACCAGAAATTTCCGATGCTTTTGCTAGAACTGGGTATACTTCATCAATTTCGTAGAAGTTGTCAACACCTTGGAGTAAAAATGCTAGACGTTCACAGCCAAGACCAGTATCAATATTTTTCTGTGGTAAATCACCTAAAAGATCGAAACTATCTTTAGGGTCGCCTTGACCTTTATATTCACCACGTTGATATTGCATGAAAACCAAGTTCCAGATTTCAAGATAGCGATCTTCATTAGAACTTGGCCCGCTACCTTCACCGTATTCAGCACCACGATCATAAAAGATTTCTGAACAAGGACCTGCTGGTCCAGGTTGACCTGTTGACCAAAAGTTTTCAGCCATAGGTAGCTTTTCGATGCGTTCTTCAGGGACGGTTGAATGTTTTAACCAGGCCTTAAGTGCTTCTTCATCTTTTTCATAGATAGTAACCCAAAGCTTTTCTGGAGGCAGACCATAGCCGCCTTCTTCAACGGAGTTTGTTAAAAGTTCCCAAGCAAATTTAATGGCATCTTCTTTAAAGTAATCACCAAAAGAGAAGTTACCATTCATCTGGAAAAAGGTTCCGTGGCGTGCCGTCTTTCCAACTTCTTCAATATCAAGCGTACGAATACATTTTTGAATGGTTGCAGCACGTTTAAAAGGTGCTTTCTTCTGCCCCGTCATATAAGGGATGAATGGAACCATACCCGCTACAGTAAAGAGGAGCGCGGGATCTTGAGAAACCAAAGATGCTGAAGGGACAATAGTATGCCCTTTTGATTCAAAAAAGTCTAACCAGCGTTTTTTAATTTCATGTGATTTCATTGAGAAGAATTCCTTTATTGAGTACGTTGAAACAGGATGAAGTAACTATTTTAATATCTATCTTTGTCTAGTTGAGCGTTTTTCTGATCCATACCTTTTTTAAAATCAGTAGCAAAAGCACGAACCTTATCTGTAGCGTTAGTAAGAGCAGCATTATAGCCTTTTTTCTGACCAGTTAGGTCTTGTTTATTAGCATCTACTGCAACATAAGCTGCTGCTGCTCCAAGCATAGTCATTAAGAGTTTTTTCATGGAGAAACCTTTCGTCACTTTTTAGTTTAACGCACTCACTTTCACAACAAGATAAAGTAGGTGCCTAGATATAAATCTTCGCGCTTTTCTCATTAAGTACTATGGTGCTTAAAATTATTGGAATTAAAAAAGGGAGAAAGCCAAATTGCTTTCTCCCTTGGTGGTTTTGTATACGATATCTTAACGTGCGTAGTACTCTACCACGAGGTTTTCTTCACAAGTTACTGGAACTTCTGAACGCTTTGGGCGGCGTGTAAGAGTTGCCTGCAACTTCTCAAGATCAACGTTGAGGTACTCAGGAACATCTGGAAGCACATCTTGATGTGCACCAGTAGCTGCTACCTGGAATGGAGTCATTTTTTCACTGCGTTCGTGAACATGAATCATTTGACCTTCTTTAACGCGGAAAGAAGGGCGATCTACACGCTGACCATCAACAAGAATGTGACGATGAACTACCATCTGACGAGCTTGTGCAATAGTGCGAGCAAAACCTGAACGAAGTACTAGTGCGTCAAGACGCATTTCTAAAAGTTCAATAAGGTTCTCACCAGTAAGACCAGAAGTCTTACGAGCCTCTTCAAAAGTGCGAGCTAATTGTTTCTCGCGGATACCGTACTGGGCGCGAAGACGTTGTTTTTCGCGTAAACGTACTGCATAGTCTGAATCTGTCTTACGACGTGAACGGCCATGTTGACCTGGTGCGTAAGGGCGGCGTTCGAAATATTTAGCCGCTTTAGGAGTCAAAGCAAGGCCTAGAGCCCTGGATGCTCGAACTTGGCGTCGAGCACGTGTTGAATTAGACACGTTGTCCTTCCGTAGTATTTATAATCATTAAGTAAAAGTTATTACCTATAGGCAATAACTTCCTCGTTTATTCTAACGTACTGGAAAGCAAATATCTAGCTCTCACACACGTACAAGAGATAGTTGAAGGGAAAATCTTCTAAAATTTTCACATCAGTTTTATACAGGGCTAAGAACTCCTGTTGATAGCAAGGCTATTAAGACTGTACCAAGTGCTAAACGATACCAAATGAAAATAGAGTAATTGTGCCTGGCAATGAATTTTAAGAGCCAATCCACAGTGAAATAGGCAACTACAAAAGACACAACAGTAGCAGTGATGGTTGGCCCCCAACCTACACCACCGGAAATATTCTGATACTCTGTCACGATTTGTAATACCGTGGCAGCT
Source organism: Micrococcaceae bacterium (assembly GCA_047605865.1). Taxonomy (GTDB): domain Bacteria; phylum Actinomycetota; class Actinomycetes; order Actinomycetales; family Micrococcaceae; genus JASGDC01. The sequence goes on along the minus strand of JASGFC010000005.1, from coordinate 23,884 downwards.
AAGAGAGCCGGAATACTTAAAAAGAATGAAAGACGTGTAACTGTCACACGATCAAAACCACGGAGCAGACCTGCTGACATTGTTGCACCTGAGCGTGAAATGCCTGGAATAAGTGACATACACTGCACAGTACCGATAATTAAAGTATCTTTCCACGTAGTATCTTGTTCGTGACGTGTTTGTGGAGCATGACTATCTGCATACCACATCACACCACTCCAGAGGATTAGTGCTGCAGCTACAACCCACAAGCTTCGTAAAACACCTTCAATTTCGTCTTTAAACAAGAGTCCAACTATAGCAATAGGAATTGAACCAAGGATGACAGCCCAGCCAAATCTGTAATCACTATTGCGATCTTTTCTATCAACTAAACCTTTGAACCATGCAGTACCAACACGCCAAATATCTTTGCGTAAATACAACAGCGTTGCTAAAACAGCACCGGATTGAATAATGGCAGTGAAAGCAGTAACGCTTGGATCATCTAGTTTGTAACCAAATAACTTTTCAAAGATTGTTAAATGCCCAGTACTTGAAATAGGTAGGAACTCAGTTACACCTTCGATAATGCCGAACAGGACCGCATGCCACCACTCCATAGAATTTTGCCTCTCAGTAACGTAAGGAAAAGTATTTAAGCTAGAAATATTCTTCTACATAGTATCACTGTGTTGATAAGAGCTTAGTATTGACTAACAGTCAGATAAAATTAATGCGCTGCTTCATTCCAGTTTTTACCATAGCCAACGTTCACATCAAGGGGTACTGAAAGTTCAACAGCTTCAGACATTGCTGTTTTAACAATTTCAGTAACTTGTTCTTTTTCTTCTTCAGTAATTTCTAGAATGAGCTCATCGTGAATTTGTAAAAGAAGTTGCGACTTTAAGTCAGCTTCTTGAAGCTTTCTTTCTACTTCAATCATTGCGATTTTAATGATGTCTGCTGCTGAACCTTGAATTGGCGCGTTGAGGGCTGCCCTTTCAGCCATTTGACGTAATTGATAATTATCGCTGGTTAAATCAGGAATATAGCGTCTACGTCCTAACATTGTTTCTGTATAGCCATCTTGACGTGCTTGGTCAACAACAGCTTTTAAATAATCTCTGACCTCACCAAAACGGGAGAAGTAGTCATTCATTAAAGTTCGTGCTTCATCTACTGAAATTTCAAGTTGTTTAGAGAGCCCGTATGAACTTAATCCGTAAGCAAGACCGTAGGACATGGCCTTAACCTTACTTCGCATTTGAGCAGATACGGCATCAGGTTCAACACCAAAAATTTGGGCACCTACGTAATTATGTAAATCTTCACCATTGTTGAAAGCTTCAATGAGTTCTTTTGCTCCAGAAAGATGTGCCATGATGCGCATCTCAATCTGTGAATAATCTGCAGTAAGTAGTTCATCATAGTTGGGACCAGCAATAAAAGCTCCACGAATATGACGTCCCATTTCACTTCTGACTGGAATATTCTGCAAGTTAGGGTTGTTTGAAGATAACCTGCCGGTTGCTGCAACTGTTTGTTCAAAGGTCGTATGAATACGTCCATCTTCAGCCACAGCCTTTTTTAATCCAGCAATTATCTGCGCTAGCTTTGTGTTATCACGATAGGCCATTAAGTTAATCAAAAATTCGTGATGTGTTTGTTCTAGTAAACCTTTTAGAGATTCAATATCTGTAGAATATCCTGATTTGATTTTGCGTGTTTTGGGTAGATTTAATTCTTCAAAAAGCACTTTTTGTAACTGTTTAGGAGAAGCAAGGTTTACTGGTTCGGCAATCATAGAATTGGCATTTTCTTCAGCTTGGGCTGCAAGCTTTAAAAGTTCATCTTCAAGTTCCTGTAATGTTTTTTCAGAAACAGCAATGCCTCTAATTTCCATAGCTGCCAACACTTGAGAGAGTGGAAGTTCAATATCAGAAACAAGCTCTTTACGACTTGGATCAGGATTTTGCTCGTCAAGTCCTTTAAAAGCTTTGAAGATTCCTTGTGCCAGTGTAGCTGCTAGATGTTGACCCTCATCTTTATTTTCTTCTGAGCCAGACATATCAAGGTCCAAAGTCAACTGAGATTCTGATTCAGTAGCTGCATCAGAAATTTTAACGCCGCCGAGTTGCTCTACTAGATCTTTGAACTTATACTCTCTACGTTCTGGATGAGCAAGGTATGCTTCAAGATACAAATCACGTTTGAAACCCTGTAGCGGGTATCCTTGATCATGTAATCGGTGAATGTTTGCTTTTGCGTTGAAAACCAGTTTATTTTTGGTTTCATCATTGAAGTACTGTGCTAGATTTTCGCTGTCTTTACTACCAAGTTCTGTCAAGAAAATTGGGATAGCTTTGTTTTCAGATGCAATAACAACACCTAGTGCTTGCCCTTCTTCTGGAAAGAGCACTAATGAATGTTTTGATTTCGTTAGTTTTAAAGCATCGTTGAGGGTGCCATCGTGAAGAGTTGCAGAGAATTCTTCAATAGCTTCAGACTTCTCAAGTTCATCATAAACCTTGTACAAACGTGTACGTAGCATTCTAAACTCAAGAGAATCAAAAACTTTTTCAATGTTTTCTTTGTTTAAGTCTTCAAGTTTTAAATCTTCCCATTCAGTATCTAGTTTTAGATCTGTAATGAGGTGATTGAGTTTCTTATTTCGTTTAACATCATCAAGATGTTCACGAAGAGCTTCGCCAACTTTTCCTTTAATATCAGCTGCATGATTGATAATATTTTCAAAGCTTCCGTATTCTTTAATCCATTTAGCAGCGGTTTTTGGTCCAACTTTTGGTACGCCAGGCAAGTTATCTGCTTTTTCACCAACAAGAGCTGCTAGCGTTGGATAGTCTTGTGGTGCTACTAAATATTTTTCTTCAACACTTTCAGCATCAAGTTCAATAAGGTCTGAAACACCTTTTCGAGGATAGAGAACCTTAACATCGTCATTGATTAACTGAAAAGTATCACGATCACCGCTGACGATGAGTACTTCTACCCCATCTTGTTGAGCATGCTGAGACCAGGTAGCTAAAATATCATCAGCTTCATACTCTGAAAGGCTCAGATGCTTAACATTCATTGCATCTAAAACTTGTCGAATAAGTTCAATTTGACCTTTGAACTCTTCAGGAGTTTCTGAACGTCCTGCTTTATATTCACTGTATTCTTTAGTTCGAAAAGTTGGCCCAGATTCATCAAAAGCAACAGCAAGGTGGCTTGGTTTTTTATCACGAATAAGGTTAATGAGCATTGATGTAAAACCGTGAACAGCATTTGTATATTGGCCAGTTGATGTTTGAAAGTTATCAACAGGGACACCGAAGAAGGCTCTGAAGGCAAGAGAATGTCCGTCAATGACCAATAAACGAGATACTTCTTTTGATTCTGCTACTTTTGAACTCATACTATAAGATTAGTTGTCTTTTTAAGATAAGAGAAATGAGAACAAGATGAGTACTGAAAAGTTTGGTCGTGGAGTTGGACCTCTTGCTGAAAAAATGGGTATTGAGTTAGTTTCTGCTACTCCAGAAAAAATTATTGGCACGATGCCTGTTAAAGGTAATACTCAACCTTTTGGAATTTTGCATGGAGGTGCTCATGTTGTTTTGGCAGAAAGTTTAGGCTCCGTTGGTGCTTGGCTTCATGGACAAACTATTGCTCAAGGCAGCCGAGCTGTTGGAATTGAGGTAAGTGCAACTCATCACAAATCTGTTACACAAGGTGTAGTTACTGGGACAGCAGAGGCAATTCATTTAGGAAAAACACTAGCTCATTACAACATTGTGATGGAAGATGAAGAAGGAAGAAGGCTATCAACGGCTAAGTTGACAGCCATGATACTTCCACCTCAAAAGTAGTTTAACTAACTTGATTGATAACGGTTTCTGCAACTTCTTTCATGCTCAAACGCTTATCCATTGAAGTCTTTTGAATCCAACGGAAAGCTTCTGGCTCGGTAAGACCCATTTTTGAAGTCAGAAGGAACTTAGCACGATCAACTGTTTTACGTGTTTCAAACTGCTCTTCAAGGTTGCTGACTTCATTTTCAAGAGCGACAAGCTCTTCGTGGCGAGAAAGGGCTATTTCAATAGCTGGGAGCAAATCCTGTGGTGTGAAAGGTTTTGTCACATAAGCCATGGCACCGGCTTCAACTGCACGTGAAATCAGTTCTTTTTGGCTAAAAGCAGTGAGGAGTACAACTGCTGCTAAGCGTTCTTTCACAATTTCTTCTGCAGCTGAAATACCATCTAGAACAGGCATTTTTACATCCATCAAGACAAGATCTGCGTCTTTTTCACGAGCCATTTCGATAGCTTCTTGACCATTATCAGTTTCACCAACAACGTTGTAGCCGTTTTCTTTTAAAATGTCTACAATATCAAGCCTGATGAGGGTCTCATCTTCGGCAACAATAACCTTCTTGATGCTATTGGTTTTGGTGGACTCTTCCTGGATGTCGTCTTTCACGGCATGCCTTTCCTTATTGATGTCTATAAATTAAGTATCTTCAAGTTTATCTTTAATGTATAAAGCTGTATAGTACTTATGTACAATTTATTTAATTAAATTGTAGTTGCCGAATTGGCGGAACTGGTAGACGCGCTGCACTCAAAATGCAGTATCTTCGGATGTGTGGGTTCGAGTCCCACATTCGGCACTTTCTGTGTTTTGTAGTGGAAAAGATAAAATGATAAATAAACTTCACTTGGATGGAGATGCTCGCCAAAAACTCTCAACTGCAGGTGTGCTTGACTATTTTGATAATTTATCTGCCTCGCAGCAAAAAGAATATCTAACATAGGTCTATGGGGAAAAAGAAGAAACTCAGCAGCGACGTATAACAAAGATGATTGATATGTTGCAGCTAAAAAAGAATACTTAATAGTTTCAACTCTCTTAAGTAGAAGGCTCTTGCCTAAATCACTTGGGAAAGGTTCGTGTCGCTATGTTGTTACAAAGTCAAATTTCACAATGAGGTAAATGTTAGTATTCTTAGAATAAACGTGATTGAGGAGTGTACCTGTGACTTTAACCGCAAATGTTGATCAGAAAACAAATACCCGCCGAAGCTTATTTGCTTCTGTCTTAGGAACCAGTTTAGAATCCTATGACTTCTATCTATACGGTACAGCAGCTTCGTTATATTTTACTCATGTATTCTTTCCTAATTCTGATCCAGCAACAGCTGCGATTTCTTCTTTTCTTGTCTTTGCCACTGCATTTCTTGCCCGGCCACTCGGTGCTTTTCTCTTCGGTAAACTTGGTGATACAGTTGGGCGAACTACAACTCTTCGGTATACCCTTCTTTTGATGGGTCTTGCTACTGCAGCAATCGGTTTGGTTCCTTCACATAACACAATTGGAATTGTGGCTACACTACTTCTTTTGTTCTTACGTTGTTTGCAAGGTACTGCTTTAGGCGGGGAATGGGGCGGAAGTATCCTCATTACTACGGAAAACGAGCAAAACAGTCAATCTATTCAACCATCAAAGAGAGATTTTTATGCTGCTATTCCACAAATAGGCTCTGCTATTGGGACTCTTGCCTCAGTTGGTATTTTTATGCTCCTGAATAGTATGCTTTCCCAACAGCAAATGCTTGATTTCGGCTGGAGAATTCCATTCTTGTTAGCTTTGCCTTTTACAGCTTTTTCAATGTATATTCGGCTAAAAGTTGCTGAAACACAAGAATTTCAACAAGTTCAAGCTAAAAGTTTTGAACCAAATATTTTCAAAAAGCTTTTCACAGAACATACAAGAGAAATGGTTATTGCTATTGCAGTTTCTCTTTTGCCTATTGGCTCTTACTTCTTGCTTACCACCTACACTATGAACTATGGTGTAAACGTTTTGAAGTTAAGTGAAAATAATCTACTTACAGCATCCTTTATCGGTTCAGCACTTCAATTATTTACTATTCCATTCTTTGGTTCTTTAGCCTCTCGATATGGTTCACAGCGCATCATGCTCTGGGGTTCTATTTTAACGTTTGCTGTAGCTTTACCACTGTACTGGATTATGAAGAGTGCAACACTTGGCACAATGATTTTCTGCATGATTCTAGGTGGTATCTTCCCTACCCTATGTTGGGCAGTACTTGGTGGTTATATGCATCATCTCTTTGGAGTAAAGATTAGGTACAGTGCACTATCTATCGCCTATGCTATTGCAGCAGTAATAACAGGCTTCATTCCAGCGATTACAGCATGGTTTGGTGAGGTTACTTCTAATGCCTGGTGGCATCCTGCAGTAGTCTTGATGCTTATGAGTTTCATTGGAATTGTGGGTTGTTTAGCTGCACAAAAATCTACCCCTGTAAGTGAACTTGATTAGTCGCTAGCGTTCCACAAGGCACGATAATACTCTATTCGATCGTTGTCAGGTTCTAAACCGTAGCTTTCCCAGAAGATAGTTTCATCGTATTCTGAATAGTTCCATGTCAAGGACATCGTGGCTACAGCTAAATCTGCCCAACGGTCTGCAACACCTAGCTGTTCAACATCGATTGTAGCTGCAAACTTCCCATCTTTATTGAGTAGAGTATTGGGAGCGCAAGCATCGCCATGGCAGACAACCATTTTATCAATTTCTGGTGCTGTATTTTTCAACTGAGTTCGCTTTGAATCATCCTTAACCTCTTTTAATCTTTCTTCAAGAGACCACGTGTAGGGACAATTTTCAGCAGGTAATGAATGTAGTAGACGTAATCCTTGTGCTATTGCTGTTAAAGCTTTCTGTGGTTGCTGAACCCATTGGGGGAAAACTGCAGAAGTAGCACCTTCGTCTTGAGTAATCAGGAGCTCTCCGTCATGGTATTTTTGAAAGTCAACAATATGTGAAGTAGGATGGCCGGTTGAAGCAAGCCAATAAGATTTCTCAACTTCAGTTTCTAAAGATAATCCAGAAGATTTTGGATTCCATTTAGCATAGTAGTTACCTTCAGCTAAACCTTTGATTCCATTGAAATAAGCCGTTGTGCCACCTAACTCATTGATCCACACAAGTTTCATGTGGTCTTTGGCAATACGAGACAATTGCTCTGGGATAGCTGCAGTGGGGAACGGACGTGAAAGCGAGATATTTTTAGTCATTGACTCATATACATCAAAATTGACTTTACTGTAACGGATAATCCATGACAATAGATTCATCGTTCATCAAAGGTTTAATGAAGTTCTTAAACTCAACATGAAGCGGATCGTTTTGATAATCAAGCAAACTCTTAAAGTCTTTAAATTGTACTGAAAGCCCAAAGTTATAACCTTTAGCTCGCTCTGCTTCAGGAGTTTCGTTGATTCCGTAAGACAAGTCAGTTACTCCATTGATCTTTTTCAAGGTTTCTGCCTTGTCAAAAAGCTCCTGTTGCACTTTTTTATCAGCGATAGTTAAATTCAACAAAACATTGTGCTGAAATGATTTATTTTCAGTAGTCATCATTATCTTCTTTCTGTTCTTTCTAGATTAAGTTATCGGAATGAAAGGAGCCGAGCTTATTACAGCTCGGCTCTCTCTTTCAAAACCTTGAATACAAGATTTTCTTAGTTTTCAGTATTTGCTTCAGTAGATAGAGTTGCAGCTTCTGCAGTAACACTTTGAAGCTTAAGTTCTTCGTCTTCAGGAGCTGCCCAGTAGCCGATATTAGCAGCTTGACCTTTCGCAGCCGCACCTTCATTGTCAATTTCGTGGACTCGGACACAGTTAGTAGAACCAACTTTTCCTACAGGAGAACCAGAGACAACAATGACTAAGTCACCTTTCTTTGCGCCAAAATCTTCCATCATGACTTCATCAACAACATCAAGTACTTGGTCAGAATTTTTAACTTTCCTAGTAGCTACTTTGCTATCAACACCCCAGCAGAGGGCAAGCTGATTAGCAGTCTTTTGATCTAGTGTAATTCCAATGAGTGCTTTGTTTGGACGTAAGCGTGACATACGGCGGATAGAATCACCTGACGTTGAAAAAGTAACAATAGCATTCACATCTAGTAATTTTGAGATATCACAGGCAGATTTTGTAATAGCACCAGCATAAGTCTTTGGTAGTGTACCCAGGTCAGGGATGCGAGTCATACCATGATCTTCAGTTGCTTCAATAATTCTAGACATTGCTTCAATGGTCTCGATTGGGTATTTACCAACAGAAGTTTCACCAGACATCATTACTGCATCAGCGCCGTCAAGTACTGCGTTTGCACAGTCAGAAGCTTCTGCACGAGTTGGACGTGGATTATCAATCATTGAATCAAGAACTTGTGTTGCAACAACAACTGGTTTTGCCCAGCGACGTGCTTTTTCAATAGCAACTTTTTGCATGATAGGCACTTGTTCAAAAGGAACTTCAACACCAAGATCTCCACGAGCAACCATGATGGAGTCAAAAGCATCAATGATGCTATCTAAGTTTTCAATAGCTTGAGGCTTTTCAACCTTCGCCATGATAGGGACTTTAATGCCTTCTTCTTCCATGATTTCATGAGCACGTTGAACGTCATCTCCGTGACGGACGAAAGAAAGAGCTACCATATCAACACCCTTTTTTAGCGCCCAACGGAGGTCTCGCTCGTCTTTTTCACTCATAGCTGGAACGCTTACTGCAACCCCAGGAAGGTTGATTCCTTTATGGTTGGAAACAGCACCAGGTATAACAACTTCTGTGACAACGTCTGTGTCAGTAACTTTTTTAGCTTTAAGCTTTATTTTTCCATCATCGATAAGGATTTCGTCGCCTTCAGAAACATCTCCTGGAAGGTCTTTAAAAGTGGTACCACAAATATCTTTGTTACCCATAATGTCTTTTGTTGTGATGGTAAATTCATCACCAACAGCAAGATTATATGGGCCATTTTCAAAATTACCTAAACGAATCTTTGGGCCTTGAAGGTCTGCCATGATTGCAACAGTTTTGCCTAATTCTTTAGAGGCTTTGCGAACATTATCGTAACGATTTTCATGCTCATCATAATCTCCATGGCTCATGTTTAGGCGTGCTACATCAATACCAGCTTTAATAGCTTTGACAGTCATATCATATTCATCAATGGCTGGACCAAAAGTTGCTACAATTTTAGCTTTTCTCATGTTTCCTCTTCATTTGGTAATTTGTTTCTTACTCATTATAGAACTTAAATATGTATAAGCGAACTATAAACTTGCGCTTAGAGCTAAGTAAATAAAGGGAATTCCTGAAAGTTTAAGCTCAGCGGATTTCTATTTCATGACTGTAGCTTCTGTATTCTTCTGCTTCTTATTAATGAAATATATAGTGGTAGCAGCAATGATACTAGCAATCACACTGATAATCACATTAAGACGAATACCCATAATATAATCCGAAGGATCTGTACGTATTGGCTCAATGAGTGCACGACCAATACTGTAAGTAATGATGTAAGCACAAAAGAGTTTACCACCTGTCATGTTGAACTTTTTATCAAGCCATAACAAAAAGAAAGCACCTGCAATATTCCATAAACTTTCATAGAGGAAAGTTGGATGAAACAAAGTATTCGCAGGGGTACCTGCAGGGAAATTTGGATTTGTAGGGTCAATTTTTAAGCCCCAAGGTAGAGTTGTTGGCGTTCCAAAAAGCTCTTGATTAAACCAGTTACCCCAGCGCCCAATGCCTTGTGCAATAAGTAATCCAGGAGCTGCAGCATCAAGTAAATTGATAAAGTTAATTTTATAATGCTTGCAGGCAGCATAGACCACTATCGTGCCAAGGGAAATAGCTCCCCAGATTCCAAGTCCTCCGTGCCAAATTTTTACAGCTTCCCAAGGGTCTTTTCCTGGGGTAAAGTATGAATCAGGGCTTGTTGCTACGTGATATATGCGGCCACCTATAATTCCAGCTGGTACTGCCCAGAGTGCAACATCAAGAACTTCATCTTCAGTACCACCTACAGCTTTCCATCGTTTGATGGTTAACCAGATAGCAATTGCTACACCTAGTAAAATACACAAGGCATAAGCGTGAATAGTAAATGGGCCTAGAGAGAAACTTGACCATGAAGGTGAAGGAATATAAGCTAACATTTCTAATCCTTTAAGGGTGCAGACAATTCAGCAGTAAGAGCTGCAACACCTTCTACACCGTTATTGTTTAGTGCTTTAATCAGAGCTGAACCAACTATTACTCCATCTGCATAGTTTGAAATAGTGTCAACCTGCTCAGCTCTTGAAATCCCTAATCCTACACATACAGGATTTGAACCAGCTGCTTTTGTTTTTTCAACAAGATCTTCAGTATTTTCACTAATCTTGGCACGTTCACCTGTAACTCCCATGACAGATGTAGCATATACAAATCCACGGCTGGCACTTTGAATATAAGGAATACGTTGCGGTTCAACGCTTTCTGAAACTAAAAAAATTCGATCAAGGTGCTCAGCGTTACTAGCTGTTATCCATTCGGCTGCTTCATCGGGAATAAGGTCTGGGGTGATGAGCCCTGCTCCCCCAGCTTGAGCTAGTTGTTGAGCAAATTTTTCAACACCGAACTTAAAAACAGGATTCCAATATGTCATCATAACTACAGTTGCATCTACGTTCTGTGTTATTTCATGTGTGATGTCAAACATTTCGCTAGTGTGAAAACCACGAGAAAGAACGGAATCGTTGGCTTGTTGAATAACAGGACCATCCATGACTGGATCAGAGTATGGGATACCAAGCTCAATAACATCGGCACCATTTTCAGATAAAGCAATAGCAGCTTCTATACATTCACTTTTGCTGTGGTAGCCACCTGACAAATAGCCTATGAAAGCTGCTTTCCGTGAGGCACAAGCCGTTTCAATGGCAGTTTTAGTTTTACTCATTTCCTACTACTTTATCTTCATCACCGAAGTGGAAATATTGTGCAGCAGTTGCAACATCTTTATCTCCACGTCCTGATAGATTGACTAGTACAATATCATCTTTGTTCATTGTTGCTGCAATTTCAAGCGCACCAGCTAGTGCATGTGACGATTCAATTGCAGGAATGATTCCTTCAGTACGGCATAAAGTAAGGAAAGCATCCATAGCTTCATCATCAGTGATTGCTTGATATTCTACTCGTTTTAACTCTTTAAGGTAAGAGTGTTCAGGGCCAATACCAGGGTAATCTAAGCCGGCAGAAATTGAATGAGATTCTATGGTTTGTCCATCATCATCTTGAAGCATATATGACTTAGCTCCATGTAATACACCAACACTACCTTTATTTAAAGTTGCTGCGTGTTGATCGGTATGAATACCTTTTCCAGCAGCTTCAAATCCGTAAAGTTTAACATTTTCATCGTCTAAAAATGCATGAAAGATACCAATAGCATTTGACCCGCCGCCAACACACGCAGCTACAGCTGTTGGTAACTGGCCAGTAATTTCTTGAAGTTGCTCTTTCGCTTCAGTACCTATAACACTATGAAAATCTCGCACCATTTCAGGAAAAGGATGTGGTCCTGCTACTGTTCCTAATAAGTAATGTGTGGTGTCAACATGTGCAACCCAGTCACGTAAAGCTTCATTGATAGCGTCTTTCAAAGTTTGTGAACCATGTGCCACAGCTACCACCTTAGCTCCCAACATCTGCATTCTTGCAACATTAAGAGCCTGACGTTGGGTATCCTGGTAGCCCATATAAACAACACAGTCCATATCAAAAAGTGCAGCAGCAGTTGCTGTTGCAACCCCATGTTGACCAGCGCCAGTTTCTGCAATCAATCTAGTTTTACCCATACGTTTAGCTAAGAGAGCTTGACCAAGAACATTGTTAATTTTGTGCGAACCAGTATGGTTTAAATCTTCTCGTTTTAAAAAGATCCTTGCACCACCTACTGTAGCCGCAAATTTAGGTGCTTCGGTAAGGATTGACGGACGTCCAGTATAGTCTTTATTAAGCTGTGCCAGTTCTTTTTGAAAGGCAGGATCTTTTTTAGCTTCCCGATAATGACGTTCAAGTTCATTAAGAGCTGCAACTAAAGCTTCAGGAACAAAACGGCCACCAAATTCACCAAAGTAGGGGCCTTGAGCATTGAGCAAACTCATTATTATGCTCGCATCTGTAGCCCAGTGTTACCGGCAGCGATATAGTTTTGCACATTCTGAGTAGGATTATTACCACGCACTAGCGCCTCGCCAACAAGGGCGGCCTTAGCTCCATGGATTGCATAACCAGTCACGACATCTTCTCCAGTTACACCTGATTCAGCAACAATAAGAGCATCAGGGAAATGGTCTCTTAAATCAGTAAAGTGTTGTGGATCTACGGCCAAGTTTTTAAGATTCCTCACATTGACTCCAATGATGTTAGCTCCTAGATTAGCCGCTCTTTCAAGCTCAGATTCGCTATGAGTCTCAATCATGGCATCCATTTCAAGCTCATGGGAAAGTTGGTAAAAGTCTTTCAACTGCGCATCATCTAATGCTGAAGCGATGAGTAATGTCATATCTGCACCATAAGCTCGAGCTTCGTAAAATTGGTATTCATCAACCATAAAATCTTTACGCAAGATAGGTATATCAACAGCTTGGCGTACTTCTTTGAGGTCATCAAGAGTGCCCATGAATCTGCGTTCTTCAGTCAAAACGCTAATCATTGCAGCACCACCACGTACATATTGAGTGGCAAGTTCTGCAGGATCTGTTATGGCTGCAAGAATTCCCTTTGACGGACTTGATCTTTTAATTTCTGCGATAATTTGAAAACCATCTTGATTAAGGGCTTTATAAGAATCAAGTGCAGGAGTTCGTTCCTGAGCTAACTGTTGAATCTCTTCAAGAGGTAAATTGCGTTGTCGTGCTTGCAAATCTTCTTGCACACCAGAAATAATTTTTTGTAAAATGCTTTCCATAAAGTATGAGATGTAGCCTAGTGTTGGTTGGGTTTAAGTTTGCTGCCACCCTTGCCGTAGCCAGCTTGTTTCATAGCGTAGCTGACAATGCCACCAATAATTATAACTGCGAAACCAACATAAACCCAAGGATGACTAGGAATACAAGCTGCAATAGTAGCGATAAGTGCTCCGAAGAGTCCAATACCTGTAAAAGCCCAGGCTGCTGGAGTGTTTCCGTGCCCAATAGGTATTTCATTATTAACGGCTTGATTAATTACTTGTGTTTTCTCTGTCATAGCTCTTAGTATACCTTGTTTTCATGTAGTGTTGCTATTTTTGAAGGGGTTCTTCAGAGTTGATATAAATTCTTAATAGTGCTATTTTGTAGGATCGTTTCCTTGCGTTAAAGCATCCCAACTATCAATTGAATCACCATGATCTGAGAGTGAATTACGTTCATATTTTGAAGTAGTTTTCCATGTATTAACATTAAGTACTGCAAAAAAAGCTGTTGCTACCATACACAAACTTGCAAACAAAGCTATATAAAGTGGCAAGTTTGTTGAAATTTGTTGACTTTCACTGACGCTCCCAAGCAATTTACCTGCTGTTTCTCGCACAGCTTGGTGCGGATTCATGAAAGCAACAACTACACCAATTGTTGTTGCAATAGAAGCAAGGACAGCAAAGACCGATAACAGTAGGGCTGTTCTTTTCTGAGCAATAGTCAGTGCTAATGCTGTAGCAGCAGCAACGATGGCAAAAGCTGGAACTGAAGTTGCAGCATCTTTACCTTGTACTTGCACTGCTTGCACTTTTGCAGCAGCATTTGCTGCTGAAACGCTAAACCAACTTTGAGTTGTAGTGGCAAGGACAAGGAGTGCTAAGAGCAGAAAAAGTCCAATAATTTTAGATTTGCTGATTTTTATCACTAGTATACTGGCCTTATATTTTGCGCTGTGGCAACGGCATTCAGTGGTGCTGCAGCTTTGTTCTTAGACTCTAGAGATTCATTTTCTGGCTTGGAATCGGCTACAATTCCAGCACCTGCTTGAACGTATGCCTTATTTCCACGTAATAAAGCAGTACGAATTGCAATGGCAACATCCATATTGCCAGCATAATCCATATAACCTACTACTCCACCGTAAACTCCGCGGCTTTGTGGCTCTAATTCTTCAATAATTTTTAAAGCTCTTGGTTTTGGTGCTCCTGAAAGTGTTCCAGCAGGAAATGTTGCCTGAAGTACGTCAACAGCATCGTGGTTTGCAGCTAGTTCTCCAGTAACTTCAGTGACTAGGTGCATAATGTGTGAATACTTTTCAACATGCATGAAATCATTAACGGTAACAGTACCAGCTTTACACACTTTAGATAGATCATTTCGAGAAAGATCCACGAGCATCAGGTGCTCAGAGATTTCTTTTTGGTCTTTAATAAGGCTTTTCTCATTGCTGTAATCTTCAAATGTATTTTCACCGCGAGGGCGTGAACCAGCAATAGGATGGGTAATAACTTTTGAATCCCGGACTTTAACGAGAGTTTCAGGTGAAGAGCCAATGATGCTAAATTGTTCTTCATTGGCATCTTCACAATGATAAATATACATGTAGGGACTAGGGTTATTAGCTCGAAGAACACGATAAATATCTACTGGGTTTGCTTTGTTTTTAAGCTCAAATCTACGTGAAAGTACAATTTGAAAGGTTTCTCCTTCTTTGATGGCCTCTTGACAAACAGCTATTGCTTTTAAGTATTGTTCTTCTTCCCAAGATTCTTCAGCTTCTGCTGAAATATCTTCCCATTGCATATAAGACAATTCAGATTGTTTCTGTAACTCTCTGACAAGAATTTGAACTCGAGCATGTGCATCTTGGTATGCCATTTCAACGTTGTCATCGGTATTGTCCATATTGAAAGCATTGGCAATGACCATTATAGTATTGTCTTTATTGTCAAAAACAATCATGTCAGAAACCATATTGAGATAAATAGTTGGAATGTTGAGATCATCGTGAGAATTACCGTTTAGATTTTCCCATAACTTAACAGTATCCCAGCCGAAATAACCAACAAGACCTGAGGTAAAAGGTGGAAGATTTGGATCAAATTCAGTATGTAAATGCACTAAAGTTTCTTTAAGCACTTCTAGCACTGGACCTTCTGTAGGAATTCCTTCAGGAACTCGGCCTTTCCAGTGAGCTTGGCCGTCATTGACTTGTAATGATGCAACTGAATTGACACCGATGAAAGAGTATCTAGACCAAGTGCCTTCGCTTTCAGCTGATTCCATCAAAAAACAACCAGCTTTGTTGTAGGCAAGTTTAGCGTAGATGCTCAGTGGTGTTTCATGCTCAGCATGAAGTTTGGCATAGACAGAAATAACTTTTCTGGATTGAGCTTGTTTTTTGAATCCTTCTAAGTCAGGTTCAATCAGCAGTTTCATTGCTCGTCCCAGTTCTTTCTCTGGTTTTTATTTTTATTGAGCAAGGAATCAACGAGCATTCCACCTAAGATTGCACCTGTGGTTGGTTGATCTTGGCTAGCATTGTCAACGCCGAATTGATCAACATCTTTTTTGGCAAGCTGTCCACCTTCAGAAGCTAATTTGTCTGCTTCTTGTGCAAGATCTAATGCTTTAACAGGGTCAGATTGTTCATATTGAGCAACAGTGTCTAAAGTTTTTTGAGCTTCAGCTAGTTTGACACGGGCATCTGCACCTACAGCACCACGACGTGCCATAATAAAATCTTCAGTTGCAGAAATCTGGCTTCGAGCCACCAGTATTGCATGATCAAGTGTTTCTGTTGCACGCTTTTTCTTAGTTTCAAAGTCACGCGCTTCAGCACAAGCATCACTGAGTTTATTGCGAGCATCATCTAGTTTTTTCGTTGCCTTAAAAGGAGCAACGCTGTTGTTTTCTGCATCAGCCTTAATGCCAGAAAGTACGGCTTGAAGCTCTTCACTAGCAGTTTCTATTTGGGCAGAGTTTTTACTAGTTTTAGCAAGTTTTTCAGCTGATTCAAGTTCTTTTGTAGCTTCAGCAATAGAGGTATTAAGTGTTAGTGCTGCTGTTTGCAGGTCAGATGAACGGCGTTGTACTGAATCAATGAGTTGTTGTGCTTGTGTTAAAGATTGCTCAGCGTATCTGATTTTAATAACAGCAGCAGTTTTATTTCCTGAATTGACAAGAGCTTGTGCTTCTTCGATTTTTTCCTCAGCGAAAACAATTCTACCGTTAGCTTGCTCGACATTATCTTGAATAACTTGAAGCGATGCAGTAGCATAAACGCTGTTCATTTTGTCAATAAGAGCAGCAGAAGAAGAAAGTTGAGCTTTCTTCTCTTGAACTTCTTCATTGAGGTTATGAATTGATTGTTCTGCATTAACACTTTGAGCACGAAGAGTATCAAAAACAGACTTCTCATTATTGATTAGATCTTGTGCTTCAGAACAGCGTCCTATAATCTCATCGAGATAGTTATTTGCTTCAGATAAAGAAGAGTATTGTTGCATATCAATACGTTGCCTAAGTGCATAAGACTCTGCAATTTGGTATTTTGCTTCTTCAAGAGCATTTTCAAAACGTTCAGTTGCAGACTTACCAAACTCTGCATAAGCAAAGTTAAGTTCTTCTTCGCCTGAACGAATGGAATCGTCTAATTGTACGATGGCATTGGCAGCCTGGGCATTTTTTGTACCGATGGTGGCACGAAGATTATGCTCTTCGAGTGCTAATTGCTGGGCATTAGCAAAGTACCCTGGCTGTTGTGCGCCAGTTAGAGGTTGAGTCTGATTAAAATTTTGGTCATATAAACCAAATTGGCGGCGTGCTTGGCGCTGATTTGCTCTAGAAGAAACTGCCGCTACGATACCACTCAAAAGGAGGAGTTCTAAAATCATAAATTACCTTACCTAAAACGCTATTACTCTCATGATACTAGCTACTTCTGACAAAATGCTACATAGATTTAAGTGTAATTGCTGAATGTAATGCAGCTATAGTTGCTTCATAGCCTTTATCTTCGCTTGCACCTTCAACACCAGAACGGTCAATTGCTTGTTCTTCAGTGTTACATGTTAAGACTCCGTTACCAATAGGTACACCACTTTCTACTGAGACTTTCATGAGGCCATATGTCATTCCTTCACAAACGTACTCAAAGTGAGGTGTGCCTCCTTTAATAACAACACCAAGGGCAACAAGAGCATCGTAGCCTTTCTTAACGAGGCCTTGAGCAATCACAGGAAGTTCTAAAGTGCCTGGCGCTGTGTAATGATCAGCTTCTAGGCCTGCATCGCTAGCTGCACGATTAGCTCCGTCAATGAGTGCATCCATAATTTCTCGATGCCATGAGGAAGCAACTACTGCTAATTTGATACCTTGTGCATCTTCAGCTTTTACTTCAAGAGTTGGTATTCCTGCACTGCTCATGATTGCTCCTTATTGATATGTTTTTTTCCATCTAATTTCAAAGTATGATGCATACGTTCTTTTTTAGTTGCTAAATAATTTTGATTAGTTTCTCGTGATGGAACTTCGATATCACGATGTTCAACGATTTCAATTCCATGATCTTCAAGAAACTTTTCTTTAGAAGGATTGTTCGTTAAAAGTTTAAGACGTGAAATACCAAGTTCTTTCAAAATCTCTGTAGCACCACTGTAATCTCGCTGATCAGCTTCAAAGCCTAAATCAATATTAGCTTGCATAGTATCAACGCCTTCATCTTGGAGTTTATAAGCATTGAGTTTATTTAAAAGACCAATACCTCGACCTTCATGAGCTGTCAGGTAGATTAATATACCACCTTCAGTACTAATGAGTTTAAGTGTCTCGTGAAGTTGTTCACCACAATCACAACGGTATGAACCAAAAATATCTCCTGTCAAACATTCAGAGTGAAGCCGAACTAAAGGTATGCCCTGCCATTGTTTACTCACTGTTACATGGTCGGTATTGAGAGACTCATCGTGCCATGCCTGCATATCAAAGGTACCAAAAGGTGTTGGGACAGAAACTTTTTCACTTTTTTTCATGAGGATATTTTTTTAATTCTTCAATAGTTATAACAGGGCAATTATTCTTATGAGCAAAATCAATAACATCTTGACCGCGGAGCATGTTTCCATCTTCTGCTACAAGTTCAACAAGAACACCAACTGGTTCAAGGTGAGCAAGAGAACAAAGTGTGATGGCAGCTTCAGTATGACCTTCACGACCTTGGAGAAGACTATCGTGAGCGATGAGAGGAAATAAATGACCTGGCCTGGTTAAGTCTGCTGGAGTTGTTTTTTTATCAGATAGAACTCTTGCACCTAATGCTCTATCATTTGCGCTAATACCTGTTGTAATTCCATGGGCAGCATCACAACTGACTGTATAAGCAGTACCTTTAGGGTCTTCATTATGTGCAACCATAGGTGGTAGAGCTAATTTTTCAGCACGTTCTCTAATCATTGGGATGCAAATGACACCAGAGCTATAGCGGATAGTCCAACCCATAAGTTCACTTGTGGCATATTGAGCTGCGAAGATAATGTCGCCTTCATTTTCGCGGTCTTCATCATCCATCACGATGACGGCCTTACCTGCGGCTATTGCTTCAATAGCTTCTTCAATAGTATTCACTGACCTGCCAAACGTTCGACATATTTTGCTACGATATCAACTTCAAAGTTTACGCTACTGCCAATTTTTTTTGTACCCAAAATATTTTCTTCTCGAGTCAAAGGAATGAGAGCTACTTCAAACCATTGTGGCTGCTTGCTCTTTTTACTAACTGCAGTAACTGTCAAAGAGGTGCCATCAATGGCGATAGAGCCTTTCTCAGCAATATAAGGTGCTAAGTTTTCAGGCACTTCAAAACAGACAGTTTCCCAAGGTCCATGCTCAGTACGTTTTAAGATTTTTCCTACTCCATCCACGTGGCCTTGAACGATATGCCCATCAAGAAAAGCATTAGCTCGTAACGGAAGTTCAAGATTGACTTTTTCTCCTTTTTTGAGTTCACCTAGATTAGTGCGTTGTAGGGTTTCTCCCATGATTTCCATGGTTAACGTGTCACCTTCGACTGAAAGTGCAGAAAGACAAACCCCATTGACAGCAAGCGAAGCACCATGTTTCATTTCTGTGCTGGTTTGGGGAGCTTTAAGAGTCAAGATTGCATCTTGTTGAAGCAGCTCAAGTGATAGAACCGTTCCCTGCTCTGCAATAATGCCTGTGAACATTTAAGCCTTCCTGTGTGGAATCAAGTGAAGTTTCATGTCATTTCCACAATATTGTGGCGGGAAGAATGAATCGTACTCTAATTCTAACGCTTCTTTAATATTTTTAATTCCCATATCAGCAATTGCGGCTTTTCCTGAGCCTAAAATTTTCGGTGCAAGATAAACAACAACATTGTCAACAAGGTCAGCTTTGAAAAATTCGGCAAGCAAGCTTGCACCACCTTCAACCATGACATGAACCATTCCTTGATTTCTTAATTCAAGGAGCATCTGCTTAAGATTATGATTTTTAAAGTGTTGAAAACCTGCAGGATGCTTTCTTAGCAGTGCATCTTGAGGAATATCACGATAACCAATAACAATAGCTTTTGGTTGGTGTATAGCTAATTCACCATCAATTCGAGCAGTTAACGCTGGATTATCGGCAAGTAAGGTGCCTGTTCCAATAATAAGAGCATCTACATGAGTTCTATCACGATGGGTATCTTTACGTGCTTCTTCTCCAGTAATCCATTGGCTAGAAGCATCGATGGCTGCAATTTTGCCATCAAGAGTTTGAGCAAATTTTACAGTGACAAATGGTCGCTTTTCTTGCTGAGCTTGGAACCAACGATTATTTAATTCTAAAGATTCAGCTTCAAGTATTCCATTCTCCACAGAAATACCAGCTTTTTTCAAAGTATGCTGACCCCCGGATGCTCTTTCAGTTGGATCAAGAGCAGCAATAACAACATGTTTGATACCACTCTTTATGATTGCTTGTGTGCAAGGTCCAGTATGTCCGGTATGGTTACAGGGTTCTAAAGTAACATATAGAGTTAATTCCTCTGGATCTAAATTCTGTGGAAGCTGTTCGAGTGCAGCAATTTCAGCATGAGGTGTTCCAGAACCTTGGTGATACCCTTCTGCAACAATAGTGCCTTGTTTGTCAGTGATAACTGCCCCCACAAGTGGGTTTGCTCCACGGATTCCTGAACTTGCAAGGTCAAGTGCTCTTTGCATTGCTTGAGTGGTAGTTTCGGGCATGAGGCTATTATACTTAAAAGCATGTCTGGAACACTAACCCTTGCGGCTACCCCTATTGGAAATTTTCGTGATGCTTCACCCAGACTTATTGAGGCACTACAAACTTTTCCTTTTATCGCTGCTGAAGATACTCGCACACTCGTTGAATTATTGAGAAGATTACAGATTGAAGCTTCTGGCACTTTAGTGAGCTATCACGAGCATAATGAAAAAGCACGGGTCGTTAAAATAATTGAACTTTTGCAGCACGACCACGATGTACTTGTGGTCTCTGATGCTGGGATGCCAACCGTTTCTGACCCTGGATTTCCCTTAGTGCAAGCTGCTATCGAAGCTAATATACCTGTTACCGTGATTCCAGGGCCTTCGGCAGTTTTGACAGCTTTAGCATTAAGTGGGCTTCCTAGTGACAGCTTTAGTTTTGAAGGTTTCGTCCCACGTAAAGAAAATCAACGGCACTCCTTTTTTACAAAACTTGCTCATGAACAGCGAACTATGATTTTCTTTGAAGCACCACATCGTATTGAAAAAACTATTGCAATGATGGTAAAAGTCTTTGGTGAAGACCGTCAACTCGTGCTGGCTCGTGAATTAACAAAGAAATTTGAAGAAGTACGCCGTGGAACTTGTGCAGAAATCTTTGCGTCTTTACTTAAAAAATCAGTTAAAGGAGAAATTGTTCTAGTTTTAGCTGGTTTTAACGGAGAAGAAATATCTTTTGAAAATGCTCTTGAACAAGTTCAAACGCTTGTCCATGATGGTTTACGTTTAAAGGATGCCTGCAAACAAGTTTCAAGTCAAACAGGGATTTCATCAAAAGAACTCTACAACACCACTGTGATAAAACGGTAGTCACAAACAGTTAAGGTAAAATTTTTCTATGTCTAGGTTTTACTCACCTGCTCTTGGAAAGCTTGCAAAGAAAGTAGCGCAACTACGTGGTGGTGGTTCCGCATTTCCAGGGCTAATCATGGAAAAAATTGATCCAAGCTTTATTGCTTCTACCCTTGCTCAAATACCTCGAGGGGTGGTACTTGTCAGTGGAACAAATGGCAAAACCACAACAACAAAAATGGTTGTTGAACTCCTTCAAGGTCAAGGGTTAAAAGTATTTACCAACAAAACTGGTAGTAATTTTGCCAGAGGTGTTGCAGCAGCTCTTATCAATGAAGTTGATATCAACGGAAAAATTGATGCAGATATCGCTGTTCTTGAACTTGATGAAGCTCACGCAGTCCACTTCGTCAAAGATGTTCCACCTCGTTATTCTCTATTGCTGAACGTTATGCGTGATCAACTTGATCGTTTTGGTGAGATAGATAATACAGCTCGAATGCTCCAAGCAATAGCTGAAGCCACTACCGATACTGTGGTTTTAAACCGTGAAGATGAGCGTGTTGCTCGTATCGCTGATCATGTGAAGAAAGCACAGGTGCAATACTTTGGGCTCAGCGATAAAATGCGTGGCCTTTTCCCGAGCGATGATGATCTGCACAACACTGAAGCCTGTAAGATTAGTTCTGAAGAGTTACCAGAGGCAGAAATTACTTTAGAAAATTTTTCAGATACGGATGCTACCTTCAACATTGACGGCAAAGATGTCACTACTAAATTGCAGTTGCGTGGCGTGTATAACATTTTCAATGCTGCTGCTGCCATGACAATTGCAAGAATTGCTGCTGGGAATTATTACAAGCAGGATGAAATGTTGCAATCACTTTCAGAAGTTAAACCAGCTTTTGGTCGAGGTGAGAAAATCACTGTTGATGGCGATGATATTGAACTCATTCTTGTTAAGAACCCTGGTGGTTTCCGTTTAGGGCTTTCTTCTTTTAAGCCTGAGAACCACAAGACAATGATATGTATTAATGACCAATACGCTGATGGTCGCGATATGTCGTGGCTTTGGGATGTAGACTTTAGCAGTTTGAAAGAAACTGGAGTTGAGGTAGTTTCAGGTGTTCGTGCATATGATATGGCTTTGCGTTTAGAACACGATCAAATTTCTTTCCAAGAAGTAACTCCTGAATTAAGTGTTGCTTTACAAGACTTTTTGAAAAAAACCAAGGGTGAAGACAAACATATTTTCTGTACATACACCGCTATGCTTACACTACGAAAAGAGCTGGCAAAGATTACCAAAGTAGAGGTTGTAGAATGAGCTCCAAAGGTACACTCAACATCGTGCAGTTATACCCAAAGCACATGAACATTTATGGTGATTATGGTAATACTCTTGCTGTTCAACGACGTCTTGAAGCTCATGGCTACACTGCAGAAATATCTAATTACGACCCAGGTGATCCTTTTCCCACAGACATAGATATTCTCCTTGGCGGTGGTGGTCAAGACTCTGGACAAAGTAAAATCCACCAAGATTTGCTTGCCCATAAACAAAACTTCGTTGACCTTGTTGAAAAGGATACGCCAATACTCATTATTTGTGGTCTCTACCAACTCTTTGGGCATCACTTCCTCACCAACGACGGAGACAAAATGGAAGGTCTTGGCATCCTTGATATAGAAACCAATGCTGATAAAGTACGTCGCATTGGCAATATCGTGGTTCATAGTGATGAATTTGGTGAAATTATTGGCTATGAAAACCACAGTGGTCAAACCTTCTTAGGACCTGATACTAAGCCTTTAGGAACTACGAAGCTTGGTCAAGGTAATAACGGTGAAGATAAAACTGAAGGAGCTCGCTATAAAAATATTGTTGCTAGCTATCTTCATGGTTCTCTTTTGCCTAAGAATCCAAAGATAGTTGATTTTTTAATTCAAAAAGCAGCTGAGAATAAATTTGGTGTGTTTGAGCCAGAAACAATTGACGAGACTCTCATTCAGAAAGCTCGTAAAACAGCTATTTCTCGTCCTCGTTAGAAAGTTTTCCTTTAGCTTTTCGGGCTAAAATCAGAGAAATAATAATTCCGATGATAGTGCCCATTGTATTTGTAATTAGATCTTCCACGTCTGCTTGACGATAGACGCAAGGAGCTAAACCAAAGTTTCCTGTACCCTGCATGATTTCTATAAAACTTGATATCCCAATACCTATAAGTAAAGTTGTCCATGCTCTTTGTTTGAAAAGTCGCATGATGAAGATGCTCAAAGGAATGAAGAGCAGTATGTTTCCAAGGGATTGCCACACTGCATAACTAGTTAAAAACGTTGGTAACGGCTCTGTATACAGTCCAGAATCAACGTAATGCTGGTAAGAATACGATAAATCTAAACGTGCTTTTAGCCCGTGCTCGGTGCACCATTGTGAAAGTTCAACAGATTTAGTTCCCTCTAAAGTGTAAATAAGGAGCATCATGCAGTACAGGATGAAAAGGAAAGTATAAATAAGTTGCTTTCTGTCTGCATTTTTCTTGTTTTTTAAGTAAAAATAGGCAGGTACCATCAGCACAATTGCTGGCAAGACAGCCTGACCCAATACTTTGAAAAGCAGAATTGTATAAAAAACCATACCCTTACTTCTGCCTCAAGCTCTTGCGTTGCTGATGTTTACTGTCAAACATACTTCCAAAATAACACAGTACCCAGTCTGTCTTGGTGCTCATGATACTTCTTCACGCCTTTTGGTTATTTTCATGAGCTTTATCCCACGAAGATAACCTTTTCTCACGAAGAAGTTTTATAATCTTCACTTGTTACATTCTTTTCTCAGTATGAAAATAGTTTTGTGGGTAAGCTGCAAAACGCAGCATCTTTTAGACCATTCTTCTCACTTATGGCTGATTTTCGTGTCTCACTAACGAGTTCAATAGCTTAGTAATTATGTTGAGAGTCTTACCTTGAAGTTACCAA
>JASGFC010000004.1:0-70502 GCA_047605865.1 Micrococcaceae bacterium | reverse complement strand
TAAGTGATTGAAGCGTGGAATAAACGCATTGGTTTAATAACTGATTCTGGTGCACCTTGAATGGCTAATGAGCTTAAACGATGCGCTTCAAAGAGGAACCAAGCACCAGCTGCTATAGCTACAATCATGTAGAGCATACCTGCACCACCAACTGGCCCAAGAAGTAACGAACAAACAACCATAGCCCATGAATATAAGATAATCTGCTGAGAAACAGCAGGAATAGAACTAATAGCGCCAAGCATTGGCACATCAGCCCTGCGGTAATCTTCGCCATAGCGTAAAGACAAAGGCCAGTAATGTGGCGGCGTCCAGAGGAAAATGACCATAAAGAGCACGATAGCCGCCCAAGAAATAGTATTTGTTACTGCCGCCCAACCAATAAGTACTGGAAAACAACCTGCTATTCCACCCCATACGATATTTTGCGGAGTACGACGCTTAAGTATCATCGTGTAAATAATCACATAAAAAGCGATTGCTCCTGCAGCTAAAATTCCAGACAAAGGATTAACAACTAACCATAAAAAAGCAACAGAAAAAATACCAGAAAGCCAGGCAAAAGCTAGAGCTTCATTGTCGCTTAGCACACCAGTGACAAGTGGTCTTTTCTTGGTACGATCCATTACCCGATCAATATCACGGTCAAGGTACATATTAAAAGCATTAGCAGAACCAGCTGCCATCGTACCACCAAAAAGGGTAGCAATAATAAGCCCAAAACTTGGCATACCCTTTTGGGCAAAAATCATGGTTGGCAGAGTTGAAACTAAGAGTAATTCAACAACACGGAGCTTCATCAAAGCTACATAACCTTTGATTTTATCGTTAATAGTGAAGTTCGTTGGTGTTGCTGTAGTTGCCACTAGGCATAGTCTCCTTTTAAATGCATTCTCTATTATTATAGAGGTAGAAAACACAGTTTTCTAGAATAAAATTGAATTAGGCAAGGTAAATGTTGGCAAATGATAAAGGTAAATAAAATCTTGGCTCAATTGTTTCATAATTAAGCAATTTGTCAGACACAACGAGTATTGTTGAAATTGAAAGTAATTCTAAAAAGTAAGGGGCGTCATAGAATGACCAAACTTGAATGGACAGATATTGATAAAAAGGCTGTAAATACCGCTAAAGTGCTTGCTGGTGACGCAGTTGAAAAAGTAGGTAGTGGGCACCCAGGTACTGCAATTAGCCTTGCACCAGCTGCTTACATGCTTTATCAAAAAGTAATGAACCATGATCCAAAAGATATGAACTGGGCTGGTCGCGATCGCTTCATTCTTTCCTGTGGACACGCAAGTCTTCTACAATACATTCAGTTGTATTTTGCTGGATACAAAGTATCTTTAGATGATTTGAAATCTCTTCGTACTTGGGGTTCTATTACTCCAGCACACCCTGAGCATGGACACACAGACGGCATTGAAACAACAACGGGACCCCTTGGACAAGGTCTTGCAACAGCTGTTGGATTCGCATATGGGCAACGTCGCCTACGTGGATTAATGGATGCTAAAGCAAGTACTGGTGAAAGTCCTTTTGATCACCATGTCTACGTACTTGCTTCAGAAGGTGACATTGAAGAAGGTATTACATCTGAAGCTGGTTCCTTGTCAGGATTGCAAGAACTAGGTAATCTGATTGTCATCTTTGACCGCAATCATATTTCAATTGAAGACGATACCAAAATTGCTTTAACTGAAGATATTATGAAGCGCTATGAATCATACGGCTGGCACACTCAGACCGTAGATTGGCGTAATAACGGCAAATATGAAGAAGATGTTGATGCTCTCTATGATGCAGTTATGGCTGCAAAAGCAGAAACTACTAAACCTTCTATCATTGAATTAGAAACAATTATTGGTTGGCCAACTCCTGAAAAAATGGGAACTGGTAAAATCCATGGTTCAGCTCTTGGAGCAGACGATCTTGCTGGTCTTAAAAAAACTCTTGGTTTTGATCCTGATAAGACTTTTGAAGTTGATGATGATGTCCTCAAACATACTCGTGAAGCTGTAGATCGTGGAGCTGACCTCCACAAACAATGGGATGCTGCATACGCTAAATGGGAAAAAACGCACAAAGAAGAAGCAGAACTCTTTACTCGTTTAGAGAACTATGAATTGCCAAAGGGCTGGGAAAAAACACTTCCTGACTTTCCTGCTGGCGATGCTATGTCTACACGAAAAGCATCTGGTGCTGTTCTGAATGCTATTGGCGATAAACTCCCTGAGCTTTGGGGTGGTTCTTGTGATTTAGCAGAATCTAACAACACTACTATTGAAGATTCCCCTTCATTCTTACCAGCTGATCATCAGACAAAAGAATGGTCAGGAGATCCTTACGGTAGAACGCTACACTTCGGTATCCGTGAGCACGTGGCTGCTGCAATTCTTAACGGAATTACCCTCACTTCTCATACTCGTCCTTATGCAGGTACTTTCTTGGTCTTCTCTGATTACCAAAAACCTGCAGTTCGTTTGAGTGCATTGATGAAACTTCCTGTGACCTATGTATGGACACACGATTCCATTGGTCTTGGTGAAGACGGTGCAACACACCAGCCAGTAGAGCACCTCTGGGCACTTCGTGCGATTCCAGGCTTAGACGTAGTTCGCCCGGCTGATGCCAATGAAACAGCAGTTGCATGGCAAACAATCCTTGAACACACTGATCGTCCAGCAGGTATTGTGTTGACTCGTCAAGACGTTCCAATCTTTGACCGCAAGGAAAATGCTTCTGCTAACGATGTAGCTAAAGGTGGTTACATTCTTTCAGATGCTAAAGGTGGCAAGCCTGATGTGATTTTGATTGGTACCGGATCAGAAGTTTCAATCGCTATGGACGCAAAAGATGAACTTGAAAAGAAAGGTGTAGCCGCTCGTGTAGTTTCTATGCCATGTCTTGAATGGTTTAATGAACAACCAGATGCATACAAAGAACAGGTACTCCCACAAGATGTGAAAGCTCGTGTTTCTGTTGAAGCAGGTCTTGGACTTGGTTGGCGTGAAATTGTTGGAGACGCAGGTCGCATGATTTCTCTAGAACACTTTGGTGCTTCAGCAGATCAAGCAACTCTCTACAAAGAATTTGGAATTACATCTGAAGCTGTTGCACAAGCAGCTGAAGAATCAATGAAAGAAGCAGGTAAATAAAATGACAACATCCCCTACAGAACTACTACTTCAGAACGGCACAGCGCCTTGGCTCGATGATCTTTCACGCGAACGTATTGATAGCGGAAATTTGGAAGAACTTATTACAACACGCAATGTTGTAGGTGTTACTACTAACCCAACAATTTTTGCGAATGCTCTTTCTGATGGAGAAGCATACTCTGATCAGTTGAAAGAACTTGCAGCTCAAGGTGCTGATGTTGATGATGCTGTGTTTGAAATGACTACTCAAGACGTTTCAAATGCTTGTGACATCTTTGCTCCTGTTGCTAAAGCAACAAAGATGCAAGATGGTCGTGTTTCAATTGAGGTTGATCCTCGCTTGGCTCGTGAAACTCAAAAGACAGTTGATTCAGCAGAAAAACTATGGAAGAAAATTGGTAAAGATAACCTCCTCGTTAAAATTCCTGCAACTGTTGAGGGGCTAGATGCCATCACTGAGGTTATTGGTCAAGGTATTAGCGTTAACGTTACGTTAATTTTCTCTCTTGATCGCTACCAAAAAGTGATTGACGCTTACTTCGCTGGTCTTGAAAAAGCACAAGAAAAAGGTATTGATCTTTCAACTATTCACTCTGTTGCATCTTTCTTCGTATCTCGTGTTGACACTGAAGTTGATAGTCAATTAGATGCACTTGGTACTGATGAGGCTACAGCACTTAAGAACAAAGCTGGTCTAGCAAATGCTCGCCTTGCATACCAAGTATTTGAAAAATCTCTAGAAACTAAACAGTGGAAGAAATTAGCAGCTGAAGGTGCTAATGTACAACGTCCACTATGGGCTTCTACTGGAGTTAAAGATCCTAGCCTTCCTGACACACTTTACGTTGAAGGTCTAGTGGCTGAAAATACTGTTAACACTATGCCAGAGGCAACTCTTCAAGCTACATATGATCACGGTAAAATTACTGGAGATACTATTACTGGTACTTACGATGAGTCTCAGGAAGTTATTGATCAGCTTGAAAAACTTGGCATCTCTTATGACAAAGTTGTAGCTAAACTTGAAGATGAAGGTATTGATAAATTCGAAGCAAGCTGGAAAGAATTGCTAGACACAGTTCAAACTGGTCTAAAGGAGAGCAAATAATGGTTGATATTGCACTAGGAAAAATTACCCAAGATGCATTTGACCAGCATGGTCAAGACCTTGTAGATAACAAGATTGCTTCTCGACAGGCTGCTGGCGATGCTACAATTTGGGGCTCTAAAGCTGAATCTGAAGCTTCAATCCGTCTAGGATGGGTTGATCTTGGTACAACATCTCAGGAATTGGTAAAGCCAATTCTTACTAAGCGTGATGAGCTTAAAAAAATGGGAATCAACCACATCGTGCTTTGTGGTATGGGTGGCTCTTCCCTAGCTCCTGAAGTTATTACTGAAACAGACAAAGTTGAACTAACAATTCTAGATACAACTGATCCAACTCAGATTCAGATGGCAATTTCTGACCGTCTAGATACAACTGCTGTTGTAGTTTCATCTAAGTCAGGTTCAACACTTGAGACTACATCTCAAAAGAGCCTCTATGAAAAGCTTTTCAAAGATGCTGGTATTGACGCTACAGAACGTATCATAGTTGTCACAGACCCAGGTTCTGACCTAGAAAAATCAGCGAAAAAAGATGGTTACACAATCTTCCAAGCAAACCCTAACGTGGGTGGCCGCTATTCTGCCTTGACTGCTTTCGGTCTTGTGCCGGCCGGTCTTGCTGGCGCTGACATTCAGCAACTTCTTGATGATGCAAAAGAAGTTGAAGCTATTGTGAAAGAAGATAGCCTTGATAACCCAGCGCTGAAGCTTGCTTGTGCAATTGGTGGCACTAAACCTTTCCGTGATAAGACAGTTCTTGTAGAAGACGGTACTGACATTATTGGTTACGGTAACTGGACTGAACAGCTACTTGCTGAAAGTACAGGTAAAGATGGCACCGGTATCCTTCCAGTTGTTGTGAACAAAGGTGACTTTGAAGATACTCACGAATTAGACGATACTGTTGTTGCACGCATTCAAAAAACCATTAACGATAGTAATTTGAAAGAAAACGAATTTGCTGTTGCAGGTACTCTTGGCGGTCAGATGGCTCTATGGGAGGCTGCCACTGCCATTGCTGGTTACTTAATTGGTATCAACCCATTTGACCAACCGGATGTCGAAGCAGCTAAGGTCGCTGCACGTGAGTTGCTCAATGCTGACCCTTCAAAAGTTATCAAGCCAGAGCCTGTGCTTTCTGACGACGCTATTGAAGTATATGCTGATAGCAATGCTGCAAAGCTAATTAAAGATAGTGACACTGTTCAGCATGCCGTTTTTACGCTTCTTGGAAGTGTTGATAAAAAAGAAGGCTACATCGCTCTTCAGGCGTACCTGAACCGCCTAGAATATCCAGAACTATCACAGATGCGCGCAATTGTTCCTGAACATGTAGAACGTCCTGTAACTTTTGGTTGGGGTCCACGTTTCTTGCACTCAACAGGGCAATATCATAAAGGTGGCGCTCCAGTGGGAGTGTTCCTTCAAATTACAACCGAGTACACTAAGGCTGAAGATATTGCCATTCCTGGTCTAGATTTCACCTTCGGTGAAGTTATTGTAGCTCAGGCTGGTGGAGATGCAAACGTTCTCGATAAGCTTGGCCGCCCTGTGCTGACTCTTCATTTGAAGGATACTAAAGCTGGCATTGCTGAGATTAAGAAAATCTTTGGTATTAAAGGAAAATAATGACAGAAGTAAAAAAAACTAATCCGTTAAAGGATCCTCAGGATCGCCGAATAAAACGTATTGCAGGTCCATCTTCACTTGTAATCTTCGGTGTAACCGGTGACCTTTCACGCAAAAAACTGATGCCAGCCGTTTATGACCTGGCAAACCGCGGACTACTACCACCTAGCTTTGCGCTTGTTGGTGTAGCTCGTCGTGAACACACTAATGATGATTTCGCTGCTATTGTAAAAGAATCCGTGAAGGAAAACTCACGCACACCTTGGAACGAAAAGGTTTGGAATCAACTTTCTGAAGGTATTCGCTTCGTACAAGGCGATTTTGATGATGACAACACTTTCAATAGCCTCAGCGATACTTTAGAGAAACTTGATGAAGAGCGTGGCACAAAAGGAAACCACGCTTTCTATCTAGCAATCCCACCTAAAATGTTTGAACTTGTTTGTTCACAACTTTCTAAACATGGCTTGGCACAAGAAACAGATTCTAGCTGGCGTCGTGTAGTCATTGAAAAGCCTTTTGGTCATGATTTAAAGTCTGCTCAAGAACTTAACGCTGTCATCGAGAAAGTGTTCCCTGCTGATAGTGTTTTCCGCATTGACCACTACCTAGGTAAAGAAACAGTACAGAACATCTTGGCTTTGCGTTTCGCAAATCAGATTTTTGAGCCCCTTTGGAACTCTAATTTCGTAGACCATGTTCAAATTACAATGGCAGAAGATATTGGTGTTGGTGGGCGTGCCGGTTACTACGATGGTGTTGGTGCTGCTCGTGACGTTATCCAAAACCACTTGCTGCAGCTATTTGCTTTAACAGCGATGGAAGAACCTATCTCCTTTGAAGCAAAAGACCTTCGAGCTGAAAAAGAAAAAGTTCTTGCGGCTGTCACACTGCCTAAGGATCTTGGTAAACATACTGCTCGTGGACAATACGATGGCGGTTGGCAAGGCGGTGAAAAAGTTCTAGGCTTCCTTGAAGAAGAAGGTATGGACCCTAAATCAACTACTGAAACTTTTGCAGCAGTACGTCTTGACGTTAATACACGCCGTTGGTCTGGAACTCCTTTCTACCTACGCACAGGTAAACGTCTTGGACGTAGGGTTACAGAAATTGCTCTTGTCATGAAAAAGAACCCTACTCGTCTTTTCAAAGAACAAGACGATACAGACTTTGGTCACAATGCGCTTGTATTACGTATTCAGCCTGATGAAGGTATTACTATCCGTTTCGGCTCAAAAGTGCCAGGCACTGAAATGGAAGTTCGTGACGTAACGATGGACTTTGCATACGGTCATTCTTTTACTGAAGCAAGCCCAGAAGCTTACGAACGTCTTATACTAGATGTTCTTCTCGGAGAACCTCCACTATTCCCTCGTCAAGAGGAAGTAGAACTATCATGGAAGATTCTTGACCCTATTGAAAAGTATTGGGCACGAAAGAAAGATAAACTTGAAGGTTATGCTCCAGGTGGCTGGGGTCCTGATTCCGCTGACCAGATGATGGCCAATGACAAACGTACTTGGAGGCGACCATGAAACTACATCTTGAAAAGACAACCACAGCTGCTGTTAACGATAAACTCGTTAAACTTCGTGAAGAAGGTGGTGTTGTTGCGTTAGGTCGTGTACTAACACTCATCATTTCCACACCTAAAGGTCAAGAAGAAGAAGCAATTAAAGCTGCTAAGGAAGCTAGTCGTGAACACCCTATGCGTGTTATCGTAGTAGCAGAAAATACACAACGCTCGTCTAATAGATTAGACGCAGAAATCCGTGTAGGTGCAGATGCTGGCGCTTCAGAAATTGTTATCCTTGAGGTTTCTGGCGAATTAATCAATCAGAAGGCTAGCTTAGTTACTGGTCTCATTTTGCCAGATGCTCCAATTGTCACACTATGGCCAAATGAAACTCCTGAAAATGCTGCCAAGAGTACTCTTGGTAAGATTTCACAACGCCGTATTACTGACTCAGCTAATACAGTAGACCCGATGAAAACTTTAAAAGATCTTGCTGCAACTTATGCTGATGGTGACACAGACTTCGCCTGGACAAGACTAACGCACTGGCGTGAACAACTTGTTGCAGTCTTTAACAATTTTAAGAATCCTAGAGTTGAGTCTATAACTGTTAAAGGTGCAACTGACTCACCAAGCTCCTATTTACTTGCTGCTTGGTTAGGTAAAGACCTCAAACAGGATGCTTGTCTTGAAGATTCTGGTAAAGGTACCGGTGTTACTGGTGTTAATATCACATTCAAAGATGGTGGCGTAGTTAATATGTTCCGCCCTATAGGTAAAGAAACTGCTGAATTGACCCAACCAGGTGAACAAAAGCAAACCCTTTCTCTTCCACGTCGTAATCTACCAGATTGTTTAGCAGAAGAATTACGTCGCATTGACGCTGATGAAGTTTATGGAGAAGTTCTCACAAAAGGACTTTCTCGCGTAAAACTTAAGCACGAAAATACTACAGATAAAGATGCAGCTAAACCAGCAAGTACTGCTAAAAAAACAGCTGCAAAGAAAACAACTAAGAAGTAGGTTTAATAATGTCACACGCAGTCGTAGTTTTGCATCCTGATGAGGAAACACTGAAAAACAGTATTGCTGAAAAGGTTATTGAAGAACTCAAGGAAGTACAAGCTGCTCAGGGTGAAGCTCATTGGGTTCTTACTGGTGGAACAATTGGTATAGCTTCTTTGGCCGCAATTGCAGACCATAAAGATAAAGACCTTGTTGACTGGACAAAAGTTCACTTTTGGTGGGGTGATGAGCGATTTGTAGCTGCAGACGATAAAGATCGTAATGCTGTACAAGCCTTTGATGCTCTTTTAAACAAAATTGAAATTGATCCAAACAAAGTGTATGAGCTACCAGCTACAGATGATTTCGACTCTGTAGCTGCTGCTGCTGTGGCATTTAATAAAGAAGTTGCTAAGAGCTTTCCGGATGGTCCTAAGTTTGACCTTGTTTTGCTTGGGATTGGTCCAGATGCTCATATCGCTTCGCTTTTCCCAGGTAAAGCAACTTTAAAGTGTGAAGACAGTGAATTTCTTTCTGAAAAAGACTCACCAAAACCACCTCCAGAACGTCTTACCATGAGTATGCCAATGCTTTGTGGTGCTAGTAAAGTTTGGTGTCTTGTATCAGGCTCTGAAAAGGCGGATGCAGTTAAAGCCTCACTTTCTGAAAATGCTGACATGATGGAATATCCTGCTTCAGCTGTTAATGGAACAGATGAAACACTGTGGCTTATTGATCATGATGCTGCTGCTGAACTAGATCAATAAGATTTCACAGTAAGTTTCTTTATTATTTGTTAGTACCTACGTTGTGCTGTCATTTTTAACTACTTACACATGAACTATTTTCTGGAGAACCATGAAGAATAAAATTTTAGCTGTTGCTTTGTTTTCTGCAACTCTAAGCTTTGCACCAGCTGCCATAGCTGATACTACAGATGCAACGGATACTGCTTCTGCCTTTGCCTCTGCAACCGCTCAGACTCCATCAATTACAGTAGGAACAGGTACACAGGCTTCTAGCGCTGATAGCAATGCTCCAGCTTACGATTCCAGTCAACCAGTTTCTTTCAACATGACTGGATTGCAACCAAATGAATGGGCAGAAATTAACACGGTTGGCCCATCTGCTGATGAAAATTTTGATAATGATTCTTCTTCTGATGATCATGAAAAGATTCAAGCAGATGCTTCCGGAAATGCTACCTCATCATTGCTAACCCTTGACGCTAACTGTGATGGTGGTACTACTGGTTGCTATTATCAAGTCTCGGTTACTGGTGAAACTAGTGGTCAGACTTCGCAATCCATCAATATTTTCATGGAAAAGCAAGATTCTTCAGATGAAGCAACGGACTCTAGCACAGCTAACCCAACTATGACTAGCTCTGTTACAGATAGCAGCACTACTAATACTAGCGATACGAGCACTTCAACTGATACCAGTACTCCTGATACTACGCCTTTTGCTAATGATTCCTCAAGCCAACATAAATCTAGTGTTGTTCCTTGGCTCATAGCTGGTATCTTAACTTTAGCAGCACTTGGTGGCCTTGCTTCATACTACTTATCTCGTAAGAAAAAAGAAGAAGCTGCACTGGCACATGCTAATACTGGTTTAGAAGAAAG
Source organism: Micrococcaceae bacterium (assembly GCA_047605865.1). Lineage (GTDB taxonomy): Bacteria > Actinomycetota > Actinomycetes > Actinomycetales > Micrococcaceae > JASGDC01. Next base: position 60,453 of record JASGFC010000004.1, on the reverse strand, counting down.
CCTATCACGCAAACCACGTAACAATAATCCTACAGACTATCATGACCCACGGCTTTAAAATTTGATGTGCTTTAAACATGATGGAAAGTGCCCTCACAGAAACTGTGAGGGCACTTTCATCATAATTCTAGGCTTTTTTAACTGCCTTGCACTCTCATAATAATACCAAGTGCTATAACTACTGCAATCCAAATAATACCTAGGATGACAGTAATACGATTCAAGTTACGCATAGCAACACCAGAAGCATTCAGGTTAGAGGTTACTCCTCCACCGAACATATCTGATAAGCCACCACCTTGACCCTTATGTAATAGTACAAACAAGGTCAAGATAATGCTGATAATCAGAAGCGTGACCTGAAGAATAGTTTTGATAATGTCAAGACTCATAAATTTCCTTAGCTAGAAGCACCTTGGATAATTTTAACAAAATCATCTGCATCTAGGCTAGCTCCACCAACAAGTGCTCCGTCAACATCTTTTTGTCCAATAATCTCAGCGGCATTAGAACCTTTAACTGAACCACCGTAAAGAATACGCATAGCATCAGCAGTGTTAGCATCGTGCAACTTTGCCAAGTCTTCTCTAATCGCTGCTGCCATATCTTGAGCATCTTGAGCTGTTGCTACTTCACCAGTACCAATGGCCCAAACAGGTTCATAAGCAATAACAAATTTTTCAAGTTCGTCTGCTGAAAGTTCTGAAACTACAGCCTTAACCTGTGCAAGAGTGTATTGAACCTGAGTACCTGCTTTTCGTTCTTCTAATGGTTCACCAACACACAACATAACAGTCAAGCCAGCTTTTATTGCAGACTTTGTTTTTGCAAGTGCGTCAGCATCAGTTTCACCATGTAAAGTACGGCGCTCACTATGCCCTACTAGCGTGTATGTACAGCCAAGTTTAGTTAAAAAGTCAGGTGAAATTTCTCCCGTGTATGCTCCACTTTCATAAGCTGAAACATCTTGCCCACCGTACTGAGGCTGTACTTCTTGATCACCAGAGATAACCTGTAGTGAACGTAGGTCTGTAAAAGGAGGGAAAATAACTACTTCAGGATTCTTAGCATCTAGCTTAGCTTGAGCCATCTCTTCAGTTAGTTTTTGATAAAAGTTTGTTGCGTCTTCGTGGTTGAGGTTCATCTTCCAGTTACCGGCAACAAGAGGGATACGTGACATATGTTTTATGTCCTTTCTTAGTTTTCTAAAACTTCAATACCAGGTAGTTCTTTGCCTTCAAGCAATTCAAGGCTAGCCCCACCACCAGTAGAGATATGTCCAAAGTCAGAATCTTTAAAGCCAAGGTTACGAACAGCAGATGCTGAATCGCCACCGCCGATAACACTGAAAGCATTAGAATCTTTGATTGCTTCAGCAACATCTTTAGTACCATTCGCGAAGTTTGGGAATTCGAAAACTCCCATAGGACCATTCCAGAAAATTGTTTTAGCTTTAGCAATTTCTGTAGCAAATTTCTTTCCAGTTTTTGGCCCATTATCTAGACCCATAGCATCTGGACCTAGTTTGGTGTCTTCAAGGCTATCAACGTCAGCAACAGCATAATCTGCATCCTTATTAAATTCAGATGCCATCACGATATCAACAGGCAAAACGATTTTTGCCCCACCTTGTTTGCTTTCTTCCAAGAATTTCTGAGCAGTATCAACCATATCGTCTTCAATGAGTGATTTACCAACTTGATGTCCTTGTGCTTTCAAGAATGTGAAACTCATGCCACCACCAATAAGTAGTGCATCAGCTTTAGGTAGTAAGTTCTCAATAACTTTAAGTTTATCTGAAACTTTTGAACCACCCAATACTACAACATAAGGCTGCTGTGGGTTGTCTGTACAACGACGAAGTTCTTCAATTTCTTTTTGAACAAGCAACCCAGCTGCACTAGGCAATAGTTTTGCAATTTCATAGACAGAAGCTTGCTTACGGTGCACTACACCGAATCCGTCAGAAACGTAATCATCTGCAAGTTCAGCTAATTGCTGAGCAAAAGCTTCACGTTCAGCATCATCTTTAGATGCTTCTCCTGGATTGAATCTTAAGTTTTCAAGAAGCACGATGTCTCCATCTTGCATCTTCTTAATCGCTGTTTGAGCAGATGTACCAACAGTATCGTGAGCGAAAGTTACTTTCTTCCCAAGAAGCTCTTCTAAACGTTGTGCTACTGGTGCAAGAGAATATTGTGCATCTGGCTTGCCTTCAGGACGCCCAAGATGCGCACAAATAATAACCTGAGCATTTTCATCTAGTAGCTTTTGAATAGTTGGCAAAGAAGCACGAATACGACCATCGTCAGTGATTGTTGTGCCATCTAGAGGAACATTGAAATCACTACGAAGAAGAACTTTTTTACTGCTTAAATCGCCTAAATCATCAATGCTACGGAGTTTTTTTTCAGCCATAATTTTCCTTAAATGTAATATCTAAACTTAATGAATAAGAAAAAAGGGTGCTACCAGCTGGTAGCACCCATATTCTCATTAAAGGCTTTTGCCAACAAGTTCAGTCAAGTCAACTAAGCGGTTTGAGTAACCCCATTCGTTGTCGTACCAGCCAACAACTTTAGCTTGGTTGCCAACGACACGTGTTAGGCCTGAATCAAAGATACAAGATGCTGGATCTGTAGTGATATCTTTTGAAACTAGTGGATCTTCACTGTAAGTCAGGTAGCCTTTCAAAGGACCATCTTGCGCAGCTTTTTCATATGCAGCGTTAATTTCTTCAACTGTAGCTTCTTTTTCAAGCTCAACAGTTAAATCAGTAGCAGAACCAGTTGGTACTGGAACACGCATTGCAAATCCGTCTAATTTACCTTTAAGTTCAGGAAGAACAAGACCAATTGCTTTAGCAGCACCAGTAGATGTTGGAACAATGTTCAAAGCAGCAGCACGAGCACGACGCAAATCTGAGTGTGGACCATCTTGTAGATTCTGGTCTGCAGTGTAAGCGTGGACTGTAGTCATAAGACCGCTTACAACACCGAATTCATCATTGATAACTTTTGCCAAAGGTCCAAGACAGTTAGTAGTACAAGAAGCATTAGAGATGATAGTATCTTTCTTTGCATCATAGTCTTTGTCATTAACACCCATAACGATGGTGATGTCTTCGTTCTTAGCTGGAGCAGAAATCAAAACTTTCTTAGCACCTGCATCAATGTGCTTTTTAGCATCATTAGCATCAGTAAAGAAACCAGTAGATTCAATAACGATATCTACGTTAAGATCTTTCCATGGAAGGTCAGCTGGATCTTTTTCAGCAAATACTTTGAATGTATCTTTATCAACAGTAATGCTATCGCCATCTTGTTTAACTTCTGCGTCAAATTTACCTAGAATTGAGTCCCATTGAAGAAGGTGGGCTAAAGTATCTGGGCTAGTGAGGTCGTTGATAGCAACAATATCAATATCAGCTCCAGCTGCATGAGCAGCACGGAAGTAGTTACGACCAATACGGCCAAAACCATTAATTGCAACGCGTGTAGTCACGGTCTTTCTCCTAAGAATTGAGTTTATCTGTACAACTTCAATTCTACACTGCTCAAGCCAGTTATCGAGCAGTTATCAGGCTATTTTGCCATAAAAAACTCGGGTGGTTTGACCGTAATCAAACCACCCGAGAATGATGAAACTTTTTAGTTCTTTGGCAGTAAGAGACCGTTAGTTTTTTCAACAGCAGATTCAAAGCGATCTTGAACATCTGCCCAGTCCACAATGTTCCAGAATGCCTTTACGTAATCTGCTTTAACGTTCTGGTAATCGAGGTAGAATGCGTGTTCCCACATATCTAGCATAAGCAATGGAATAGTAGCTGTTGCTAGGTTACCTTGGTGATCATAAAGTTGTTCAATGATAAGCTTTTGACCCAGTGAATCCCAAGCAAGAATTGACCAACCTGAACCTTGAATTCCCAAAGCTGAAGCAGTGAAGTGAGCTTGGAACGCATCAAAAGAACCGAATTGATCATCAATAGCTGATGCTAGTTCTCCTGTTGGTTTATCTCCACCGTCTGGTGACATATTGCGCCAGAAAACAGTGTGGTTAACGTGACCTGCTAGGTTAAATGCTAGGTCTTTCTGTAGCTTGTTCACGTAATCAAGTTGCTCTTTTTCACGAGCCTCAGCTAGCTGTTCTAGAGCTGTGTTGGCTCCTGTTACATATGCTTGGTGGTGCTTATCGTGGTGAAGCTCCATAATCTTAGCTGAAATACTTGGTTCAAGAGCTCCATAATCGTAAGTTAGCTCTGGTAATGTATAGTCTGCCATGATTTCCTCCTAGAAATTTTTACCTTAATCTAAGGCTAGCACTTAAAACTTAATGTTAGCTTAATAATTCGTCTTCATCAGGCACGTTAGATTCAGTATCTGGAATGCCTAATTCTTGGGCTTTTTTATCGGCCATGGCTAGCAATCTACGAATACGACCAGCAATAGCATCTTTTGTCATAGGTGGTTCTGCAAGGCGCCCAAGTTCATCTAGGCTAGATTGCTTGTGTGCAATACGAAGCTCCCCTGCATACTTTAAATGATCTGGAACACTATCACCTAGGATTTCTAAGGCACGCTCTACTCTAGCACCTGCAGCAACAGCAGCTTGAGCTGAACGGCGAAGATTTGCATCATCAAAATTAGCTAGTCTGTTTGCATTTGCACGCACTTCACGGCGAATACGCCTTTCTTCCCAACGTAGAACAGTATCGTGTGCACCCATACGCGTTAACATTTGGCTAATAGCATCTCCGTCGCGGATAACTACTCTATCTCCACCTCTAACTTCACGAGCTTTAGCAGTGATGCCAAGGCGTCTTGCAATACCCACAAGCGCCAGTGCTGACTCAGGACCAGGACAAGTAATTTCAAGTGCAGATGAACGTCCAGGATCAGTTAATGAACCATGAGCAAGGAAAGCACCACGCCATACAGATTCTGCATCTTCAGTAGAACCTTGAACAATAACAGGCGGAAGACCACGTACTGGACGACCACGACCATCTAATAGGCCAGTTTGACGAGCAAGTGACTCTCCCTCTCGCACAATTCTTACAACGTAACGGCTCCCTTTACGAATTCCACCCGGAGAAACAACAATGACTTCGCTATCATGCCCATAAATATCCGTAATATCTTGGCGTAAACGGCGAGCAGTTGCGCCGTGATCAATTTCAGCCTCTATAACAATGTGGCCAGAAATCATGTGCAACCCACCTGAAAAACGAAGCATTGAAGAAACTTCAGCCTTTTTACACGATGATTTTGCAACTTCAATTCGTGCAAGTTCATCTTTCACATCGGTTGTTAGCGCCATTAAATTCCTACCCTCGTCATGTGAGTTTTTAATCTTTATTAAAAATTTCGTTATAAACCGTTGCCAACCTGAGGGGATCATGTACTTCAGGATGATGGCTATGTGCTAGTTTCTCACTAATAACTTCCGCACCCATCTTTTGCGCCTGACGTTCAAAGGCTGACTTATCGTCTAAGCTTTCGCTATTAACAATTATATAGTCAAACTTGATTCCATGTGCAAAGTTTTCTAAAACTTTTAAGTGGTCAACAGCTTTCATGCCGTCTGTTTCGTCATCAGAAAGGTTAATATTAAGGGCAAAGCAAAGCTTTGCATCTGTTTTTCCAAGTACAGTTCGCAAATTTTCCAGAAGGAAATGAGGCAAAATTGATGTGTATAAAGAACCTGGCCCAACAACGATATAATCTGCGTTCATCAATGCATCTTCGGCTTTGTGCGGTATTTTTGCCTCAGGAGGGCTTAACCTAACGTCAAGAATTTTACCCTTGGCTTTTGCTAAGTTATGTTGCCCTGAAATAGTAACAACTTCACCGTCAAGTAGTAAATCACCTTCAATGTCTAAAGGTTCAAGTGACATTGGTAATACAGTACCTTTTGCCTCTAAAAGCTTTGCAGCCGTTTCTAAACTTTCAACTTGATCTCCTGTTAAATCCCACAGTGCAACAAGTAACATATTACCCACAGAATGTCCGTTAAGATCGCCATTGGTGGTAAATCGGTATTGCATAACTTCTCGCCACGTTTTTCCCCAAGAAGTATCGTCACATAAAGCAGAAAGCGCCATGCGTAAGTCGCCAGGAGGTAGCATATGCGGAAGTTGCTGTCTAATACGCCCTGAGCTACCACCATCATCTGCCACAGTAACTAGAGCTGTTAAATCTTCCGTGAGCAGCTTGAGGGCTTTCAAAGAAGTGTACAGACCGTGCCCGCCACCCAAGGCAACAACTTTCTTTTGGTCATTCATACTTGAAAAAGTAACTGGTAATGGACCTGTTGGTAAAAATTCACTACTCATGGTTCTACTCTTTACCAAGATCTCGATGGGTAACGTTTACAATAACGCCAGGGATTGCACTTAAACGTTGTGCAATTTCTTGAGTCATTGCAACTGATCGATGCTTTCCACCAGTACATCCAATAGCGAAAGTTGCGAAATTTTTATTTTCTTGTAAATAACCTTCACACACTGGACGCAACGCAGCAATATAGTTATCTAGGAATTCTTCAACACCATCTTGCTTCAAAACGTAAGAGCAAACTTCTTCATCTTTACCAGTTTTAGGCCTTAGCTCAGGAATCCAATGAGGATTAGGAATGAAACGGACATCAGCAACAAAATTTGCATCAAGTGGAAGCCCATTTTTGAAACCAAAACTCATCACAGTAATACGAAGTTTAGTCCCTTCACCATCAGAAAATAACTTTCTAGTTTCTTGTGATAATTGGTGTACATTAAGATCAGAAGTATCGAGAAGAATATCAGCCATGTTTTTTAAAGGCGCCATGAGTGCTCGTTCTTCTTCAATACCATCTAAAATAGTACTATCCATCTGGAATGGGTGTGGTCTGCGCGCTAATTCATAACGTTTCACAATAACAGGATCATCTGCATCAAGAAAGAGCAACGTAAAATTCATTCCATCATCGCGAAGCTCAGTAAGAATTTTATGTATATCACCAGTAGCATTTTGACCCGTAGTCCTGACTACAACAGCAAGTTTTTGGTTACTTTCAGGAAGGCTGCGCACCATATGATGAACTAGTGGCAACATCCTTACTGGCAAGTTATCAATAACATACCAACCTAGATCTTCTAAAGCATTTGCAGCCGTTGAGCGCCCCGCTCCAGACATGCCAGCTATAACTACTAGTTCACTTTCCTGATTATTCATTGTCTAGAACCTCTCCAGTCTCCATATCAATTAGCATAGCTGTTTCCTTTTCAGAATTGAAATGTGAGTAAATATTTTCAGCCTGAACTTTGCCAATGCCATGAACTTCTTGCAATTGTTCTAAAGAGGCTGCTTTCAACTTTTTAACTGAAGCAAAATGCTTAAGCAGTGCTCTTTGTTTAGTAGGACCAATACCTTGTAATTCGTCAAAAACAGAATTAACCATAGATTTAGCACGCTTTTTCCGATGAAAAGTAATGGCAAAACGGTGAGCTTCATCTCGAAGTCTTTGGAGCATGAACAAAGCTTGAGAACCTCGGGGCAAAATTAAGGGGTAGTCTTCGTTTGCTCGCCAAATTTCTTCAAGTCTTTTTGCTAAACCAACAACAGTAATTTCTTCCGTAAGACCTAATTCATCAATGGCTTGTTGAGCCACAGCAACTTGTGGCTTTCCACCATCTACTACTAACAAATTTGGCGGATATTTAAAATTTTCTTTATTATCTAGGTAGTTTTTAAACCGACGTTTAACTACATCGTACATTGCAGCTGTATCATCTCTTGCTGCATCACCTGTGATATTAAATTTACGATATTCACCCTTTTTGGTTATGCCATCTTCAATAACTACAAGTGAAGCAACTACGTTTGTACCCTGAATATGAGAAATATCTATACCTTCAATACGAAGTGGCGACTCGTCAAGATCTAGAAAATCTTGAAGTTCTTGCAACCCAGCAGAGCGAGTGGTGATATCTCCTGCTCTTTTATTCTTGTGGAGTCTTAAAACTTCTTTAGCGTTCTCTTCAACAGTTGCAAGAAGATGAGCTTTATCTCCGCGTTGAGGTATTAAAAACTTAACACTGCCTTTACGCAATGTTTTAAGCCAAGATTTGAGAAGATCTGCATCTTCTGGCAATTCCGGTAACCAGATACTTGGAGGAATTTCTTGACTGCTATCACTGCCATAGGCTTGTTGTAAGAGTTGGCTGTACAAACCAGCGGTAGTAATATCTTCTGTTTTTTCAACAACCCATCCGCGCTGACCACGAATTCGGCCTCCTCGAACATAAAAGACTTGCGCAGCAGCTTCAAGATCATCTTCAGCTAAGGCAAAAATATCTGCATCAACATCTAAAGGTTGAACCATTGCAGTTTTTTCAAACGCAGCTTTAAGGACTTGAATTTGATCTCTTAATTTAGCAGCGTTTTCAAAGTTTAATTCTTCTGAAGCTTGAAGCATTGCAACTTCTTTTTCATGGATAAGGTCTTTACCTTTTCCAGACATAAACCGACTAAATTGTTGAACTAATTTTTTGTGCTCTTCGATGCTAATATTTCCTACACAAGGTGCTGAACATTTATCAATGAAACCTAGCAAACAAGGTCTATTATTAGCAACAGCACGATTATAGACACCTTGAGTGCACGTGCGAACAGGAAAAACTTTAAGAAGCATATCTAGCGTTTCCTTAATGGCCCAAGCCTTCACATAAGGTCCAAAATATTTAACATCTTTTTTCTTAGTATCACGTGTCATAAAAACTCGTGGAACTTCTTCTTTCAAAGACATTGCTAAATAAGGATAGGATTTATCGTCTCTGAACATTACGTTGAAACGTGGATCAAATTCTTTAATCCAGGTAAATTCAAGTTGTAGTGCTTCACGTTCAGTTCTTACTACTGTCCATGTAACTTCTACAGCAGTAGTGACCATGGCATAAGTACGTGGATGCAACTTTTCTACATTTGAGAAATAAGAGTTAAGCCTATTGCGTAAATTTTTAGCTTTACCAACATAGATAACGCGCCCGTATCTATCGAAGAATCTATACACTCCAGGAGCAGTTGGAATTTCTCCAGGAGTTGGACGATACTTTAACTGCTGAGCCATGATAATAATGCCTATTATTTCAGAATTTCAGCTAAGAACTGGCCAGTATAACTATCTTTTACTTTAGCTACCTTTTCAGGAGTACCTTCAGCCAAAATACTACCTCCACCAGCACCGCCTTCAGGACCTAAGTCAATAATCCAATCTGCTGATTTAATAACATCAAGGTTGTGCTCAATGGTAATAACGGTATTACCTTTATCAACAAGACCTTGTAAAACAAGAAGAAGCTTACGAATATCTTCAAAATGTAAACCGGTAGTTGGCTCATCCAAAACATAAACGCTTCGACCATTTGAACGTTTCTGCAATTCGCTGGCAAGCTTCACACGTTGTGCTTCACCTCCAGAAAGCGTAGTAGCTGGTTGTCCGAGACGTACATATCCAAGCCCAACCTCTACTAGTGTGTTTAAATGTCTAGCAATGGGTGCAAAACTTTCAAAGAATTTCGCAGCTTCTTCAATAGGCATGTTAAGAACTTCAGAAATATTTTTACCTTTGTACTTCACTTCAAGTGTTTCTCGGTTATAACGAGCTCCATGACATACTTCACACGGTACATAAACGTCAGGTAAGAAGTTCATCTCAATCTTTAAAGTACCATCACCAGAACATGACTCACAGCGACCACCTTTCACGTTAAAAGAAAAACGTCCCTGTTGATATCCACGAAGCTTTGCCTCAGGAGTTTCAGCAAATAACTTACGGATGTGGTCAAAAACACCAGTATATGTAGCCGGATTTGACCGTGGTGTTCTTCCAATAGGACTCTGATCTACATGAATGACTTTATCAAGGTGTTCTAAACCCTCAACTGACTTATGGCGACCAGGAACTTGTTTGGCACCATTAAGCTTATTAGCTAACTCTTTATAGAGAATATCGTTAACCAAGGTTGATTTTCCAGATCCAGAAACACCCGTAATTGCAGTAAAAACACCCAGTGGAAATTTGACTGTAACATCTTTGAGGTTATTCTCTGTAGCTTTAACTACTTTGAGCATCCTTTTGCGATCAATTTTGCGCCGTTGCTGTGGAGTTTCAATCTCTTTACGTCCAGCTAAGTAATCTCCAGTGATAGAGTTTTTTTGCTTCAAAAGTCCCGGGTACTTACCACTGTAAACAACTTCACCACCGTGTTCACCGGCACCAGGTCCAATATCAACAACCCAATCTGCTTCACGCATGGTCTCTTCATCGTGTTCAACCACGATGAGAGTATTTCCTAAGCTTTTCAAACGAAGTAAGGTATCAATAAGTCTACGATTATCTCGTTGATGCAAACCAATAGAAGGCTCATCCAGAACATACAGTACGCCAACTAAACCTGAACCAATTTGCGTAGCTAAACGAATACGTTGCGCTTCCCCACCAGATAAAGTTCCTGAAGAACGTTCCAGTGATAAGTAATCTAAACCTACGTCAAGGAGAAAACGCAAGCGTGCTTGGATTTCTTTCAGCACTTGATCTGCAATGCGAGCTTGACGCTCAGTAAGTTTAAGTTGTTCCAACCAATCTGAACATTTATCTAAAGGCAATTTGGCCACATCAGCAATCGATTTGCCGTTAATAAGCACAGAAAGAGCTGAAGGATTTAAACGAGCTCCATGACATGTAGGACAAGCTTCAGTGCGCATATAGCCCTCATAACGATCGCGTGCGTAATCAGATTCTGTTTCTCCATGCTTGCGAAGGATGTATTCAACTACTCCTTCAAAACCGGAGGTATAACGGCGTTCACGTCCAAATCTATTTCGGTATGAAACTTTTACTTTGAAATCTTTACCAAAAAGGAGGGCATCTTTTTGCTTTTTTGTTAGTTTCTTAAAAGGCGTATCCATAGAGAAGCCAATTTGGTCACCTAATGCAGAAAGTTGACGACCCCAATATTCTGCTGTTGCCTTTCCTAAATACCACGGAGCAATAGCGCCTTCATTGAGAGAAAGATCTTCATTGGGTACAACAAGTTTGGTATCAACAACTAGCTTAGTACCAATACCAGAACAAGCAGGGCAAGCCCCAAAAGGGTTATTGAAAGAGAAAGATCTAGGTTCAATTTCATCAAGTTCCAATTGATGCTCATTGGGACAAGCAAGGTGCTCAGAATAAGATCTTTGTTTATCTGGATCGCTGGAATCTCTATCAACAAAATCTATAATGACCCTGCCATCAGCTAGGCCTAACGCCGTTTCGATTGAACCAGTAAGTCTGCGTTCATAATCATCTTTTGCAACAAGACGATCTACAATGACTTCAATAGTATGCTTATGAGTTTTCGCTAATTTCGGTGGGGTTTTAAGATCTACTACTTGCCCATCAATACGTGCTCTGGCATAACCTTGCGCACTTAAATCATTAAGAACATCAATATATTCGCCTTTACGTTCACGCACTACAGGTGCAAGAATTTGGAAACGAGTACCTGTTTCGAGTTTTAAGAGTTGATCAACAATATCTTGAGCTGACTGCGATTCAACAGCCTCACCACAAATAGGACAATGAGGAACACCCACACGTGCCCACAATAAACGCATGTAATCATAAATTTCGGTAATGGTTCCAACAGTTGAACGTGGGTTCTTACTTGTTGATTTTTGATCAATGGAAACAGCAGGAGAAAGCCCTTCGATAAGGTCTACATCTGGCTTATCTACCTGCCCTAAAAATTGACGTGCATAGGCTGATAATGATTCAACATACCTTCTTTGCCCCTCAGCAAAGATAGTATCGAAAGCTAAGGAAGACTTCCCTGAACCAGAAAGTCCGGTAAAAACTATCATGGCATCACGAGGGAGATCAAGATTTACGCTTTTAAGATTATGTTCCCGTGCGCCCTGAACGATAAGTTTAGAATGAACCAAGCCAATGTACCTTTTCGAATATGTGTTCTAGTATCATTACTCAGAATATCAGATATCTGTTAGTTGAGGAAGTACCTTATAAATATGAGGTGGCTAGCACCTTCGTATTTCTACTTCTTCTCTATAAACTTCTCAATATCAACTATTGTATTTTCTACATCATTATCTGTGAGATTAGTTTTTTGTTCAGTAGGCGTAGTTTTGGTCTTTTGTTGTTTATTTAAGCGAGGTGCAGGCATTGATTGACCTTTGGCTTTTTGTTTAGCAAGCTTGTAGTAACGTTGCTGATCTTTAACGTTTTCCCATTGGCTCTTTGTAGCTGACCAAAAAGCATTCCAGCCACCCATGCGCTTAATTTGCATGTAATTCAAATAAAGAAGTGCAACTGTAATAATTAACCAGAAACTAAAAACTCGCCCTGATACAAGTGACATCAAAACACTCCATGCCATCATGGGCACAATAATCAGTGTTAAAGTATTTGGCATTGCAGCCATTAGTGCATCGTCGCGGTCTTTCTTATAACTTTGTAGTTCATAATCCATGAAAACTCCTTTAGTCCCCAAACTCAATAAGCATTCACCTTAAGTTTACCGTAGTTCAATAATCTTTGGTGGGCTAATTTTTAAAAATTATTGCACACGATAAAGCCTATGGTTTTTGTTCTTTAGTACAAAAGAAACTTTAGAAAGCAAATACTAGTAGGCATAACCTTTTGGCACGAAAGTACGTGCCACACCGTAGGAAGCTGCAGAGCCACAAGCTATTGCATCCCATTTCATATGACCTACTTTTTGAGGAGATAATTGTGGTGTAGTTGAAGAAGAACCATTACCAATCAAATTAGTTATTCCCCAGCCGTATAAATCACCATCTGTAGTAATAGCTAGGGAATGGATAGAACCTGCTTGGACTTCGCTCCACTTCAATCCAGGAGTACTAACAGCAATTGGGTTTGTACGCTGAAGAACTGAGGTGCCATCACCTAACTGCCCAGCAAGAGTACCAGTATCATGATTTTGGTTACTACCCCAAACATATAAATCATCATTCGTGTCAATAGCTAAGTTATGATCATAGTGAGTATTAAGTTTCTTAAACAGTACAGTACCATTTACAGAAGTTGAACTTGGAACTCTATAAACAGTAGTACCACTAGTACCTTTACCTAGTTGCCCATATTCATTACGACCCCAAGTAAAAGCATAGCCAGTATTACTAAGAGCTGTAGAATGATTACGCCCATTAGATACACTTGCAAAATTTGAATTACTAGTAGCAATTTGAACAGGGCTAGTAACAGGACTATCAGTATCACCACGACCTACTTGCCCATAAATATTTTGTCCAAAACCAAATAATGTACCATTACTTCTCACAAATGTACTATGCGAACCTCCACCAGATTCACTCAAGATACCCCATGAACGAACCAGCTGAGGTGTTGTACGATCAGTAGTGGTACCAAGCCCAAGTTGCCCTTGACCACCTTCACCCCATGACCAAAGACCAGTGTTTCCAGTATCTGAGCGAATACCAAGTGTGAATAAGGCTCCTGGCTCAGCTTTTGTCCACTTTCCTGTAATTTGTACTGGTACTGGCTGATCAGTAGTACTACCAACACCTACTTGACCACTGCTATTACGTCCCCAGCCCCATAGATCATTATCCTCAGTAATTGCAAAAGCATGACCTTGAAAAGCTGAAAGATTACTTGACCATACTTTATATGGTCCAATGGCTCCTGGCGAATACCTCGTTGTTGTAGTACCATCTCCAAGCGCGTTATTGCCGTTGCTGCCCCAGGAAACAAGATTTGGGTATACCCATTCTTGTTCTGCTGTGGCTGAGCTACAGCCTTCAAGTTGTGCTGTGATTTTGAAGTTTTTCACATCATCAGAAAAATCATGCTGAATACCAGTGCTAGTAAGAACACTTTTGGTTGTGATAGGGAAACCAGAGGCAGTAGTACCAATAAGAGCTAAACCAGTACTACCAACTGGTACAGAAGCAGTAGTTGAACCACCAGCAAAGGTAGCATCACCTTCCAAAGTAACCAAAACAGTACCAGATGTTGCAGGAACACCATTTTCAGAAACCAGTATTTGAACATCACTTGGAAACTCAACACCCTTACCATGAATATAAGGTAAAGGATTAGTAGTTTCATCATGATTAAACGCTAAAGCCTTCTGCTCACACGCAACACTAGCAGCAAACGCAGGAGAAGCAACAGCAGTTGCAACAACCGGAACGCTCCAAGCAGCACCCTTAGAAACAGTACGACGAGAAACACCAGAACTAGAATTAAACATAAAAACGCCTCAAAAATTAAAAAAAATGCCTCAAAAAATAAAGTTATAACAATACAAAAATACCCCCCCCCAACACATCAAAACAACTCAGAACGAGCAATAAAGAACAAACGTAACCTAATTGTTATAGGAAATTACAACAACGCTAAAGAAAGATTACTCGAATTGGCTCTCGTAAAGTTTCGCATAGAAACCGCCAGATTTCATCAGCTCTTCATGGTTGCCTTGCTCCACAATATGGCCTTTATTCATGACCACGATAATATCTGCATCGCGAATAGTTGAAAGTCTGTGGGCAATCACAAAACTAGTTTTACCTTTGCGGAGTTCATCCATAGCCTGGCGAATTTGAACTTCAGTACGAGTATCTACAGAGGATGTAGCCTCATCCAAAACTAAAATTGATGGTCTAGCAATGAAAGCTCTAGCGATAGTCATCAATTGCCGTTGCCCATTACTTAAATTAGAATTATCATCCGTAATAACAGTGTCATAACCATCAGGCAAGGAACGCACAAAATGATCTACGTGCGTTACTTGAGCAGCTTCAATCATCTCTTCATCTGTTGCATCAAGTCGTCCATATTTAAGGTTTTCACGTATCGTACCGCCAAAGAGCCATGCATCTTGCAAAACCATACCAATATGTTCACGAAGATCTTCACGAGAAATAGTTGAGGTATCGATACCATCAATAAGAATCTTTCCAGAATTAATATCGTAAAAACGCATCAACAGATTTACTAGTGTAGTTTTACCTGCACCTGTTGGTCCTACAATTGCTACAGTTTGACCAGGTTGTGCATCAAGGTTAAGATCTTCAATCAGTGGAGTTTCTGGGTTATAAGAGAAGTTAACGTTTTCAAATTGTACATGACCTTTCACATGTTCAAGCTGGTGTTCATTTGGTACATCTACTTCATCTTCAGCATCGAGAATTTCAAATACACGTTCAGCAGAGGCTACCCCAGACTGAAGCAAGTTTGCCATACTTCCAAGCTGGGTTAAAGGTTGAGAAAATTGGCGTGAATACTGGATAAAAGCCTGAACATCACCAATAGAAATATTTCCACTGGCGACGCGAATTCCACCTACAACAGCAACTGCCACATAACTTAAATTTGAAACGAAAGTCATAATTGGCATGATCAAACCAGAGATGAACTGGGCAGCAGCACTAGAAGCATAAAGACTTTGATTATGGTTTTCAAAAGTTTCAATTGTTTCCTTCTGACGCCCAAATCCTTTAACAACTTCATGACCTGTAAAGCTTTCCTCAATATGCCCATTGAGCTTGCCAGTGGTGTCCCATTGTTTCATAAATTCTCGCTGTGAACGCTTTGCTACCGTTGAGGCAACTAAAACTGAAAGTGGAATTGTTACCAATGCAATCAGTGTTAGTTCAGGCGAAATAGAGAGCATCATGCCAAGGATACCGATGATGGTAAGTATAGAAACTAACACTTGAGTTAGAGTCTGGTTAAGGGTCTGACCAAGGTTATCAATATCGTTAGTGACGCGTGATAAGACATCACCTCGAGATTGCGAATCAAAGTAACTTAAAGGTAAACGTTGAATTTTTTCTTCAAGCTGTTTACGTAAACGGTACATGTATTTCTGGATAATATCTGCAGTGATAAAACCCTGAACCCAGTTAAGGAATCCTGCCCCAAGATAAATAGCCAAGACAACAAACACAGCGTGGCGCAAATCATCAAAATTAATACCACCTTGATGCTTCATTTTTGCTAGAAAACCATTAACAATAATATCAGTGGCATGCCCTAAAAGTTTAGGGCCAAGTGTGTTTAAAAATACTGCAATAGCTGAAAGCAACAGTACAAAGAAAATTCGTGACTTATCCATTGAAAGCCCCAGAATGACTCGCTTAAGGCTAGGGCCAAAGTTAAGAGCCTTTTCTGGCTTTTTACCAGCCATTCCTCCGCCATTTCTCATGCGTGAGCTCCTTCCATGGATCCAGCCTCATCAGCTGACATTTGTGAATAAACAATTTCTTGATATGTTTCACAATGCTCTAAAAGCTCTTGATGAGTTCCTAAACCTTCAACATGCCCTTCATCAAGGACTAAAATCTTATCAGCATTCATGATGGTGCTTACCCGTTGTGCCACAATAATGGTGACAGCATCTTGTGTTACTGGTACTAATGCTGCACGTAAACGTGAATCTGTAGCCACATCAAGGGCTGAGAAACTATCATCAAAAAGATATATTGGTGGTTGAGCAACTAAAGCTCTTGCAATGGCTAGACGTTGACGTTGACCTCCAGAAAAATTATCCCCACCTTGGGCAACTTCAGCTTCCAATTGCCCAGTTTCCTCGCTGACAAAATCTGCAGCTTGGGCAATGCGTAAGGCTTCCCATAGCTGTTCATCGCTAGCTTGAGGGTTTCCATATCTTAAATTTGAAGCAATTGTTCCTTTAAAGAGAAAAGCTTTTTGCGGCACAATTCCAATATGAGTACGAAGTGAGTGTAAATCATAATCTTTAATGTTGTGCCCCGCAATCTTCACTTCACCAGCAGTGGCATCGTAGAAACGAGTTATTAAACCTAAAAGCGTTGATTTACCGGAACCAGTAGCACCAATAATTGCCATCGTCTGCCCTGGTTTAACATCAAAGTTAACATCTTGTAGCACTTTACCTTCTGCTCCAGGATAAGCAAATGAAACATGATCAAACTCTACTTCTGCATCTTCATCTGGAAGTTTAAGTCCAGTAGCAGGATTAGAAATAGTAGTATCTGTGTTAAGTACTTCTGAAATACGATCAGCACAAATACTTGCACGTGGTGCCATAACAAAAACAAACATTGCCATCATGACAGACATCATAATCTGCATAATATAACTGATATACGCAGTTAGAGCACCAATTTGCATCGTGCCATTATCGATATGGTGTCCACCGAAATAAATGACCAATAAAATAGCAACGTTAACAATGACAGTAATCAAAGGGAACATGAGGGCCATAATTTGACCTGCACGAGTTTGAGTTTTAGTAAGAGCAAGATTTGCTCGATCAAAACGGCTCTCTTCAAAATTTTTGCGCACGAAGGCACGGATAACATCCATACCCATAATTTGCTCACGGAGAACCTTGTTCACACCATCAATTTGAGTTTGAGCTTTCTTAAACAACGGAACCATAAACTTCATAATGGTGCCAATAACAACAACAAGCACTGGAATGATAACGTAAAGCACCCATACGAGAGAACTATCCTGACGCATAGCCATGATAATTCCACCAATGGCTGCAATAGGAGCACTAATGAGCATGGTCAGTAAAGTTTGAACAAACATCTGCACTTGCTGCACATCGTTAGTAGTTCTAGTAATGAGTGAAGGAGCACCAAAAGTACCCACTTCAAGAGATGAGAAACTTTGAACCTTGGTAAAAAGTTTGGAACGTAAATTCTGACCAGCACCCATAGAAATTCGTACTGAGAAGAGAAGAGCTGCAACTGTTGCTAGAACTTGAACTAAAGAAACAAACAACATCCAGCCACCAGTGTGCCAAATATATGCTTGGTTATTCTTTATGACTCCATTGTCGATAATATCAGCATTTAGAGTTGGCAAATAAAGACTTGCAAGAGCTTGAAAGAGCTGTAGCAAACAGACTAAAAGCACATAAAATTTATAACGAGAAAATTGTTGAAAAACTAAACGAAGCAACACACTCTTAGTGTAGCTTAGGCAAGCATTAAAGTTCTACTTCATTTTGTTGTTAATTTCCACGAAGGCATCAGCAACGCTCTTAGCGTAAATAGCACCTCCTGATGGTCCTGGGTGGATACCATCTTCAGCAAGTAGGTCAAGATGATTAGCGATGTCTCCATCCCAATTAGCAACGGCAACATTTTTGTGCGCCGCAGCAGCTGCATCCATCAATTGATTATTTCCTTGTATCCAATCTCTAAGACCATAAGCGTGTACTAAAACTACACGTCTAGTACCAGCATCAGAAATAATTTCATTGAGTTGATCAGCAGTAATAGCACCATTAGTACCTATAGCAACAACTACATTGGCACGAAGACTTCCAGCTTGCAATTTTTGCTCAAAATCAGAAACTCCCTCTGCAGCTTCTCTACCTACTGAGGCATCGATATCAATTCCAGGGAAAGTACTGATAAGTTCTTGACTACTTGCCAACATCACAGAATCACCTAGTGCTGAGATTTGATCACCTGTTGGAACACCAGGACGCACATCAGGTGGCGGTGGTGCTGGAAGTCCTTGCGCTAACGCCTGAGCTTTTATCTGTTCATATTGCTCTTGAAGATTATTGTTCTTTGCCTGTGCAGCTGCTTGTGCTGCTGCAGCAGCAGCCTCTTGTGCTTTCTTCGCCTGCGCTTCAGCCTGTTCAATAAGAATTTGAGATTGAGTTTTTGTTGGAGCTACATAAAGAGAAGTTACTAAACTGCCTAGAAGCACAATTGGAATGAGCGCAAGTCCAAGGAATTTTGCTTTACTCCTAGTAAAGAGACCTTGAGCTTTATCCCACAACCAGTTGAAACCATGAACACGAATAGGAGTTTCAAGGTAAGTATAGGAAAAAGCAGAAAATAAAAGCGTCAATGGCAAAGCCACGATTAAAAGTAACCAATTGTATTTATCGTGGGAAACAACAGGAAGCATAGAACCAAGAATTAAGATGATAGGCCAGTGCCATAAATAAATTCCATAAGAACGCTCGCCAACCCATTTAAGCACTTTGGATTCTAAAATAAGGCTCACGATGTTCATTGGGCCAGGTAGTGCAGAAATAATACCAGCTGAAAGCAGCGAAACAATAACTAATCCCCCACGGTAAGTAAACGTTTCCTTTGAGGATAAATTGAAAATATAGTAGAACAAAACAACAAAGCAGCCAATAGCTAAGAGTACCCTAATCCTGCGATACCACGAATGGGTCAGCGGTGAAGCTCTACGGACTTCATACCAAGGATTGGTATGAATAAACGCTAAACAAGCCCCAAACATCAATCCAAAAATATGAGTGTCAGTTCCGTAATATACCCTTGTTGGATCTCCTCCAGGAACATAAATGACTGCCATGAGTACCGCAGAAATAATTCCTAATACTGCCGCTATTGCTGCTCTTTTTTGAGCATTATATTGTGCAGTGACAGTTTTGCTCAGAATAATAAGTACTACAAAAGGCCAAACTAAGTAGAATTGTTCTTCAACAGCTAAAGACCAAAAGTTAACAAATAGTAGCGGGGAATCATTATTGAAATAGCTGGTTCCTTTATAAATTTCAAGCCAGTTGTTGCTAAATGTTAGAGCACCGAGCGTCTGCCTGCCAATACCAATGAGTAAATCATGACCTCTAAAGAAAAAGAAAGAAATAAGAGCAAAGAAAACAGAAATCAAGATTACCGTGAACAGCGCAGGTAAAAGCCTGCGAGCACGGCGAATCCAAAATGCTTTGAAGTTAATTCTGCCATATTTATAGTACTCATTAACTAAAAGCGTTGTAATAAGGAAACCACTGATAACAAAGAAAATGTCAACACCTATATAGCCACCTTTTGGGAATGAGCTATTAAAGTGATAAAAGACAACAGAAAGTACCGCAATTGCGCGAAGGCCATCAAGGCCAAGAATTCGTTTTTGGCTACGAGTAGCCGATTTCATTGGGGTAATCTGTTGTTCCATAAATCTATTTACTTGATGCTATATCAGCACTATATCCAAATTGATGGAAACGGTCAATCTCATGTTGAATTGGAGTGATGACCGTGCTTTGAGTAGCATCTTGAATAGATTTTTCAAACCGTTTACGGACTTTAGCAGCTTGCCTTTTTGCACCAGATGCAGCAGCAATCCGGCTAAAAAGAGCTAAAATCAAACTTAAAATAATACCGCCAAAAAATACAATGGTTGGTATTGGAACATTCTCAATCTTAGGTACTAAAAGTTCACTAAGACCAAAGAAATTAACAGCAGTAATGGCAACAAGCCATACGAGACCAACGAAGGTTACTGCAAGAGCAAAATATTGAAGTACATTGATAAATGACCACCATTTAGGGTCTTTTTCTCGAGAAATTTGAGTTCTTACGATAGCTTGATCCAGAGCATCTGTCAGTTGACGTTCATCAACTGTACCAGCACGGCGAATAGAATTACGCCATGGTTCACTAGCGCCTTGTGCACTCTCATCCACAAAATTTCTAATAGCGTTATGCGCATTAGCTTTCTGAACTGGTGTCATAACTGCAGAAGATCTCACTAATTCCGGTGAAACGGTTGGCTTTTCAAGACCCAATGCTTTCAAAGGGTCAGGTCGCATCTTTTGTACCCATCGCGTAACTGGCCAGCCAGTTTTCAAACTAGAGCCACGTTCATAGCTGCGTCGGACAGCGCCTGTAATACCTTCAATACCAGCACTTTGTGCAAGGTTTGCAGCTAGTCTTGCACGAGCTTTATCGTTGATATTAACTTTTTTACTATTTCCAGAAGCTCTTTGTAGCTTTTGTGACATTGTGCGAGCATCAAGATTCCACCGTTCAACAGCACCTTTATGAGCCTGTGCAATCATGGAGAATTCATGTTTTAGTTGAGCAATACCTTCACCGGTATAAGCAGAAACTGGAAGAACATGAACATCTTTGAGCCCGTCCAGACGCATTACATGTTCAACAGATTCAATAACGCCTTGGCGTTCTTCTGGACGGATTTTATCAACCTGGTTAAGGACTGCAATAGTAACAGCATCCTCATTTGCCCAAGGTTGGATATAGTTCTGGTGAATGGCTGCATCTGCATATTTTTGTGGATCCATAACCCACACCAAAACATCAACCATGCCAACAAGTTTATCTACTACCTGCCTATTGTATTCACTAGTAGAGTCAAAGTCTGGCAGGTCAAGTAAAATCAAACCACTCATTTGTGGATCTGGTGGCATCTCATGACGCTCTTTAACACCTAACCAATTCAAAAGACTCTCACTTCCAGCAGAGTCCCACATGATAGCCAATGGTTCTGATGTGGTTGGACGGGTATGAGCTGAACGAGCAATCTTTTGACCAGCAATAGCGTTAAGTAGAGAAGATTTACCTGAGCCAGTAGCACCGATAAAAGCCACAACAGTGTGGTCTGCTGAATATTGACGACGTTCACTTGAACGTTGAATCAATGATCTACTCTCATTAATTAAAGCATCTGGCAGTCTGCCCTGTGCAAGATCAGTAGCTTTTTCTAAAGCTTCAAAACGTTCTGCATAAGAAACACTACTCCTGGCCATCTTGCACCTCAGTTTCTAGCATTGTTTGATCTTCCTTGTATAGCGGTTGTTCAAGTGGTTGAGCTTTTTGCCGTTTGACAGGTGTTGCGTATGTAGTTCCAGAAATACGAGTAGGAGCAAGCTCTTGTACACTCTGTTCTTGTGCAGTTTGTTGTGGTTTAGGAGCTAACCTTCGTGCTGGAGTTGAAGAAGTTCCATGAGCATGCGGTACATGGTTCACCTGCTGCGTTTGAACTGGAGCTGTTGCTGCCTGTACTCTTCTAACTTCTCGAGGTTTTGTTTTACCAGGCTGTTGAATCGGTTTTGCAGACGGTTTGTTTGGTACAGTACCTTGAATCTGCTCTAAAGCATTAGGTACCTGCTCTACTGTTTTTAAAGCATGAATGTTATGTGCTGGAGCTTCTTGATTGATTTCATCCCCTGGCGAGATACCAACGACACTACCTAATGCTGAACTTGCTCTTTCTAATTGTTCTGGTGCTTCCTCATTGATATCTTCTTGATCTAAAAGGTTAGTAAAGCGAGTTGCTTCACCATGCATAAGTTTCACACAGCGCTGAGAAAGATCTTTGCGAGCTTTACTAGCAAGTCTACGAACAGCTTCTTCACCGAAGACAGATTCTAGAATTTTCTGACCAACTGCAGCACCACCACCAGCAATAACAACTTCAGCACCAGATAAGCCAGCAGTTGAAGCAAAGACTACTATCATTAACGCTGTTGCAACACCATTGACACCAAATGACATCATGCGAGCCTTTTGGCGTTTATCTTCGCCTTCGCTCATGACAAGATCAAGTAGACTTTGTTGCCAATCACGAATTTCTGCTTCGGCTCGCTGTTTAAAACCATCACTGGCACGCGTTAAATCACGACCGCCTAAAAGTTCACGTCCTGCTGGGTCCATATTCCAGTTATGTGAAACATTTTGTGCTGCTTTATCAGCTTCAGAAAGCATGACAGTTAAAAGTCCGCTTTCTAAAGCTACTTCAACATTCTTTGTAGGTGGTTGCTTTCCAGTAATGAAAGATGTGACTTTATCACGAAAAAAGGATAGTTTTTGTTCAAATTCACGGAAAAAATCACCAGTACCAACGAAATCCTGCCAACGACTCAGTAATTCACCACGCAATAACATTCCATCGTGTGTAGATTCGATAATATTTTTTATGGCTTCATCGTAATAACGGACAACAACATGACGTAGTTCATCGTCTTTGAGAATTTGGTCTTTTGCAGCTTGATCAATTTGTGGAATACCTTTAAGCAACGAAGCAATTGCACCATCAAGTGTTCTACGCATGACGGCAGTCTTAGCTTCTGTATCTCCAGCTAAGTTAACAAGCCAGCCACGAATAGGAGCAATACTCTGTGGTGGCAACATTCCTTGAGCATCAAGTGGGTATTCTTCAACTACAAAAAGTTGCGCATCAGCAAGTCCTCTACGCACTAAGTGTGAAGCCAAATCTGCGCTGATTTCATTAATGGCATTGGGCTGAATTCGGTCTAAAACTACAGCAACAGTGGTGTTGCGCTCTGCTGCTTGTTGCAAAATCTCCCAAGGAACAGCATCTGCGTAACGGTTAGCAGTGGTAACAAAAAGCCAAAGATCTGCGGCGGCTAAAAGTTGCTTTGCTAGAATACGGTTTTCATCTGCTACTGAATCAACATCAGGGGCATCAAGAATTGCTAAACCTTGAGGAATAGCTGGGTCTGCTACAAGTACAAGAGAATGAATTTTTGAAGCGTCAGGAGTTTCACCTGCTTCAGATGATCTGAGTGCTGGCGCATTTTGAACAACTGAACCCCTTATTCTAGCAAGACCTGGCAGAATACGAGTATTTGAAAACCATTCTTCATCTGCAGGGTTATGTAAAAGAATTGGCTGCCTGGTAGTTGGACGAATTGCACCAGCTCGAGTGACTGGCTTTCCAACTAAACCATTGACAAGTGTTGATTTACCTGCACCTGTTGAACCACCAACAACAACTAATAAAGGTGCGTTGAGACGTTGTACACGTGGAATGACGTAATCATCAAGTTGTTTAACTAGTTCATCTTGTTTTTGTCTGGCAGCAGGTGCTGAAGCTACATTATAGGGAAGATGAATAGCTTGCAGGGCATTACGCAATTGTTGTAAATACTCTGCTGTCTCAGGTCCAAAAGTTGTCTCACTCACAAGAAAATTATGACATGACTAACTGAAAAAAGACTGAAAATTATGACTTCCCTTTGAGCTTCTGACGTCCGTCTGTACTCATCAAACTTGCTACAACTGTAACCACCAAAACAATACAGATAAAGCTCAATGACATCCCTGTTGTAATTTCTGGAACTGTTGTTATTTTTTGACCACCGTTAATGAAAGGTAGATCATTTTCATGCAACGCATGAAGCAATAATTTCAAACCAATGCCGCCAAGAATAATTGCTAGTCCCCAAGAAAGATAAATCAGGCGATCTAGTAAACCATCAATGAGGAAGAAAAGTTGACGTAGCCCCATCAGTGAGAAAGCATTTGCCACAAAAACAATATATGCACTTGTTGTTAGTCCAAAAATTGCAGGTATTGAATCTAAAGCAAAGAGTAAATCCGAGCCACCAATAGCAATCATGACCAAGAGCATTGGAGTCATCGTGCGTTTAGCATCAATAGTGGTGAAAAGTTTATCACCATCATATTTATCTGAAGTATTAAAGATTTTTTTCGCAGTTCGGACCATAATATTATTGGCTTCATCTTCACCGTGATCTTCGCCACTATCATTTATTAAAGAAAAGGCAGTCCAGACCAAAATGAAACCAAAAATGTAGAACATCCAAGTAAAGTGCTCAAGTAAAGCTGACCCTAACAAAATAAAAATTGTTCTTGCAATTAAAGCAAAGGTAATACCAAAAAGTAGGACCTTCTGTTGGTATTTTCGAGGGACTTTAAAACTGGACATAATGACTAAGAAGACAAAAAGATTATCTATAGACAATGCTTTTTCCGTAATGTAACCAGCAAAGTATTCCATGCCAGCTTTACTACCGGCATACCAATAGAACCACAGACCAAATGCGATTGCGATAGCAACATAAATTCCAGACCAGAGTGCAGCTTCTTTTAACTCTGGTTCATGTGCTTTACGCACGTGAAAGAAATAATCGAATGCTAAGAGGCCAAGGATCAGAACAATAGTAAGATACCATAAGGTATCAGTAATAGGATGAGTCATAGCTTTTCCATTATAAGCTAAGCATCCCTTAAAAAGAATGTTCGGTTGACATCTCAGTCTAAGAAATTATTGTTTTGCTGCAAATTTTTTCGTGAAGCAATTGTTTCTTCAATCCGTGCTCTATCAATTTCAGAAAGTTGACCAGGTGCAACAGTAGGAACTTCTTCTAACATCAGATGTGCATCAGGATTCAGAAGTTCTGATTTTCTATCATCAAGACCATCACCTTCAGTAATCATCATGACAATACCTAATCCAGATAATGCAACAGCTACGATAGCAAGTACTAACATTGTTTTCTCCCCACCTTTACACTTTATTATACTGACTTAGCTCAAAAAATTCTGAAAAATCTCTTGTCTTTATTGATTTTCCTTAATCAATCTCAGTTCTCTTTTCAATTCAACAAGCTCATCACGATAGCGAGCTGCTACCTCAAACTGTAATTCGCTAGCTGCAGTTTTCATGGATTCCGTCATTTCTGCAATTTCCTCGGTCAAATCTTGTACGGGGTCTACCCCACTTCGACTCTTTCGTTGCGGCAAAGGCTCTTCCAAAAGTTTCTGGGTATCTGCATCTTCTTTGATGAGCGAATCTGTAATATCTGCGATTTTCTTTCGTAGTGGCTGTGGGTCAATACCGTGTTCGGTATTATAAGCAATTTGTTTTTCACGACGTCTATTTGTTTCATCAATAGCTTTTTTCATTGATTTGGTAATAGTGTCAGCATACATATGAACTTCACCACTGACATTACGTGCAGCACGGCCAATAGTCTGAATTAAAGAAGTAGTAGAGCGCAAGAATCCTTCTTTATCAGCATCAAGAATACTCACGAGTGAAACTTCTGGGAGGTCTAAACCTTCACGTAAGAGGTTAATACCAACGAGAACATCATACACACCAGAACGAAGCGCTGTTAAGAGTTCAACACGTTTGAGAGTATCAACATCGGAGTGCAAATAAGCAACCTTAACACCACGTTCAGTTAGGTAATTGGTCAAATCTTCTGCCATTCGCTTAGTAAGAGTAGTAACCAATACGCGCTCATTTTTTTCAGCTCTGAGCATGATTTCATCGTAAAGATCATCAATTTGACCCTTACTAGCTTTGACTACAATCTTAGGATCAACTAAACCAGTTGGTCTAATAATTTGTTCCACATACCCATCTGATTTTTCAAGCTCATAGTTGCCTGGAGTTGCAGAAAGATACACTGTTTGACCAATACGTTCTAAGAACTCTTCCCATTTCAAAGGGCGGTTATCCATGGCTGAAGGTAGTCGGAAACCATGTTCAACAAGGGTTCTTTTACGTGACATATCCCCTAAATACATGGCTCCAATTTGTGGAACAGTCACGTGAGACTCATCAATAATCAGCAGAAAATCATCAGGGAAATAATCAAGTAAACAATGAGGAGCACTTCCTTTTTCACGTCCATCAATATGACGAGAATAGTTCTCAATTCCATTAGTGAATCCCATATTCTGCATATTTTCAAGATCAAAGGCAGTACGCATCTTTAAACGCTGAGCTTCTACCAACTTATTCTGGCTTTCTAGCTCTTGAACACGCTCTTCTAATTCTTTCTGAATTCTTTCTATTGCTGCGCTCATACGATCTTGTCCAGCAACATAGTGCGATGCTGGGAAAATATACATTTCTGTTTCTTCGCGAATTACTTCACCTGTGAGGGGGTCAAGAGTGTAAATACGATCTATCTCATCACCAAAGAATTCAATACGAACGGCATGCTCTTCATACATAGGGATAATTTCAACAGTATCGCCACGAACTCTAAAAGTGCCACGATGGAAATCAATATCATTGCGTGTGTACTGCATCGCAATAAATTTTCTGAGCAGTTCATCTCTATCGATTTCCTCGCCTTGTTTAAGGGTCACCATATTATTGACGTATTCTTCAGGTGTACCCAAACCATAAATACACGAAACAGTAGAAACTACAACAACATCACGTCTGGTAAGAAGAGAATTTGTTGCTGAGTGGCGAAGCCTTTCTACTTCTTCGTTAATAGAGGAATCTTTTTCAATGAAAGTATCGGTCTGTGGCACATAAGCTTCAGGTTGATAGTAATCATAATAAGACACAAAATATTCAACAGCATTATCAGGAAGCAAATCTTTAAGCTCATTTGCTAGTTGTGCAGCCAATGTTTTATTCTGCACCATGACTAAAGTTGGACGCTGTAACTTTTCAATGAGCCATGCCGCAGTTGCAGATTTACCAGTACCAGTTGCACCGAGAAGCACTACATCTTTTTCTCCTGCATTAATGCGATGAGTTAGTTCTTTTATAGCCTGTGGTTGATCACCTGCAGGCTCAAAGTCACTCTTGACTTCAAAGGGAGCAACAATACGTTTAATATTTTGCGCAAGGCTTGGAACTTTGCGTTCCGGTTTAACTATTTTTTTCTGTGTCATTGCTATCTTCTTCTCCGTGTACTCGATCCTGCGCGATATCCCAGAGCTGGTTTACAATGATTTCAAGTTGTTCCTCATTGCCATCATTAACGATAACAACATCTGCTGCTTCTCTACGTTTTTCATCATTAACTTGAAGTGCCATACGATTATAGACATCTTCAGGTCGCATTTTACGGTTGTTTACAAGTCGATGTACTCGCTCTTCTTGAGGTGCTTCAACGGAAACAATCATGTCATAGTGATAATTTTTCTGATCTAGTTGCTCAGCAAGTAAAGGGTTTTCATATACAACAACATCATCAGGATGCTGATCCAGAAAATCTAACATTTTAGATTCAATAGCAGGATGAGTAATATCATTGAGAAGTTTTGCTTGGTTTTCACTAGCAAATGCTACTGCAGAAAGTGCTGGCCTATTCAAAGTGCCATCTTCGTTAATCATGTCAGCTCCAAAAGCAGCCTTGATATTTTCTAATGCTGGCTGACCAGGTTCAACAATTTCTCGAGCAAGTTGATCTGCTTCTAAAGCAATTGCTCCTTTTTTAGTAAGTAGTTTAAGTACAGTTGATTTTCCAGCGCCAATGCCACCAGTTAAGCCGATTAAAAACATAACTCTACTCTATCAAACTCATCATTGAGACATAAAAAGAGACCTTGTAGTGTACAAGGTCTCTTGAAAGTGGAACAGAAATTATTCTTCTGCGTTTCCACCCGTAAGTTTTTCACGAAGAGCAGTAAGCGCTTCATCAGAAGCTAGTGTACCAGTCTGCTGAGGTGCTTCTTTCTTCGCAGGTGCTGAAGAGAAGTTAGACTGTTCTTCTGGTGCAGCTTGTTGAGGTGTTGCTGCAGCTTCTGCATCAGCTTTCGCATGTTCAGCTACTTGCTTCTTGTGTTCAGTCCAAACATCTTGAGCCTTAGCATATTCAGCTTCCCAAGCTTGACGCTGTTCATCATGACCTTCGAGCCATTCGTTAGTTTCTGGATCGAAACCTTCAGGGTACTTGTAATTACCCTCTTCATCATACTCTGCAGTCATACCGTAAAGAGCTGGATCGAAATCTTCAGCATCTGGATCTACACCGTCATTGGCTTGCTTCAAAGAAAGTGAAATACGACGACGCTCTAGGTCAATGTCAATAATCTTAACGTAGAGAGTATCTCCAACAGAAACAACTTGTTCAGCCAAATCTACGTGACGCACTGCAAGTTCTGAAATGTGGATAAGACCTTCAATACCATCAGCAACGCGAACGAATGCACCGAATGGTACCAGTTTAGTGACTTTACCAGGTACTACTTGACCAAGTGCATGAGTACGAGCGAAGCGCTCCCAAGGATCTTCTTGAGTAGCTTTAAGTGATAGTGAAACACGTTCACGATCATGGTTTACTTCAAGGACTTCAACCGTAACAGGATCTCCAACAGTAACAACTTCTGAAGGATGATCAATGTGTTTCCATGAAAGTTCTGAAACGTGAACAAGACCATCAACGCCACCAAGGTCAACGAAAGCACCGAAGTTTACGATAGATGAAACGTGACCTTCACGAACCTGACCAACAGCAAGTTCATTCAAGAAAGTACTGCGAACTTCTGACTGGCTCTGTTCAAGGAATGCACGGCGAGAAAGAACAACATTGTTACGGTTCTTATCAAGTTCAATAATTTTTGCATCAAGTTCTTGACCAATGTATGGATCAAGATCACGAACACGGCGCATCTCAACCAAAGATGCTGGCAAGAATCCACGAAGTCCAATGTCAAGAATGAGACCACCCTTAACAACTTCAATGACCTTACCTGAAACAACACCGTCAGCTTCTTTGATTTTTTCGATATCTGCCCAAGCACGTTCATATTGTGCACGCTTTTTAGAAAGAATTAGGCGGCCTTCTTTGTCTTCTTTAGTAAGAACTAAAGCCTCGATTTTGTCGCCCACTTTGACCTGTTCAGAAGGGTCAACGTCATTTTTGATAGATAATTCACGAGCTGGGATTACACCCTCTGTTTTATATCCAATGTCTAGAAGAACTTCATCACGATCAACTTTTACAACAGTACCTTCTACAAGGTCATTATCATCAAAATCTTTAATGGTGTTGTCGATAGCAGCTAAAAAATCTTCATCAGAACCGATGTCATCCACAGCAACCTGTGGGACAGCGACCTTTGAATTTTGAGTAGTCATTAAGTAAGGCCTCAAATAATTAAAATAGTAGTTACAAATTACAATGCCACTAGCTTATTGCCAGTAACTCTACATACTATACTTGAGATTTCCTTGAAAACAAAGTTGAATACGCTGTATGTTATGGAGTTTTCCCTAACATCTTGTTAAGACTTTCAAGACGTTGAGACACTGTAGCTTCAAAACCATTGACTGAAGGTTCATAATACCTTGTTCCTACAAGATCATCAGGCAGATACTGCTGTTGAACAACATGGTGTGGGTAATCATGAGCATATTTATACGCTTGCCCTGTTTTATCGTATTCTGTTGCATGAGAATCCTGTAAGTGCTGTGGCACACTCCTACCCTTGCCACTACGCACATCTTCTAATGCTTGATCAATTCCACGGTATACAGCATTAGATTTTGGTGCTGTAGCTGCATGAACTATAGCCTCAGCTAAAATGATACGAGCTTCAGGCATTCCTACTAATTGAATAGCTTGAGCAGCAGCAGTTGCTGTTTGTAATACACTTGGATCTGCTAAACCAATGTCTTCAGCAGCAAGAATCATGATACGTCTGGCAATGAATCGCGGATCTTCACCAGATTCCAACATTCTAGCCGCATAATGCAGGGCCGCATCGGGGTCGCTTCCTCGAACAGATTTAATAAAAGCACTAATCACGTTATAGTGCTGGTCTCCTGATTTATCATATTTCAAAGATGCACGATCAAGAGCTTGCTCACAATCTTTGATACTAATTTTAGGATTTTCTGGATGCACATGAGCAGCAACAGCAGCAGATGCCTCCAGCGTAGTCAGCGCTTGTCTAGCATCAGTACCAGCTAACTGAGCCAAGAAATTAAGCGCCTCTTCATCAAGAGTGAACTTACCCTGAAGGCCTCGCTCATCATCAAGTGCTCGCTGAATGAGAACTTTGATATCTTTTTCTGTCAAAGCTTTGAGCTTAACCAAAATTGATCGACTCAGCAATGGAGAAATAACGGAAAATGTTGGGTTTTCTGTTGTAGCTGCAACTAAGACCACCCACCTATTTTCTACCCCGGGTAATAAAGCATCTTGCTGAGCTTTATTAAAGCGATGAATTTCATCTAAGAACAAAATAGTAGTAATACCATGCACATCACGATCAGTTAAAGCCTGCTCCATCACTTGACGAACATCCTTAACTCCTGAGGTAATGGCAGATAACTCTACGAATTTTCGAGCTGAACCTCTTGAAATAACATGAGCAAGCGTTGTTTTCCCTGTCCCAGGTGGCCCCCATAAAATCACAGAACTTGGGCCAACATTACTGGTGGAATCATCAGCTTCAGCAAGCATCTGAAGCGGTGCCCCTGGATGCAAAACATGATCTTGTCCTAGGACTTCTTCCAAAGTTTGTGGTCGCATACGTACCGCAAGTGGAGTACGTTGATCAACAGCACCTAAAGAATCATCGTGCTCATATTGTTGCGAAAAAAGGTCAACCATACTAATAAAGTCTATCGGTTAAAATTAATGTGTGCTAAATAAATTAGGTAAATATGTTGCAACACATAGGATTTCAGCAATTCTTCTCTGGCTTTTGATTCTGCTTACAGCCGCAATTTTTTCCCTTACCGGAATAGCAGGGCCTTCACTTTTCCAAAAAGCAGGAAATTCTGTGCCTAGCGTTAAAGAAGAAAGTTTTCATGCTCGCCAAATGCTTGGCGAAACTGAAGAGGATAATGAAAACTCTGACAAAAACATTATGCTAATGGTTACCCAGACTCCTCTAAACCCTACTGACCCCAAAATGTTGCAATACACACAATTGCTTAATGAGTATGGTACTGAAATTAAAAGTAATCCTGCTGTCACTGAATTTGACAATCCCTTAACAGATACTGCCAAACAGGCAGCTTTGATATCGCCTTCAAAAGATGGATTTTTGGTAAATGTCGTGGTTGATAATAAAAAAGCAACAGCAAACCACAACAAAAACCTTGATGCTCTTAAAACTAAACTCAATGACCTTGGTAACAAAATTAAAGTTATTAACCCTACTGCTCAGACAGATGTTGGTGGCAGTATCTTTATTAACGAAGAATTCAAGACCATGACAAAACATGACCTTGAAAAGGCAGAGGTCTCCTCTTTACCTTTTGCTCTCATTATTATGGTTTTAATGTTTGGTGGATTCCTTGCCGCTGGAATTCCTCTTATTAGTGCACTAGCAACCATCACATGCGCTTTGGGTATAGTGTGGATCTCTACTTTCTTTATCAGTGTAGACACGATGGTTATTAACACGATTTCAATTGTTGCTTTAGGTTTGGCCATCGATTACGGTTTATTCATTGTGTCGCGTTTTCGCGAAGAATACCAACATCTTGAAGGTGGTACTGAAGACGAAAAACTTCTCAATGCGATTGGTCTTTCAATAGCTACAGCAGGAAAAACCGTTATTTTTTCAGGTATAACCGTTGCGCTGTGTTTATCTGCACTGCTTGTTTTCGAGCCTACTCTCATTAAGAATATTGCCTTCGGCGGCGTGATGGCAGTCTTAATCTCAATTGTGACATCAATCTTACTCATTCCAGCTTTACTTAGCATTTTTGGAAAAAAACTAGTACAAACACCTTCATTGTATAAAATTCCAAAACTAGGCCCTTTACTCTCAAAGTTTGGCATGATTGCGCCAGAAAATGGCTTTTTCTCTAAACTAACTCGAAAAGTTCAGCAACATCCTTGGGTAGCTTTTTTAGGTACACTTGCGCTCTTATTAGCAATGGCAAGTCCTGCAATCCATATGAAAGCTGAAAATTCAACCCTTGAATCACTGGGAGATGAATCACCTTCACTTACTTTTTTCAACAATCTAGAAGAGAACTTCCCTTATGCAATTTCTCCCTATGCAGAAATCGTTACTGATGCGTCACCTGAAAAACTTCAAGATTACATTACATCTCTGGGAAACGTTAACGGCATTAAATCTTTCACACCTGTTGCGACAAAGAACGGTAACGCATTTAGTATCGTGCAACTAGAACACACTAAAGGCAACGATCAAACAGGACCAGAAGTTGTAAGCTATCTTCGAGATCATCGACCTGCAGACTTTAATACCTGGATTACTGGCTCTGAAGCAGATTCTCTAGACTTTAATAAGTCCATGATGCGGCAAGCGCCCTTAGCTGCTGTTATTATTGGCCTTGCAACCTTCTTTTTGCTCTTCCTCATGACTGGTTCCTTGATGATTCCACTGAAAGCTCTCATCATTAGCGCTATATCTCTTAGTGCTACTCTAGGCATGCTCACTTGGGGTTTCCAAGATGGGCACCTTGCTCAACTACTCCACTTTAATGCTCAAAACGTCACTGGAGTAGATACCATCATGATTATCTTTGTTTTGGTTTTTGGCTTTGGTTTAGCAATGGACTACGAGATGTTCTTAATTTCACGTGTCAAAGAACATCACGATAAAGCTGCAAGTAATGATGAATCCATTGCACTTGGTTTACAAAACTCAGGACGTATTATTACATCTGCTGCCATTATCATCATGACAGTCTTCATCGGTTTTACCTTCGGGGACCTGCTGCAACTTAAAGAAATTGGTGCAGGTCTTGCTTTTGCCGTTTTGCTTGATGCCACTATTGTTAGGTGCTTGCTAGTACCAGCTACTATGACTCTTATGGGTGCTAAATGGAACTGGTGGGCACCACAATGGGTGAAGAACATTTACGAAAAGATTGGGATGAGCCACTAACAAGACAAACAAAAAGACGGTCCGGGTATCATCCGAACCGTCTTTTTAGTAATAAATTATGATGTTGCTGGTGTTGCTGCAGGAGTTGCTGCTGTTGTTGTTGCTCCACCAATTTCGTTGACGCTAACAATGTTAGGGAACCAGCCGAAGAAACCATTACGGAAACCGTAGTTCTTGATTTCGTAGTTGTGACCCTCTTGAATCTGACCGAAAAGATCTGCAGAGTTGAAGTTCATGTAAGCCATAGTATCGTGAACACCCATTACACCACACTTGTCTGTGGAACCAGTTGATGGCTGAGTGTATACACGGTATGTAGAAGCGTTAGTGAAACCTTGCTGCTCAACACGAGTGACGTTACATTTTTCAGTCTTAGCTGTACCGTAGTAGTACCAAGCGACAGCTGCAATAGCCAAAATTGCCAAAAGGACAACTGTCCAAATGATTCTCTTAAAGACTTTCTTAGTCTTTCTACCAGCAGAAGCTACAACAGATTCGTGTGATTCTTGTTCTAGTTCTTCATGTTTTTTTCCGAACATTACCTGTTTCCCTTGTCTTAAAAATTACAAATACCATTACATCATAAAGCAAAGTTGCTCTCAGACGTAAGACTAAAAGCAACTTTGAAAGAATTAACAGCTGATTATAAGCTTTATCTTTGTTACTGTTCAGGCTTTACATCCACACCTGCTTCTTTACGCTGTTCAGCAGTAATAGGAGCTGGAGCTTGTGTAAGTGGATCAAAACCACCACCAGACTTTGGAAATGCAATAACATCTCGGATTGATTCAGAACCTGAAAGCAAAGCAGCAACTCTGTCCCATCCAAAGGCAATTCCACCATGTGGAGGTGCACCATATTTGAAACCTTCTAGTAAGAAACCAAATTTATCATTAGCTTCTTCAGGACTTAAGCCCATGACTTCAAAAACTCGTTCTTGAACATCGGAATTATGAATACGGATGGAACCACCACCAACTTCATTGCCATTGACTACGATATCGTAAGCATAAGCAAGTGCATTCTCCGGGTCTTTATCAAAAGTGTCCATAAAATCAGGTTGAGGCGAGGTAAAAGCATGGTGAAGTGCTGTCCATTGTCCACTTCCTACAGCCACATCATCTGAATCTGAGGTTGATTCAAACATTGGCCAGTCTACAACCCACACAAATGACCAGGAATTATCTTTAATAAGACCAACTCTGCTAGCAATTTCTTGACGTGCAGCACCTAACAACTCTTGAGAAGTTTTACGGCTACCTGCTGCAAAGAAAATACAATCACCTGTTTTTGCGCCAACTGTTTCACACAAGTTTTCTTTTTCAGTATCACTTAAATTTTTAGCAACAGGACCAGCTAGAGAATCGTCTTCTTTAACTAAAACATAAGCAAGTCCTTTAGCACCACGTTGTTTTGCCCATTCTTGCCATGCATCAAGTTGACGACGTGGTTGGCTTGCGCCACCAGGCATCACAATAGCGCCAACGTAATCATTCTTGAAAACATTGTATGTAGTGTCTTTGAAGTATTCTGTCATGTCAGTAATTTCCAGATCATAGCGAAGATCTGGCTTATCTGAACCGTATTTGTTCATGGCATCTTCATATGAAATACGGTCAATGTGCGCTGGAACCTCAACGCCAATCAAAGCCCATAAGCTGGAAAGGATTTTTTCAGTAAGCTCCATGATGTCTTTTTCTTCAACAAAACTTGCTTCAATATCCAGCTGTGTAAACTCCGGTTGACGGTCAGCACGAAAATCTTCATCGCGATAGCAGCGAGCAATTTGATAATATTTTTCAAATCCACCCACCTGTAAAAGTTGTTTAAAGAGCTGTGGTGATTGTGGCAAAGCGTACCAACTACCAGGGTTCAAGCGTGCTGGCACCACAAAATCTCGAGCACCTTCAGGTGTGGAGCGAGTCAAGGTTGGAGTTTCGATTTCAATGTAACCCTCTTCATGAAGTACTTGACGAGCTGCCCTATTCATCTCAGAACGTAAACGAATGTTGTGATTCATTGATGGTCTACGTAAATCTAGGTAACGATGCTTTAAGCGAGCTTCTTCACCTACTTCAATATGCTCATCTACCTGAAATGGTAAAGCTGCAGCCTCGTTGAGCACTTCAACATCATCTGCTATGACTTCAATTTCTCCGGTAGGGAGGTTTTCGTTCTCATTACCTTCTGGACGTTTTTCAACCTTTCCGGTAACTTTCAAAACATATTCGTTACGTAAATGTTCAAAATCTTTTTCATCACGAATAACAACTTGAGCTACCCCTGATGCATCACGAAGGTCGATAAAGGCAACGCCACCATGATCACGACGACGAGCAACCCAGCCAGTCAAAGTTACAGTTTCTCCGATATCTTGTGCAGATAAAGTGCCTGCTTGATGCGTACGCAACATAAGTCTAGTCCTTAAAAGTTTGGGAAATAAAAGAATTATGACATTATCTTATCAGTTAAAGTGTGTGATTAAGGACGGAGTGAGTTCTTCTGTAGCTGGTGTCCACGTTGCAGCATCAACCTCGAACTGCTTACCCGTTCGGATATCTTTAATTTGATGGCTACCATCTTCTTGAATAAACCACACATAAGGGATAGCTAATTTATCGGCATTTTTAATTTGCTTACCAAATTTTGCCGCTTTTAAACTTTGCTCTACTGGAATTCCACGACTACGAAGTTTCTGAGCAACTTCTGCAACCTGTCTACGCTCTTGGTCATTGTTTAAGGCAATATAGACCACTGCAGGATGTTTACGATTCATCGTGATAAGTTCGTTTCCAATAAGTCTTGACAATAATCTAGAAAGCCCAATTGAAATTCCAACTCCAGGGTAACTCTTCTTCCCAAGGTGAACTAAGGAATCGTAGCGCCCGCCAGAGCAAATAGAACCTAAATCTTCATGACCTGTCAATTCTGTTTCATAAACAGTGCCAGTATAGTAATCAAGTCCACGAGCAATACTAAAATCTATATCAATATGCTCAGTATCTATCATGGAAAGTAGCTGTTGCAGTTCTTGATAACCTTGATCAAAGAGATCAGAGTCAGATGCATCTGCCATCAAACTTTTAGCCTGAGATAACGCCCTGTCAGTATCATGATCCCTAATCTGAGCTAAAGAAAGTGCTGCTTCAATTTGCTTAGCTGTAAGACCTTCTTGATGCAAAAGTTGGCTCACTTTTTCAGGGCCAATTTTTTCTAATTTGTCGATAAGTTGTAATACTTTACTGGGATTTTCTATCCCATGAGCACGATAGAACCCCTCAGAGATTTTACGATTGTTAATTCTTACTGTAAAACCTGGTAAAGGTAGTGCTTTTAATGCTTCCAATATTGTTGTTAAAAGCTCTGCTTCACTCTCAAGGGGTAGGGTTTCTTCATTAACAATATCGATATCGACCTGAGTAAATTCTCGTTGCCTTCCATCTTGTGGACGTTCACCACGCCATACTTTTTGAATTTGAAAACGTTTGAAAGGAAAATTAAGAAAAGGTACATTGTCTTTAACATACCTAGCAAAAGGTACTGTTAAATCAAAATGCAAAGCCAAAGGATCTTTTTTTGAGGAACCTTCATCGTGAAAACGAGAAATAACATAAATTTCTTTATCAATTTCACCTTTTTGAAGCATCTGAGAAATTGGCTCAACCGCCCGCGTTTCAATCTCACTAAAGCCGTGAAGCAAGAAAACTTTTCTTAAAATATCAATACAGTGGACCTCAATAGCACGTTCTTCAGGTAGCCATTCTGGAAAACCTGAAAGTGAAGCTTTTCGTGCCATGTATTGTCCTTGTAGCTATGCTGGATAAGAGATAATTACATTATATAATAATACCCATGAGCAATTCTCGAAAGAACAACGTTATTGCCGTTGCGGCAATCCTTACAATTGGTGCTATCGGTGGAGTTAGCTATACCTTTTATAACCATGATCAGTCAGTGACCCAAGCAGCTCCAACTTCCACAGATAGTAACACCGGAGATGTCCCTGCTAAAACTATCGCAGCAGGTAAAACACTAACCGGTAATATTAAAACTTCTCAAGGTGATATCCAACTTCAACTTGATGGTACAAAAGCACCACAAGGTGTATCTGTCTTTAAATCTCTCAGCGATAAAAAATTCTTTAATAACACTAGTTGCCATCGCTTAACTACCAGTGAAATCTACGTCCTACAATGTGGAGACCCTCGTGGCGATGGTACTGGTGGACCTGATTTCAGTTGGGGTCCTATTGAAAACGCTCCTCAAGGCGATAACTACCCTGCAGGAACTGTAGCTGTTGCACGCCAATCAGGAAATGCTTATTCACAAGGTAGCCAGTTCTTCTTAGTGTATAAAGATTCTAAAATTCCTTCTGATACTGCAGGCGGTTATACCGTTATTGGTAAAGTTACCAGTGGTATGGATGTTCTCAATAAAATTGCACAAGCAGGCACCTCTGATGGATCTGCTGACGGGGCACCAAAAGATAAAGTACAAATACAAAGTTTCACGATAAACTAGACATACAAGAGAATTTACTAAGGGGTATTTCATCATGACTGAGCCAACTTTAACAAACGACCTCGGCTATGTCGATTCTGAAGGAAGAGTTTATTTAGGCCATGACGAAAACGCTACACTTCTTGGACAAGTACCCAATTCAAAGCCTGAAGATGCCCTTGCCTATTTCACTAAAAAATACGATGCACTGGAAGCATCAGTCAAACTGAACGAGCAGCGTGTAGAACAACATGGTGCTTCTGCAAAAGATATTGCAGCTTCAGTAGACAAACTGAAGAAACACATTGATGAGTCTAAAGCATTCGGTAACACTGAAGCTCTTAAACAACGCTTAAGTAATGTTGAAGAAAAAATATCAGCACTTAAGGTTCAAGAAGAAGAGCAACGCAAAATAAACCTGCAACAAGCTATTGAAAATCGTGAAGCCATTGTAAAATCTTTTGAAGAAATTGCAGGTCAAGACCCTGCTAAAACTCAATGGAAACAAAGTACCGAGAAAATTAATACAGCTTTCGATAACTGGAAAATAGCACAAAAAACTGGTCCACGTATTCCAAAAGCTCAAGAAGATGAACTATGGCAACGGGTTAAAAAATCACGAAATATCTTTGATAAAAACCGTCGTGAATTCTATACACAGCAAAGTAAGAAAAACAATGAGGCTAAAAAAGCTAAAAGAGCTCTCATTGAAAAAGCTACAAGCATTCAAGACTCAACGGATTGGGTAGAAACTACCAAAGAGTATAAAAAGCTCATGGATCAGTGGAAATCATCACCACGAGTTGCACGTAAAGAAGATGAGAAACTCTGGACTCAATTTCGTGATGCACAACAGGTCTTTTTCGATAACAAACAAAAAGCCATGGAAGAAAAAGATCAAGAGTTAGCCCAAAATGTAGAGCCAAAACTTGCTGCTCTCAACGAAGCAGAGGCTCTCTTACCTATCAAAGATGTTGAAAGCTCAAGGAAAAAACTTAAAGAAATCACTGAACGTTTTGAAGCTGCAGGAATGGTGCCACGTACTCAACAACGAGACATTGAAAATAGGATGCGTGCCGTTGAAAAAGCACATAAAGATGCAGAAGAGAAAAACTGGCGAGATAACGACCCTGAAAAGGCAGCTCGCAGTTCTGCCATGATTACCCAGCTTAATGAAGCTATTGAAAAGCTAGAAGAGCAAATTGCCAGTGCAAGTGGAGATGAAAAAAATCAATTAGAAGAAGAGCTGGCTACCAAGAAAAGCTGGCTCGATATGTTAAGCAAGTAGTTGTGGAATAACAACAAATTCCAGCCAATAATTCAGCTTAAGCTACAGTTTCAGCAATATTTTTTAGTTAAAACAACACAATTGCTTTTGCTTTGCTAGCTTTTCTTGAATACTTAACACATGGAATTGCAACAAGTAGTAGTACCTGAAGATATTTTCATTTCGGGTCGTGATTTTACCCCTCATGAACTCCAAGCATTATGCATTGATGGCATCCTGAAACACTACATCGGTAATGTTTACGTTTCTACAGGCTATCGTGACTCTCCAGAAGTGCGAGTCCAAGCTGTTGCCTCAGTTATTCCAGCTACGCTTCACCATAAAATAACATTCTCTTGGCTCACAGCCTTATGGATTTACGGATTGATTAAAGCACCAGATTTTATCGATATCACCTGTGACCCTGGACAACGTACCAGTAAGAAATTTAAATTTGCTTGCACTCGTATCCACGAAATGAGTTTAGAACCACAAGATATTCTTTACCTTTCTCGGCAAAGAGTCACAACCCCTGAACGCACTGCTTTTGATTTATCTTTGGAATGTCATAATAGTGGCGAAGCAGCAAAATACCTTTATCTTTTGAAAACTATTACCAATTACAATGATGTAGAACAGCGACTACGTGAGAATAAACGCAAACTTGCTCCCAGAGCCCTTGAACGTGTCAGAAGAGCCAAAGAGCACTACCCCATGCCACAAACCCCGGCGATAACTAGCCGTTTTTTCGGTATACATCAAACACGCCGTCAACTTGACGCACAGCCTTCATCACAGATTCTAAATGGTGCGGGTCTGCCATCTCAAAAACAAAATTTAGAAGTGCAAACCTATCATCTGAAGTCTTCACATCAGCAGAAGTAATACTTACTTTATTCTCTGCAAGGGTACTGACCACTTCGCTCAGAAGACCAGCTTTATCTAAAGCTTCAACTTGTAACTCGATAGTATACGTACCCTTATCATTGTTACTCCACGAAACGTCAATTAACCTGTCTTTTTGCTTCATGAGTTCTTTACTATTCGTACAGGCTTTACGGTGCACCGTAATACCATTTCCTTGAGTAACAAAACCAAAGATTTCATCTCCTGGAACAGGGTGACAGCACGGCGCCAATTTAATATCTACACCAGTAACACCATTAACATAAACACCAGTTTCAGAAGATTGCTGTTTACGTTTAGTAAAAGGTGTTACCTCTTCAATGACTTCTTCTTCAGCAGCTTCTTCACCACCATGAATATTAAGAAGTTTGCGAGCAATCGTTTTAGCTTGAAGGTCTCCTGATCCTAAGGCAGCATAAATGTTATCAAGGGTAGAATACCGAGATTCATCTACAAGCACACTCAAGGCTTCAGGAGTAATCAAACGATGATACGGCATATTCTGCTTACGCATATATTTAACAAGTTCGCTCTTGCCTTGCTCTATATATTCATCTCTTCGTTCTTTGCTAAACCATTGCTTAATTTTGTTTCTAGCACGAGCGCTTTTTACAAAATCAAGCCAATCTCGGCTCGGACCAGCGTTATTATCTTTTGAAGTGATAATTTGTACAGTATCGCCGTTGTTTAAAACTGTAGAAAGTGGAACCATTTTTCCATTAATACGTGCGCCTATAGTTCTACTACCTACATCAGTATGTACAGCATAAGCAAAGTCAACAGGAGTAGAATCTGCAGGTAATGCTTTAACTTCTCCAGCAGGCGTGTACACGTAAACCTCAGTGCCACCAATTTCGTGTTTAAGTGAATCTATAAACTCAGCAGAATCATCGGTTTCATTCTGCCAGTCAATAAGTGATTGTAACCATTTATTGTCAATGGGCTTGTTATCAACAAGATCTTCGCCACGGTTTTTAGCTTTGTACTTCCAATGTGCTGCTAAACCAAACTCAGCTCGCTCATGCATATCGAATGTTCTAATCTGGATTTCAACAGGTTTACCTTCAGGACCAACAACAGTAGTATGCAATGATTGATACATATTAAACTTCGGCATTGCAATATA
Source organism: Micrococcaceae bacterium (assembly GCA_047605865.1). Lineage (GTDB taxonomy): Bacteria > Actinomycetota > Actinomycetes > Actinomycetales > Micrococcaceae > JASGDC01. The sequence goes on along the minus strand of JASGFC010000004.1, from coordinate 19,490 downwards.
GTCTTTGAAACGCCCATGAATAGGGTTCCATTGAGCGTGAATAGCACCAAGTGTTGCATAACAATCGCTAACCGTATCCACTAGGATTCTTACACCCATAAGGTCATATATTTCATCAAATTCTTTACCGCGACCAATCATTTTCTGGTAAATAGAATAGTAGTGTTTATTTCTAGCACTAATCTGGGCTTTAACGTGTGCTGTCTTTAAATCTTCTTCAATGATTTTTTTTACTTTTTTGAGTAATTTTTCCCGTTCGGGGGCTCTTTCTTGAACCATACGAACAATTTCCTCATATACCTTTGGATATAGTGCTTGGAAAGAGCGTTCTTCAAGTTCCCATTTAATAGAACTAATACCAAGTCGATGCGCTAAGGGAGCAAAAATCTCGATGGTTTCTTCTGCCTTAACTGCTCTTCTATCAGCAGGCATAGCATCCCATGTTCTAGCATTATGAGTACGATCAGCAAGTTTAATGAGAAGAACTCGGATATCCTTGGCCATAGCCACAAGCATTTTTCGTACTGTTTCTGCCTGTGCAGCTTCACCATAAACAACTTTGTCTAATTTAGTGACACCATTAACCATATGAGCAACAGATGGCCCGAACTCCTCTGTGAGTTCCTCCAAAGTGTAATCAGTATCTTCAACAGTATCGTGCAATAAAGCAGCCTGAAGAATCTCCCCTGAGGCACCTAATTCAGCCAAAATTTTGGCAACAGCAACTGGGTGGGTTACAAATGGTTCTCCAGACTTACGAAATTGCCCTTCATGCTTTTCTTCAGCAACTTTATAGGCACGTAAAATTTCAGAAGTATCTGCCTGTGGATTTTCGCGCTCAACTACTTCTAAGAGCGGCTTTAAAAATTCTGGTGGATCTACAATTTGCTTACCGGCAAGTTTTGCAAGTTGTACTTTGGCCCAAGCACGCCTTTTTCCCATATTAATAGGGCGGGTCATAGGATTTTCATCGCTCACGATACTCCCCTTTCGTGCTTTGCCTTACTTAATAAGTTACTCCTGAATTGCTGCATGCTCAACTTGAGCATCATGAGCTTTAATCTTTGGCTCGTTTTCACGAAGGTTTTCATAAATAGGTGAAGCAATGAAAATAGTGGAATAAGTTCCCACCAAAATTCCAATGAACAAAGCTAAAGAAATATCTTTCAACGTGCCTGCACCAAGCCAAAAAGCACCAATAAACAAAATAGAAGCAACTGGTAATACTGCAACGACAGAGGTGTTGATAGAACGTACCAAAGTTTGATTCACAGCAAGGTTAACCTGATCCTTGAAAGTTCGTGTCATATCGCTATCAAGATTCCTGGTATTTTCACGAATCTTGTCAAAGACCACCACAGTGTCATACATTGAGTACCCAAGAATCGTTAAGAAACCAATAACTGTTGCAGGGGTTACTTCAAAACCAGTAATAGCATAAATTCCAGCTGTAAGGATTAGGTCATGAAGCAAAGCAAGGATTGCAGCTAGTGACATCTTCCATGTACGGAAGTAAAGTGCCATAACAAGAGAAACAGCAAGGAGGAAAATGACGAGTGCTCGCAACGCAGATTTTGTAACATCTTGACCCCATGTAGGTCCAATAAAAGATGATGTTACTTTATCATTTGGAACATTCAGCTTTTGGCTCAGTGCTTGCCTCAATTGTTGAGATTGAGCATCTTGTAGCTGATCTGTTTGCACCACTAACGCATCATTACCAACAGTTGTAACTTTTGGATTACTATTGGGAGCAACTTGATTTGTAGTCTGTTCGGCATCAGAAATCTTATCTTTTGGATCTTGAAGCTGTGAAACACGGAATTCAGAACCACCACGGAATTCAATACCTAAATTAAAGCCACCTTTAACAACGGGTACCAAGATTGATAAAACAATACAAATTAGAGCAATGAGATACCAGAGTTTGCGTTTTCCGATGATGTCAAAAGATTTACGACCAGAGTGAAGGTCATTACCAAATTGTGCAAAATTCGCCATATTAGTTTTCCTCACCCTCAATATTCTCTTGTTGTGCTTGTAACGCTTTACGCTCGGCAATTGTCATAGATTGTTCTGTTAAACGTTGCTCGCTCTTACTCACATAACCTGCACGACCTTGATATGTTTTACCTTCAACAGCAAGCTGATTTGGGTCTAGTCCAGACATTGGGTGACCTTCTGCAAAGAAACGGGTACGAGAGATGATTTGCATCATAGGATAGGTAAACAAAGTTACTACAATTAAATCAACAACCGTAGTTAAACCTAGGGTAAAGGCGAAACCACGCACGTTTCCAACCGCTAGGAAGAAGAGAATAATAGCTGCAAGGAAGTTCACTGTATCTGAAGCAATAATTGTTCTGATTGCTCTACGCCAGCCTTCTTGTACTGCTGTAACTAGACTTCTTCCATCTCTAAGTTCATCACGTACACGTTCAAAGAAGACAATGAAAGAGTCCGCGGTAATACCGATGGAAACAATCAAGCCAGCAACACTGGCAAGAGATAATCTATAACCTTCACTCCAACTGAAAAGTGTAACAAATAGATAAGTTAATAAAGAAGCAACTGCTAAAGAAAGAATGGTAATAAAAGCAAGTGCCCGATATTGGAAGAATGAATATAGCACTACTAAGCCCAGACCAATCAGTCCGGCAATAAGTCCAGCTTTAAGTTGCTGCCCACCTAGAGTAGCAGAAACTTGCTCATCACTTTGAATATCAAAGCTAATAGGCAATGCACCATATTTAAGTTGTTGAGCTAAAGCCTGAGCAGTTTGTTCATTGAAGCTACCAGTAATTTGTGCTTGTCCATTCAAGATTGCAGCATTAGTCCCAGGTGCAGAAACAACTTGGTCATCTAAGGTAATGGCAAATTGATTTTGAACTCCTTGTTTGCTGTTGAGGCGTTTAGTAACATCAGCAAATTTCTTGGTACCTTGGTCATTGAATTGCAGATTAACAGCCCATTGTCCAGTGCTAGCGCCACTAGATGAGCTAGCTAAACCAGCACTTGCGTCTTTGAGATCTGAACCATTGACTTCAACTGGACCAAGAATGTACTTTATATGAGTATCTTGACCAGTATTACAAGTAACTAGTGCCTTGTTTGGATCTGAGGCTTGGGTTGGTTTTGGCTGTGGCTTAGTACAATCTAAAGCCATATATTTATTTTTATCAGCTTGAGTAATCCAATTTAAGTCACTACCATCAGTGCCTTTACCAGTACCTACCGGTACATCTGGCGTTGCTTGACCTGCTTGAGAAACAGCTTCTTCAAGTACTGGACGGAAAGTCATTTGAGCTGAGGCTTGAATAAGTTCACGTGTCTTTTCATCAGGGATACCAGGAAGAGAGACTAAGATATTTTTACCACCTTGAGTGGTAATTTCTGCCTCAGAAACTCCAGAAGCATCCACACGTTGACGAATAATTTCAACTGCTTGGTTAAGCTGTTGCTGGTTAATTTCTCCACCACCACTAACTTTAGGGGCTAAAATCATTTGAGTTCCACCCTCTAAATCTAGAGCTAATTTGGGTGTCCAACTCGCACCAGCTTTCATAACTGCTAGCGCAAGACCACCAATAAGTAGCACAAAGATGAGAGCTAAAGAAGCTAGCGAGCCATAACCCCTCTTGGAGGTAGTAGAAACCTTCCTTGTGTTTCGTAGCGAACGACGCGTCTGAGACATTAAATCATAATCCTTTACTTAAAGACATTCTTGCTCATTCTAACACTTGAGCCTTGTTCAGCTCTTACAAATTTTTGCTCAGTCAATAGAATCCAATCCAGAAAATAAATCTTCTTGACGTGAATAGTGTGTAAGACCAAGATGTTCATATGCTGCTGGCAATGCAACTCTTCCACGCGGAGTTCTGCCCATGAAACCTTCTCTCATCAAGAAAGGTTCAGCAACTGTTTCCACTGTTTCTACTTCTTCACCCACAGAAACAGCAAGGGTTGATAGACCTACAGGACCACCATTAAATTTCGTGATGAGCGATTCGAGTACAGCTCTATCTAACCTATCTAGGCCACGATGGTCCACTTCATACATATCTAAAGCAATCTCTGCGGCTTGAGTATCAATGAGTCCATCGTTTTTTACTAAAGCCCAATCACTGACTCGGCGTAATAATCTATTAGCAATACGTGGTGTACCACGTGAACGTGAAGCAATAATTTTTAGAGCTTGTGGCTTAGCGTCAAGGTTTAATAATGTTGAAGAGCGAGCAGCTACCTTTTCAATTTCTTCTTCATTATAAAAATCCATCTGCAAAGATAATCCAAAACGATCACGAAGCGGTCCTTGCAACAAGCCTTTACGCGTTGTTGCACCCACAAGAGTAAAAGGTGGTAATTCCAATGGAATTGCGGTGGCTCCAGGACCTTTACCAACAACAACATCTACTCTGAAATCTTCCATTGCCATGTAAAGCATCTCTTCTGCTGCTCTTGACATACGGTGAATTTCATCAATGAAAAGAACTTCACCTTCAGTCAATGAAGACAAAATAGCTGCTAAATCACCAGCATTTTGTAGCGCTGGACCAGAAGTAATACGCAATGGAACAACCATTTCATGAGCCACAATCATAGCTAAAGTAGTTTTGCCCAAACCTGGAGGACCACTGAGTAAAACATGGTCTGCACTTGCATTCCTGATTTTTGCTGCTTTAAGCACTAACTCTAATTGTTCTCTAATGCGCTCCTGGCCAATGAATTCTTCAAGACTTTTCGGACGTAGTGCCTTCTCAAGTTCACCGTCTGTATCACTTTGTAGTGAAGAAACAATGCGCTCTTCATCAAAATTTTCAAACTCGTTACTCATCGAGAAGCCTTACCAATTGCTGCTAGTGTATCTTTCAAAAGTTGAGCTACTGTTGCATCTTTATACTTAGCATCACTATCAATAAGTGCATCGAGAGATTTTTTAGATTCTTTTTCACTCCAGCCAAGACCTACCAGACCTAGCACTGCCTGATCATAATGATCTGATGTTTTATTTTTATTCTTTTTCTGTGAGCTATCTTCTGCTGGTACTAATTTGTCTGCAAGTTCTAATACAATACGGCGAGCTCCTTTAGGTCCAATACCTGGAACTTTAGAAAATGCTTTATCGTCTCCTGCATTTGCATGTAAAGCTATATCTTCAGGAGAATAAACAGAAAGGATAGAAAGAGCAGTTTTTGCACCAATGCCATTAACTGCTAACAAAGTTTCAAAAACTTCTCGTTCATAAGGAGTTTTGAAACCAAAGAGCGTTAGTGAATCTTCTTTAACTGCAAGGTAGGTCTGAAGACTAGCTTGTTGATGAAGTTTCACAGTACTTAAGGTATCTGGAGTCATGAATACTTTAAATCCAATACCACTGACCTCAATAACAGCAGAGTCTAAATCTAAATGTAATGCTTTACCAGTAATAGTACTAATCATGATTATTTTCCCCGCGCTTTCAACTTCATCTCTGCATCAATCCACTTTTGTTGAGCAATAGTCATGGTATTAGCTGTTGCATGCCGTTGCTGCGGGCTTCTGCGCCAAGCATAAGTTAACGCAATGGCAAGTGAATCTGCAGCATCTGCAGGGCGCGGTACCTCTTTAAGTTTTAAGAATTTCATAACCATCTTGGTAACAGCATCTTTGTTAGCTTTCCCATGTCCAGTAATTGAAGACTTTACTTGCGAAGGAGTAAAGAGCTCAACAGGAATATCCCTTTTCTTAGCCTCAACCATCGCTAGACCAACAACTTGTGCTGTTGCCATTGCTGTTGAAACGTTTTGGTTATAAAAAACACGCTCAATAGCCATGGCATCAGGCTGATGTTTGTCACACCACTTCACAATCGCATTGTGGATGATAAAAAGCCGATCTTCTAAAGCGAAATCTGGTGTAGAACCCTCTACCCCTACTTCAACAAGTTGAGCTTTTTTAAAGCGGTCAACAGTAACTACCCCAAGTCCACATCGTGTGAGACCTGGATCTATACCTAAAACTTTAGCTTGTTGCGTAGAGATATCTTTTATTCCTCTTCTTGCAATTGCTTCTGAACATCTCCAGAAATATCTGCATTTGAGTGAATCTCTTGGACATCGTCAAGATCTTCAAGAGCATCTACAAGACGCATGAATTTTTTCGCACCTTCAAGATCAAGTTCAACCTTTACCGAAGGAACGAAAGCTGATTCGGCTGATTCATATTCCATACCAGCATCTTCTAGAGCAGTGCTGATAGCTTTTAAATCTTTTGCATCTGAAATAATTTCAAAGCTATCGCCTTCATCATTGACCTCTTCTGCGCCAGCATCTAAAACAGCTAAAAGAACATCATCTTCGTTCAAGTCTTTTTTAGGCATATCAATTACACCTTTACGTGTAAACATATAAGCAACAGAACCTGGATCACCCATATTTCCACCATTACGAGAAACTGCTACTCGAACATCTGCTGCAGCTCTGTTCTTGTTTTCAGTAAGACATTCAATGAGAATAGCCGTTCCTTGAGGGCCATAGCCTTCATACATAATGTTTTGGTATTCAACACCACCACCAACAAGACCAGCACCGCGTTTAATAGCACGATCAATGTTGTCATTAGGAACAGATTGTTTTTTAGCCTTTGTTACTGCTAGGTCTAAAGCAGGGTTACCCTCAAGATCAGGTCCACCTAGACGTGAAGCCACTTCAATATTTTTAATGTATTTAGCAAATAATTTTGCACGCTTCTGATCAAGTGCAGCCTTTTTGTGTTTTGTAGTAGCCCATTTACTATGACCTGACATTTAAGTCCCCTAACTTATCTGAAGAATTCTAGCTACCTCTATCATAAGACTTTCAGCTGACAATATGGTCCATTTCCTCTGAGGCAGCATGATAAGTTAAAGTAAAGGTGTGGGACTTGGTACATATAACTCTAATTTTTCTCTCATTGCGGATTTAATTGGTACTTTCTTCTTCGCAGTATCTGGCTCTTTGCTCGCAGTCCGCATGAAGTACGATATCGTGGGCTCTATCATGCTTGCATCCATCACTGGTCTTGGTGGTGGTGTCATTCGAGATCTTATTATTGCTCATGGTGGCACCCCTGGTGCTTTTGAAAATCCTATTTATCTTACAGCTCCCTTAGCGGCAGCTCTACTTGTTTACGCTTTTTATCATCATGTTGTCAAACGTAAGAAAACACTGATTATCTTCGATGCGGCTGGTCTTGCGCTCTTTAGTATTGTAGGTACCCTTAAAGCTCTAGATAACAGCATGAACCCTTATACCTCAATGCTCCTAGGCGTTAGTACAGCTGTAGGTGGTGGACTCTTACGTGATGTCATTGCAAATAAACCACCTGCGTTATTTGCTCCTGATGAGGTCTATGCAACACCAGCTTTTCTTGGAGCTGGCTTGACTGTTGTTCTTTACCACTTTCAGCTGCTCAATCTTTTCACAGGTTCTGTTGTTGCAATTCTTGTCTTTGCTACTCGTTTATATTCTTACTTTAATAAACTTAGTGTGCCCTCTTCATACTATATTTTTAATAAAAATTACGCTAAAAAACAAAAGAACAAGAACGTTAAAGCTGAGATAGAAAACTAAATTTTCTCACTTCATAGAATACATATGCTAAACTAAAACTATGTTTAGAACAAGTGTTCGAATGGAAGAGGTAGATCTCAATATTGAGTTAGCCCCTAATAGGCATACTACCTTCTTTTTCCGTGCTCAAAATGCTGGAGAAAATGATGAGATTTCTCCACACGATGAGCTTGTTGTTGATCGCTCTTTAACAGCTCATTCCGGGGATCTTGTCATTGCCTACGATACTGAAGAATTTTATGTTATGCGGTACCCTCTGCCTTCAGAATACAAATTGTGGGGACCAATCACTTACAAAATTCAAAAACTTAAAAATATTAAAACTTTACAAGATATCCGAATAGAAAAATTAGAAGCTCAAAGAGACAAGGAACAATCATGAAACTTGTTGGTCTTGTAGATGTCAACAATTTTTTTGTCAGCTGTGAAAGAGTCTTTAATCCAAAACTACACAAAAGACCAGTTGTGGTTCTTTCCAACAATGATGGCTGTGTAGTGGCGCGTTCACAAGAAGCTAAAGACCTTGGCATCGAGATGTGCGTTCCGTGGTTTCAAGTCAAAAGTTTTCAAAAAACCCACCAACTTGTCTATCAATCAAGTAATTATAAACTCTATGAAAATATGTCTGCTCGAGTTGTTCACGAATTAAAAACCTTAGCTCATGAAGTCATCCCCTACAGCATAGATGAAGCTTTTATCCAACGAAGCGTTAAAGATTACAGTGAAGCATTCAAATACGGAAAGTATGTCACCACTCGAATCAAAAAAGATTTAGGACTACCTGTATGTATAGGTTTAGCACCAACTAAAACCTTAGCCAAAATAGCCAATCACATAGCAAAACATCCTAAAAATAAAGTATATAACGGCTGCTATGTGTGGGGACAAAATAAAGAGTGGGAAGAACAACTCATGCGCAAGGAATCTGTTGCAGAAGTTTGGGGAGTTGGAAGAAAATTAGTCGAGCGACTCAACGATATGCAAATTTTCACGATAGCTGACTTAAAAAATGCCGACCCTCGCATGATTCGCTCAAAGTTTAATATCGTAGTCATGCGTACTGTTTTAGAGCTTAATGGGCAAGCTTGTATTGAAGATCACCATAAAGATATCAAAGAGAGTCTGGTGTATTCTCGAATGTTCTCCAGATCCATCTCATCTCGTGAAGAGTTGGAAACAGCATTAGTAGACTACACCTTTAACGCTGTAGCCAGACTTCGTGGCCAACAAACAGCAAGCAAAAAGGTCTATATTTTTGCCAATGAGTCTTACCATAGAGCACCAGATGGAAGACCTGTTTCCATCTCTGCCACCGCTAGTTTTGATGAACCAAGCGATGATCCTCTTACTATCGTTCATCACGTCAAAAAACTCCTCCGTGAGCATTATTATCCTGGTGCAAACTACGCACGAGCAGGTGTTATTTTTTATGATTTATCGCCAACAGATTATATGCAGCCTTTAGACGTCTTCGCCCCTAAAAAAACAGCACGTGCGCAACTCAATAAAACTTATGATCTTCTCACTAAATCTTACGGAAGTCATGTCTTAAAATGGGGTGCTCAAGGCTTAAGCGAAACATATTCAGAAGATGATGACTGGCGAATGAAAAGAAACCACCTCTCTCCTTCCTATTTAAGTAATTGGAAGGAATTACCAACTGCCCTAGTTAAAGTTTAAGTCGCTAAGTTTTTAGCCTAGAATACAAATATGGAGTTTGATTTTCACTCAACTGGACACCTCAAAAAGCCTCGAACAGAAGCCGAAGTTTCTGAAATTCTAAAAAACCCTGGCTTTTCAAACCATATTACTGATCACATGGTGCTTCTAGACTATTCACCCCAGCATCAATGGCACAACTACCGACTTGTTTCAAATAAAGGTTTACTAACGCCAGCTTCAACAGCATTCGCACATTCAGGACAAGCAATCTTTGAAGGTTTGAAAGCATACAAACACTCCAACGGGTCAGTATGGGCTTTCAGGCCTGAAAAAAATGCAGAACGTCTGCAAAAATCTGCTCAAAGAATCGCATTACCTGAACCAGATACAAACACTTTTTTAAAGGTAATCACTGATCTTGTCAAAGCAGATCAACGATGGCTTGATTCCACTAAAGAACACGCATTTTATGTACGCCCTCTCATTGTTGGCTCAGATCCCCTCTTTAAAGTACAGCCATCAGCTTCAGCAACCTTTATTACCATTGGTTCTCCTTCAGGAAATTATTTTGCAACGGGTATTAAACCAGCAAAAATATGGCTAGAAGAAGAAACTCCTCGTGCTGTCATAGGTGGTACTGGCGAAGCAAAATTTAGCGGCAATTATGCAGGAGTCATGATTGCACAACGTAAAGCTAGTGAATATGGCTGTGATCAAGTGCTTTTTGTTGATGCTATTGAAAAACGTTGGATAGAAGAATTAGGTGCAATGAATATCTTCTTCATCACAAAAGACCAACAACTCATCACACCTTCTTTAGACGGAACAATCTTAAGGGGAATTACAAGAGATTCCCTGATAACTCTTGCCCATGATAGAGGACTTGAAGTTCAAGAACGTAAAATTTCAAAAGAGGAACTTTTCGACAGTATACAATCAGGCAATATTACTGAAATATTTGCTTGTGGTACTGCCGCAACAGTAGTACCCATTAGAGCTATAGTGACCTCATCTGGCACATATACACTAGCACAGCAAGATTTTAAACTTACCCTTTCACTTCGTCAGGAACTTATTGATATTCAATCAGGAACTAAAGTAGACACACATTCTTGGCTTTATCGACTTTTTTAAGAATTTTTATTCAAAGTTATCCACAATTGCTACTTTTTTGGATAAATGCCCGCATTAAGCATGTAAAGCTGAAGGTGTCCCTAAGAAATCTTTAGAAGGAAGCTTATGCCTGAAAATTTTACTGTACGAGGTTGGATTGCCACTGATATTAGAAGCAAAGTAAGTGAGAAAGGTGTTCCAATTGTAACCTTCAGACTTGCTTGTCCAGAACGTAAATACAATAAAGAAACCGATATTTGGGAAGATATGTACACCAGTTGGTTCACCATTGTAGCCTTTAGAAGGTTAGCAACACACGCAGCACTGAGCTTACACAAAGGAGATAGAATTGTTGTCCACGGTAAACTCAGAGTTCGAGAATGGAATACCCCAGAAACTAAAGGCGTAACTGCTGAATTAGTTGCAGATTCTATTGGCCATGATCTTGCGTGGGGCACTAGTTTCTTTAGTAAAAACTATGGCAAGAAAACAGAAACTGTTAATGCTCTAGCTAAAGAGAAACTTGATGCAGAAGGAACACTCATCACAGAGCTTAAAAATACTTCCGGACATTTTGATGTAGAAAATAAAACTCTTATACCCTGCGATAAAGACGGAGTTATTTGTGAAGATTGTGATGCTCAAGAAAACAGCCACTGTAAAGAAGAAATCGAAGAATCAGAAAAAGTAACCAGCTAATACAAGTGGTCCTTGAAAGTTATTTCAAGGACCACTCTTTTTTATAAAATTTAGCGAATAACTAACACTGGAACACCAGCATGATGAATAACTTCTGTTGATGTAGAACCTAGTAATAAACGTTTCCACGCTGTATCACCATGAGCACCAACAACAATCAGACTAGCGTTTTCAGCAGCTTCAACCAAAGCCTGAGAAGGACGCCCAACAACTACAGAAGTATCAACAGCAATGTCAGGGGCAATTTCTTGAGCTTTCTTTTGAGCTTTCTGTACTAAATCTTCAGCATTTTGCGCAGATGCTTCAATGATTTCTGGATCAATCTGACTGATACCAAACATACCATCAGCAAAACTTGAAGGTGTGTCATCGTAAGCGGTAACAATTTTTAGACTAGTTCCATACATTCGAGCATGATTAGCAGCAGCCTCTAAAGCCTTATCAGCTTGCTGAGAACCATCATAACCAACAATTACAGGACCTTGAGTAGACATCATCGACTCCTATTCTTCTAACACCTCTGTGTTCTATCTTCAGTATACTCCCGCGTCGCTAGAGAAAAACCCCTATTTACCCCTATTTAACTGAATAATTCTGAGAGTTCATCTTAACTTTCAAGATGAATACTCACTCTACTTTAGATAGAATAAATATCATGCAAAATAATCAAGCAGTACCTTATAACACTCGAGACGAAGATCACCGTCAAGAATCTCTCAATAGTCGCCTTAACTGGCTACGAGCTGGTGTTCTCGGGGCAAATGATGGAATAGTTTCTATTGCAGGCATCGTGATAGGTGTAGCAGGTGCAACAACTAGTAAAGGAGCAATTTTTACTGCTGGATTAGCTGGTTTAGTGGCAGGAGCTCTCTCAATGGCTGGTGGAGAATATGTTTCGGTAAGCTCTCAAAAGGATGCTGAAGCTGCCGCTCTAGAACGCCATACTTGGGAATTAGATAACTACCCTGAGGAAGAAGAAGTTGAGCTTGCTGAAATGTATGAGGAAAAAGGTCTTTCACGAGAACTTGCAGAACGCGTTGCTCATGAATTAACACAACAAGACCCACTTAAAGCTCATGCTGAAATTGAACTTGGCATTGACCCTGAAGATTTGACAAGTCCATGGCATGCTGCCTTTGCTTCTTTCCTAGCCTTCAGTATTGGCGGTATCTTACCATTTCTTGCAATTTTAATACCTAACACTCATTCAACATCAGTGGCAGCATGTGTTTTTGCAGTAGTTTCTGCCTTGATTCTTACAGGTGTTATTGGCTCAAAACTTGGACAATCAAAAATACTGCCATCAATTGCACGTAACACGATAGTTGGCTGTTTAACTATGGCATTTACCTACTTTGTAGGCCATGCCTTTGGAATATCAGGCTAAATCGGATTCACAGCTAAAATTCAACTTTTCTTTTATTACTTTTAAAATTGTTATGAGATTGTTAAACCTCATATGATGTGAGAAAGTATAAATGTGGAAAGAGCATGGCAAAAGGATCTCAGTAAAAGCGAACGCATAAAGCGTATGATCCTCAACCCTATCAGGGCTGGTGAGCCTGTCACAACTCAGGTTGATTTACTAGATAGACTTGAAGGATCTCAATACAAAGTTAAAGGCAGAAGAAGCGAAACTCCTCAAGAAAAAGTTGCCAGAGAAATCGTCCAGCTTGCAGCTGATGTTTCAGAATCCTTGCTACGCTTCGGTGCTGGTGCTAGAGAAGTAGAAACTGCACTCATTGCCGTAACCGGAGCTTATGGGCTCAAACATGTTGATATGGACATTAATTATCAAGCAGCCAATATCAACTACTCCCCACCTGGAGAAATACCTTACAACCTACTACGAGTTACACGTTATTGGAGTGATAACTACCTAGGACTCGTTAGAATTTACGAGTTGGTTCAAGATATTATCGAACACAAAGTAAGTGTCACCGAAGCTCGCGATAGAATCAGATTCATCAATAGGAGCCCAAAACCTTATGCTCGCTGGTTTGTGAACCTTGCCTTAGGTCTTTTCTACTTCTGTTCTGTAATTACCCTCGGTGGTACTCTCTTTAGTGCAGCAGCTGCATTCGTTATTAGTAGCATCGTGAGCATCATGATTCGCCAGATGAATAAAGTCCATCTGCCTGAACTATATAGTATCTCTATTAGCGTAACCGTTATTAGTGTACTTGCAGGTATCTCTTCCTATATAGGGGTACCCATGTCCCCCTCCTTGATTATTGCCAGTGGTGTTCTTTCACTCTTACCTACTATGGGTCTAGTTTCAGCGGTTCGAGATACCATTACCGGATACCCTGTTACTGCTTCGGCGCGAAGCCTCACGGTTTTCTTAACTTTTACTGGTATTGTAGCCGGAATTTCAATTGGTTTAGTCATCATAGATTTGGTGAATCTTAACCCTATAGACGTAACACAAACCTTTCAAGGTCCAAATTTTGTGCTCCATATTTTCTTAACAGGTTTTGCTGCAGTGTGTTATGCAATTTCTAAACAAACTGCCCGTAGAACTCTTATGCCCGTAGCGGCATGTGCCATGTGTGGGTATATAACGTTTTATCTCATGACATCTATAAATATTGGGCCTCGTCTTGCTCCAGCCATCGCAGCCGTGGTTATTGGTATTTTAGCTCGTATCTTCTCAACCAGCTTAGAAGTGCCATCCATTGTTATTTTCCTTCCAGCAATGATTAACTTGCTACCAGGTATGAGCATTCTGCGAGCAACCTACAATTTAACTACAGGCGTTTCTTCTTCTGCAGGTGGTATTACAGATTTGGCATCAGCCATTATGGTAGCTGTTGGACTGGCAGCAGGTGTTGTACTTGGAGATTTCCTGGGTCAACCATTAGAAAGCAAACTTAAATTCGGAAAACCCCCTAAAGCGCAATGACTACTCAACAAAAAACCAGTCATGAGTTATTCTCTTTTACCGGTAAAGGATACTTTCTTGTCACTTTTATTGGGCGGTTACCTCTTGCCATGATAGTGGTAGGAATCACTACCTTAGTGCTTCATTACACTAATTCTTACGCGCAGGCAGGTTTAGTTTCTGCCATTGCAGGTCTTAGTTCAGCTTTTTCAGCGCCATTTGTTGGCAAGTTTTCTGATTCGCACGGGCAGCAAAAGATTCTAGTTCCTTTTGCTCTTTTGCAAGGAATTTTGTTGCTTGCACTGGTTTATTTTACTTCTCATCATGCACATTTAAACGTTATTATTGCTTTAGCTTTTGGCGCTGGCTTCTTCTCCCCACAAGTAGCAGCACTAGTTCGAGCACGATGGCTTCATATTTTCAAAGCTAATGATATTAACCCTATTCGAGAACAAAAGTTAATTTCAGCAACCTTAAGTTATGAATCAATGGCTGATGAAACAAGCTTTGTGCTAGGCCCAGTATTGGTAGGTATTCTTGCAAGCCTTATTGATCCTCGCGCTCCACTTATTATTGCTGCTGTCCTGACTTTTATCTTTGTTCTTGCTTTCGCTTTTCATCACACTAAGGAATATGTCAAGGGTACAAAAGCACAAGTAACTGAAGATGAACACCTTGATACTGCTTCACTGGCAAGGGCTGCACTTATTGTCCCTTTATTAGGTATGCTGTGTATTGGCTTTTTCTTTGGCGCAACATTGAACTCACTAGCAGCTTTTATGGGTACAAAATACAATAGCTCGCTAACAGGTATTATCTATGGTGCTATGGGTATTGGTTCAGCAGGCTTTGCTTTTGCTATTGTCTTTTTACCTAGAAGTTTTTCTTTTGCGAATCGATGGCTAAGTTTTACTACCATCATGTTTTTGGCATCGTTGCCTTTAGCACTCTGCAATTCTATCGTGCCTCTTGTTATTCTGCTTTTCATCATGGGTGCAGGTTTAGGGCCAACTATGGTGACACTTTTCAGTATTGGTAGTCAAGAAGCAGGGAATCATCAAGTTTCTACTGTCATGACTCTGTTTAGCTCTGGAATTATCATTGGTCAGGCTATTGGAGCTGCTCTTGTAGGGCTATTGGCACAAAAAACAAGCTACAATACTGCATTTTTATCAGTAACGGCAACAACCACTGTGTTGTTGGTGCTAGCCATTATTTACAAACAGTTTATTTCGAATACATCTGTTGCACTACATCATTAAAATCTTTGATGACCGCAGCTCGTTTAAGCTTTAGTGTTGGTGTCATATGTCCAGATTCTATGTCTAAGCTTCGTGGAACAATTTTGAATTTTCTAATAGATTCAGCACGAGATACATTGTTGTTTACCTTATCAACATAGCCTTGGACTTCTGCAATAACTTGAGGGTTCTCAACTGCTTCGTCAACCGTCATATTGCTATCTAGACCTTGTGTTTTAGCCCATTTTGGAAGTTGTTCTCTATCGAGGATAATCATGGCAGAAACAAATGGTTTATTTTCTCCCACTACAATGACTTGATCTACAATTTGTGAAGCTTTAATGCCCTCTTCCATTGGTGTAGGGTAAACGTTTTTACCACCAGCAGTAACAAGAACATCTTTCTTACGTCCAGTAATCATCAAAAAGCCATCTTCTAGCTGTCCTAAATCACCAGTTTTGAACCAACCATCTTCATCGAAAGCGAGTTTACTGGCTTCTGGATTTTTCCAATAAGCTTTAAAAATACTTGGACCTTTAACAAGTATTTCTCCATCATCAGCGATACGAACTGTCACTCCTGGCAGTGGACGTCCGACCGAACCTAGCAAGGTGTGAGAAGGAGTATTAACTGTAATAGGACCAGTAGTTTCAGTAAGGCCGTATCCTTCGATAATACGAATTCCTGCGCCAGCGAAGAATTTTGTCAAATCAGGATTCAATGCACTTCCACCGCAAACTACCCATCTTGCATGACCGCCAAGATTCTTACGAATTTTAGCGTAAATAATTTTATCGAAAACGAACTTCTGAGCTTTAGTACTAAACGTTAAAGTCCCTTTTTCTTCCTGTTCAGCGTATTTGATGGAAATATCTGAACCTCGTTTAAAGATTTTTCCACTGCCTGAGTTTTCAGCACTATTTAATGCTGAAGCATAAAATTTTTCCATGACTCGTGGTACAGCTAAAAACCAGTTGGGTTTGAAACTTTGAAAATCTTCTACAATATTGCTCATCTTGCTATGTGCCAAAGTTGCATCTGCAGCTAAAGCAATAAATTGAATAGCGCGAGCTAAGGCATGAGCTAGCGGGAGAAATAAGAGCACACGTGATGTGCCACCTGCAACGATTTCTTGAACAATAGGAGGTGTATTTTGAGCCATGTCAACGAAGTTGCCATGTGTTAATTCACATCCTTTTGATTTGCCTGTAGTTCCTGAAGTATAAACTAGTGTGGCAACAGAATTCATAGTGGCACTTGATCTAGCTTGTTCAAGTTCTTCATCTGAAATATCTGAAGTAGATAGCAAATTTTCATAGTTGGTACCAATTCCACCTTCTTCAAATTGCCATAGATGTTCTAGCGGCTGCCCAACTTTGCGTGCAGCATCTGTTACTAATTGAGCGCGCTCTAAGGAATCAACAAAAGCTGCTTTAGCACCAGAGTCTTCTAAAATCCATTCTATTTGTGGGCGTGAAGAGGTTTCAAAGATTGGCACACTAACCAAGCCGGCATACCACATGGCAAAATCAACTAAAGACCACTCATAACGTGTTGGAGACATAATCGCAACACGATCTCCTGGCTTGAGTCCTTGAGCCAGAAGAGATTTGGCAATAATTTTTACATCTGCTTGAAACTTTTTGATAGTTACATCTACCCATTGCCCCCGCATTTTGCGGCTATAAATGGCATAACCAGGATTTTTTTTGATCTTCTTTTCCAAGAAATCAGTGATATTAAAGTTCTCGTCTTCAAAAACTACTTGCTTCGTTGATGTTTCTTTCATGGAATATACCTAAACTATTAATCCTTAGCCAACCTATTTTAATGTAACAGAATATCAAGATTTATTTTTGAGTATCGTAACGTGTTAAAGTTTTGGGCATGGTAGCTAAACTTAATCTGCTGTTTTGTGTAGTACATCACGTAGCTACCTTTTGCAGACCTGCAATGACTTCAGGCTTATCAGTGGCATAATCATAACTTCCTTGCAAGAAGAAAGACTTCATATGTTTATCAAGAAATACACAATAATAGATACCAATGACAGTCAAAACTCCCACAAGCCATGTAATAAGTGTATGTCCCTTTAATAAGATTGAAATATCTAGGGGATCTAGCATCGCATTGACTAAGAAGAAAGCTACAATCCAGATGTATAAGATCATTCTTGTTCCATACTCTACACCTGTAATTCCCCAGAGCACAAGAAGCCATAACATGTACCAGGGATGAATAACAGTTGATGAAAGTACCACTGCAGTAAAAGCATAGAACATCCTCTGTGTTAGCCCTAAATGGTTGGCTCCAAGAACAAGATAGGCACAAAAACATGCTGCTAACAAAAGGGCAATATTCTTAACAACTACTAATAATGAATCTGGGCTAACACCTAATGGACCAAAGAAATTCAAGAGGAAGTCTCTTGTTAAAACCACTGGAGCATACCAGTGCGTTGCTTGACCAGGAGTACCAAAAGCAGCTACCCAACCTATTCCCCAACCTGCAGCAAAGCCCATAATAATAACAGGGCCAAGGGCAATCACAGAGCTTAAAGTCCAGTATTTAATGCGCTCTGGCCATGTATCACGATATCCTGCCCACATCAGCCCAAAAAAAGGTATAGCAATCAAAGTGATAGGTTTAATAGCAATAGAAAGTGAGAGCAATAATAAACCTGCAATTGGCCGATCACTAAGCATAAAATAGATACCTGCCACCAAGAAACCCATCATGAGCGCATCATTGTGGCAGCTCACAATAAAGTGGAACAAAAAAAGTGGACACAGTGCTGTAACCCATAGTGCTTTTGCAGGGTTTTGATCATTTTGTAGCGCAACTTTTGGTATATAAATAAAGAGTAAAACAACACCAGCCAAAGCAATTGCTCTAAATAACAGCACTGCAGTTTCTGGGTGTCCACCAGAAACTACGTAGACTATATTTGACATGAAGAGGAACAACGGACCATAAGGTGTGCGTGATTCAGACCACATCGGGTCTGCTCCCATGTAGAACCATCCCGGTATGGCAGAGGTACCTGTGGTGTAAGGGTTATACCCACTGTTAACTAACCTGCCTTGCGCAATATATGCATAGACATCTCGGCTAAACATGGGTAGGGTAAAAATCAAAGGTGTAGCCCAGTAATAAAAAGCTTTTTGAACAGCTTGAAGCGAACCTTCTTGCCAAGGTCTTAATTCAGTTGCAATATGCAACCAAGAGCGAAGTAAACCAATAGTGCCTAAAACCATCATGCATACTGCAATGAGAACTACAGGGTAATTAAGCCGCAGGTTAAGAAAGAACTGACTTCCCCACATTCCTTCTGGAGGAACCCAACCAAGGACAAAGGAAGAGATTAAAATCAAAATAGATGAAACGCAACCAAAAATGTAGTTCTTTTGTACCGAAGAACTGGTTTTTTTGTGACCAGCACTTGGGTCAACAAGAACTCTATCCACGTGATGCCTTTCTTCATTTACATTCTACATTAGCGTATTGTTAAAAGCATGAGCACTATAAAAGATCCCATTGTTTGGATGGATTGTGAAATGACAGGACTTAATGTGGAACAAGATTCCTTGATTGAAGTTTCTGTTCTTATCACCGATTCTGAACTTAACATTGTTGATACAAAAGGTTTAGATGTTGTTATCAAAGCAGACAAGCCTGCTGCTGTTGAAAACATGGATGATATTGTCACTGCGATGCACACTAAGAGCGGACTCATTAATGAAATTAAAGATGGTCTTGATCTTGATGATGCTCAAAAAGAAGTATTGTCTTATATTAAGAAGTATATTTCTGAACCAGGCATTGCCTTATTAGCTGGTAACTCAGTTGGAATGGATAAAGCTTTTTTGCAAAAGTATATGCCAGAGGTTATTGCCTACTTGCACTATCGCATCCTTGATGTTTCCACTATCAAAGAGTTAACACGCAGATGGTACCCTGATGTGTACAATAATGCACCTGAAAAAGCTGAAGGGCATCGCGCACTGGCTGATATCTTTGAATCAATTCAAGAGCTTAAATTCTATCGCAATACCATTTTTGTTCCTGAACCAGGGCCATCAGTTGCAACATTGCAAGAAATCAATAAAAAGTATTCGCAATAATTCGTTTATAAACTAGACATAAAAAATGAGGTGGCCTGATGACCACCTCATTTTACTTTAACTAAGTTTAAAGATAATTACTGATCGTCGTCTTCGTCGTCGTCATCATCATCTTCGTCGTCTTCGTCGTCATCAGAATCAGTGTCGTCATCAGTATCTGTATCATCGTCATCAGTGT
>JASGFC010000003.1:0-73198 GCA_047605865.1 Micrococcaceae bacterium | reverse complement strand
AGTTCTAGCGATGATAATGATTCTCGCTCAGATTCATCTAAGTCAGGAGATCAGCTCTCGATGCAACAAGTTGATGATTCTCTAGATAATAGCAACTTCAAGTTGTATGCCTACAATCAAGCTGATAAAGATGAGAATTCAGTTACTGCAAGGGATCATGCTGAAAGTGTTAACTTACCAGTTGTTGAATTTGACGATGAAATGAGTGACGATACTGATTACATTTCTTGGATGAACGGTAATCTTGACGAGCTAAAGAATCTTGGAGAAGCTAACCAAAGTAGTAGCTCTAGTAGTAATAGTTCTTCTAGTAACAGCCAGAGCTCTAGCAATAGTAAAGATGTTGTAAGCAGCAACTAAGTTCTTCAGCAGCTTACGCTTATCAAGCGTCTACTTTTGAGTCATCTCAAGTAGGCGCTTGAATATTTTCTCTCCATCGACACGAAGCCCGTCATGTTGGTACTCATCACTGACCCAAACCTTGGCAGAGTGAACCTTTTCTAAAGTAGCTAAAGAGAGTTCTTTATCCACAAAGACATCGTGTTCATAGACGATACAAGCAAGGGGTACTTGGTTGTTAGCAAGTTTTTTCCGATTGTATAGTGGCGACCATTCATAATTTCTTGAAAGATTTTCAAGCTGGTAGAAGGTGTCTTTAAGTGGTTTTAAAGCTGAATCTTGACGGTACAACCATGGCTGATAAATTTCTCCTACTAATTGAACATTCTCTGCTGTAGGAGTGAAATCTGCAGATAAATCTTTAGAATCTTTTCGCATTTCTCCTTGAAAACCGTAATGTTTCAAACCCCATATTGCTTGTTTTGCGTTTGTCAATGAAGCTTTACCTTGAGCATAAATGGTTTCATGCATCAAAATATAGAGCGGGTGAGGGGCAAAGCAAATTAGTTCTGCGATATTGCTCAGGAAGGTATCGCTGAGTCTTCTACCGCCTTTTGCTTGGACGAAAGTTTCTTGCAGAAGGTAATGAAGGTTATGAACTCTATAAGTGGTACCTAATAAATTACCGATGAGTTGGATTCGCTCTGTTGTTAAGGGATCACCATTAGGTAGGAACTCTTCATGCTCAGCAAGGTGGTCACGAATTTCATTCAAAATTTGTTGATCTCTTGGATACATTTCAAAGTATTTTTTGTTCGCTAAGGCTGTTGAGTAGAGAGCACGATGATAGACTGTCAAGCAATCGTGATAGATAGGTGGAGTGCCTCCGGCGACAAGGCAACGTTGCAAGGATTCAGGGAAAAGTGACAAGTAAGTAAAGGTAATGAATCCACCGTAACTTTGGCCTAAAGTAGTCCATTTTTCTTGATTAAAATATTTCCTAAACTCTTCGGCATCTTTGACAATAGAATCTGCTCTAAAATATGTTAAAAACGCTGCTTGGCTTTCTGGTTCACCTATAGTTTCAAGGGTTTGCCTATTGAGCGGAACAGACAAGCCAGTCCCACGTTGATCTAAGATAATAACCCTAAATTCTTTGAGAGCTTCTTTTAGCCAGCCATAAACTAGAGCTGGACGATCACCTTTAAAACCTGGACCACCTTGGAGGAATAAAAGATAAGGTAAATCTTGATCTTTCTTGTTTGGGTCAACAAACTCTCTAGCAAAAATAGTTATCTCTGAACCATGTGGATTATTGTAATCGAGGGGAACATGCAGATAGTGGTCTTTAATAGCCACATCAAATCTTAAAGTGTAGTCCATTTATTAAGTATATGCCTTGATTATTTTAGTTGAGCGTTTACTAAAGGATTCTGCAAACGTGGAGTTTCATATTTGAGCTGGTGTTTAAGTTGCTGAGTGTTTTGACGCTCGAATTGGTAGAGCAGTTTCATGCTCTTATCCTTGAAGATTAACCAATAACAAGAACCAAACATACAAGCGATGGCAAGTAGTCTTACTAAACCAAGTCCATCTACAAGAACAGAAACATCCATTGGTTCAGCAAAGGGTGCCATCGTGTACAGCACGCTGAGATAGATCAGTGGCAGTGTGTATTTGTCATTATGTTCAAAACTTATGGCAAAAAGAATAATGACCCATAAAACATACCAGCCATAAATAACAGGAGAAAGCGCCACAGTAACTGCAAAGGCTAGTGTGCATCTTTGCAGAATACTACGTGGTGTTCCATCCATAAAAATGAGTCGCAGAATGATACAAACAGTCAAAAAAGCAAAAACAGCTTTAACTACTGTTGCCCCAGAACTTCCTGCAATAAAACTGGATGCATAGACTAGGTAGCTTACCGGAGCATAGAAAGAAAAAGTTTGACCAGGGGTGGTAAAAGCCTGTACCCAGCCTGGAGGAACTCCAATGATTAAACCAAGAACAATAACAGGCACAAACCCTAATAGAGCTGTAACAATCCATGTTTTAATTTGAAACCAACTATTGGGGTAGGGGTTATAATGCCTAGCCCAAATTAACCCAAGAAAAGGCAGACTCAAAAGTGCAATAGGTTTTATGGCAATAGAAGCACTTACAATGATAATTCCTAGAACAAACTTTTTGTCTAGAACATAGTAGATACCAGCGACCAGCAAGCCCATCATGAGGGCATCATTATGGGCGGAAATCATGAATGCAAAACTAAAGAGTGGGTTTGCAATTGTCAGCCATGTTGCTTTTGCAGGGTTGATACCATTTTGTTTGGCAACTTTTGGTATGTAAACATAGCACAACAAGATACCTACTAGTGCTGCAATCTTAAATCCAATGACACCAAAAGCAACGTTATTGTGCGAAAGAATAACTACTATGAGTTCAATGAGGAGGAACAATGGTCCATATGGTGTGGGAGATTCCGTCCACATTTCACTTACTCCTTGTGCTCGCCAGTTCGGCAAGGCAGAAATGCCAGTAGTATAAGGGTCTAAGCCGTTATACATTAACCTGCCTTGAGCAAAGTATGCAAACACATCATCGCTAAACATGGGGAAACTAAAAAACAGTGGCAGCGTCCAGCACAAAGCAGCTTGTTTAACCACCGTAAGTGATGAATCGTTCCATTTCTTCATGCTTGTTGCTAATTTTGCCCATGCAATCACATGAAGTACCGCACCAAAAACTGCAAGAAGTACAAAAAGAAACGTCAAATTGAGGCTTTGTCGAATATGCATAATCCAAGGGAAGTCAGTATTAACTGCCTGGGGAATTTTTCCTAATGCCCATGATGCAATCAAAAGACATAGGGAGCCCCAAAAGCCTAAAATAAGAGCACGATGCGTGCGTTGACGTTCTTCTAGTATTTCTGGATTCATAGTTCTTGTTTGATTTTACCTTGACTTATCGTGGTAATAAGATTGCGTGTTGTAAGTTTAAAAACAAGAGTGGATTCAGGTAACGTTCTCCTGTTTTGACGCCCCAATGCAAGCATTCAGGGCAAGCTTCATGGTCAGCTAGCAAAGTGCCAATGACTTGACCTTTCTTAACCATATCTCCTTTCTTTAACGGAGAAATGACAGGTTCAAAAGTACTACGAAGATGGGCAGTATGTTTAATGCTTAAAGTTTTTTTACCTGCAATATTACCTACAAAAAATACTTCTCCATCAGCTGGGGACACAATATTTTGACCACGATGACCTCCAAGGTCAACTCCACGGTGGCCAGCATTCCAGTTAAATTTTCCAGGAGCAAAAGGTCTTTTTAGCTGTACTTTTCCAGTAGGTGAGCGCCAGTTTGGTTTTTGCCCACTAGCAGACACGAAGGATGCTAGCAATAAAGTTAAGACTATAGATAAAAAAGCTTTCATAGACTAGGTCTAGCATTTGCATCATTGCCTCAACAAGCAGTTTTGTGTTCAATCCACAGTGGTTGGAGAACGCAGCGATTATAAATTGGCAGTGCAGTTCCTAAATGGTAAGGTAGAAGCAGCAGTTCATAGCGAACTGACTTCGCGTATCGTGCAATAAAACCTTTCGGTCTACGCTATTGGTCAATGAGTAACCTCATTTTTCAGAAGTTTAGTTAGGATTTTAGTAGCGATACCAGGCACATAACCGTTAAACGCATCTTTATGGTGCATGAAAGGAACAGCATGGCTGTTGTCACTACACGTGAACTTTTAGATAGTGGTGTACACTTTGGACACCAAACTCGCCGTTGGAACCCTAAGATGAAAGACTTCATCTTCACTGAACGCAACGGAATCCATATTATTGATCTACGCAAGTCTCTTGAATACATTGATGAAGCTTATAGCTTCATCAAGAATACTGCAGCTCAAGGCGGCAAGGTGCTTTTTGTAGGCACAAAACGTCAAGCACAGGAACCAATTCAAGAACAAGCTACTCGTGTTGGTATGCCTTATGTTAACCATCGTTGGTTAGGTGGTATGCTCACAAACTTCGATACTATTTCTAAGCGTATTGACCGCCTGAAAGAACTTGAAGAAATTGATTTCGACGATGTTGCTGGTTCTCGTTACACTAAAAAAGAGCTGCTTCTGTTAAGCCGTGAAAAACAAAAGTTAGAAACAGTTCTAGGTGGAATCCGAGATATGGGCAAAGCCCCTGCTGCACTATGGGTTGTTGACACTAACAAAGAACACCTAGCTATTGTTGAAGCAAAGCGTTTGAACATTCCGGTTGTTGCAATCCTTGATACTAACTGCGACCCTGATGAAGTTCAGTTCCCAATCCCTGGTAATGATGACGCTATTCGTTCTATCCAACTTCTCACCAAAATTATTGCTGATGCAGTAGCTGAGGGCACTATTGCTCGCCATGAAAAAGCTACTGGTGGAAAAGGTAAAGCTGCTGAACCAATGGCTGAATGGGAACGTGAATTGCTTGAAGCTGATAGTAAAACTGATGCAGCTACAACAGATTCAACACCAACAACTGATGCAACTGCAAGTACAACAGATGAAGCTACTTCAGTAGATACTGAAACATCAGCTTCTGATACAACTAGTTCATCTTCAGATGAAGAAGATGCAGAGTTAGCTGAAAAAGCTGAGAACATCAAATCTGATGCTCGTGAAGCTACTGAAGATGAAGCAGTTAATGCTGAATCTACTAATCTTGATTCTGATACTGTTGCTGTTCCTGCTGAAGATGCAGCTACTACTGATACTGAAGACGTAGCTACTACTGATTCAGAAGAACCGGCAACAGAAGATACTACTTCTGATAATGCTGAAGATCAAGAAGACAACTAATATAATTTTTAAACTCGAGGAGTAATAAATGGCAGCTTATACAATGGCTGATATCAAAGAGCTACGCGAGCGCACTGGCGCTGGAATGATGGATGTTAAAAAAGCTCTTGAAGAATCAAATGGTGACCTTGATAAAGCAGTTGAAATTATTCGCGTTAAGGGACTAAAAGGAGTTTCAAAGCGTGAAGGTCGTGCAACTAGCGAAGGCCTTGTTGCCGCTAAGGTTGACGGAGGCGTTGGCGTCATGATTGAGGCTCTGTGTGAAACAGACTTCGTGGCAAAATCACCAAAATTCGTTGAATTCGGAGATAAAGTTCTAGAAGCTGCAATTGCATCTGGTGCTGAAACTCCTGAAGACCTTCTTACAGCTAAGACTGATGATGGAACTGTCCAAGATCTTGTCACAGAAGCTGGAGCAACACTTGGTGAAAAAGTTGAAATTCGTCGTATTGCACGTGTTGAAGGTGAAAACGTTTATGAGTACCTTCACAGCACCGCTAAAGATCTACCACCACAGGTAGGTGTTTTATTAGCTGTTGATGGTCAAGCTGATGAAGCTGGACACGATGTTGCAGTTCACATGGCAGCATATGCTCCACAGTACATTTCTCGTGATGAGGTTCCTTCAGATATCGTGGAAAAAGAACGCAGCATTGCTGAAGAGACTGCTAAAAATGAGGGAAAACCTGAGGTTGCTATGCCAAAGATTATCGAAGGCCGCCTCAATGGTTTCTTCAAAGAAACTGTACTTAATGATCAGCCATTTGCTAAAGATCCAAAGCAAAGCGTTGAGAAAGTTCTTAGCGATGCTGGAGTTAAAGCAACTGGTTTTGCACGCTTCCGTGTAGGCGAGGAAATTTCAAAATAATTCTTTCTACTTCTTAAAAAAGAGTCGTGGTAAACGGCTCTTTTTTATTGCTAGAAAGGAAGGGCAAAGTGTTATTTAATAAGGGTCTAGTGTAACCTTGAAAGTAAGTCATAAAGGGAAGGAAAAGCATGCGGAGTGATAAGCGTCGTGTTCTACTTAAACTCTCAGGAGAAGTTTTCGGAGGAGGAAAACTTGGTATAGATCCTGAAACAGTAAAAGCAATAGCCAAAGAAATTAAAGACGCTTCCGATGAGGTTGAAATTTCAGTTGTGATTGGCGGAGGTAACTTCTTCCGCGGTGCTGAACTTTCCCAAAATGGAATGAATCGAAGCCGTGCTGACTACATCGGTATGCTTGGTACTGTTATGAATTCACTTGCTCTACAGGATTTTCTTGAGCAAATTGGTGTTCCAACGCGCGTTCAAAGTGCCATTGATATGACCCAAGTTGCTGAACCGTATATTCCGCTTCGAGCAATCGCTCAACTTGAACGTGGCAATGTTGTCATTTTTGGGGCTGGTGCAGGTCTTCCATATTTCTCAACCGATACAGTAGCAGCGCAACGCGCCCTAGAAACAAACTCTGATGTGGTACTTGTTGCTAAGAATGGTGTTGATGGTATTTATACATCTGATCCGAATAAAGATTCTTCTGCACAAAAAATCGATGAAATTACTTATGATGAAGCCCTACAGCGTGGTTTGAAGGTTGTAGATTCTACTGCGTTTGCACTTTGTCAAGATAACAAAATGCCGATGATGGTTTTTGGTATGAAAGGCGAAGGCAACATTACTGCAGCCCTGAAAGGTGAACGATTAGGCACACTGGTTACTGCATAATTTTGAAAGGAAAATAAATGATTAAAGATATTCTTGCCGATGCAGGCACAAAAATGGACAAGGCTCTTGAAGTTCTTAAGGAAGATTTCGGAACTGTGCGTAGCGGTAGAGCTAACCCATCCTTATTCTCAAAAGTGGTAGTTGATTACTATGGTTCTCCAACACCATTACAGCAACTTGCCTCTTTTAACACGCCAGAAGCAAGGGTTCTAACTATCACACCTTTTGATAAAAATGCTCTTGGTGACATTGAAAAAGCTCTTCAGAAAGCTGATTTAGGTGGTAGCCCTTCTAATGATGGAAATCTAATTCGTATCGTAATGCCTGACTTAACAGAAGAACGCCGCAAAGAGTACGTAAAGTTAGTAAAGTCTAAGGCTGAAGATGCAAAAGTTTCTATTCGCAATATTAGGCGCAAGGCCAACGATGATATCAATGCACTCGTTAAAGACGGAGATATCGGAGAAGATGAAGGTAAACGTGCAGAAAAAGATTTAGATGCTCTTACAAAGAAGCATACTGATCAAATTGATGAAACAACGAAAAACAAAGAAACTGAGCTTTTAGAGGTCTAGTGAGTTTATCTAAAAAATCAGGGCGAAATATGCCGATGGCTGTGGCCTCCAGCATTGTCTTGATGGCAGTTGTCCTCATTCCTTTATTCTTTTTTCCACTCCTTTTTGCAGTAGTAGTTTCACTCTTTGCCGCTTTAGGAACATATGAATTGAGTGAAGTCTTAAAGGAAAAACGAAACTTCAGAGCAAACAGTTATTTCCTTGCCTTCGTGGCATTTTGCCTTGCTTTACTTGGATACTTTCAACCGAACTTTTTGTACGTTATTTTTGCACTTTGTTTTATGGTAATAGCAGGTATCGGAAGTTATTTAGAAACGCAAAGATCACTTGAAGCAAAACTGGCAGTTGTCATCATGATGTATGTACCTTTCCTCCTAGGTGTTGCAAATATCATGATTAGACAACATTGGGGAAAAGAAGCAATTATATTAGCCCTCTTGCTTGTTATTGCTAATGATACTGGTGGGTTAATTGCTGGTATGAATTTCGGCAAGCACAAACTTGCCCCAACAATTAGCCCTGGGAAAACATGGGAAGGCTCTGCTGGATCTTTGTTGTTGGCAAGTGTTGTTGGAATTTTCCTTATAACTCAATTTTCGCCATTACCGTGGTGGTGGGGAGTTATTGCTGCTGCTTATATTGTTATTGCAGCTACATGTGGAGATTTATTTGAATCAAAAATCAAGAGAACACTTGGCATTAAAGACATGAGTCATCTCATTCCAGGTCATGGTGGTGTGATGGATCGTCTGGATTCGATTGTTTTTGCCCTACCAGTTATTTTTATTCTCTGGATGATTGTCGAGCAGTTAAACATTTTGCCTTAAATCAAGCCTATTTTACTTCGTCATGAATGTAGAATAAGCACATAAAGTTTATTTGTAGTACCAAGGAGTAACAATGCAAAATTCCTTCCCAGTTGTTCCAGCGCCTGAAACCGGATATAACCGTCAAGAAGTTGATAAATTCATACATCGTGCCCGTCAAAGCTATTTAGGAAAAGATGACTCTGTAGATCTTGCTGTTCTTGAAGAAGTTGCTTTCGATGAAGAAATTGGTGGTTACGATTTTGAAGCCGTAGATAACGTTTTAGATCGCCTTGAAGAAGGGTTCAAAGAGAAATTTGGTGGATCTACTCAAGCTACTGTAGATGCAACTCAGACTCAAGCAATCCCATTGACAGCTCGTGCTGTGCTAAATACTCCTTCAGCTTCAGTTAAAGCTACTGCTAATACTCCCACTGCAGCTTTGTCTCAACAAGCACCTCGTCCAGTGAAAAAAGTTGTAAGACCTGCTCAGCAACAAGTGCGTCAGGTTCAGCAGATAGTGCGATCACAGCAAAAACAAGGTCCAATTCAACAAACTCTGCGCCCTGTTTCTGCTCCACCACAACCAAATTCAGTGCAGAAGCATCAAGTGAAGAGCCAGGTTCAGCACACACCACAGATCAAAGTACAAAACAAGGCAAAGTTGCCACAAACTTTGAATGCTCCACGTCCTATTGTTCCTCAAGGCTTAGCGCAAGCACCACAGCCAGCAAAAACTGAAGCTTTCAAAAACGTTGCAGTAAGCCTCCCAGAAAATGTTAAGCCTCAAGATCATCGCACTGAGAAGCTTGACAAAGGCGTTGAAGAGAATAAACTTGGCGTTAAACTGCCTCAACTTAAGAAAAGCAAAAAGGCTGTTGAGCATGAGGAAAAGCTTCGTTTAGAAACTGGACAAGTTGATCCAATTAAAGCCACTAAAAAACAAGCTAAAAAACCTCACAAAACTAAAGACCTTGCAGATGTGAAAACACAGCATGCTCACAAGAAAAAGAAAAAGCAAGTCGATATCAAGAAGAAACAAGATACTGATATCAAAAATATAGAGCAAGTCGATAGCAACAAGACACAGAATTCCGTCAGCAACGAACTTCTTAACAATAAGAAGGCATCAGGATACAATCCACTTGTTGATGAGAACATCCCACAGCCTGAGTTCCTTAAGCCTACGAAACAGGATAAGAAAGCTCAGAACAGTACAGTTGTCACAGAAACAACAACTACTACTTCTGAGTCACAACGCGTTCAAAAAGAGCAGAAAAAGCACAGAATTGAACCTATTAAAGCTGAAAAGAAAACAATTGATAGGGAAGAAGCTCTTAACAACTTAGTACAGAATGTTAAGACTCGTAGGCAACAACAACTGCCTCCCACTCCTGAAATTAAAGCTGTTGAACCCCGTACACAAGTGCAAGATGTTATTAGCAGTCAAAACCGTGGACAACTTGCCACAGCAGCTACTGCAGGCGTTGCAACTGCTGGAGTGGCTAGTGGAATGGTTCACCATCAATCTCAATCTAGTTTATCTGGGTCTAATCGTGCTCAAGAACTTGCTGGAGTCATGGATGCTATTCAAGCTCGTATGGCACTTGGAAATGGTAAGAGATTCCGTAAAGCTACATATAAAACTGGCTATAGCGTAGATGAGGTAGATCAGTTCAGTAAACGTATCGAACGTTACCTACAAAATCGTGAAATGCTCAGCGCAGATGAAGTCAAGAACGTTACTTTCTCTTCTGCTCATGCCCTCGATGCTTACAGTGAAGCTCAGGTTGATGCACTGCTGAATCGACTTGTAGAAATAATTCACGCCTCTTAACCATGCGAACTGTTACTCTGTTGGGCTCAACTGGGTCAATTGGTACGCAAGCACTAGAGGTTATTCAAGAGAATTCTGATGAATTCAAAGTTTACGGACTTTCCTGTGGCAATAATGTTGAGTTGATTGTTCAACAAGCTATAGAGTTCCAAACTAAGGTTATTGCAATAAGCCTAGCAACGGAACAAGCTGTTGTTTCAGAACTCAAAAAACAAGGGGCAAATCCTAATAAATACCAGATTTTAGTTGGTAAAGAAAGCTCTGCTGAACTTGCTGCCCAAAAAGTCGATATTGTTCTTAACGGCATGACAGGTGCTGTTGGCTTAAAACCAACACTAGAAGCACTCAAAGCTGGAAACACTTTGGCGTTGGCAAATAAAGAGTCATTAATCATTGGTGGAGAACTAGTCAAGTCTCTTGCGCAAGCAGATCAAATTGTTCCTGTTGATTCTGAGCATTCTGCTATAGCGCAATGCTTGATGTCTACACATCATCCAATACATCCTTATGAAAAATCTGAAGTTAACAAGCTAGTATTAACTGCATCTGGTGGCCCGTTTCGTGGTAAAACGAAAGCAGAACTAAAAGATGTAACACCTCAACAAGCGCTTGCCCACCCTACATGGGATATGGGACGTGTTGTTACAACGAATTCTGCAACATTAGTTAATAAAGGCTTAGAAGTGATTGAAGCACATCTACTTTTTGATGTTCCTTTAGAAAAAATTGATGTTGTTGTACATCCCCAGTCAGTTGTTCATTCTATGGTGCAATTTCAAGATGGGTCAACCATTGCGCAATGTTCACCACCAGATATGAAATTGCCTATCGCATTAGGTATTGCCTATCCGAACCGAGTCAAGAACGTTGCTGAACCTTGCGATTGGACTAAAGCTACATCGTGGACTTTTGAACCCCTTGATCAGGAAGCATTTCCAGCAGTCAAGCTAGCAAAGTATTGTGCAACACTAGGCAAAACTATGCCAGCTGTTTTTAATGCCGCAAACGAAGAAGCTGTCGATGCATTTCACGATGGATTAATTAAGTTTACTGACATTGTAGATATCGTGCAACAGGTTGTAGATCAGAGTACAGTTAGCCAAGAAATGACCCTTGAGACTGTTTTAGCAGCAGATCAACAAGCTAGAGCAGATGCTCGAGAGCTTATTGAAGGATTATCGTGAGCTCAGTTTTACTGTATAGTGCCGGGGTTATTGTTATTTTTATTGGCCTAGCATTATCTATTGCACTGCATGAACTTGGGCACCTTATCCCTGCGAAAAAATTTGGTGTGCGTGTTAAACAATACATGATTGGTTTTGGTCCAACTATTTTTTCTCGCCAAAAGGGTGAAACAGAATATGGTTTGAAGGCACTTCCTTTAGGTGGATATATTTCCATGATTGGTATGTTCCCGCCCAGTCCAAAAGATGCTCCAGGAACTCTAAGAGATTCAACAACAGGCATGTTTTCTTCTTTAGCTGAAGGAGCTCGCTCATACTCAGCTGAAGAAATTGAGCCAGGAGATGAAGGGCGTCTTTTTTACGAACTTCCAGTTTATAAACGAGTCATCATCATGATGGGTGGACCAGTGATGAACTTGTTAATTGCTTTTGTTTTGATGTCTCTTCTCATTACAATGCATGGGGTTTCAACTCCAACAACTAAAGTGGCATCCGTTTCTGAATGTGTTATTAGTGTGCAACAGACGCAAAACCAGAACACCGAGAGCTGCTCAGCTTCAGATCCAAAGTCCCCAGCTGCTACTGCTGGCATCACAGTAGGGGATCAGATTGTAGCTTTCAATGGTCAGCCTGTATCTACTTGGGACGATGCTAGCGCTAAGATTCGTGCTGCAGCAGGTCAACAAGTTGACCTTACTGTTATCCGCAATGGCCAAAAAGTACATTTGTCTGTAAAACCAATGCTGACAGCACGGCCAGAAACTGATGCCTTGGGAATGCCTATTAAAGACAGGCATGGGAATTATGTGACGCAAGATGTAGGCTTTTTGGGGATAAGCCCAACTTCAGAAAATCAGAAAAAACCATTTATTGATGTTTTCCCGATGCTGGGCGATAACATTGTTGCTGTAGGGAAAATTATCCTTAATTTGCCGCAACGTATGATGGATGTTGCACGTGCAGCTTTCACTTCTGAACCCCGTGACCCAAATGGGCCAATGAGTGTTGTTGGAGTTGGGCGGGTAGCCGGTGAGATTGCCAGCACTGATCAAGTGAGTGTTTCAGATAAACTAGCCTCAATGATTGGCATGATTGCCAGCTTGAATATTGCTTTCTTCGTTTTTAATTTAGTCCCACTTTTGCCACTTGATGGTGGACATGTAGCAGGGGCACTGTGGGAGGCTATCAGGAGGTTCATTGCTAAACTCAGAGGCAAACCAGACCCTGGTCCATTTGATACTGCAAAAATGTTGCCACTGACTTATGTTGTAGCTGCGTTGTTGATGGCAATGAGTGTGTTACTTATTTATGCAGATATTGTGAAGCCTATTACGCTCTTTAAGTAAGGCTAATTTAGCCTATGTATGTGCGTTTATCGAGAAAAGGTACGTTCAAACGCACATTATCACGATAAACGCTCCCTGTTTTACTAATTTTCAATTCCACAAGGCTTCATTATTAGATAGAATAGAAATAGTCTTTAGAAAGGTTCTATAATCGTGACTGTTGATCTTGGTATGCCATCTGGCCCTCCTCCTGTTCTTGCTCCTCGACGTAAAACTCGTCAAATTCAAGTAGGAAAAGTAGGTGTAGGAAGTGAAAGTCCTATTTCAATCCAATCGATGACTACCACTAAAACACACGATATTAACGCAACTCTTCAACAGATCGCTGAATTAACTGCAGCTGGTTGTGACATTGTACGTGTGGCTTGCCCAACTGATAAAGATGCAGATGCACTTAAAGCTATTGCAACAAAGTCTCAAATTCCAGTTATTGCAGACATTCACTTCCAGCCAAAGTACGTTTTTAAAGCAATTGAAGCTGGCTGTGGTGCAGTTCGCGTTAACCCTGGAAATATTAAACAATTTGATGACAAAGTCAAAGAAATTGCAGAAGCAGCCTCTGAACATGGAACATCTCTTCGTATTGGTGTTAATGCGGGCTCTCTTGATAAACGCTTATTACAAAAGTACGGTAAGGCTACCCCAGAAGCACTCGTAGAATCTGCTGTTTGGGAAGCTTCTCTTTTTGAAGAACATGGATTCCACGATTTTAAAATTTCTGTTAAACACAATGACCCTGTCGTGATGGTTGAAGCATACCGTCAACTTGCCGCAGCAGGAGATTGGCCACTACACCTCGGTGTTACGGAAGCAGGACCTGCTTTTCAAGGAACCATTAAATCGTCAGTAGCTTTTGGTGCACTCCTTGCTGAAGGAATTGGAGACACCATACGTGTTTCTTTATCTGCACCTCCTGTCGAAGAAATTAAAGTAGGAGATCAAATACTTCAATCCTTGAATCTAAGACCACGTAAGCTTGAGATCGTGAGTTGCCCTTCTTGTGGTCGTGCACAAGTTGATGTTTACAAGCTCGCAGAAGAAGTGACATCAGGACTAGAAGGTATGGAAGTTCCACTACGTGTAGCTGTCATGGGTTGTATTGTTAATGGTCCAGGTGAAGCTAGAGAAGCAGACTTGGGTGTAGCTTCTGGTAATGGAAAAGGCCAGATTTTTGTCAAAGGTGAAGTTATTAAAACTGTTCCTGAAGATCAGATTGTGGAAACATTGATTGAAGAATCAATGCGTATTGCTGAAGAACAAGGCTTAGAATCAGACGCTGAATCCAGCCCTGACATTAAAGTGTACTAAACATTTGTAAGGATAATTTGATGCCAAAACTAATGAGGATGTCCCAAATCTTTGTTCGGACACTTCGTGAAGACCCAAGTGATGCTGAAGTTAAAAGTCATCGACTTTTAACAAGGGCAGGATACATTCGGCGAGCTGCCCCAGGAATTTATTCTTGGCTTCCTTTAGGGTTAGCAGTTAAAAGCAATATTGAGCGTATCGCTCGTGAAGAAATGGAAGCTATCAATTCGCAAGAAGTTCATTTCCCTGCTTTACTTCCACGCGAACCATATGATATTTCTGGTCGATGGGTTGAATATGGGGACAATCTTTTTCGGTTACAAGATCGCAAAGAGGCAGACTATCTTCTAGCTCCAACGCATGAAGAAATGTTTACTCTACTTGTAAAAGATATGTGTACTTCCTATAAAGATTTGCCACTTTCGCTGTATCAAATTCAAGATAAATATCGTGATGAAGCAAGGCCACGTGCTGGTCTCCTCAGGGGTAGAGAATTCACGATGAAAGATGCCTATTCTTTTGATATTGATGCTGAAGGGCTAGAAAAATCTTATCAAGATATGCGGGGAGCGTATCTGCGCATCTTTGAACGACTTCAACTTGAGGTAGTTCCTGTTAAAGCTGTTTCAGGGGCAATGGGAGGCTCCAAGAGCGAAGAATTTTTACACCCTACAGCTGTTGGTGAAGATACTTATGTTCGTTCGCAAGGCGGATATGCAGCAAATGCTGAAGCAGTTGAAACAATTGTGCCTGAAGATTACCCAACAAGTGATGAAGATTTTAAAGTAGTAGATACCCCAGATAGCACTACGATAGACTCACTTGTCCATGTAATCAATGAGCAAGGATACAACATCAGCGCAGAGCAAACGCTGAAAAACGTCGTTTTAGCCGTAACTAAAGCTACTGGAGATCGAGAGATTATTGTTGTTGGTCTTCCAGGAAATAGAGAAGTAGATCTTAAACGTATTGAGGCTAATCTCAATATGGGAGAAATCGACATTGAAAATGCTAATCCTAAAGATTTAGAAGATCAGGGTTTGCTTGCTGGCTATATTGGACCAATAACGCTTCAAGGAGAACAGTTTCTTGGTACTGAAGGTCAAACTGGACTTCGATATCTCGTTGATCCTCGTATCGTTGAAGGTAGCTCTTGGGTTACGGGGGCTAACAAGAATCAGCAACATGTTGTTAACCTTGTAGCTGGTCGCGATTTTTCTCACGATGGTTTTATTGAATGTGCACAAATTCAAGAAGGTGACTTAGCTCCAGATGGCTCTGGAAAATTAGAAATTGCTCGTGGTATTGAACTGGGCCATATTTTCCAACTTGGAACTAAGTATGCGCAGGCATTAGGACTTAAAGTTTTAGACCAAAATGGTAAACAAGTTACTGTAACTATGGGTTCTTATGGATTTGGTGTGACTCGTGCGTTGGCTGCAATTGCAGAACAAACAGGAGACGATAAAGGCCTGTGTTGGCCAGCTCATCTAGCTCCTGCCCAAGTGCATCTTGTTGCAGCAGGTAAAAATGAAGAGATTTTGAATAAAGCGGAAGAACTTGCTGAACAACTTTATGAAGCAGGAATTTCTGTTCTTTATGACGATCGTACAAAAATTTCACCAGGAGTTAAGTTTGGTGATGCTGAATTATTAGGCATGCCCTACATTATGGTTGTAGGTAGAGGCCTTAAAGATGGCACTATTGAGCTAAAGAATCGAGCTACAGGAAACGCCACCAATATTCCTGTTGAAAATGCAGTAGAAAAGCTTGTAGAAGAACTTAAGGTTTAATTTTGTGAATTTGAACTTCGAGAGAGTACTATAAGAGTAATACTTTGTTAGAACTGAATACTTGTAAGGAGGGAAAATGCCCACACTTAACCCCCAGTTACAAGATGTTATCGAACAAATTGCTCAACAGGAGCACTTTATTATTCAGTCAGTTTCCTTTGAAGATGGCGCCCCACAGCGGCTTGAAGTGATTGTAGATGTAGATAAAGATGAAGCGGTTACTCTCGATGAGATTTCAGATTTTAGCACTAAACTTTCGCAAGCATTAGATCAACAGGATGTCAGTGATAGTGAGTATCTCTTAGAGGTTTTTTCCCCTGGTGCAGATACTCCGTTAACTCAGGAACGGCATTTTAAACGTGCCATAGGAAAGATAGTTCTAGTAGATACAGTAGATACAAGTTATCGTGGTGTTTTAGAATCTATAGATCCAGACAAGATCGTTTTAGATAATAAACCAAAAATGGTTAGAGGAAAAGCTCCTAAAAAGAGCGAACAAGGACTAGTAAACATTGACCGAGACTCAATTACTCATGCAGTAATTGAGCTGCCCAACTCATAAGGTGGTAAAAAGTGGATATTGATTTAAACGCATTAGAAGAGTTAGCCAATGAACGTGAAATTCCTTTGGAATCTATCACGCCAGCCATTGAAAAAGCAATTCTGACTGCATATTACAAGACTCGTGAATCTTCACATGAAGCACGATGCGAACTGGATGTTGACGCTGGAAAAGTAAACATTTGGGTTCCTGAATACGATGAAAATGATGAAATTATTGGCGAGTTTGACGATACCCCAGAAGGTTTTGGACGTGTTGCTGCCAGCACTGCTCGCCAAGTTATCCTCAATAGTCTTCGTGATGTTGAAGATGGCCAAATGGTTGGAAGTTTCCAAGCTAAAAAAGGGGAAATCGTATCTGGAATTATTCAGCAGAGCCACAACCCTGATATGGTTCATGTTGATCTTGGTGATGTAGAGGCGGTTTTACCTTTATCTGAACAGGTTCCTGGTGAGCAGTACACTCATGGTAAACGTATTCGTGCTCTAGTTATTGATGCATCAATGGGTAATAAGGGTCCAGCAGTTACTATTTCACGTTCTCATCCAGATTTAGTACGTAAACTTTTCGCTCTAGAAGTTCCTGAGATTGTTCATGGAACTGTGAAAGTTATGGCTCTTGCACGCGAAGCTGGGCATCGCACAAAAATGGCTGTCAAAGCTACTGAAAAAGGTCTTAATCCTAAAGGGGCTTGTATTGGAGAAATGGGTGCTCGTGTGCGCGCTGTCATGAATGAATTAAATGGTGAGAAAATAGACATTGTTGATTATTCCAACGATCCTGCTGATTTTATTTCACATGCTTTGTCGCCTTCGCAGGTACTTTCTGTAGAAATTCTTGATGAAGAATCACGTTCAGCTCGTGCTATTGTTCCGGATTATCAATTATCTTTAGCAATTGGTAAAGAGGGTCAAAATGCCCGTCTTGCTGCTAAACTTACTGGTTGGCGAATTGATATTATTTCAGATATGGAAGCAATGACACGATAAAACAGTGTAGAATGAGTAACGATACAGAAAACTCTATACATCAACCAGTGCGCACTTGTATTGTTTGCCGTAAAAAAGCTTTGCGTTCAGAACTTTTACGAGTTGTTGCGATTAAGAATAATAATTCTTTGTTTGCTGTTATAGATGTTGAGAAGGTGTTACCTGGCCGAGGTGCTTGGTTACATGCTTCACACGAATGTTTTCAAAGCCCTAGGCTTCAACAAGCTTTAGGGAAAGCTTTAAGAGTTTCTGCACCTATTGAGGTAGTAGCGCTTGAAAAGAAAATGAAAGAACGGATTGAAATGTTGGACAAGCAGTGAGTTTCTCACAATGAGTTCGGTAAGTAAGTAGAGATCTGTGCCTGTCTTGGCG
Source organism: Micrococcaceae bacterium (assembly GCA_047605865.1). GTDB lineage: Bacteria > Actinomycetota > Actinomycetes > Actinomycetales > Micrococcaceae > JASGDC01. Next base: position 55,535 of record JASGFC010000003.1, on the reverse strand, counting down.
CAGATCAAGACAGGAGAAAAGTGGCTAAACTTCGCGTACACGAGTTAGCAAAAGAACTGGGAATCACCAGTAAAGAAGCTGTAGCTAAATTAAAAGAGCTGGGCGAATTTGTTAAAACTGCATCCTCAACAGTGGAGGCACCAGCACAAAAGAAACTACGTGATGCCTTTCCTAAGGTTGAGCAATCAGAAGAATCTAAGGCGCAGAAAAAAACTACCCCAGTAAAGAAGCCTGCTACGGTTTCATCAGCTACTACAAAGAATGCAAAACCAGCTGTAACAAAAACACAAGCGCAGCAGGAGTCAGAAGCAACTCCACAAGCTAAGAAACCAATGGCTCCAAAACCTGCACCAAAACCAGGGTTTAAAAAGGAAGTCAAAGCTGAAACAAAGGCACAGCCTTCAGCTGCTCCGCAGGCTCCTAGTACAACAACACCAAAGCCAGAGACTAAAGCTACTGCACAAGCTGAAGAGCAAAAGTCTACTCGTCCAGGTAATAACCCATTCGCAACATCTCAAGGCATGCCAAAACCAATGGCGCCTCGCCCGAAACCAATGGCTCGTCCAGGTAATAACCCATTCGCAACATCTCAAGGCATGCCAAAACCGCAAGGTCGACCTCAGCGACCAGGTGGACGCCCAGGTGGTCGTGGCGGGCAAGGACAACGCCCTGCTGGTCGTGGTGGACAAGGGCAAAATCGTCCAGGACAAGGTCAAGGTCAACGTCCCGGAGGTGCACGTTCTACCCAAGGCCAAGGTCGTCAAGAACAGGGAAGTAGCCCATACAAGAATTCGACTCCAGGTAGCCCACAGCAGAAGTTTGGAAACGGACCAGGTAATGCTCCAGGTAGCCCACGTGGTGGTTTTGCTGGAAAAGGTGGCGGACGCCGAGGAAACGCTGCTGGTGCTTTTGGTAAAGGTGGCAGTAAGTCAAAACAGCGTAAGTCAAAGCGCGAGAAGCGTCAACAACAACTGGAGCAAATGCAAGTTCCAGGTTCAAATGGTGTAACTATTCCAAAAGGTGATGGTTCAACCAGTATTCGTTTACGCCGCGGCGCTACTCTAAACGACTTCGCAGATAAAATTAATGCTAATCCGGCTTCATTAGTGATGTTACTCATGAAACTTGGTGAGATGGCCACTGCTAACCAATCTCTAGATGAAGATACTTTTGAGTTGCTTGGCGCTGACTTAGGTTACAACATTGAAATGGTTTCACCAGAAGATGAAGATCGTGAAATTCTTGAAAGCTTTGATATCGATCTTGAAGCTGAAGAGAAAAATGAAAACGAGGAAGATCTCGAAACTCGTGCTCCTGTGGTAACTGTTATGGGTCACGTTGACCACGGTAAGACTCGCCTTTTGGATGCTATTCGTAATACGGATATCTCTGATCGTGAGGCTGGTGGTATTACCCAGCATATTGGTGCTTATCAGATTCATCATGAGCACGAAGGTGATAATCGTGCTATTACTTTCATCGATACTCCAGGTCACGAGGCTTTTACGGCTATGCGTGCTCGTGGAGCTCAAGTAACAGATATTGCTGTGCTTGTTGTTGCAGCTGACGATGGGGTGATGCCACAAACTATTGAAGCATTGAACCACGCTCAAGCAGCAGATGTACCTATCGTGGTTGCAGTGAACAAAATAGATACAGAAGGCGCTAATCCTGAAAAAATCCGTGGTCAGCTTACTGAGTATGATCTTGTTCCAGAAGAATACGGTGGAGATACCATGTTCGTTGATGTTTCAGCTAAACAAGGACAAGGCATAGATGAGCTGATTGACTCAGTCTTGTTGACTGCTGATGCTGCCATTGAGCTAAAAGCTAACCCAACTAAGGAAGCATTGGGTGTTGCAATTGAGGCAAACCTTGATAAAGGACGCGGCGCAACTGTAACTGTTCTTGTTCAGCAAGGTACTCTTCGTGTTGGAGATAACATGGTTGTTGGTACGGCTCATGGTCGTGTGCGTGCTATGTTCGATGAGAACGGAACCACTGTTAAAGCTGCTGAACCTTCACGTCCAGTTCAGGTTTTAGGGCTTAACTCTGTACCTCGTGCAGGCGATAGTTTCATCGTCACATCTGAAGAGCGTAAAGCTCGTCAAGTTGCAGAAAAACGAGAGATTACCGAACGTAATGCTCTTCTTGCTAAACGCCGTAAGCGTGGCAGCCTTGAAGAACTTAACGCTGCGATTGCTGCTGGCAAGGTTGAGACTTTAAGCCTCATTATTAAAGGTGACGTTTCAGGTGCTGTTGAGGCACTTGAAGATGCCATCATGAAGATTGATGTAGGCGATGATGTTGATGTTCGTGTTATTCATCGTGGCGTTGGTGCTATCACGATGAACGATGTCAACTTGGCAACTGTTGATAATGCCGTTATCATCGGATTTAACGTGCGAGCAGCCAATCAGGTTCAAGAGCTTGCAGACAGAGAAGGTGTAGATATTCGATACTACTCTGTTATTTACTCTGCAATTGACGAGATTGAGTCAACGCTTAAGGGTATGTTGAAGCCAGAGTTTGAAGAATCTCAACTGGGTCAAGCAGAAGTACGTGACGTTTTCCGTTCTTCAAAGTTTGGAAACATTGCTGGTTGTATGGTCAAGTCTGGACTTATGCGCCGTAACGCTAAAGCAAGACTCATCCGTGATGGTGTAGTTGTTCAAGAAAGTCTAACCATTGATTCCTTGAAGCGCTTCAAAGATGATGCAACTGAAGTCCGTGAGGGCTTTGAGTGTGGTATTGGTCTTGGAAACTTCAACGATATCAAAGTTGATGACATCATTGAAAACTACGAAATGGTTGAAAAACCTCGAGCATAGATAAGGGCGTAAAAATGGGAGAAAATCCTCGTGCACGAAAGCTAGCTGATCAAATCAAGATTATTGTTGCTGAGGCGTTACGTACCAAAGTGAAAGATCCACGCTTGGGTTTTATCACTATTACTGATTCACGTGTAACATCTGATTTGCAAAATGCTACTCTTTTCTACACAGTGTTAGGTGATGAAGATGATCTTGCTTCTACTGAAAAGGCTTTGAGCTCTGCTAAAGGAATGCTGCGTTCAGAAGTTGGTAAGAATATCACAGTGCGTTTAACACCTACTCTTGACTTTATTCACGATGCTTTGCCTGAACAGGCAAGTGCTCTTGAAGCAAAACTTAATGAAGCTGCTGAACAAGATGCTAGAGTTAAAAAACTTGCTGAAAATGCTAAGCCTTCTGGGGATGAGAATCCTTACTCATAAACACGAACTTATAAAAGTGCCCCTAGTCATGACTAGGGGCACTTTTATAAGTTCGTGACTAATGGTTATTTACGTGAGCTAAAGTTAATGTAAATAACCATTAGTCACGAAGTGACAGGTGAGTAAACTACAGTACGCCGTGCATACGGTTGTTGACCCATTTCTTCAAACCGAACATTACGAATCCAACAAGAATGGAAGCAATACCTAAGCTAAGGAAGTAAGGTACTTCGTTATCAGGGTTATAGTATCCAGCAAGGGTACCTGCAAGAGAAGTACCGATACCAGAGGCTAAGAAGAACATTGCAACCATCTGAGTGGTGTAGGCTTTAGGTGCCAATTGAGTTGAAACGGCAAGTGATACCGGAGAGAGAAACATCTCACCGATAGTAAACACGAACAGAATCACACAGATAAGCAAAAGTGGCGCTGAGTTTGCAGGACCATTTGCAAATGGTAGGAACATAAAGAATGCTAGACCAATAAATATGTTTGCCCAAGCAAACTTGGAAATTGTTCCAGGTTGCCCTTTCCATTTAGCCCATAATCCAGCAAAGAAACCAGAAAGCAAAATGATATAGATAGGGTTAATAGACTGTACCCATGCCACTGGCATTTCCCAGTTACCGATATGACGGTTCAAACGTTTGTCTGCGTAGATAGTCAAAACAGTGAACTGTTGCTGGTAAAGTGCCCAGAAAGCTACAGAAGATACAAACAATGGTACTGAAGCCCAAATACGATCACGTTCTACTTGGTCTACCTTCGGGCTCTTAATCATCAAGTAATACAAAACGAAAGTAGTAATCACAGAGATTACGATGACTGCATTTGAAGCATCATCAATATTGATAATATGAGTTGCAATAAGAATTGCTACAACGATAACACCAACAGCAATAATAGTGTAAAGCTTCTTCTTTTCTTCTGGAGAAAGAGGATCATTGACACGACGAGTAGATTCAGGCAGATTCTTACGTGTTAGAGCGTATTGAGCTAAACCAAGCGCCATACCAATAGCAGCTAAACCGAAACCATAGTGGAAACCTTTAGTGCTTTGTAGGTAACCAGTTGCAAGTGGACCAATCAAACCACCTAGGTTAATACCTAAGTAGTACAACGCAAACCCTGATCCAAGACGTGTATCGCCTTTCGGATAGAGGGATCCAACCATCGAAGTAGAGGCTGCTTTGACGCCGCCACCACCAACAGCGATACAGAAAATACCAATGACTAGACCAGGAATTCCTGTCAAGAAAGCTAGAGTTAAGTGACCAATCATCACAACGATAGCACTATAGAAGAGGGTACGTTCACGGCCAAGGACTCGGTCTGCTAACCAGCCCATCAAAATTGAGGAGAGGTAAAGCCCACCACCATAAGCACCTACAACTGAGGTAGCCTCGGCTTGAGTCATGCCAAGTCCACCTTTTGCAACAGAATAGTACATATAGAGAAGTACGATTCCTTGCAAACCATAGTAGGAGAAGCGTTCCCAGGTTTCTACACCGAAAAGCGTTGCCATTTGTTTTGGGTGACCAAAGAAAGACGTATCGGAAGGGTACTCTTCTAGGCCAGGCCCTTCAGTGTTCTCTTCAAGAGCTCTAGCAGCAAAGGGGCCGCCTTCGAGACTCTCGATTTTCTTTGGTGTGTTATCTATCGGATTACTCATAACTTAGTATTATACATATTCATTGTTATGAATAAAAATTCATTTAAGGATTTTACCTAATAGATCCCATTAACTTTTGGGTTGGTTTACGAAGCACAACAAGCACAACACCTGAAAGTATAGATACAACACCTAATACGATGAAGTAGTTTATAGCGTCTTGTTCGGTGTAATACTTTGCAACACGACCAGCTAACGCAGTACCCAATGACATAGAAAGGAAGAACAAGGCAACCATTTGAGTTTTATATTTTTTAGGTGCAAGTTTCGTTGAAATAGAAAGTCCAATAGGTGACAAAAGCAATTCAGCAATACTTAAAATAAAGAGCACGAAAATTACATAAAGCAAAGGAGCAGTATTCTTACCCATACTAGCGATAGGGGTAAACATTAAGAATGAAATACCAGCTAAGAATAGCGCTGTTGCAAATTTAGTGATAGTACTAGGCTGCTTTGGTCCCCAAGAAGACCAAAGCTTTGCAAAAGCAGCTGCTAACAAGAGCACAAAGAATGGGTTAATAGACTGGATCCAAGCAGCAGGCATTTCCCATATGCCAAAGAGGCTACGGTTCAGCTGTTTATCCGAAAACACGGTTAACACTGTGGTCTGCTGATAATACAAGATCCAAAAAATCACGCTACCAAAATACAACGGTATAAATGACTTAACTTGATTTCTTTCAATATCAGAAACTTCATGATCTTTCATAATGGTGCTAAAGAGCACGATAGTGCAAATGATAGAAGCACCAATCATGACAAGGTCAATGTTTTTATCATTGAAAATACCAGTTGCAAAAAGCAAAACTAACGCAGCAACAATGCCCACCCCAAAAGTGATAAACTTTTTCTTTTCATCAGGAGTCAGTGGATTGTGAATCACATGAGCAGATTCAGGTAGGTTTTTTCTACCAAAAGTATATTGAGCCAAACCAATTGCCATACCAATTGCAGCTAGACCGAAACCATAGTGGAAACCCATTTTTACTTGCAAGATACCTGTAAGCAATGGGCCAGTAACAGCACCAATATAAATACCAAGGTAAAACAGCGAGAATCCAGCATCACGACGGTGGTCACCTGGTTTATACAAAGTACCCACCATAGATGAAGCATTTGCCTTGACGCCACCGGCACCAAGAGCGATAAGAGGTAATCCAATAGACAAGCCAACAACACCTGGTAGGAGAGCCATCGTGATATGTCCTGCCATTACAACAACTGCAGCATAGAAAAGTGTTCTTTCTGAACCAAAAACTCGATCAGCGAACCATGCGCCAAGGAGTGCCGAGAAATAAATACCACCAGTATAGGCGCCAATGACACCCATAGTTGTAGTTTCAGCAATTCCAAGCCCACCACGTGAAGCAGGGTAATACATATAGTAGGCAAGGATTGCAGACATGCCGTAAAAAGAAAAACGCTCCCACACTTCAACGCCGAAGAGGTTTGCTAATACCCGAGGATGCCCCATAAATGTTTTTTGTTGTGTAATATTTTTTTGTTCCATACCTTATAGGATACAGTGTTGCCATTTTAGAGGCTGAAAATCTTTAGTTACAAGAACATATACCCACAGTTAAGCTATACTGGCACTAAAATGAAGAACTTAACCTTGAACACTGATGGAATTCTTTTAGTTGACAAGCCTGCAGATTGGTCTTCGCATGATGTGGTGGCTAAAGCAAGGCGCTACCTTGGTACTCGAAAAGTAGGCCATGCAGGAACATTAGATCCTATGGCTACTGGTTTACTCATCCTTGGTGTTAACCGAGGTACCAAATTACTACACTATCTGATAACAGAAAACAAAAGTTATGATGCAACACTTCGCTTAGGGAGTTCTACAACTACAGATGATGCTCAAGGAGAAGTTGTTGAAGTCTCAAATGCTTCACATTTAACAGATGAGCAGATTCACGCCGAGATTGAGAAACTTACTGGAAATATCCTCCAAGTACCAACTGCTGTGAGTGCTATCAAAATAAACGGCGAGCGAGCTTACCACAAAGTACGAAAGGGTGAAGAAGTCAAACTCAAAGCAAGACCTGTTACCATTTTTGACTTTGAAGTGCATAGCATTGATAGGCAAAAAGAATTCGTTGATGTTAACGCATCTGTGACGTGTAGCTCAGGCACTTATATTCGAGCTCTTGCTCGCGATATGGGTCAACAATTAGGAGTTGGCGGGCATTTAACCTCTTTGCGAAGAACAGCCATTGGCACATTCAACGTCGACGATGCTGTTACCCTTGAAACTTTAAAGAGCACAGCACCTCTTATTTCCCTTGCAGACGTTGTAAAGGAAATGTTTCCAGCACGAGAAGTAACGGCTGAAGAAGCCGAAGATATTACTCACGGTAGACGTATTGCTGCAGATGATCATCGTGGTTTATATGGTGCATGGTGTCAGGGAGAGCTGGTAGCCTTAATGGAGAATAAAGCTAAGGTAGCAAAGAGTCAGTTAATGGTAAAGATTTAGGATTGGTATGAATTTCTGGTTAACAATGTTTATCTTGGCAGTGAGTCTATTTTCTATGGTTGCTTGCGCTGTAGATGCAATCAGAAAACGTCCTCCAGGAGATGTTTCAACCTTTTCTTTGGGCCTAGCTTGGTTGGGCTTGCTTGGCCACGTGATACTTTCCATTGTTCTGACAACCCAAGGCAGTCATGCCGTAAAGTCTACTGCAGAGTTTTGGGCTTATTTAATAACAGTCTTTTTAATTCCTCCTGCGGCAGTTTTTTGGTCGTTGTTAGAACGGACTGCGCAGAGCTCCTGGACGCTAAGCGGAGTAAATATTGTGGTTATTATCATGGTGCTTCGCATGGCTGAGCTATGGTATGGCACTTATCTAGGAGCCTTTACACATTAGGTAGAATGGAAAACATGCAAACTGTAAAATCTCAGGAACTTACGCGCCCTGAATCTACTGGTCGAACCAGCGGTTTTGGGCGTACTTTAGTTTTTATTTATGCAATTTTTGCTATAGCAGCTACGGCTCGTGGAGTATTCCAATTGCTCACCAAATTTCACGAGGCACCACTTGCTTATTTCTTATCGCTCTTTTCAGGTATCGTTTATATTATTGCCACGATAGCCCTTGCTCAAAAAGGTCAAGTATGGGAAAAGGTTGCTATTGTGACGCTGTGTGTTGAACTTGCTGGGGTGCTACTGATTGGATTTGCTTCAATTTTAGATAGTAAGGCTTTTCCACATGATACTGTATGGTCTAAATTCGGTATGGGATATTTATTTATTCCACTGTTTTTGCCCATTATTGGCTTATGGTGGTTGAACAAGAATAAGACTAACGAGATTGTTCAACATGAAGATTTTTAACAATATTAACGAGTACAAAAGTGGATCGCAGGGTAGTGCAGTTGCGATAGGCAATTTCGATGGTGTGCATCGTGGCCATCAATTTATTCTTTCTACCATGCTGCGTGAAGCAGCTCGTGAAGATTTAACGTCTGTGGTGTTGACCTTCAATCCACATCCCATTGAATTTCATCAACCACATATTAATTTTCAATATATTACCTCCATGCCACAAAAACTGCGTGTGCTTGAAAATCTTGGTGTAGAAGATACTATCGTGCTTCCGTATACTGCACAGCTATCTCAGATGAATGCTGAAGAGTTTGTTTCTCAAATTTTAGTTAGAGTATTGCAAGCGAAAGTAGTAGTGGTTGGTCCAGATTTTACTTTTGGTAAATCTCGCTCGGGAGATGTGAGTACTTTAGAAATCCTTGGCAAAAAATATGGTTTTAAGGTTGTGACTCCTCAAGATTTAATGATGCCAACTCTTAACGGAGAGCCTCGCAGATTTTCTTCAACGTGGGTTAGAGAAGCAATGGCCGATGGAAATATAGAAGAAGTTACTAGGCTTCTAGGCCGATACCATGTGGTAGAAGGTGAAGTTGTTCACGGTGCTGCTCGAGGTAGAGAGCTTGGTTTTCCCACAGCTAATTTATCGTACAATACTGAAGGTTTAATCCCTGCAGATGGTGTCTATGCTGGGTGGCTTGAAGTAGATTATGAAAAGTATCCTGTAGCTATTTCAGTGGGTACAAATCCAACCTTTAAAGGTCTTGAAAATCGTCAAGTAGAAGCTCATGTTATCAACCGCCCTGTTGAAGATATTGAAGAATTTAACCTTTATGGAAAACACGCACGCATTGAGTTTGTTGATCATTTGCGTGGCATGGTTGCTTACACTGGAGTTAGAACTTTAATTGAACAAATGCAAGATGATATTGCCATGACGGAAAGGATTCTTCGTGAAAACTAATGTAATGTATCGAATGGCGTTAGCTAATGATGTTTTATTCTTAAATGAATTAGCAGGCGATGCCAACTATCCTACAGGAATTGAGCTTGGCCCCGATGGTTTTGGAGTAGTGGCAGTAGCTGAAGAGTCAAGTGGTTTTAAAAACATTGGTGCTTCCTGGGCTATGGTAAACCCACAAGGTGTTACAGCGTATGTTCACGTTTTAGATACCTATGATTCAGGTGAGATACGCAATCAGTTGCGGGAAAAACTTGCTGAAAAAGCTAAAGATCGCAATATAGAATCGTTGGATTTCCAGTAGATAATGCTGGCTTTAAGAGCTTAACTTTATCAATCTGTTATACTTAAGGAGTATGCGCTGCAGTCCGCGGTGGCGTGTATTCTTTTTGTTCGTGGTACCTATGAATTGGAGCTAATGTGGCTTTAGACGCTAACGTTAAACAAGAAATCATTGATAAATACGCTACAGGTTCAGGTGATACTGGTTCTCCAGAGGTGCAGATTGCATTGCTAAGTCGCCGTATTTCTGATCTTACTGAACACCTTAAAGAACACAAACATGATCACCACACTCGTCGTGGTCTGATGGGTCTTGTGGGTAAGCGTAAACGTCTTCTTAATTACTTGAAGCGTATTGATATCGAACGTTACCGTGCGCTTATTGAAAGCCTCGGTCTTCGCCGATAATAAAACTCTGTGGAGCAGGGCCGAAAGGCCTTGTTCCACTTTTACACATTTCGACAAGCTTTAGCTTGGAGATCATAAAGTTTTGAGTCACTAGGCTCAAGACTTACACAAGTTCTTATTCTTTGTTCACGAAAGAGGCCGGTCCTCGGTAGTGACTTCCGGGAAGGAATCCCGTGAGTCTCGATCGAAGACCGTACACCCCGGGTGGGGAAGTGGTAAAAGTTTAAGAACGAGACAATAGAAAAGGAGCACGAAAGTGCAAGGAACTCAATCCGTTGAAACCGTTATTGATAACGGTAAATTTGGTACTCGTACCATTAAATTTGAAACTGGACGTTTGGCTCAACAAGCAGCCGGATGTGCCATGGTCTACATTGATGAAGATACAGCTCTTCTCTCTGCTACTTCTGTTGGCAAGCAACCAAAAGAACATTTCGATTTTTTCCCTCTAACAATTGACGTGGAAGAACGCATGTATGCGGCAGGTCGAATCCCTGGTTCATTCTTCCGTCGTGAAGGCCGTCCAACTACAGATGCAATTCTTGCAGCACGGTTAATTGACCGCCCATTGCGACCAGCATTCGTTGATGGTCTTCGTAATGAAATCCAGGTTGTAGTAACTGTGTTGGCTATCAACCCTGATGTTATGTATGACGTTGTTGCAATTAACGCTGCATCAATGTCTACACAATTGGGTGGACTACCATTTTCTGGCCCAATTGGTGGTGTACGTGTTGCACTCATTGATGGGCAATGGGTAGCTTTTCCAAAGCATTCAGAACTAGAAAACGCTGTTTTCGATATGGTTGTTGCTGGTCGTGTAGTTGAAGATGATGTTGCCATCATGATGGTAGAAGCTGAAGCAACTGATGATTCATGGAAACTAATCACTGAAAATGGTGCAGCTGCACCAACTGAAGATGTTGTTGCCCAAGGTCTTGAAGCGGCTAAGCCATTCATTCGTCAACTATGTGAAGCGCAACTTCAACTTGCAGAAAAAGAAGCACGTGAAACTGCAGAATTCCCTCTATTCCCTGATTACCAAGACGATGCATACGAAGCAGTAAAAAATCTTGCTGCAGATCGTATCGCTGAAATTTTCACGATTGCTGATAAGCAAGAACGTGATAATGCTGCTGCACAACTGCAAGAACAGGTTGTTGAACAGCTAGCGCCTGAATTTGTTGATCGTGAAAAAGAATTATCTGCTGCATTTAAATCAATCACTAAGCAGATTGTGCGCCAACGCATCCTCAAAGAACAAGTTCGTATTGATGGTCGTGGTTTAGCTGATATTCGTCCATTAAACGCAGAAATTGCTGTCTTGCCACGTGTACACGGTTCATCAATTTTTGAACGTGGTGAAACTCAAATCTTGGGTATTACAACTTTGAATATGTTAAAAATGGAACAGCAAATTGATTCTTTATCTCCTGAAACATCTAAGCGTTATATGCACAATTACAATTTCCCTCCTTATTCAGTAGGTGAAGTTGGACGTGTAGGTTCTCCAAAACGTCGTGAAATTGGTCATGGTGCCTTGGCTGAACGTGCGCTTGTTCCAGTTATTCCAAGCCGTGAAGAATTCCCATACGCTATTCGTCAAGTATCAGAAGCTCTAGGTTCTAATGGTTCAACATCAATGGGTTCTGTCTGTGCTTCAACACTTGCACTACTCAGCGCTGGTGTGCCACTTCGTGCCCCTGTTGCTGGTATCGCTATGGGTCTTGTTTCAGACCAAATCGATGGCAAAACTCACTATGCTGCCTTGACAGATATCCTTGGTGCTGAAGATGCTTTCGGTGACATGGACTTCAAAGTTGCTGGTACAAAAGACTTTATTACTGCTATCCAACTAGATACTAAACTTGATGGTATTCCAGCTAAAGTTCTTGGAGCTGCTCTTACTCAAGCTAAACAAGCTCGTTTGACTATCCTTGATTTGATTAACGATACGATCTCAGCTGCTGGTGATATGTCAGAATTTGCACCACGTATCATCTCTGTCTCTATCCCAGAAGATAAGATTGGTGAAGTTATTGGCCCTAAGGGTAAGATGATTAACCAAATTCAAGATGAAACTGGTGCTGAAATCTCTATTGAAGATGACGGTACAGTTTACATTTCTGCTGTTGGTGGAGAAGCTGCCGATAAAGCTCGTGAGATGGTCAATGCTATTGCTAATCCTCAGGTTCCTGAAGTTGGTGAACGTTACCTTGGTACTGTTGTGAAACTTGCATCTTTCGGTGCTTTCATTTCTCTAGTTCCAGGAACAGATGGTCTATTGCACATTTCTGAATTGCGTAAGCTTAACAATGGTCAACGTGTTGAAGATGTTGAAGATGTAGTATCTGTGGGACAAAAGATTCCAGTAGAAATCAACAAAATCGATGATCGAGGTAAGCTATCTTTGGTTCCTGTTATTGATGGTGCTCAAGATGCTACTTCAGAGGCTGCAACAGCTGATACTTCAGCATCTGAAGGATCAACGCAGCAGGAACGCCCACGTCGTTCTAACCAGAATCGTAACAACGGTAATAGAAACGGTAATCGCCGCGATCGTGGTGAAAGGCAACAGCGTAACCGCCGTCGCCGTAACAACGTAGATGAGAATAATAACTCTCAAGATATAACTCCTCAGCAGCAGACTGGACGTCAAACTATTACTGCTGAAGATGTTCAAAATGATACGGTAAGTAATGTTGAAGTAGCTCCTGAAGAAACTACTGTGCAAACAGATATTCCAGTTAATACTGATGCAATAGCTACAACTCAAGCAACAGAAACAACTGAAGCTCCAAAGAAGGAAGTTAAGTCTCTCGACGATATCGAATTCTAAACAGCTTCGCACAAAAAGTTCCCTTATCTTTTGTTAAGGGAACTTTTTCATATCAACTAAGTAGCAACTTTACCATCGTGCTAAATTACAGGAACACTACGTGACTTTTGGTTATCTTCATGAGCTTTTCCTCACGAAGATAACCAAAACTCACGAAGTGGTTTTTAGCTTGAATCTAAGAGAGGTACAATGAAAAACTATGGCAGAAAAGAATCTTAAGCTCAATGCTCCAGGCTTCACTGAAATTCTTTCAGAAAAAGACGGTTCAAAAGTTCAACGATCTATCTTGCCTGGAGGAATTCGTGTATTAACTGAAAAAATGCCAGGTCAACGTTCTGCAACTGTAGGTATGTGGATTGGTGTTGGCTCTAGAGATGAGCATGAAGGTCAACATGGCTCTACACATTTTTTAGAGCACCTCTTGTTCAAGGGCACTGGTAAGCGTTCCAGTATTGATATTGCAGAAGCGTTTGATGAAGTTGGTGGTGAATCTAATGCGGCAACCTCCAAAGAAACCACCTGTTATTACGCACGAATTCTGGATAATGATTTGCCCATGGCTGTTGATGTCATTGGAGACATGGTAACCAATGCTAGTCTTGATGCCAGAGAATTAGAAAATGAACGTAGTGTCATCCTTGAAGAAATTGCTATGGATCATGATGATCCCAGTGATTTGGTACATGAAAAGTTTGCCGAATCCGTTCTTGAAGGTTCGCAATTAGCCAGGCCCATTGGTGGCACTACCCAAGCTATTCTTGAAGTTCCTAGAGACTCTGTGATGAAGCATTATCATAAGTTTTATAGACCAGAACAGTTAGTTGTTACTGCAGCAGGTGGAGTAGATCACGATGCTATCTGTGAGCAAGTCTTGGCTGTCGTTTCTCAACAGTGGGACTTAGATGAGAACACCAAGCCAGTTGAATTGCGCCATAAAGTTGCAGCTCAATTGACTCAGAAAAAACATGTTGAGGTCGTGAATAAACCTTTAGAGCAGACTAACATCATTTTAGGGACTCAGAGCATGATTGCTACAGATGATCGTAGGCATGTACAACATGTGATGAACTCGATCCTTGGTTCAGGAATGTCTTCAAGATTGTTTCAAGAAATCCGTGAAAAACGTGGTTTAGCTTATTCTGTGCATTCTTTCGCAGCAGGATACTCAGATGCTGGTTATTTTGGTATGTATGCTGGTTGTGCGCCAGAAAAGGCTACTGAAGTAACAAAGCTCATGCGAGCTGAGTTAGAAAAACTTGCTTTACATGGAGTGACAGACACTGAACTAAAGAAAGCAAAAGGTCAAATATCAGGTGGGATGGTACTTGCATTAGAAGATACTGGTTCGCGCATGTCACGGCTAGGTTCTGCTGAGCTTGCTTTAGGAAAGTATTACGATGTTGAGGATTCACTCAAGAAGTCACAAGCTGTTACTAAAGAACAAGTGCAAGAATTAGCTCAGGTGTTATGTGAAGGTAACCAGGTACTGAGTGTAGTTGGACCTTATCAAGATTCTACAAAATTCGAGGGGCTTGTGTGAAGAAGAAACTTATTGCCAGTTTCGTGGCTATTGCAAGTATCTTAGCAACAAGTGGTTGTTACAATAGAGCACTTCCGGTGAAGAATGATCAATACTTTACTGGAGAAGTTGGAAAATGGACTAAGTGCCCTATTGCAGATCAACAGCAACGAGAGTGTGAGTATGTTTCAGTACCACTTTATAAAGATTCTAAAGAGAATATCAAGATAGCTGTTGCTAAAGTTCCTGCTCGTAAAGCCAATGAAAAGAAGGGTACTCTTGTAGTTGTTCCAGGTGGTCCAAACACGTCAGGGCTTTCAATGACAGCAGGAATGACTTCATTCTTGCCAGCAGAAATTCTCGATCATTACGATATCGTCAGTTATGACCGTCGAGGGGTAGGCCGAAGTGGTGAGATGAAGTGTGATGATCAACCTTCTAGTATTGATCAGCTTGACCAATTTGCTAATGTTGGCGAAGTTCAAAACTATCAAGGCATGACCAGCGATATTACTAATTACATAGAGAAGTGTGCTGCAAAAACGGATCAGATTTATGCACAGGGTGGTTCCAAGATGGAGGCTCAAGACTTAGAATACATTCGTCAGAATTTAGCTACGGATAAAATCAGTATCTTGGCTTATTCCTATGGAACGCTTATGGCACAATCTTATCTTAATCTTTATGGGGCTCATACCGATAAAGTTGTTTTAGATTCGCCTTTTGACTCCAATATTTCAGGAGCACAATACGCTGCTAAGAATGATCCTGCGCTTGGTTTTCCTTCTAAATTTAATGATGGTGCAGTTGAACCAAAATTAACTGATGCACAAACAGAAGCTGCAACGGGATTGAAAGAAAGCGATCAAGGATTACCAGTGAGTCAAGCCTATGTGTGTAAGGACTTTAAGTGGTCAAGTGAGCTATCTCAAGAAGCTAAAGATTTGAATGCGCAGAACCCAACTCAACCTGGTTTAGCAATGGATCCTTTTAAAGCTTATGCTGTCTGTTCAGCGCTGCAGAGCCCAGCTTATGTAGTGGGTAATGCACAGCCAGCTGCAGGAAGTGCTAAGCCGTTAATCATTGCATCCACTCAAGATCAACGCGCCACACTTGATCAAGCAAAAGCTGTTGCAAGTAGGACTCATGGTCAGTTGTATGAAGTTCCCGGTAATAGACACATGATTACTGGTTTTGGTAGGCCGTGTGCAGCTGAAACTGTGGAGAATTTCTTCGTTAACTCTACTTTTGATGCATCGAAAAAATGCTCTAGTTAGTACTAGAGCATTTTGGTGTTCATTAAGCTAATTGCTGTGTAGATCTTCGTTTAAGCTAACGTTATTACTTGCACGATATCTTGCTTCTACAGTGCCTGTTTGAGAGTTTCTCATGAAGAGTATATTAGACTCTCCAGAAAGATCTGCTGCTTTTACAATTTTAGATTCACCATTTTTCAGGTATGTGACTTTAGTACCAGAAGTGATGTAAAGTCCTGCTTCTACAATGCAATCGTTACCAAGGCTAATTCCTACACCAGAGTTTGCGCCAAGTAGAGAGTTTTTTCCTATGGAAATCTTCTCTTTTCCACCACCTGATAGTGTCCCCATAACAGAAGCGCCACCTCCAATATCAGAGCCATCGTCAACGGTAACTCCTGCAGAGATACGACCTTCTACCATGCAAGTTCCTAATGTTCCAGCATTGAAGTTTATAAACCCTTCGTGCATAACTGTGGTTCCTGATGCAAGGTAAGCCCCAAGACGAACACGGTCTGCATCAGCGATTCTAACCCCTTCAGGAATAACGTAATCTACCATACGAGGAAATTTATCAATGCTGTAAACAGTGATGTTTCCATTGGAGTTCAAGGATGCACGCGTAGTTTCAAAATTTTCTACTGGGTATGGGCCAAAGTTCGTCCATACATTGTTGGGTAGTAAGCCAAAAATTCCATCCAGGTTGATGGTGTTTGGGGTAACGAGGCGATGTGAAAGAGCATGTAGTCTTAGATATGCATCTTCTGTGTTTTGTGGTGGTTCATCAAGTTTTGCACTACATGTGATTACCTTTTTAGTGATTCGATGAGCAGGGTCTTGGTAGTTGTTTGCAATATGTTCTAAGTCCTTAGTAGTAATATCTTGAGTATTAAACGAAGGGCTGGGATACCATACATCCAGAACGGTTCCATCTGAGACAATACGTGCAATTCCAGCACCGTAGACAGTTGTTGTTTGTAAAGAGTTTTCCATACTCCCAACTTTAGCGAATTACCAGTTTTATTTAAGTATTTAGTGGTAATCTGTTAAGAAAGAGTACAATTTTTACATAATGAGGACTAATTATGAGTAAGGGAAATACCAACCTTAATCAAGAATCACTGAGTAACCAATCGCTATCTTCTTTAGTTAAGAACTTTTTAGCAGTAGGTCCCCAACTCGTTAAAGACGAAGTTAATTTAGCTGTTTCTGAATTAAAAGAAACAGGTAAAAAAGGTGGTGTCGGCGGAGCATTATTTGCAGTAGCTGGTGTACTGGCTCTCTTCGGGGCATTCGCTCTTATCGTGGCATTGATTTATGGTTTAGCGCATTTTATGCCTTCATGGCTAGCAGCGTTGGTAGCCGCATTGATTCTGTTTGTTGTTGCTGGTATCGCAGCTCTGATAGGTAAGAATAGCTTAACTAAAGCTTTCAACACTAATATGCCAAGTGAAATCTCTGCAAACCTTAATCAAGATGTCAAGATTCTTAAAAAAGGTTCATCAGCTGGAGTTAAAGCTAAAGTACCTAGTAAAGACCTTGTTAAGAAAGATGAAGAAAAGAAGAAGTCTGCTTCAGAGAATCTAACTCCATCGCAACTACAACAGCGTATTGAAGCACAACGTAATTACCTTGGTGAAACAGTTGATGGACTCGGATACAAGCTAGATGTTCGTTCTCGTGGTAAAGAAATTTTCTCAAGTGCTGCAGATACTACTAAGAAGAAAGCTCTTCAAGTTAAAGATAACGCAGCTGATATGCTAGATGGTCACCAGACTAAGGTGGGAGCTGGTGCTGCCCTTGGTGCTGGACTTGTTGGTATTCAATCTTTATTTAACCGTACAAGTGGTAAGAAAGAGCAGAATCCTCTAGAAAGCGAAGATTTTGCAGCGCTAGAAACTAGTGATGATGATGCTCAAGCAGAGGTTAACCCTCTTGAGGAAACTCAGAATAAAAAAGTTGATAAAACTCAAGAATCTCTAGAAGAATCTGAACACAAGCTTCAAGATGCTAACGAACATGAAGAGCAAGAAGCTGAAAAAGAAGAACTTATCGCTAAAG
Source organism: Micrococcaceae bacterium (assembly GCA_047605865.1). GTDB lineage: Bacteria > Actinomycetota > Actinomycetes > Actinomycetales > Micrococcaceae > JASGDC01. Next base: position 37,953 of record JASGFC010000003.1, on the reverse strand, counting down.
AAAAAGAAGAGAAGCAAGCACAAGCTACCCAAGAGCAGGCTGAAAAAGAGGCACAAGCCAAAGCAGTAGCTGAAGAAAAAGCAGCCAAAAAATTACAAGCTCAGCAAGCAAAACAAGAAGCTAGCGAAGCTAAAGCTCGTCAAGCTCAGCAAGCAAAAGAAGAAAAAGCAGAAGCAAAGAAGCAACAAAAAAAGGCTGCAGAGCAAGAAGCTGAAGAAAAAGCCGATGCTCAGGAAGCTGAAAAGCAAGCACAAGCTGATGCAGACCAAGAAGAAACTGAAACAAAATCTTCATGGTTCCGTCGCAAAGCTACTCAAACTGATGAAGAAGATACCGAAGACAAGCTAACAGTACAAGATAAAGCTGAACAAGTTGTCAATGATTCTCTTTCAAAGAAAGAAAAGAAAGCTTTAGCAAAACGTGAAGCTGCTCAAGCCGAAGCTGCTGAGAAGGTTGATACAGATTCTGAAGATGAGATTGATAAGCTTACTAGCAAGTCTCTTTCACGCTCAGATAAAAAAACCATTGACAAAGCAGAGAAAAAAGCAGAAAAAGCAGTCAACAAAAAACTTTCACGCAAGGAACGTAAAGAGCTAGCTAAAGCACAAGAGGCAGATGAAAAAGCTGCTGAAGAGATTACTGAGTAATTCTGAATGCAATTAGTCGGGACTGGTAAAAATAAGGCTGGGATTATTGTCCCTACTTTGTTTACTTGGGCTAACCTAGTTACCATGTGCAGGTTTTTACTTGTTCCATATTTCGCATGGGTTGTTTTACATCAGCATGCATACATGAAGGCTTTTTGGATTTTAGTTATTCTGGGCTCAACTGATTGGATTGATGGTTTTATTGCCAGGCGTTTTAATCAAGTAAGTACCTGGGGGAAAATCCTCGATCCACTCGTTGATAGACTTGGTTTAGCTTTAATCACTTTAACAATGGTTAAAGAAGGAATTGCTCCATGGTGGTTATTCCCAGTTTTGATTGTTCCTGACGTAACCATTGCACTCTTTGGTCTCTTATTTTTAAAGAGACGTCCAGATTTTGAGGTTACTTATACTGGTAAAATTCGTACAGCTTTGTTGTTCTTTGCAGTGCCTTTCCTCCTTTTAAGTGCAACTCCTGAATTTGACCACTCCTGGCTAGTTCCTTTTGCTAAAACACTTATTATTGCAGGGTGCATTGGTCATTGGATTGCAGGCATCCAATATATGCAACAAAGTATTGATCAATACAAGCATAAACAAGTTCTTGCTTCTGCTATTCATCATCATGAAGGGAAATTCTAGTTGGTCGCCGTAGCTATTATTTGCGCCCTCTTGGGTGCTGTTTCTCTTGCAGTAGGATCTTTTTTACAAGGTAGCACAATCAATGAAACTCATGGTGATGCAGGTGTATCTATTGCTGGTATCTTCAGCATGTTCAAACAACCTCGGTGGGTAGCAGGTTTGGTATTCATGGGTCTAGGTATGTTATTGAATTTAACTGCGTTAAGATATGCTCCTCTTATGATTGTCCAACCTTTGGGATCCTTGGCTGTTGTTATTACTACGCTTATTAATACGAAAGCAATTGGTGGTAGGTTGAATCAAAAAGCTATGATGGGCATCCTAGCTTGTGTCTTTGGTAGTGTTGCCTTTGTCATTGGTGCTATGCATATCACAAATGAGCAAACTATCACTCGTGAACAAGAAGAATTTACCATGCGCATTATGCTGGTAGTGTTCTGCATTGTAGCTTTCATGATGACATTCTTAAAAAAGTGGGCACCACCATTTTCATATGTTCTTTCAGCAGGAATTCTCTTTGGTTTTGTTTCTGTTCTTACCAGGATTACTTTGACTCAATTTTTCGATTCTAATGGCAAAGGTTGGGCTAACGTTAATTTCATAGCATTAGCAGCACTGGTAATCTGTTCACTTTTTGGATCATGGGTGGTACAGAATGCTTACTCTAAACAACCACCTGATATGGTCTCAGCTGGCTTGACTGTTATTGATCCTATCGTGGGCGTTTCCATTGGTATTGTATTGTTAGGTGAGGCTAAATCGCCAGTAAATATTCCAATTTCATTGGGTATGGTAGTTGCTGCTGGTATTGCTATCAGTGGTGTAGTCACACTTTCAAAATTCCACCCTGGACGAGAAGTCGCAGCCAGCAAAGCACAGCAAGCTCAGATACACAATGTGTAACTAAGATTTTTCGGGAGAATTTGCTCCTGCATAAAGTTTTTCAAATTTATCTAATGTTGCATCCAAGGAATGTTTATACGTCATAGATTTACTAACTTTACCCATAGCTAGCCGTTCTTCATCTGAAGCTGAAAGCACACGATGTAACTTTTTCGCTAAATCATGGATGTTGTTAGGCTCAAAGAGATAACCATTCTTACCTTTTTTAATAAGGTGTGGTAATGCCATTGCGTCTGCTGCCACGATTGGATTGTCTGCACACATTGCCTCTAAAGTAGCCAATGATTGCAGCTCTGCAGTACCAGGCATAGCGAAAACGTCTGCTTCAAGATATGCTAACCGTAGTTCTTCATCGGAGATCTTTCCAGTGAAAAAGACTTTATCTTCTAAGTTGAGTTCTTCCACAAGCTTTTTGAGCGGTTCTTCTTCAAGACCATGCCCTACAATCTTCAGATGAGCATGGTCTTCTGAAGGTATATATTGCATAGCTTTAATCAAAATATCAAGGTTTTTTTCTTGATCTAAACGCCCAACGAAGAGAATTTGTTTACCTTCATGTTTAGGGATAATTTCGCCTTCTTTAGCATCATAGTGGGAAGTATCAATTCCACAAGAGATGGGCCATACGGTTGGCACTCTACCTTCTTTTTCTAGAAAATTTGCAGCTCGTGGTGTGGGCGCTGTAGCAACATCACATTTTTTAAAAATTCTGCCACAATCTTTCCAACTAGCACCTGCCACCCAGTTTCGTGAAGGACCAATGAGAAAAGGAACATGAGCAAGGATGTTTTCAGGCATAGTGTGGTTGGTACCAATGAGTCTGATATGTTCTTTTTTTGCTATCGCAGCTGCAGCTCGCCCTACGCTGAAGTGACATTGAATGTGAATAACGCTAGGTTTAATTTCATCAACAATTCTTTTAATTTGTTTGCTTGCAGTTCCTGGAATAACTACACGGAAATCTCCGTATAGCATTGAAGGGACTGACCAGATACGATGTAATGTCACGTTACCTTCGTGTTCAACTCTTTGTCCTTCTCCAGTTGTATCTGGACAGACAATATGAACATCGTGCCCGCGTTCTGCTAGACCATGTGCTAAACCGTAAATAAACCTCGAAGCACCATTGATAGTAGGGTAGTAGGTATCAGCAGCAATAAGAATGGTAGAAGACTTCATCATAATCTTTTAATGGGTAGAATGCGCAGAAGATGAGGCAGAATCTGAATAGTTTTCATTTGCGCCAGAGAATTCTTTTGCAGGAACATTTACTGTTGTTTCTTGGCCATCGCTTGTTTTTAAAGTAAGTGCAACTTCATCTCCAGCATTCACGCCCTTACTTAAGTTCATCAGCATGATATGGTCTCCTCCTGGTTCAAGGGTATGTTCACCATGTGCAGGAATTTTAATTCCGTCTTTATTCTCTTGCATTTGAGATTGGCCAGCAGAATCTTTAGTAGTTTGGTGTAATTGGACGCTAGGAGCTATAGGAGAAGAAGCACTAGTAATAGTGATTTCTTTATCAGATTCGTTCTTAATGGTACCAAAAGCTGCAGTCATATTCTCTCCAGCAGGAACAGCTTTCACCCAACCATCAGTAAGTGTTAAGGCAGAAGCTTGCGTGCTAGCACTAGAGGAGGAAGATGAAGTTGTCGTGTTTCCACATCCGGAAAGAGAAAGAACAAGAAATGCGCCAGCAGTGGCAGCAGTCATTGAACGATAGTTCATGTAGGGCCTCCTAGTAGTGATGAGATACGTAGGGCCGGCGGGACTTGAACCCGCGACCAATGAATTATGAGTTCACTGCTCTAACCAACTGAGCTACGGCCCCACAAACGTAAAACGTTCATTTCAACTCTACCAGCTTAAGCAATACTTTTTAACAGTTGATACAAGCTCTGTGCTGATTTTTCCCAACTAAATTTTTTGCTCTGCTTGATACCTTTTTGAGATTGGAGTTCCCAATTTTTTTTGTTTTCTAAAACCTTGATTGCTTGCACAAATTCTTCTGGCTTATCGCACGATGCAAAGAGTGCGGCGTTACCAGCGATTTCATGGAAAATAGGGATGTTACTGCATACTACAGGTGCTCCTTGTTGCATCGCTTCAATCAGCGGGATACCGAAGCCTTCTTCATATGAAGCGTTCACCGCTGCAAAAGCTGAACCAAGAATATCGTGGTAGATAGGGTCACTTACCCCATTATCAAAGATAATTTGGTCTTTGGTAGTGACTAATTTAAGCAGCTTGTCTTGGTTTTTTGGAGAAATACGGCTTAATAAACGTAGCCTATAGTCAGGGAGGGCATTTATTGCTTGAATTAATGTTTTTACATTTTTATAAGGCATAAAAGAACCCATGTATACCAGTTCTTTGGAACGCTCTGAAAGAGGACGTTGTCTAAGTTGTGCTTCATCACAAGCGTTGTAGACAACCTGGATGGGTTTAGTAGTAAGGTGATGTTCTTGCATCAACTTCTTTGTTGTTTCACTGACAGTTACTATCGCATCAGCACTGTTGAGTAAAAACCGTTGTGGAAAGTAAGCCTGATGATATGCTCGCCATATTCCACGTACATAGGCAGGTAGGTCTTGCGGAGGTTTAGGGTGTGAGTAGTAGATTAGATCGTGCAATGTTAAAACTGCAGGGAATTTTTTTCCTCGTAAACCAATAGTTTGCATAGGAGAGAAAAAAACATCGGGTTTTAGAGCATTCAATTTTAAGGCACTGAAAGGTTCTAAGGGACTTGTTGGAGAATGAAAATTATGAAAAACAGCGTTATCTGGTAAAAATTCTTTCTGACGTTCATCACAAATCAGGAACTCAACCGGAGTAATTTTAGCTAGAGCATTGCCTATCCCTTGACTAAATCTACCTATTCCATCAAAATTTTCGGGATTGATGTATCGTGCATCAAAAAGAATTTTCACAAGTACCCACCTTTGAAGAACTTATCTAGTATTAAGCTATCAGTCTGAGTGGTTATCGTCAACAAACCATTATTAGGACTAAGAAGCTATTCACAGGCAATTGCCTTAAATATTCGATGGTGCTAAACGATACTTGTTTTTTATGCAGCTGTTACTGGAAGCGAATCACCAGTAGTAAGTGTCCAGCTTTGACATTTAGTGCCACCACAAACAGTAAGCGAGTAACCACCTATTGTCGCATCTGTTGGTATAGTAAACAATGAAACCATCTGCCCGTCAGAATCTGTATTTGGATAGCTTGAGAGTATGTTCATTCCAGTTGAGCCTACTGCTGTACCAGAACAAGTTATGGGAACATTTGGAACAACAGATTCATCTTCCATTTCGGCAAAAAGGCTTATATAGTAGGTCTGTCCAGGATGAAATGACCCTATTCTTTGGTTAGAAACCCAACGACCTTTTGCAAAGTTTGCCTGCGGGTCGCTTGAGTTGCTCCTATATAACCCGACACTTACATAATCAGGGTCAACAAAGCTTGCCGCTAGTGCAGGTGTTGCTATAGCGGTAGCAATAACTGGAACACCCCATGATGCACCCTTTGTAATCTGGCGTCTTGAAATTTCTTTATTTTGCATTAAGTTCCCTTTTGGTTAAATGAGATATAGATATCTAGAATACTGTGCTCTGCCATCACTAATTTTAAGGGGGGGGGGTATTTGAAAGTCAAGCATAGGGCTCGGTCAGTCTTTGCTTTTGATGATGAAATCTGACTGTTGTACACCGGGTGTTATAGCGGGGTTTTCAAGAAAATCCGCTTCGTAGAAATTAAATGGCCCTTGAGAAAACTCAAGGGCCAAGCTCCTCCGACTGGGCTCGAACCAGTGACCCTTCGATTAACAGTCGAATGCTCTGCCAACTGAGCTACGGAGGAATGTAACATGTTAAATATAGCAAATAAAAGCCAAAACTGCAATGCAATCTGGTCTTAGTATATAATGACTACCAGCTTATCAATTCTGAAAGAAGTTATGAGAACCCAAACAACACAAAAGCCTTGGCTGGCTTTGATTCCTATTTTGATGTCCTTTTTTATGATTATGGTGGATACCACGATTGTAAATATTGCAATCCCAACATTGTTAAAACATTTTAATACGGACCTTACTACTTTGATGTGGGTTAACAGTGCTTATATGCTTGCTTATGCTGTTCCACTTCTATTAACAGGTCGTTTAGGGGATCGCTTTGGCCAAGATAAATTATTCATAGCTGGTACTTTTTTATTCACTGTTGCATCTGCTTGGTGCGGTTTTGCTCATAGTGTGCATGAGTTAATTATTGCCCGCACAGTACAAGGTCTTGGCTCTGCCATGTTGACTCCTCAGACTATGGCAATGGTGTCCAAAATTTTCCCTCCAGAGGAACGTGGAAAAGCCATGAGTATGTGGGGTGCTGTTGCTGGCGTTGCCACCATGTTTGGTCCTATTATTGGTGGTTTCCTTGTAGATGGACCAGGTTGGGAATGGATTTTCTTTGTGAACGTTCCGTTTGGAATACTAGCACTCTTCTTGTGTTACAAGTACCTGCCAAGTTTTAGTGGAATACCTACAAAGTTTGATTTATTTGGTGTTGTACTTTCAGGTATTGGACTATTTTGTTTAGTTTTTGCAATTCAGGAGTCTCATCAATACAATTGGGGCACTATTTCTGGTCCTATTACTGTGTGGCGCCTCATCATCGTGGGTATATTATTCCTTATTGCCTTTGTAGTGCAACAAAAATATGCTGGCGAAAATGCACTTCTGCCTTTGGAGCTCTTTAGGAACCGTAACTTTGATTTTGCGAATATTGCTGGTTTCTTTGCTACTTTCACTATGGTGATGTTCTCACTGCCTTTCACTATTTATTTACAAGGTGCATTAGGTATGGATCCTAGGAAATCGGCACTTGTTTTGTTGCCTATGTCGTTAGCATCTGGGCTCATGGCACCTGTAGTGGGGCGCTTAAGTACTAAAATTCAACCACGTCTCATTTCTGCTGCAGGCTTCATCATCTTTGGATTAGGCTTGCTAGCAATGATTCAGTTCATCAAACCTGAGGGAGATTTACTGTGGATTTCTTTGACTTCAGTACTTGCAGGTATTGGTTTAGGTGGCTTGTTCTCGCCAATTGCTAATATCGTAACTCAAAGTTCTCCACGTCATCTCATCGGTGCTGGTTCTGGTGTATTCAACACTGTCAGGCAACTTGGAGGCGTTATGGGCGGTGCTGTTGTTGCTTCCGTTTTGGCATCAAATACTACGAAGTACCTTGATGCACAGGCAGATGCTCAAGCTAGCAAGTTCCCAGAACAGATGCGTAGCACTATCGTGAGTAGTATTAAAAGCAGTGGCGGTGGAGCTAGCGAATTTGGCTCATCGCAAAAATTTACTCCACCTCCAGGTGTTCCAGCTGACGTTGTGACAAATATCAAAAACACTGTCGATAGCATTGTTAAAACTGGTCTTTCTGAAGCTTCGTCACACACCTTAATCATGCTACTTGTCCCACTGATACTTGGCGCAATTGCTTGTCTTTTGATGCAGAACTTGAAGCTAGGAAAAGCTCCTAAAGATGAGTCTTTAATTCCAGTAGGTGAATAGAATGAAGTTAAATATTACAGGTGATGTTGTTGATTTAACTCAACAATTGATTGATGTTTACAGTGTTTCAGGTGCAGAAACTGAACTAGCAGATATGGTTCAAGCTCAATTGAATCAGCTAAACCATCTTGAAGTATATCGTGATGGTGATGTACTCCTTGCGCGCACAAACTGGGGTAAAAAACGCCGTATTATTCTTGCTGGCCACCTAGATACCGTACCACTTCCAACGGTTTCAGGGTCTTTGGGTACAGTTCCTTCAACGTGGAAAGGCGATGTGCTCTACGGTAGAGGAACTACTGATATGAAAGGCGGAGTAGCTGTACAGCTTGCACTTGCTGCTGTAATTAAAGACAGTGAATTCGATTTAACTTTCATTTTCTATGATCATGAGGAAGTCGAATCAAGTAAGAATGGTCTGGGTCGTTTGTCTCGAAAAGTACCAGATTTAATCCAAGGTGATTTTGCCATTCTTCTTGAACCTACAGATGGAAACGTTGAGGGCGGCTGTAATGGCACGATGCGCGTTAAAGTTTCTGTTGACGGCTTAGCTTCTCATTCAGCTCGTGCGTGGAAGGGCGATAATGCTATCCACAAGTTAGCCGAGCCCCTTACACGGTTATCTCAGTATGAACCACAGACTGTAGATGTGGAAGGACTTGCTTACAGGGAGGGTATGAACGCGGTTCATATAGAAGGTGGTATAGCTGGAAATGTTATTCCTGATCAGGGGCATATATTGGTAAATTACCGTTTTGCGCCTGATAAAACTGAAGCTGAAGCTGAAGCACATTTGCGTCAGCTTTTTGATGGCTATGAGGTTGAAGTAACTGATTCAGCAGCTGCTGCTCGACCTGGCTTAGATAGACCAGATATACAAGGTTTTCTTGATGCAGTTGGTGTTGAGGCCAAACCAAAGTATGGCTGGACTGACGTCGCTCGTTTTAGTGAGCTTGGCATCCCTGCAGTGAACTTTGGCCCAGGAGACCCAATGCTTGCACATTCAGATAACGAACACGTTTCTGCGCAGCAAATTCGAGACTGCTATGAAGCTCTGCATAATTGGCTAGCAGTTTCATAGGCTCACTTTACAACATGTTGTGATGTAGCAGCTGTCTGCCTCATAACACTTCGTGACTTTTGGTTATTTTCGTGAGGAAAAGCTAACGAAGATAACCAAAAGGCGTGAAGAAGTATGAAGCCGAATCAGTAATTCGTGTTCTAACTTCGGGAAAGTAAGCTTGTAGTTTGTTGATGACTTTAAGAGGGTCATGGATTTCGTGCCAATTAAAGCGCACGATACGCAGCCCGAGGTCAGCTAAAGCCTCTGCTCTAAGTTTTTCCTGCTTGATAGTATCTAGTGGAGTACCGTATGCGCCAGAGTACTTGATATCACCATCAAACTCGACGATGAGCTTTTTGTCAGGAAAGTAGAAATCTGTATAGAAAGTTCCCGATTTTGTATCAAAACATTGTTGTAAAACAGGGTGCTTTAGCCCAGCTTTTGCAAGGGCTACTCTACATAATGTTTCACCAGCAGAACCTGAAATGTTGGTACAGTTTTCAAGTACATCTGCCATGCCATTTTTATTACGCCTCATAGATAGTAGTGAAAATGCTGTGTACAGTTTATCTTGAGTTGTCAGTTGTTTCCTGAGAGCCGAATCTGCAATCACGAGTGCTTCATGGAAGGGCAATGATTGTGCACAGTCAAGGATTGTATCTTCTATTGTGGTTATCAGCACACCATCTTGATACGTTGAAATCAACGGAGTTTGGTAGAAATGAAGTTTAATTTCTTTATGCTTGGAATCACGCCTTTGTGCTGTTCGAAAATGCACAGCTTTATCGAACTTGTAGAGATCAAGTCCTACTAATAATGCTGCAGAAGTATGGCTGACTGGAAGTCGAGGATAGAGAGAAGATGCACAAGCAAGAACTTTGAGTGTTTCTTGCTCCCGCTGACTTAGCCCTGCAAAAGTAGCAGAGTCAATATAGGCTCCTCGAACAAGGGTGGTAATGGTTCCTTTTCGCTTCAAAGACTTAATTTTCTGTAAACTAAGTCCAGCTGTTTGTGGGGTAAGAATGAGTTTCTGTAAGGTTTTCATGGACTTACTATGGCAGAAATCTTGCTTTAGCAATCGTGAAAATGAAGAATTGTGGATAAAGTAGTTAACCTCGAACATTACGTGACTAATGGTTATTTTCGTGAGGAAAAGCTCACGAAAATAACCATTAGTCACGAACTGAGAATTGGGAGCAAATTGGGAGCAGCTAAGGCGAAGTGGGTGTAGCGAGAGTTAAGAAATGTTAGCCTTAATACATGAAGAAAAATGAACGTATCCAAGGTCCCCTAGTGACGAGAGGCAATGCATCACAAAGTACAACAGCAGACTACCGGCTACTACAACCATCAGAAAATACAGAATGGGCTCATGAAGACCCATGGCGTGTGTTACGTATCCAAAGTGAATTTGTTGAAGGCTTTGGTAGTTTAGCTGAGATAGGTCCTGCTGTGAGCATCTTTGGTTCAGCTCGTACAAAACCAGGAACACCTTTCTATGACATGGGTGTTGAAGTAGGTAAGAAACTTGCTGAAGCTGGTTTTGCGGTCATCACTGGTGGTGGCCCAGGCGCAATGGAAGCAGCTAATAAAGGTGCTAATGAAGGTGGAGGGAAATCAATTGGTCTTGGTATTGAATTACCTTTTGAAACAGGGCTCAATGAATACCTAGATTTGGGTATCAACTTTAGGTATTTCTTTGTGCGCAAAACAATGTTCGTTAAATACGCACAAGGTTTCATCGTGCTTCCTGGTGGCTACGGTACTATGGACGAGCTTTTTGAGGCAATTACTCTAGTACAAACAGAGAAAGTTAAGTCATTCCCAATTGTACTGATGGGCAAAGAGTACTGGCAACCGCTCCTAGATTGGTCTAAAAACACCTTGCTTCCGGCAGGAACGATCAGTGAAAAAGATATGCAAATTTTTACAACGACAGATGATGTAGATGAAGCTGTCCAGTTAATGACCAAAGCAAAACCATGACACTCCTAATTATTGTAGCTTTGTTTATTAGTGCTTATGGAGCCTATATACTTCTTGTAGTTAAGAAGTACCCTCTAGGGTTTTTAGAGCACCCATCTGCTGCTACAGATATTAATCTTTCACTTCTTCAAGGCACGCACGATGTGCGAGGCCTTAAATTTAGAAGAAGTCTCTTTGGCTACAACCCAGATCAAGTCAACGAAGTTCTGCACTTTGTGGACAAACAAGGCACTAGGGAACCACGCTCTCAATGAACAAGGTGTCCAAGCTAACTTCACGTTTTTTGACATTGCCTTGGTGGGCACAAGTCTTTTTCATATATGCTTTAGGGCGCCTGCTGACTTTTTGCATCATGTCCAGTACGGCACGATTTCAAGGCACAAACCCCTGGACTGATGTGCATCCAGATTATCTGAATTATGTGCAGCTATGGGATAGCAAGTGGTATCACGATATTTATGATTCAGGATATCCCAGTACTTTACCTAAAGATTCCTTGGGAACAGTATTACAAAATAACTGGGCTTTCTATCCTGTGTTCCCATTCGTGGTAAAAGGACTGCATGCGATAACTGGCCTTGATTGGTTCTATCTTTCTCCACTTGTAGCAACATTGAGTGGATTCCTTGCTATTTTTGTCATTTACAAGCTTTTTCGTTTGTGTGCTTCGCATCAGCTCGCATTGTGGGCAGTAGCTTTTATTACGTTTTTTCCAATTTCGCCAATTTTACAAATCCCATATGCTGAAGCAACACATTTATTGTTCCTTGCCTTGGCTTTGTATTTCTTAGTGAAAAGAAAGTACTATCTGCTTTTTCTTGTTATACCATTCATGTGTTTATCAAGACCTGCTGGTGTTCCTTTCGCTGCTGTCATGTTTTTTCATACTATTCACCGTTGGTACACCGAGCGAGAAAATTTTAATCTGAAGGCAAGGATTCTCAGCTGTACTCTTACGGTATATGCAAGTTTTTGGGCATTATCTTGGGTATTCATTTCAGCTTCCGTAACAGGAGTGCGTTCAGCCTATACTGAAACAGAGCTGGCATGGCGCGGAGACAACCTAAGCTTGTTTGCTCCGTGGTTTCAAATGGGTTGGGCAGTCTTGGGGCCACTTGGATTTTTCGCACCATTCTTGATTTTTCCACTGTTTTTCATGGTGCTATATTCAAGACCTTTTGATATTTTAGCGTTTGATATGCGAACGTGGTGTGCAAGTTATATGCTGTATCTTTTTGCAGTTTTAGCACCACAAACGTCAACTTTTAGAATGTTGTTACCACTTTTTCCTATGGCATTGGGGGCAGTTAACCTTTCCAAAGATAGAAGCTATAGGTCAGCAATGATTTTAATGTTCTGTCTATTGCAAATAGTGTGGGTTGCGTGGTTGTGGGATTACACTCCTTTACCAGGTGGTGGAGATTGGCCACCATAAAGTGGCGAAGTTTGGCACTCATTGTGAGATAATAATATGGTGTTAGACGTCAATATCAGAGTTCCCAAACTTCGTAATGTTAATGAAGCTACTGCATCAAAAAATACTACTGAGCTCATCTCTTGCGATATACCAGTAGAAGCTGATCTTCGCGATTTTAGAATAGCAGGAGCCAAAGTAGCACAAGAGACTCAAGAACAAACTGAAATAACTCTTGCCTCTCTAGAAGCCTACAGTCCAGAACAGCAACAAAGCTTTCTTGAAGGTTTATTGCTCGCTGCCTATCAACAAGCACGCATAGGTAAAGTGAAACGCGATAACGAGCTAGAAACTGTTTACCTATCTGGGGTAGATGAGCAAAGCAAAAATCAGGCACTTGTTCAGGTAGAAGCAAGTTATCTTGCCCGGGATTTAACCAATACTCCTTCTAATATCAAGAACCCTTCCTGGATGGCTCAACAAGTAAAAAAACTAGCAGATATCAAGGGTTTAACAGTCACAATTAAAGACTATGAAACATTGAAAAAAGAAGGCTTTGGGGGTATATGTGCTGTAGGTCAAGGTTCAGCAACGCCTCCTTGTTTAATCCACGTTCACTATGAGCCTGAAGAACACCATGAAAATCTTCCACACTATGCACTCATTGGTAAAGGAATCACTTTTGATACTGGTGGTTTAAATCTCAAACCTGGAGAAGGCATGGCAACCATGAAAACAGACATGGAAGGTGCTGCTGTCATGTTTGCGGTGACACGTGCTGCTGCACAAACAGCTTTACCGCTTAAAATAGATTGTTTGATGGCTATGGCAGAAAATGCTCTTGGTTCGCCTTCGTATAGGCCTTCTGACGTTATCACAATGTACGATGGCACCACTGTTGAGGTTGGAAATACAGATGCTGAAGGTCGAATGGTGATGGCAGATGCCTTGAGCTACGCACGAATTGAACTAAAGCCTGATTACTTAATTGATGTGGCAACTTTAACAGGTGCTGCTAGTGCTAGTACTGGTAAAGAACACGCTGCTTTCTATTCCAATAATGAGGATTTTGCTCAAGATTTAATTTCTAGCGCTAATATTGCTGGAGAGTATTTATGGCGCATGCCACTGCCAGAAGAGTATAGAGCCATCATCACTAACTGCGAGCAAGCAGATGTACTGCAAGTAGCTTATGATGTCGGTGGTGGTTCAGTGATGGCAGCATTATTTTTGCAAGAATTTGTAGGAAAACTGCCCTGGGCTCACTTTGATATTGCTGGTCCAGGACGTTGGGAGAAGCCATACCATGAATATGCAGTAGGTGCTTCTGGTTTTGGTGCTCGTGCACTGATTGAATATTTTTCTTCTGTATCTGAAAAAAACAGTGTGAGGAATGCATAAAAATGTTTGGTATTAACTCCTGGGACTTGATGATTCTCCTTTTCATCGCAGTCTTTGTTGTTGGTCCAGATCGGATGCAAAGGTATGCCAAAGAATTGCCACATACTATCCGTAAAATTCGGGAAATGTCCGAGGGTGCTAAGTCTCAGATCAAAGATGAACTCGGCGATGAATATGCAGATTTAACTTTAGCTGATATTAAAAAATATGATCCACGCCAATATGATCCTCGTAAGATCATTAAAGAAGCACTCAGTGAGGATGTTACTGGTGTTTTCGATGATGCAGTATCAACTGTTAATGAGCTTAAGGGTAGTGTTACAGGTACTGGTACTGCTGTAGCAGCAGGTGCAGGTGCTCTTGTAGGTGGTGCTGCTGGTATTACAGCAAATAATTCACCAGAAGAAAATGTTAGACTTGCTCGTGAAGCTGCTCGTGAGCGTCCTGCTTATGAGGAGCTTCCCGAAGGCATTGCTGCTCCTTTTGATCCAGAGGCTACTTAGGGTCAAGAATATCAGTAGTGATGAAGTTGCTATCGTGAGCCTTGAGTGAAATATCATGCTCTAGGGGAAGTTGTGCTAGCAGTGGAACATCAAGTTCTTGGGCAATTTTTTGCCCGCCACCAGAGCCGAAGAGTTGCTGTTGGCTGCCATCAGGCATCGTGATGCAACTCATGTTTTCAAGAACACCTAGAACCTTTTGACCATTTTTTTCAGCAAGCCTTCCGCTGCGAATAGCTACATCGGCGGCATTTATATCTGGAGTAGTAACAATAAGAACTTCTGCAGTAGGTAGTAATTGTCCCATTGAGATTGCAATATCTCCTGTGCCAGGAGGAAGATCAAGGAATAGGTAATCAAGCTCAGGGAAATCAACGTCACTAAGCAGCTGTTTAACAGTACGGTGTAACAAGGGTCCTCGCCATGCCACAACGTCTTCAGAGCGTACAAACATTCCCATAGAAACAATATAGACACCACGACTTTGGACAGCTTTAATTTTTGTTCCAGAGCGTTCAGCCTTTTCCTTGATGTTGAAAAGGGCTGGAATAGAAAAACCAAAAACATCCAAATCTACTATTCCAACACGATAACCGGCTTGTGTTGCTTCAAGAGCGAGGTGTGCTGTGAGTGTGGATTTTCCAACACCACCTTTGCCACTAGTTACGGCTATAATTCTCTTGGCGTTGAGATTCAAGGCTTCAATTTGTTGTGTCTTCTGCAGATGTGGTGGTAGATTCATCTTTTTCAATTTCTTCAAGTACAGAACGAATTTCTGAACGAACAAAGTCACGTGTAGCTACATCACGCAGTGCAATACGTAGGGCAGCGATTTCTCTGGCGATGTATTCTGTATCCGCTAGATTTCGTTGCGTCTCTTTTCTATCTTGCTCAGCCAAGACGCGGTCACGGTCATCTTGACGGTTTTGAGCTAACAAGAGCAATGGTGCTGCATAAGATGCTTGGATAGAAAGCATGAGAGTTAGCAAGGTGAAGTTTTGCGCTCTGGGGTCAAATTGCAATTTTTCAGGCATATAAATATTCCATAGTAGCCACACGCCACAGAAAATAGTTAAGTAAACAATGAATTGTGGCGTACCCAAAAAACGTGCAAATGCTTCAGTCATTTCGCCAAAGGCCTCAGGGTTTGGGCGTAAAAAACCTGGAAGTTTTCTGTTTTTGAGTGAAGAGCGGTCTAAAGGAGTGCTGAGTTCGTTAACTTCCTGCTCTACTTTTTTATCACGTTTACTCATCGAATCTCACCTAATTGTATATTCTCATCAATATCGTGCTGATCGCGCCAGCCATCAGGGAGGATGTGGTCTAGTACGTCATCAACAGCCACTGAGCCAACCAGGCTACCGTTACTGTTGACAACAGGGATAGATACGAGGTCATATGTTGCCATACGCCGTACTACTTCACCAATAGGAGTAGTGTCTGTTACTGGTGAAATATTGGTGTTAATAATTTCACCAACGATAGTTCCTGGTGGAGTACGTAAGAGCTGTTGGAAATGAGAGTAGCCAAGGTATTTTCCAGTAGGGGTTTCAATGGGAGGGCGGCAAATATACACAATACTTGCGTGTGCGGGGGTACGTTTTTCTTCTTGCATATGGGCAAGTGCTTCAGCCACAGTAGCTTCAGGTGACAGAATAAGAGGCACTGGTGTCATAAGAGCACCTGCTACGTCTTGGTCATAAGATAACAAACGACGCATCTCTGCTGCATCATCAGGCTCCATCATGCTCAGCAGTACTTCAGCTTGAGCTGGACCAAGATCGTGAACTAAGTCTGCTGCATCATCAGGTTCCATTTCATGGAGCACGGATACTACTCGCTGAGGTTGTAGTCCAGCTAGAATTTCGACTTGATCATCTTCATTCATTTGAGCAAGAACAAGTGCTAGACGCTCATCGGACATTTCATGAGCAATTTCTAGGCGTCGTTTAGGGTGTAGATCTACAAGTGCTGAGGCGAAATCGGCAGGGTTTTCTCCTGCGTGAGCTTCTAAGAATTGCGTAGCAGCTTGTGGGGCTTCTCGGTTTTGCAGTACAATCTCTTGCCAAGGAACAAGTCTAGTATTTCCTTTTCGGAAAGCCTTAATTCCGTGAGTATTTTCTCTGATAAAGAAATCTGTAACGAAGTAATCATCACGGATTTTGGCAAAAGATATATCTTCAATAATTCCTTGTTTGCCATCTATCGTGCTAACTTGGCGATCAAATACTTCTGCTGCGACGAGTCTTTCGAGACCTCTTTGTTCAAATCTTTTAACATTTTCAAGATCTTTGATGATGAGTTCTTGGTTGGTAATATTCTCTACTTTGGACATTCGTACAAAAAGACGTTTTTTACTGTTATCTTCCATGACAATCCCAATAACTTCTGGAGCAGAATTGTCTGAGGAACTTGTTAAGACAACATCTCGAACACGACCGACACGGTCTCCATCAGGTTCAAAGATGTCTAAATCTATCATCCTAGCTACGAAAATCTTATCCAAACTCACTTTTTTATTATAACTGAAAGAGGGAAAACAGATATCCTTGAAGTATGACAATGTTTAACAACAGCAATACACCATCAATGTTAAGTACACCGGCTCTGCCTGATGGAGATGTTATTGCACGATATAAAACGTATGAAGAGGCACAAGCTGCTGTTGATTACCTTGCTGATCATGAATTTCCAGTGCAGTTAGTTTCTATTGTAGGTAGTGACCTCAAACAAGTAGAACGCGTTATGGGTCGTTTGACCATGTCCAAAGTTGCTCTTTCTGGAGCAATGTCAGGTGGTTGGTTAGGTATCTTTGGTGGCTTTATTCTGTCTTTAGGTTCAGACCACACAGGAATGATTCCTGCTGCAATAGCCATAGGTGCTGCTATGGGGGTTATGTTTTCCGTGGGTACTTATGCGCTACGTAGAGGGAAAAGGGACTTTACTTCTTTATCTCAGGTAGTAGCTGGTGCCTATGAAGTAATTGTAGACAGTAGAATGGCTAGTGAAGCAAGCACAATGCTGCACCAGATGGAAGCGCATTCTAGCACTGAAACTCCAACGATTACTCATGAAGTTCAAAGTCACGATATCCCAGCAGAAGTGGCATCAACAGTTAAAGAACAAGAGCCTCAAGAATCAAAACCTGGATATGAGCCTTTGGAAGATGGACGCCCACGTTTCGGGGCTCGTCTTGAAGATGAGAAAGAAAACTAAAGCTATTTCTTCAGGATGCTTTGCATCCAGGCTTCAACATCATCAGCTTTACGCGGTAGCATAGCGCTTAAGTTTTCGTTACCTTTTTCTGTAACGAGCACATCATCTTCAATACGCACACCAATGCCACGATATTCTTCAGGGACTTTTAGGTCATTTTCTTTGAAGTATAGCCCAGGTTCAATGGTGAAGATCATGCCTGGTACAAGTTCAGCATCTAGATACATTTCTTTACGTGCTTCAGCGCAATCGTGAACATCAAGACCAAGGTGATGACTTGTGCCATGAATCATCCAACGACGATGGAACTGTTTATCTGCTTGCAAGGACTCTTCAGCAGTGCAAGGCAAAATACCCCATTCTTCGAGGCGTTCAGCGATAACTTTGATAGCAGCATTATGGACATCACGGAATTTATTTCCAGGGACAGCTACCTTAAATCCTGCATCTGCAGCATCAAGAACTGCAGTATAGACTTTTCGCTGAACATCAGTGAATTTACCACTAATAGGCATGCTTCGAGTAACATCTGCTGTGTAGAGAGATTCTAGTTCTACTCCTGCATCAACAAGAAGAACATCACCATTTTTGACATCACCGGTATTTTTATTCCAATGCAAAGTGGTGGCATCATTACCTGAAGCTGCGATTGTTTCATATCCAGTGTGGTAACCTTGCACGCGAGCTACATCATAAAAAGAAGTTTCCACAACGCGTTCACCACGTTGATTTTTTACTGCTTGTGGTAGCTTTCGTACAATATTTTCAAAGCCTTCAGCAGTAGCTTGGGTGGCTTTTTTCATCTCATCAATAGCGTATTGATCTTTCACAAGGCGTTGTTCTGCGCAAACTTCAGCAAGAAGAAAATCAGCTTGATCTTGTTGAGTATCGGACATATTTTTACGATACTTTTGTAATGTTGCCTCAATTGCTGGGTCTGCTTCGCGCACAATACGTACAGAACCATCGATTTTTTGAGCAAGTTGTTTCTCTAAATCCTTGATATCTTTCACATCAATCAAGTAGTGCTTTTGAGTTTCTTCCAGAGAAGGTCGCATACCTACCCAAAAAGCTCCATTACGGGAATTGTTATAGGATTCTTCGCTACCATATGGAGAGGCTGGGTACACATAGAGAGTAGCTTTGTGTCCTTTTTTTTCAGGTTCTAACACAAGGACTGAACCTGGTTCTGTTTCAGCACCACTGCCCACATAGTGAGCGAAGGCACTGTGTGGACGATACATATAGTCTGTATCATTGCTGCGTACTTTTAGATCTCCAGCAGGGAGGATGAGTCGATCACCACTGAAGTGTTGAGAAAGTTGTTCACGCCTTTTTGCTGTGTATTTTGCTACGGGGAAAGGTTTGTCATGTGGACTCTTTTTTTCATCCCAATCTTCGCTAATAAACCTTTCAAATTCTTTAGATTCAGGTTTTCTTGAGCGATTATTGACTCGTGCTTTTTGAGGGTCGGTCAAAGGTGCTAATTTAGCATTACTCATGAAGTTCCTATTCTTGAGCTATTTTATAAAAGTTTTTAGGTAAAAGTTTAGGAGTCGTCGTCTTGGCTACTGTAGCTGTAGTTACTTGAGTAGCTATCAGCTTTGTAAGAGCCTTGGAACACTGCTGATTGTTCTGCACCAGAAGGCTTACCAACATCAAGCGTAACACTACTTAAACCACTTTCTGGAATGCTAAAGCCATAACGGATAACTTGAGTTTCCCCTGCTTTAAGAGTGCTGAAAGAGTCATCTGTTACATCATTTGAGGCATCTGTTACTTGCTTTGCCGTAATTTGGCTTGACCCATAATAAGCTTGAGGGACGATATCTTTAAGCTTGCTAGCACGGATGGTTTTATCAGAGGTATTTGTTACTTTAACTGTAAAAACAATGTATTGGTCTGCATCTGTACCTTCTGTCATTGAAGTAGCACTTGCAATTTTTGGATCAGGTACTGTAACTGCTAGGCCAACTTGATCCCACGAAGCAGTTTTACCAAAGTCAATACTAGCTGTGTCAGAGTAGCCAGAAGAGTCGCCTTTGCTGTATGAGTAGTCTGAATGGCTAGGGGAGTCAGAAGAAGAAGCATCAAGGATGTATGCTCCACCAGCGAAAACAAGTGCAGTACTGGCACCAATAGCCATTAAACGTTTCTTTGGGTCTATATTACGGGTACGGCTGTTTCCAACTCTGGTCTGAGTACCTAGAGCAGTTTTAGAAGTATTAACGTGAGAATAATCTTGTTTGATTTGTTCTGTCAGTTGTAGTGGTTTTGGTGAGTTTGAGAAAACTGCAGGAGTACTAGAGTTTGTTGGTGGAGTTGTAATACCACCTTTTCCATGAGCTGATCCACTCTCATTTTGAGTGCTTGGCGTTTGCTTGTTTTCAGATTGCGCTGAGGTAGTGTTACGCGAATCGGAAGTGCGATCAGAACGAATGTATTTATAATTCTGATTTTGTGTGTCAGCCTCAACTACTGGAACAGTAAATTGTTCTGTTTTTGCAGAAGAAGTACTAGGTGGAGTAGTGTAGCTAGGCTCTTCAGATATGGTGTTATCAGAAGAGCTAGAAGCTGAGGTGCTCTTCCCTTCTGATGAAAGGGAAGAGTCCTGTTGCTTGCTAACTTTATTTTCTAGGTTTTCAGTAGCAGCCTTTAACTTAGCATTAATTTCATCATGTTGATTTTTAGCCTCATCGTTCAAGTTCAAGCCATTATCCGTGTTCAGGTTTTTCTCGTCAGCCATTGTTTCGCTTTCTGTTCATAGAACTATCCCATAACAATGCTATTAGGATACTCTATTTTTCTGAGAAAAAGGTGTGAACGCAGTGAATGCACTTAGTGCACTTTCTGCCAACTTTGGAAGAACTCGAAAGCTGCATCTGCCATCATTTGAACTGCAATGGCACAGAGCAATAAACCTGCGATACGAGTGAGTAAATCAACTCCAGTATCTCCAAGAACGTTTTTAATGACTGTGGCAAAGCGTAATGCAAGGTACAAAACAACTAAAACAGCAAGGACAGCAAGAGCAATGGAGACTTGATCTGCTACATTTGGGGCACCTTGCACAAAGACCATGATAGCTACAATGGCACCTGGACCTGCCAAAAGAGGAGTTCCAAGAGGTACGAAAGCGATATTGGCATCTACTGGGTTTTGTGTTTCACCGTCTTCATGATGAACAGTAAGTAGTTCAAGGGCAATCAAGATTAAAAGAAGCCCGCCTGCCATACGCATTGCTGGAAGCGAGATGTGCATATAATTAAGGATTTGTTGACCAAATAACGCAAAGGCAACAATGACTCCAGTTGCTACCATGACTGCCTGAAGGGCGGCATGATTTCGCTCTTTAGTTGTCATTCTTGATGTGAGAGACATAAAAATTGGCACTGTACCTGGAGGGTCCATAATGACTATGAGAGTAATAAAAACAGAACTAAAGAGTTGGATATCCATTGTTCACCTTCTTTCCTTTGTATGAATAATCAGATTTAATTGTAACAGAATTGTTACAATAATAAAACCCTATTTCTGGTAGGAAAGAATTCGCCTTATATTCTCTTCACTTGTAGTATTTTCACCAATCAGATTAGGCTTACCTTTTCCATGGTAATCGCTAGACCCTGTAACAATGAGATGATGTTTTTGTGCGAATTTTTCAAGTAACATTCTTTGCTCTTGATTATGCTCACGATGGTCTTTTTCAATACCCAGCATGCCAGCATCCACTAACTGTTCTAAATAGCTAAACGGTACTTCTTCGCCTCGTTCAATGCTCCTTGAGTGTGCAACAACCGGAACCCCATGAGCCTTGCGAATCAGTTTAACAGCTGCTAGAGGTGTCATGGCTTCTTGAGGGATAACATAAGGCGAATTTGAATGAAGAACCTTCTTAAACGCTGCCGTTCTATCTGGAAAATAACCACGCTGAATCATTGCATCAGCAATAAGCGGTTTTCCTAAAGATTTACCATGATTAATTTGTTCACCGTAAAGTGATTCAATATAGTCCCAGTTAAGGTCAGGGAAGTCCTTTTCAAGATTTGAAACAATCTTCCGAGCACGATGTAGCCTAGAATTTTTCATTTTTGTTAAAACTTCATGAAGTTCTTCATGCTCTGGATCTGGCAGATAAGCAAGCACATGTACAGATTTATTACCTAATCGTGAAGTAACTTCAATACCGGGTATAAACGTTATTCCACATTTAGCGGCTTCATTTTGTGCTTCTTCCCAACCAGCCATCGTGTCATGATCTGTAAGAGCAAGGGTGTTGATGCCTGCCTGATGTGCAATTTGAACAAGTTCTGCAGGAGTATCAGTTCCATCTGAAATTAAGGAATGAGTATGAAGATCAGCTTTCATGTTTAATGACACGACGTTTTCGCTGACGATTTCTTCTTGGTTTACGCTCAGTTTGTTGCTGATTCTTCTGAGTCTGCTGTTTATTATCATGACGGTGGCGGTTACGTTTTTGAGAGTGCTTTGTATTTGAGTGACGAGGCTTCTTTTCTTGTGGAGCAGTCTTTAAACGTCCTTTAGTTCCAGCTGGAATACTCAAATCTGAGAACAAGTGATCTGACGTTGAGTATGTTTCAATAGGTTCTGGTATATCAAGTTTGAGGGCTTTATTAATTAAAGACCACTGGTGGATAAATTCCCAATCAACAAAAGTTACTGAGGTGCCATCGTTTCCAGCACGTCCAGTACGTCCAATACGGTGAACATAAGCTTCTTCATTTTCAGGACACTGCATATTAATAACATGTGTTACATCGTCAACATCAATGCCACGAGCAGCTACATCAGTGGCAACGAGTATGTCGCATTTACCATTTTTAAAAGCCTTGAGTGATTTCTCTCTAGCCTCTTGATTCATATCACCATGAAGCGGTCGAGCATTGAAACCTCGCGATTTTAGTTCGTCTACTAGGCGTGAAGCAGCTCGTTTAGTATTACTAAAGATAATGGTACGGCCACGTCCTTCTGCTTGAAGCAAGCGTCCGAGTACTTCATCTTTGTCCATGGCATGACAACGGTATACCAATTGTTTAATGTTTTTATTGGTTGCACCAGAGGAAGTTTTATCGTGCTCGGCCCTAATATGCATTGCTTGATTCATATAAGTACGTGCAATACCTAACACTTCTACAGGCATAGTTGCTGAAAACAGCATTGTTTGTCTATCCTTTTTGACTAAAGAGAAGATTTCGTCAATATCTTTACTAAAACCAAGATCAAGCATCCGATCCGCTTCATCAAGGACAATAGCATCAACTTCTGAAAGGTCAAGAAGTTTTTGTTGAACTAAGTCAAGAAGGCGACCAGGGGTACCCACAACAATATCCACACCTTTTTTGATGCGCTCTACTTGAGGAGAATAAGACCTTCCACCATAGATACAAGCAAGGCGGATAGGGCTAGCAGAAGATGCTTGTTCGATATCTTCGGCAACTTGAACAGCTAATTCTCGAGTAGGCACTACAACTAAAGCACGAGGTTTAGAACTAGTTGGTGATGTATAAATCTTTTGTAGTAATGGGATGCAGAACCCTAAGGTTTTACCTGTACCAGTTTGAGCTTGTCCAATAATATCTTTGCCATCAAGTGCGATGGGCAAAGTAAGAGCTTGGATGGGAAAAGGTTGAGTAATACCATCTGCTTCTAATGAGGCTATGATGCGTTGGTCAACGTTATAATCCGCAAATGTTTCCGACACTGTTCTCTATTCTGCTTGGTGAGCAGTTTGTATAGGAGACTGCCCAGTAGTTTGCTTTGGGTTCTTAACGTGTAGTGTTGTATTTTCTGGAGAATTTTGATTTTCTTGAGTATTTTCTGGAGCATCTGCATTAGCGAACTTCACAGAGTACGTTTCAACATCTGCTGTAAGAAGTTTCACATTTAAAGTGTCTTTACCATTGAAAGGCCCTTTACAATTAGCTTCTATAGCAGGGTCGTGGATTTGAATAATTCCCTGTTTGCCTTTATCTCGAATAGAGAGAAGGCTAGCTTGGAATGTCTCGCCAACACGGTTTTTCAAAACAGCAGCTTCGACGGCGTGAATGCATTCTTTATTCACTTTGCTGGCAAGTACATCACTTGCTTGCAAAATGTCTGGAACTTTAGCGGCTGTATCTTTAAGCTCTTGAGGAATTTCCTTGTTATTTTTAAGTGCATCACAAATTGGAAGTACAAAGCGGTCAACTAACCTGCGTAGTGGGGCAGTAGTGTGCGCATAAGGAGCTGCCACAGCAGCTTGTGTAGTCAATTCAGGTAGCTGGCCATCAAAGTAGGTATAAGCTGCACCTGTGAAAAGAGCACTTGCACCGTATAAAATTGCTGCGTGTTTCGGGTTTTCTGGATTGAGAGTTTTGATGTAATCTCCATAAGAAACATTTTCTTTCCACGACTGATGTAAAGCATTGGCTATACGACGTAGGCGTTGAATGTTTTCTTCGGCAGGAGCAGGCATTGTGCGAAGAATTCCCACTTTACCTTCAATCATGATTTTCGCAGCTTCCATACCCGTCATAAGAGAAATTTGGGCATTCCATGCTTCAGAAGGAGCAGGGGCACGATAGTTAAGGACATAGTTTTTACCATCATGATCTATTTCTTCAGTAGGTGTATTGAGGGAAACTCCACCTCGTTTTTCTTCTAAAGCTAGACGTTTGATTCCAATTTCTTTGAGAAGAGCTATATTATCTTCAGCGGTACCCTTTTCAATTTCTTG
Organism: Micrococcaceae bacterium; assembly: GCA_047605865.1. Taxonomy (GTDB): domain Bacteria; phylum Actinomycetota; class Actinomycetes; order Actinomycetales; family Micrococcaceae; genus JASGDC01. The sequence goes on along the minus strand of JASGFC010000003.1, from coordinate 13,873 downwards.
AAGGACAATGTCATAATTCAATTTTGCTTGAGACTTCACTTTTGCACGTTGCAAATCTGTTTTGAGCACATTAGCATCATGGTCAAGATCAAATTTCCACACGTAGGCACTACGAATTTGGTCTGGCAATAAACTTGCTGCATTTTCACTCAAAATGGTTGGATGTAGTGCCACATTCACATCTGGAGTGTAAATTGTTTCACCACGCTTTAACGTTTCTGTATCTAGAACACTACCTAGTTCCACAAAAGCAGGCACATCAGCAATGGCATAGTAGACAATATAGCCATTGTCGCTTCGCTCCATGTAAACAGCTTGATCTAGATCCATTGAACTTGGTGGATCAATAGTGACAAAAGGAATATCAGTACAGTCTTGATCTGGTAAAGGCGGGTTAGCTGCCATGTGTGCAGCGTATTGTTGAACTTCCGGAGGGAAATCTACAATAAGATTATTATCACTACGAATACTAGCAAAGACGGCGTTAAGTTCTGAGAGTTCTCTCTTGGGAACTATAACCTTATGACATGGCATGATTGCGTCTCGCTATAGAGCGCCGAAGCCAACCTGGCGATGTTCTTCAGCACCAATTTCTATGTAAGAAATATGTTTACTAGGGATGATAGTTGTTTTTCCTTTTGAATCTTTGAGTGTTAATACGCTGCTATCAAGTGCTTGAATTATTGTATCTTGGATAGCATCAATGTCATCCTCGGTTTCAATGACAAGTTCACGTGGCGTATTTTGAATACCAATTTTAATTTCCATAGTGCTTATTTTACCTTATGAGTTGGATTTAGACTTGAGGTCAGCAACTCTCTCTTGCAGGAATTTTGCACCAGCTGCATCATTGCTTAGAGAGTCATACGTTACTATTTTATAAGGTTTTTCAGGTACACCATCAGCAGGACGAACATCAACGAAGATTGAATCAAATCCATTCTCATAGAGCCAATCCGACATTGCGTAATCACTGCGTGAATCGCCAACAGAGTACCATTGGTGTGGGATTGCATGGGTAGATTTTAAAAGCTCAACTGCTCTTTGCGCACCAACATCTTTACCAACTTTTACAGATTGAGTATCGGTAGAAATAATAGTTGGTTCAATAATGAACTCAGCTTCTTCATCTGAACTTTTTTCATCATTGAGACTGGCAGGAATTCCTAGTTCTCGAAAGAGCTCTAAAGCATCTTTATCATAGAGTTTTTGCTGCTGTAAGTATTCTTTGCTATCGCTACCTTCATGTTGTTCAACAGAAACCATGGTGTATTTTGTTTCATCAAAAAACATATACTCTGAGTATTTATTATTTACTAAAGTACGTGCAGCATCAATGTAATTTTGTGGCACTGCTTTATCGCGATCAATTTCTACTTTCCCCATACCTCGGAAAGTTATTGTAGCCCACGTACCGCCTTTTTCACAGACTGCATACATTGTGGCTTCTTGTGGAAAGCCAGCTTCAAGAAGAGGTTGAACAACTTGTTCGTTAATAAAAGTATCAGACCTACCTGTGTTAAAGATAACGGGAATCCCGTAGCTTGCACAAGTTATTAAGTCTTGAGTAATAGAAGGAATTGAAATTTTTCGAGTGATGGGACTTGCAAGAGGGCCATCAACATCTAGAAGGAGTCCAAAAGAAGGTGTACTCATTGTTCTATCCTTTCGAGCGCCTCATCCATAGAGTCAACTAAAGCAATTTTTTCTTCCATATCATGGCCTTTTGCTAGTGCAGAAAGTAACTGCCAAGCAGGGTATTGTTCGCTCCAATATTTTTTACCTACAAGAATCATAGGAGCAACTTGACTTCCAGAAGCATAATAGTTTTCACAAGCGGCTTGGAAAATTTCTTGAACTGTTCCAGCTGCCCCTTGTAAGTATATAATTCCAGCTTTGCAGTCATCTAGTAAGGTTGCTTCACGAATTGAGTTATCAAAGTATTTTGCAATTTGGGTAGCGAACATATTAGGTGGTTCATGACCATAGAACCACGTTGGAATTCCTAGAGATTCACCTGGTTTTTTAGCAGCTTCAGCAACTTCATAGGCAACGCGAGCCCAAGGGTCTATACCTTCTTTAAAATTAGGAACTGTTGCCAATTGTTTGAGTGGTTCTTGTAGATCTTCATTAACATAAAGTGCACCTAAATTTGCAGCTTCCATTGCCCCTGGACCGCCTCCAGTTGCCACGATAAATCCAGCTTGTGTTAGTTTTTTCCCTAGCTCGCAGGCTTGTGTATACTCTTCAGTGCCACGATCCATATCGTGCCCACCCATAACACCTACAATCTTAGAACTAGTTTTATCAGTAAATTTTTTCAAGGCATCTGACATAGCGTGATCGTGAAGCGTTGTTGCAAGTGAGGCATCAATCGAATTTTTGTCTTTTGCAATAGTACGAGACCAGGCGTATACATTGGCATCGTAGCTCTTTTCATAAGGAAAAGTATTGTACAGTTCTTTATAGCTATACAGGTCTGCCCGATACTGGTTAAAAGGTTCTTTCTTTATTTGTGGAAAGAGTAAAGCACCTCTGGCACTCATGGTTTTTTCAAATTCTGCAGTGGTGTTGCAACCAAGGAAAAGCGAACCACGAACTTTCTTACTAGCGAGTTCTTTTTCGTAATTTTTCAAATCTAAAGACTGAAAACACCACCCACGAATTGAGCTTGGATTTTTTTGCAACAAATGTGCCAAATCCTTAGTATTTTCAATATCAATAGTTCGAGGTATACGTTGGTAAAGTGCTGATCTAGTCATGAGTTATCGTTCGGTCCTTGTACCATGCGAGTTTGTCAAAGGATCAAGTTCATTAATAACAGAAGTATTGCTCTCCTCAAGTGGGAGTTGGCCGTTTTTCTTCATCGACAAACGAGAATGCTTAGCTCCGTAACCAAAGTAAACTGCTAAACCAATGATTAACCATACGATGAAACGTACCCACGTTAAAGTGGTGAGGTTCAACATGAGATAAAGACAAAGTACTGCTGAAAGGATAGGAATTACAGGACTAAACGGCACACGATAAGAGGCTTTAAGGTCTGGACGTTTCTTGCGCAAGATAATAATTCCAACACTTACTAAGACAAAGGCAGACATTGTACCAATGTTGATCATTTCTTCTAGGACACCAACATTTGTAAACCCGGCAATAAAAGCTACGATGAGACCAGCAGCAATTTGAATTCCAACAGGAGTTTTAGCTTCGTCAGAAGTTTTTGACCAACTATATGGGAAAAGTCCATCACGGCTCATCGCAAAGATAACGCGAGAAAGACCAAGAAGTAACACCATGATAACTGTAGTAAGACCAATAAGAATTCCAAGAGCAATAATTGAAGCAGCCCAATTAGCCCCTACTTCCATGAATGCAGTTGATAATGAAGGGTCTTTTGCTTTAGCTAGTTCAGTATATGGAACCATACCTGTAACAACTAGTGAAACAAGGATATAAAGCGTAGTTACAATTGCTAAACCACCAAAGATTCCACGAGGTAAATTCTTTTGAGGGTTTTCAACTTCTTCTGCTGAGGTAGCAACGATATCAAAACCGATAAAAGCAAAGAATACAAGAGCAGCACCACTCATGATACCCATTATTCCGTAGTGAGCTGGTTGCATGCCAGAAATGAACTGAAGCAATGGTTGTCCCCACACGTCTGATCCAGTTGAGCCAGCTTGTGCTGCCTGTGAAGGTGGAATGAATGGATGGTAGTTTGCAGTTTTAATGTAGAAAGCACCAACAATAATAACGAAAAGAACGATACCAATCTTCAACAGGGTAAAAATTGTATTAACACGTGAAGAAAGTTTGGTACCTTTTACTAACAAGAAAGTGAAAATTGTGACAATAATAAAAGGGCCCCACGTTAATTCAAGACCACCGAAATGGATTGATGATGGAATGTTAATACCAAATATCTCAAACACATTAGAAAGGTAAATGCCCCAGTAATTAGCAATAACACTTGCTGCTGTTAAAAGCTCTAGAATAAGATCCCAGCCGATAATCCAGGCCAGTAGTTCTCCCATTGTTGTATAGGTGTAGGTATAAGCACTTCCAGCTACAGGCATGCTACTTGCGAACTCTGCGTAGCACATAATAGCTAAAGCGCAGGTAATACCAGCAAGAATGAAAGAGAGAATGACTGCTGGTCCAGCGTATACTGCAGCAGCTTTTGCTCCAACAGAGAAAATACCAGCACCAATGGCAACAGCTACACCCATGATGGCTAAATCGAGGGCATTGAGGCTACGTTTAAGTGTGCGTCCTTCTGAAGAGCTATCTTTAATTGAATCCTCAATAGCTTTTGTTTGCCAAATGTTCATCTCATCCCTCCTACAAGTTTCGATTTTCTCAATTCTAGGAGTCTTGATGATGAGTGTCTAATCAGAAAGCTACTTGTAATGCTTTCATTACAGATATTACTTAGTGGTTAAAAGCTATGAAAGGGCTGTTTGAAATTTTACTGAAGTTTATAAACTGCGAAGTACGGAAACAACTTTACCCATTATTTTTGCGTCATCACCTAAAATTGGTTCATATTGGGTATTCTGCGGAAGCAGCCAGACGTGATTATCACGTTTTTTAAAGGTTTTAACTGTTGCTTCATCGTCAAGAAGAGCAGCACAGATTTCACCGTTATCGACAGTAGCTTGCTGACGAACGACCACATAGTCCCCATCACAGATTGCAGCATCAATCATAGAATCACCTTGAACTTTTAACATAAAAAGTTCGCCGTTGCCCACGAGTTGCCGAGGCAATTGCATGGTATCTTCTTCATGTTGCTCTGCAAGGATTGGGGTTCCAGCTGCGATACGGCCTACGAGAGGAATTGACACATTTTCGGTGGCATCATTGATTTGTGTTAAGGCTGTTTCGAGACGAGATTTGACTGTTTTCTTCATAGAAGGTTTCAAAATTTCCATGGCACGAGGCAACTTTGGATTTCTTCTGATGTAACCATTTTTTTCAAGTTGATTTAACTGATGTGTTACTGAAGAAAGGGAAGCAAGACCTACTTTATTGCCAATTTCACGCATGCTTGGAGGGTAACCCTTGTCCTCGATGTTGTTTTCTATGACAGATAGAATTTTGCGTTGCCTATCTGTAAGTTCTTGCCAAGTCATTGTAGATCCTTCTTTTGCTGTATTGACAGGCGATAAACCATATTGTCAGTGCTCGTTGGTTAAATCTTAAGTGTTAAGAATTTTCATCTTCTTACTTCCAATGTAAAGCAAGAAGTACTGAAATTCAAAGATATGTTCGAATTTTGTGGCGAAAATAAAAAATTTCGAATATATCTTGCAATAATAGAACACATATTCTAATATTGAGATTACTTACGAAAGGATTCGAAAATGTCTTCCCTAGCTACTAGTTTTCACCAAAGCGTTACAGTAAAAAAATCTAAAGTAACTCTAACTCGCCGAGGGCGTTTTATTCTCATAGGACTGCCTCTATTAACGGCAATAGTTGTTTTCCTCTTCGTTTTGTTATCAATGGTTTTGGCTCCAAATGCTTCTGCTACAGATGCGAATCAACCATCTGTGGCAGTACACTCAGGGCAAAGCCTTTGGACTGTTGCTGAAAATTTAGAGTTACATCGAGACGTTAGAGATGTAATGAGTGACATCATGAAACTGAATAACTTAAACAATACTGTAATTTCTCCAGGGGAGAGGCTCTATGTACCTGCTCAATAGACTTTGTCAAAGCTAAATTGAATTAGTTTCTTTCATTCTTGCCTTTCATCGCTCACGGTGGTCACACCCTTTACTTATAAGATAAAGGGTGTGACCACCACTTTCTTTTAAGGCGAGTAGTAGACTTGAACTATGGGTAAAATTTGTGCCTTATATCTTCAAGGGCAAGACTCAACTGATGAGTATAAACTAAAGCTTGGTTTCGGCATTGAAAATGCTGTTGACCCAATGTCTGCTGAGCAACTTCTTGTATATTCAACAGCTTCTTGGACACAATTAGCAGAGGCTGCCAAGAAAAAAAATATACATCATATTTTGGCTCAGAGGTTATTGCAAAAAAAGCAAACTCTTTTTGCTGGAACAGCAGGCAATATACTCTTTACGTCTCTTGGTGACTCCACAGCTACAGTGAATCATGGTATTGCAGCAAGCAATGCCGAAGAATTTTGGTTTACTGAAGAGAAAGCTGACAATTTAGCAGGGCTTGATGAGTGGCATGGTCAAATTGGTACTTTCAATACTACTCATACCTTAGTACAGCAACAAGAATGGTATTTTTGTGGCACCAAGTCTCAGGTGCCAATCACTTGGGACTTTGAACAAACTACTGAATTAATGACACCACCTCGAACATTGTTTAATGATGATAAGAGTGCACTTGTTGCGGTTGATAATGGCTACCTAGCTGCCATCGTGGCAGATTTAAATAAGACTGTTTTTGCTCAAAACTTAGCGAGAAGATATTTTGAACAAGGAGAAATGTTATGAGCTTATTTGGATCGCCAGGTTTAACTGTGCTTCCTGCTCTTGATGTATATCAGGGTAGGACAGTGCGCATCACACAGGGTGTTGCAGATGAAAAGAAATATGCTGACCCTCTTGATATAGCAAAGCAATTACAAGAGCAAGGCGCTGAAATGATTCACCTTGTTGATTTGGATAAGGCATTTAAGCAAGGAAATAATGATGATCTTATTAAGCAAGTCATTGAAAATCTGAATATTCCAGTTCAACTCTCTGGTGGAATTACAGCATTTGAAGATGTTGAAAAAGGTTTCGATTTTGGTGCTGAACGCGTTAATGTATCATCTGAAGCTTTTGAACATCTCAGGGATTCCACACTCATTGCAAGCAATTACGGAGCTAAAGTTTCTTTTTCACTTGATGTTGATCCTGTTGGTAATTTCATTAGACCTAGAGGTGGCAATGCAGCTTTGAAAATCAATCTTGACGAGGCTTTACACTATCTACATGAGATTGGTATTAGCAAGTGTGTAGTGGCTGATGTTACACGAGATGGGAATTTGGCTGGCCCAAATTTTGATCTTTTACAATATTGCTTATCACATAGTACCCATCAAATTATTGCCTCTGGAGGGGTTTCTAGCTTAAGTGATATCAGAAGATTAGATCAAATGGCTACACAAGGATTGGAAGGCGTTATCCTTGGTAAAGCACTTTATGAAGGTGTTTTCACACTAGCAGCTGCAAAAGAGGTGGCTTCACGATGAACCAAGCTCCTAGGCAAAAGAAACAACTTCCTGCTCACATGCAGAAATTATTGAATCAAAACAATGCAAGTGATTCTGCGGGTGTTCCATGGGAAGGCCGGGAATTAGATGAGTTAAATTTTCAAAATGACCAAGGTTTCCGAGATGAAAACTATGCGAAGGTTCGCCAAGAGTTTACTGACGGTAAAGGTGATGAGGTTGAAGTTTATAATGCAATTGCGTCATCGAGAGTCTTAATTCCTCTTGAAGCATATGTTGGTGATGAAGCTGAAGGAGCAGCTGGTTTAACTGCCGATAAATCTGCTGATATGGCTATGATTTTCATTCAGGCACCCGATGGCAGAAAAACATTACCGGTTTTCACAGATGTAAATATGATGAAAAAATGGAATAAAGAGGCTCGCCCTGTACCAGTAGAAGCTGGTAGAGCAGCACTAGCTGGAGCTGGTGAAGAAGCTCAAATGATGGTGATTGACCCTGGAGAACACGATATGTGGTTGGTGCGTCGTCCAGCAATGTGGGCTATGGCTCAAGGAAAAGGCTGGGTTCCAGCATATGAAAACCCTCAAGTGAAAGAAATCTTTGATAGCTCAATCCTGAATTTCCCAGATATCAGAGCTGTTGAACTTGCTCCAGCAGCAACAGTGGAAGAATTGCGTGAAGGCAAACTAGGTGTTGTTGAATTACGAGTTACAATTCATGTGAAACCAGGGCTATCGCAGCAACAGCTGCAAGAATTGGTGCAAAATATTCAAACTGCATGGGCACATCACCCATTATTGACTGAGTATGTTGATTCAATGGAAATGAAGGTTGTTACTGCAGGATTCTAATACGCATAACTATGCAAAATAATGACTAAAATGTATAATTATGTGTAATGAAAAGAATACATAGCAAAGCAGCTAGACATAATCTCATTAAGAGACTTATCGATAATAGCCATGTGCATTCTCAAGCAGAGTTGGCTAAGTTATTAGAAGAAGAGGGTTTTGAAGTTACTCAAACTACTCTTTCGCGTGATTTAGTGGATTTAGGTGCAGCAAAAGTCAGAGGCGAAAAGAACGCTTTAGTTTACGCTTTACCTTCTGAGGGAAAAACTGAAATACATAAAGCACCGACAAAGCTGGAAGAACGTAAAGATAGAATGCTGAAAGCTTGTCAAGATCTCTTAATTGGTGCTGAAGGCTCTGCTAATCTTTGTGTTTTGCAAACCCCACCAGGAGCGGCACAATATCTAGCATCATCAATTGACCATACTAATACGCCAGAAGTTATGGGTACCATTGCCGGCGATGACACAGTATTACTGATTTGCCGAGAAGGTTATAAAGGTCAAAGAGTCGCAGACTACTTTATTAAATTATCTTCCAGTAGATAGCTTGTACCATTGAAGTATGAATAATGAAGATCAACTTAAAGAATCTGTTGATGCACTTATTGCTCAACTTCCTGTTTATCAAGAACAAGTTCCTGATTTCTTTGGCAAAAAAGATGCCTATCTCCTTGAATGGTCTTGGGCATTTACAGAAAGCCTAGACAATAAAGAACTTTCAGAAATGGTTGATACAGCCATTCCAGTGCGTGTTGCAGGTACCATTGCTGGCACTCAACAGTTTGATGAGATGGAACTGCTCGGAGCTGTTTTGGATGAGCTGCCTTTTGCTGTTGCTCTTGAAGGTCATGAAAAGAACTTTGCTGCATATTTTCTTGTTCCTGCTGCTACAGAAACTCGTGAGTTAGTAGATGATATACAGAATGCTTGTGAAGAAGCAATTACGGATATCAAGCTCAAGATTTCCATCACTGATATTGATCAGCTGAAGTTAACTGACATAGCTGTCACCTTAACTGAAACATTAGGTCAACGTCCTCATCAATTAGATATCCTTATAGCTGATGTTCTTGCACATCATGGTTGGGACATGAAAAATTTTGCAGATTTTAAAGAGGCAGAAAGAGTTAAATTTTGGGACCAGCAGTTAGCTTCTTTAGAAACTTAATTCCCCCTTTAATTCTTTATATAAAAATGCCCCAGCATTTGAAGCTGGGGCATTTTAGTATTGTCTTAAGACAGTGTACCTGCTGTAGTACCTTCATGTTGAAGGTTCTTTAGGCCACGTGGATCATCAAAGTCGATATCCTCAAGCTCTTTACCTTTAGTTTCAGGAACCATGAAGTAAACGAACAAACCTGCCAGCACCGCAGCTACAGCGTAGAAGCCGTATGCGAAGGTTAGTGACTTGTTTGCCCAGCTAGGGAATGTAACAGAGATGAAGTAGTTTGCTAACCAGTTAGCAACACCACCAATACCAATTGCTACCGCACGGATCTTGTTAGGGAACATCTCACCAAGAAGTACCCAAACAACAGGACCCCAAGATACGGCGAATGATACAACGAACAAGTTAGCTGCGATGACTGCAATTGCACCCATAGCAGTAGATAGGTGTGGTTCCATCTTGCTTGGATCATCTGCACTTGGAGTCATAGTAGCCATTGAGAATACAATTGCCATGATACCAAGAGTGACAGCCATACCAGCTGCACCGTAAAGAAGTAGTGTACGACGACCAAGCTTATCTACCTGACGAATAGCCCAGATAGTAGATACTAGGTTGATAACACCGTTTAGTAGTGATGTCCAGAATGCCCACTGCTCACCAATACCAATTGACTTCCAAAGAATTGTTGAGTAGTAGAAAATTACGTTAATACCAACGAACTGCTGGAATGCTGCTAGAGCAATACCAATCCATACAACTTTGTTGCTAAGGACAGCACCTAGACCGCCTGCATTACCAGAGTCATTCTGAATATCAGCTTCAATTTGTCGAACTTGAGCTGCTGTTTCTGTAGTGTCACCTTCGTTAACTTGATTAAGAGTGTTAACAGCACCTTGCTCATCACCTTTAAGTAGGAGGTAACGTGGAGACTCAGGAATACGGAAAGCAAGAACTCCATAAATAACTGCAGGAACTACACCTAGAAGGAACATCCAGCGCCAAGCTTCAAGACCAAGCCATTTCTGGTCTGCTCCGCCAGCCATTGCTGCAAATAAAGCGTTTGTGAAAAGTACAGTTACGATACCAATTACGATAGCCATCTGCTGGAAAGATGCTAGACGACCACGGTATTTCGCTGGCGCAATCTCTGAGATGTAACCAGGAACCAGCACAGAAGCCATACCAATACCGATACCACCGATGATACGCCAAATCATAAGAGTTGTATCGCTATGTGCGAAACCACAACCAAGTGCAGAAACGAAGAACATAGCAGAAGCGATAAGCATTGACTTTACGCGACCAATGCTATCTGAAATAAAACCAGCGCCAAGTGCACCAGCAGCAGAACCTAGAAGGGCAATTGCTGATGTTTGACCTAGTTGAGCGTCCGAAAGACCAAGAGTCTTTTGGAAACCTGTGTTTGCACCGTTAATAACGGATGCGTCAAAACCGAAGAGGAAACCACCAATAGCAGCTACAATCGAGAAACGCATTACGTTTGCTGGTAGCTTTTCATTGTGAGCGGCTTCCACTGTGTGAGTTTGTGACACGTGAATACCTACTTTCTAAAAAGGATGTTTTACTATTAAATTCTGCACTAATATGTAAAGAAATCCTAACATCATTCGCTCTTTATCCAGAATTAATTTAATATTATTACAAACTTGTTACATATTTTAGACAAAATATTCCTTAGTCAGTGGTAGAACATCATGTATTCTAAAGAATTGTATATTTTGGAGGAAGTATGAGCCAGCCGGTCATCGACGCGCAAAGTCTTGTTAAAACATATGGCAAGGGTGATAGTCTTTTTACTGCTTTAGATGGGGTCTCTCTTGCAGTACAACAGGGAGAAAGCGTAGCTATCGTAGGAAAGTCAGGTTCTGGTAAATCTACTTTGATGCACATACTTGCCCTTCTTGACAAACCTGATACTGGAACTCTTTCTATTGGTGGAAAAGAATCTACTGAACTTGATACAAAAGCGCTCAATGAGTTGAGAAATCAGGAATTTGGCTTTGTATTTCAGCAGTTTTTCTTAACTCCCAATGAAACTGTCCTTGAAAATGTAACTTTGCCGCTACGTATTGCTGGAGTTTCAAAAGCTGAAAGAACTAAACGTGGTTTAGATGCTTTGGAACAGCTCGAAATGAAGTCTAAAGCAAATAATAAAGCAACAGATCTTTCAGGTGGTCAAAAGCAACGCGTTGTCATTGCCCGAGCACTTATTAATAATCCGAGAATTATTTTTGCCGATGAACCTACCGGCAACCTTGATACTAAAACTTCAGATGTTGTTGAAGACATTCTCTTTGGGCTGAAGCAAGAGCATAACATCACTGTGGTAGTGGTGACACATGATCCAGATTTAGCTCAAAAATGTGATCGACAGATTCATCTTCAAGACGGAAAGGTGGTTAACGCATGAAATTCGGTGACCTCATCACAAGCGCAGTACACAACACTTTCCGAAGTAAAGCTCGTACAATTCTTACAGTTATTGCCATTTTCATAGGAGCATTCACCCTTACTCTGACAAATGGAATTGGTACAGGTGTTAACAATTATATTGACAACCAACTTTCTTCGATTGGGCAAAAAGACGTTCTCATCGTGCAGAAGAAAGCTGATCAGGCTCCTAGCGATGGTTCACCAGCTAAGTATGATCCTAATACTCAGACTAGTAGTTCCACTATGGGTAGTGCCCCTGGAATGAGCATGCTCACCCAATCTGATGTTGACAGTATGAAAACCATAAGTGGCGTTAATAGTGTTGACCCAGTTGTGGGTGCTAACGCTGCGTATATTCAAAATGGTGATGGTGAAAAATACCAGCTTCAAACTTCTGTGACAGCAGGTTTAACTAACCCACAGATGCTTGCAGGTAAAGCTGTAGCTGATGATGGCACTATGTCTATTCAAATCCCAGATAATTATGTTAAACCTCTTGGTTTTTCCAGTAATGAAGATGCTGTTGGTAAAAATGTAAAAATCGCTGTTAAAAATCCGATGCAACAAGAGCAAATCAATACGGTAAAGATTTCAGGTGTAGAGGCTAGAAGTCTTATGAGTTCTGCAATCGGCACGAATAATGACACGATGCAGAAGATGCATCAACAGCAGACAGAGGGTTTACCTGCAAGTGCTACTAATACCTATTATGCTGCAATGGCTAAGTTCTCAAACCCTGATAACAAGCAGCATGTGACTGATATCAAGAAAAGTTTTGATGACAAAGGCTTTCAAGCACAAACTATTGATGATCAGCTAGGTTCTTTCAAAGCTGTTGTTGATGGTATTGTGATGATTCTCAATGGCTTTGCAGCGATTGCTTTACTTGCAGCAAGCTTCGGTATTATCAATACATTGTTAATGAGCGTTCAAGAGCGTACTCGTGAGATTGGCTTGATGAAAGCCATGGGTATGAGCAACGGGAAAATCTTTGGTTTATTTAGCGCAGAAGCTGTTTTCATTGGTTTCCTTGGTTCTGTCATTGGTGCTGCAGTTGCAGTTCTTGTTGGTTCTGTTATTTCTAAAGTTCTTTCGCAAGGTTTGCTTAAAGATCTACCAGGGTTACAGCTTATTTCATTTACACCATGGTCAATTATTGGAGTCATCTTAGCTATTATGTTTGTAGCCTTTTTGGCTGGCACTATTCCTGCTTATCGGGCTTCTAAACAAAACCCAATTGAAGCTCTTAGGTATGAATAGTTACCGAACGGTAGAAAACTACAGAACGCTTGAATTCAGTCTTGAAGTTAAGCGTTCTGAATTTATAGCTTATGTGCATCGTGTGGATAGTCAGGAGCAAGCTGAAGAATTTATTCAGTCCATAAGGGTGCTACATCCTAAAGCTAGGCATGTTTGTTGGTCCTTTGTTCTCGGGTGTCAACAAGAAATTCAACGATCTTCTGATGATGGAGAACCTAGTGGTACTGCTGGGATTCCCATTTTACAAACAATTGTAAAAAATTCAGGAGAATTACCGCTTAGTGATGTGGTTGTGGTTGTAGTTCGATATTTTGGTGGTACTTTACTTGGTACAGGTGGTTTGGCTCGAGCATATTCTGAAGCAAGTGCAAAGGCTCTTGAGCAAGCAAACTTTTGTAGCAGGATAGAGCAGCAGATGTATGCTATCTGTGTATCCTTTGAGCGGGTAGGAAAAGTGGAAAATTTACTGCGTCAAAAAGCTGAAACACCACTAGAAGTAAAGTACCTTGATGACTGCGTTGAAATTATTACTCCTTGCTGTGATACTGAATTTTTGAAGCAACTTCAGCTTGAATATAGCAATCAGGGTACGCGTTGGATTGATATGACACTATAGTAACGCTTGTTGCACAATATAAAATAACCGGTTAGCAATGATGCTAGCCGGTTATTTTAGTGAAAGCTTTGATTAGTTGTTATCAGAAAGTTTAGTTGTAGTATCTGAAACTTTATTTTCAACCTTATTTTCGATGTTCTTTAGAGCATCAGAAAGTTTAGAACTTTCATCTTTAGTTGTGTCAGCGACGCTACTTCCAAGTTCTTCGTAATCATCTGTGGCAGAGTTGTCGGTGAGAGAGTCAACTGCTTTTTCGCTCTTTGAACTAATAGAACTAGTAACATCAGAAGTTTTTGATGAAAGATTAGATTCTGC
>JASGFC010000002.1:0-79338 GCA_047605865.1 Micrococcaceae bacterium | reverse complement strand
GAAACATCACATTCACAGTAGGTACTACCTATTCAGCAACTTCAGCAATCACAGCAGATGGCAACATCACAGTAACACAACACGCAATATAGAAATTAAAAGATTTCCAATCACTTATAAAACGACCATAAAATACTTACTCAAAGAATAAAAGGTGTCCTTTTGCTCTGGGAAGGTTTTGTGTATTTTCCTTTAAGTTAAATGGCTACTAGGGTAAAATTACGAGTAGGTTTACTTTATTAAGAGGTGTTCTAAGTGGTTAAAAAAGGTTTCAACAAAGAAGCGATTAAGCGTGCTGCTGACCGCTCTGCTAAGGCTTCCATGAAACTTGAACGCCGTATTGTTCCTGATAATCATGTGCGTAGCCCCAAAGTTGAACAGTTCTTAGCAAACAAGCGTAAGACTGCTTAATGGCATTTACTCCTAATTACGGTGAAACTCCTATTTCGCCTGATAACCTAGTTGCTTTAACACCTGAAATTCTTGAAATACTTAATAAACCTGTGTTAAAGGCAGATGTTTATGACATCGAGCAAGAGGAACTCTCTACTGTTGCTACAAAGTATGTTACAGAAATTCTTGAAGGTAATTTAGCGGTTGAAGATTTTCTTAATGCTAACTTTTTACGACAGCTACATGAAGAAATCTTTGGTGATATATGGAATTGGGCAGGCAAATACCGAACACAAGAATTAAATCTTGGTGTTGCTCCTGAACAAATACCAATGGAATTGCCTAACAGCTTTGATAATCTGCGGTACCGCTGGGAAAATACCAATGACCTAAATGCCCACCAATTAGGCGTTACAACCCATATAGAAGGTGTCAGAGTTCACCCATTCGTAGATGGCAACGGTAGAACTACACGCCTGCATGCTGATTTAGTGTTCTTAGCCGCACTTGATGGCGATACGCCTTACCAGTTCGACTGGAACAACCTAGATAGAAAACGCTACATTGATTTACTGAATGAATACGACAGACACCGTGACCCATCAGATCTAGCAGAACTAATAAAAGCCATACAAATTGACTAATCTATTGTCTTAACCTTCACATTTTCAAAATGAGAAGATATTAATGTTTCCTGCAATAACCTTTCTCCAATGTAACCAATTTCTTTTGCAAATTCATCAGTAAATTGCACATCTTCAGCTGGCATACTAACAGTTTTCTTATCAGTAATTTTCTTTTCATCAGTCAAGTTAGAAGAAAGAATTTCCACTGGTTCAAGTAAAGGGTTGTCAAGATAGGCAGCCAACGCTATCGGTGATGTATTCACAAAGCTAGAACAAGCTAAAGAAAAAGTAGAACTGGAATAATGAAATTTCTACATAACAAAAATCTTATAATCTAGTTAAGTTGGTGAACAGTTCTAAGGAGGAACAATTTTTGAAGATATTAAAGACAATGTCTGGCTTCTAAAAGACAAAATTCGTCGCATGAAGCCAGTTGATGATTTCATTACAAAGCAAGAAGCTCTTAGCAAGCATGGACTTAGCGAAAATATGCTTGAAAACTATGCTAACGATGTTCGTAGAAAAACAGTCAATGGTAAGACAGTATATTCCGAAAGCGATATTGTTTCTAGAGATAAACGCCTTACCCGTCAAATGATGAAAAATGGACGTAACTCTGTCGGTATTTTGAGTGATGAAGAATGGTTAGAAAAATATGGTAAGCAGAAATTATAAAATAGTGCTTGGTGACACCAGTCTTTTATCTAAGCCAGAACAACGATTGTTTTTAGAATATTTACACGATGCTGATGTAATATCACTTCGTATTGATAATCAGGTTTTAGCCGAATTATCTAAGACTGAACACTCAAACATTACTGATTTAAAAAATTCTAATAGTGGATTTAGTCAGTATCGTACCAAGAAAAAAGCCTTAAAAAGAATAAATAGCTTTGCTACTAAACACCTGTCAAGAGATGATACAGATAGACACTTTAACCATGAAACAAATCCATACAAGCTAGGCGATTATCTAAACGATTTAGATGAACATATTGATACAAAATAAATGACGATGCCTCAATCATGAAATCGGCTGATGACATTGGTGTCCATATTGTGGCAACTAATAATCCAAAGCATTTTAGCATTATGGGTGACAAGCCTAATTTTAAGGAAACAATAGCTACTAAGGTTAGTGAAAATAGTCCACCAATTAAAACCCAGAAGCCGATTGAGCTAAGTGAAGATAATTTTATGCTCATGGTTTTGATGAATCAAAATGTGAAGCAGTACAACGACTAGATTCACTATTCAACGAAGAATAAGTGACCCATTTTTGACCCATTTGATAAAAAATAATGTTAAATGAAAGGGGGGAGCAGAAAAAGGGCATAACAAGAGCCCCCGACCGGATTCGAACCGGTGACCCTCTGATTACAAATCAGATGCTCTGGCCAGCTGAGCTACAGGGGCAACACAAGCTAATATACCAGTAGTGCTCATCATGTGCAAATCGATACGAGCAAAATTATTATTTAAATAACCTCAATGACAAAATCAAGGTATATCAGCAACAACTAAAACACTATCTCCATACGAATAAGAATGTAACAGTTTGTTTTTAGTTCCGTAAGCTCTTTAATTTACGCGAAGCACCAAGCGCCTTAACTGCGAACAAGTACTGTGACTTTTTGATTGGAATATCGTACGTAAGTGGCAAGTCCACTTCCCACTTAGAAAAGCCTCGTTTGAATTCTGTCACATTCTTTAATCCTGGATATTTTGGTGATTCAATTCCAGTTAAGTTGCACAGTGTGTTTCCTTGCTCACGTGAGCTCAAAATTGCGGTATAAAGCATCGGATACGTCACACGGTTTTTTCGTGCAGCTTCATTAGTAGCACTAAATAGGTAGGTAGCGAGCCCATGATATTCAGTAATGATTTCCCACGCTACAGCCTCGCCCGATAAATAAGCTACAAATAGTTTAGCCTTATCAGGTAATGCTTTAAGAAGTGCCTGATAGATTTCTTTTGGATGCGCATAAAAGTTATTTCTAGACTGGGTTTCATTCATGATAGACATCAAATCTGTATCAAAAAGATTGACCCGTTCGTCAAGATCAGTAATTTCTTTAATCTCCAACTCTTCATTACGCAGACCCTTACGAATATTTTGTCTTGTTGTTTTACTAAAAGTAAGCATTAAAGATTCTTCATCAGGATAATGTTTAGGGTTGATATCTACCCAAATTTCTCGATCTGCCAAAAATTGCTCAAATGACTCATTAGCCCCTGATACCTGATGTGTTAACCACATACGAATGAAAGTAATATTTAATTTCTCCTCATTAACAAAATAATCTTTCATCGTATCTACAAGCTCTTCTTCACGTTCAGCCGTTTGCTCAGTAAACCAAACTGGCCCTTTTACACACAACAGAATATTTCGCATCCGCAAAGTGAAATACGTGAGTCGAGTTGTAGCAACAAGCTGATCATCGTGATAGTAACCATAAATCCCTAATAATTGTCTACCACCCATAATCCTGTCATACTCATCGTATTCAGGACTTTGCTCAATAGGAATAAAAATCTTGGGATTAGCCTGAGCAATGTCTTCAAACTTTGTACTTGTAAGCTTCTTCACGGTGAACATAAAATTTTCGCCTTACCCTTCGTGCCTCTTATAAGGACGTCTTAAAAGTACTGTAAAACATATTGCTTAAGTGCACTTTAGAAGTACTTCAATACAAAATGTATAAAAAGAGAGCATCGCAGCAGAAGGTATCTTATAAACCCTTAATATAAGGTTTGCGTAGCAATAAATGCTACAGCTCTATCAGCAGACTCTCATACAACACACAATTTAATACATGCAATTCAAAGCTACGAATGATTTCATGCCACTACTATTTCCATGAAAGATGCGTAAAATATAAAAGGAGTAAGGAGAATTCATGAAAAAATGCTTAGTATGTGGAAATAACCTAGGGAAAAATGATGCATTCTGTCCTAAATGTGGCACACTGCATAATGCTTCTAATGCGATACTTACGGAACCAAGCACACTGAGTAAACTCAAGATACCTCTTTTAGCAACAACAGCCGTAGCTGTCACTGCTGCTGGAGCGTACGCGGGAATTCAAGCTCGAAATAAAGTAACCCTAGATACACCAACGGTTACTGCATCACCTACTGAAACACAAGTTTCTGCCAGCGCAACTCCTTCCTTATCACATTCAACAACAGCAACGCCTTCTCCGTCCCCTTCAGCATCTGTGTCTCCCTCAGCCTCTGCATCTAGCGAAGCTGCAAGCTCCGTCTTTAAGAGTAAAAATTCTAATATCACCATTACGCTTCCTGAAGGCATTCATGCAGCAGAATCTGAGAAAGGAACAGATGGTTCCTTCACGATATATTTCTCGCATAATGAGCACCCAAGCAAAGACAACCAAGAATACTACATAAGCCTTAACACAAAAGCTAACACCGTTACAGACTGCGGTGATGAAGGTACCAAAGTTTCTTATACCGTAGATGACTACCATCTACTCTCAAATTTCAGCAATGATGATAGTGCTCCTGAATTAAACCCTACTGGTGGCCCACTTTCTCCACGAGTTACCCTCATCACTTGGGAACTTAACGGAAAAACCTATCATGCCGTTAATCTTTCAGATAATACAGCTGGACCAAATAGTGAAATGACAGTATGTGATGGCATGGAAGCTTCTTCAACCATGACCATGATGCAACAAACACATAATGGTTTCCACAACATCAAAGGTGGCGTGGCTTCTGCCAAGCTTGATGGTGTTATCACTGATTCAAAACAAGACCCAACAGCAGCCTTTAAAGAGTTCTCTGCTATTGCAGACGGCATCAAATTTAACTAAGAAAAGAACTAGCTTGAAGGTTGAACTATGTCCTCAGTTGTAGCCGGCTGAACAAGGGAAAAACCAGCAGGAGCAATAGTAACTTCTGACTTTTTATCTGCATCAATAACTTCTTGAGAAACGTAACGGCCTTTAGAATCATAGATTTTATTGACCCATTTGCCAGCTTCAGGGAACTGAACGGGATACTTGGTTACATCTTTACCACTATTAAAATAAAGCAAACGTCGATCTTTGCCGTCCCCAAAGTCAGCTTTTGTGACTTGAGGCTGAACAATAATGCCATTGATTCGCACGTTTCCATCAACTTTAGCGCTAAGATTTACAGCGCCAGCAGGAGCAATCGTGCTAAGAGTTAGTGGCACAACACTGCCAGTTGACCAAGGTGAAGCTTTGCCACCACTACCTGCAGTATTGTCTGTCTTTCCCAATGAAGTTTCATTAGCAGACCAACTAGTATTTCCTTCAGAAACTTTAGTTGCCTGAATAACAGGATAGATTGACCGTGGCAACACATTGTTGCCTATATTCACAGAAAGGGTAGAACCATCTTGCATTTGTGCAACTTGACCACCATAAATGTTGCTATCGCCTGTCCAGGCAGTTGGAGTTTCTAAAGTAGCAGTACCAGAAAGCTGTAAAGAACTAGCATCGAAGAACCGACTACCTTCTACTGAAGGAGCCTCCGTAAAGGACTGGGCAGCTTTTTTAATGTCAGGGTTTTTATCTAAAGCCAGCATAGAAAGTACACCATGAATAGTAGCTTCTGCTGAAGAGTTCATATTGATAGTTTTATCAGGCTTAAGTTCAGTATAAAAAGCGCCTGTGGCAGAATCATACATTGGCTTAGAAGCTTTGTTTGCGCCGTAATACCAGCCACCTACCATTGCTGCCATACCCAGCAACCCGTCTGCTTCACTCTGGTTTCCAACATCAATTAATGAACGCAACCTTAAATCAACACCTGTTGCTGTCTGGGTATCATCAGCAAGCAAAGGGCTAATTGTATTACTAACACCCTCATTAGTTAAAAGTTGTACACTCCACAATGAAGCATCTAGTAGAGCAGGATTCATGACGTCACTGCGTTTTAAAGCAGGTGCAGCAGCTGCTAAAGCTGAATCTGCGCCTGAATTTTGCGCTGACCAATAACTTGGTGAATGTGGCGAAGACATGATTGCACCAAAAGGCCAGGTATTAGAATCTCCCCCAGCAACCGTTGCAATACCATCGGTAAGTGTTTTTAAAATCTTTTCTGTTGTTGAATCGCTGCCTTCTGCCTGTAAATAAGCAGATAACCCCAACACGATATTTGTATTTACTTCAACGTTATCCGTAATAAGTTCTTGAGTTACTTTCTTACCATTGATTGATTGCTCATCTTTAGTCTCTTCTGCAGTCAAAGCTGCATTGATAGCCTTCTCACTTAAAGCAATACGACTTTGTAAATATTTAGCAAACTCAGGATCTTTATCCTTGAAAACAGCATAGCCTTCACCAAGTGCCCATACGTAATCTCCAAACCAGTCTGAAATTGCAGAATCACTTGGATTTACAGTTCCAGATGTCAGAAGGCCAGTAGCTTTTTCATTATTTTCATCGTTTAAAGTTCCATCCTGTTCAAGCCATCTCACGGCAAGTCCAGCATGTGATCCAGTTGTATTTTGCATAAACATCGCTGTTTTTAATAACTGAGTAGCACGATTTCTGCTATCATCGTCCTGATAAATTTGCCAATGACGCATAGAAGCCACAGCGGCAGTAGAAATATCATCAAGACGATATGTTCCTTGAGTCCATTTATTATCTTGATACTCTCCAGAACCACGATGCGTATAACTTCCGTTCTCATTGCGCACTGAATCATACCAAATGGCCATCCCTTGACCCTCACCGTCTAGATCATAGCTAGAATGTGTAGCATTAGCTTTAAGGTTTACAGTATCCATCATGGCATTGAAATGCCGAATATCAGTTGCTGGATTCTCTATAGCTGTTGCGGCAACAGAAGGTGTTCCTTCAGGGCGCGGAACAGTTACACCATTGCAACCAGCCAGTACAAGCGATAATGATGTAAACGCACCAATAAGCTTAATTTTAGTGAAGGGAAGACGTTTCACGATACTACTCTTTAATAAGTTTCAACACTTGATCTCTCACTTTTTCCATATCTTCTTGCGTATGTGCTTCAACATTTAAACGCAAAAAAGGTTCAGTGTTTGATGCACGAAGATTAAACCACCATTGTTTATCTTTGGCGTTAAAAGTCCAACCATCTTTTGTATGGGTTTCAGTGGTGTCTTTGAAAGCTTTTTGAACACGATGTACAGCAGCCGGAATATCCTCAACAAGCGAGTTAATTTCACCACTAGAAAAGTAAGGATTAAACTTGGCTGAAAGTTGTGATAAAGGTTTATCTTGATTTCCCAACATGGCAAGCACATGCATAGCTGCGAGCATACCTGAATCTGCATTGAAAAAATCTCGGAAATAAAAATGTGCTGAATGTTCACCGCCGAAAACTGCACCTGATTTTGCCATATCTGCTTTAATGAACGAATGCCCTACACGAGTTTCTTGTGTGGAGGCACCAGCAGCTTGTAACTGCTCAGGGACAGCCCTTGAGGTAATAAGGTTATGCAACACGGTAGGGTTACTTTCTCCAGCTGCAGTAGCTCTATCAACTTCGCGAATACCAACCATAATTGTGATAGCACTGGGGGTCACATCGTGTCCAGTTTCATCAACAACAAAACACCTATCTGCATCACCATCGAATGCTAAACCAATATCTGCATGCTGTTTAACTACCTCTTTTTTCAAGTCTTTGAGGTTCTCTGGGTCTAGAGGGTTTGCTGGATGATTTGGGAATGTACCATCTAGATCAAAGTACATAGGCACAATATCTAAAGGTAAAGCTGGAAGTAACTGATCCCCTAAGACAGCTGGAAAGGTTTTACCTGCCATTCCGTTACCAGCATCAACAACTACTTTTAAGGGCCTAATATTGCTTAAGTTCACAAGAGTGCGCAAGTACTGTGCGTAATCTTTTAAAGTATCTTTGCGTGTTATTTCACCAGGATTTTCTACTGTTTCAAATCCTTTATCACAATACTGTTGCGCAAGATCTCTGATTTCATAGAGCCCATCGTCAGAAGAAATAGGTACAGCTCCTGCTCGGCACATTTTCAGGCCATTATATTCTGCAGGGTTATGTGAAGCAGTAAACATCACCGCTGCCTCTTTGTAATACCCGGAAACAAAATATAGTTGATCTGTAGAACATTCACCGATAAGAGTAGCATTGGCGCCACGAGCACTAGCTCCTTGAGCAAAAGCTTGAGCAAAATCTTGAGTTGATGGACGCATATCCCCACCTACGATAATAGTCTCACCATTGAGATTTAAGGTGTCTACCACTGCTGCAGCAATAGCAGAAACAACTTCTTCGTTAATGCTTTCTCCCACGATGCCGCGGACATCATATGCTTTGAAGATTTTATCAAGTTTTAGATTCATATCTATATGATACTTGAACAGAATTCTATATTGAGTTTAACTACTTCTACCCTGACACGTTCTCTTAAAAATTTGCTCGCAGGGTGGTTTTCACGCTACAGTAGTTTAAGTGCTTTGCCTTGATGTAAGCACTTTTGGAAAGTTGCCGGAGTGGCCGAACGGGCTCCCCTGCTAAGGGAGTGAGCGAGAGAACCTCGTTCCAAGGGTTCAAATCCCTTACTTTCCGCGCGAGCCCCTTCAGTTTTCTGTTGGGGCTCGTTTTTTGTCCTCTTTGTTAGACTAGGTTTATAACTTGATAAAAATTTGGGACGAAGGGATAAAAATGGATAATAATGAAATGCTTAATCGTTTTGAAAATGCTAAAGGATTTTTTGCAGCGCTAGATCAAAGTGGTGGAAGCACACCAAAAGCTCTTAAGGCTTATGGAATTGATGAATCACAGTATTCAAATGATGAACAAATGTTTGACTTAATACAACAGGCTCGTGCTCGCATTATTACTAGCCCAGCTTTTACAAATGAACATATTATTGCAGCAATTCTTTTTGAAGACACTCTCAAACGCAATATCGACGAAGTACCAACAACACAATATTTGTGGAAAGAAAAAGGAATTATTCCTCTTCTTAAAATTGATAAAGGCCTTGAAGAAGAAGCTAATGGTGTCCAACTCATGAAAGACATTCCTGACCTTGAGAATACGCTTGCTAATGCTAAAGAGTTAGGTGTTTTTGGCACTAAAGAACGTTCCGTGATTAACTCAGCAAACACTGCAGGAATAAAGCAAATTGTTGAGCAGCAGTTTGAAATCGGTCAGCAGGTACTTTCAGCAGGAATGATGCCAGTCCTTGAACCTGAAGTAACTATCTCATCAGATGATCGTGCAGAAACTGAGAAAATCTTAAAGCAAGAAATTCTTAATAATCTTGAGCAACTGGGCAATCAGAAAGTTGCGCTCAAACTGAGCATACCTGTTGAAGCTGGTTTCTATACTGAACTCATTCAACATCCAAATGTTTCTCGAGTTGTTGCTCTCTCTGGTGGGTATAGCCGAGATGAAGCAGATGAACTACTAGCTAAGAACCCTGGGCTCATTGCAAGTTTCAGCCGTGCTTTGCTTGAAGGCCTTAGTGCAAATCAAAGTGAAGAAGACTTCAACAACACCTTGAATGAATCCATTCAAGAAATCTACAAAGCTTCAAACACTTAAAACTGGTTGACGTAGAATGGTTCGTAATTTTTCAACCGCTGTTTTTCTAGGATCATTAAAGTAAATTTCATGATGCAGCCCGTTGAATGCCAAATGATGTTGTGGGATAAACTCATCATGCATTTTAGCTAAAATTTCAGCTTCATCATCATAGCTACCAATATGCAAAGTCTGAACGCATGTACCCTCGCTCATGGCCTGCAGTCTTACTTGATCTAAAGCTGGCGATACATCTTTCTTACTTTTCGCTTTTTCAAAAGCTTGCTCAAAATCTTGAGGTGTAATCCACTCTGGCATAAGAACCATTGCTGTCCAATTCCACTTGTTCTTATCTCGTTTGTCAGTAAAAGAAGAGTAATCTTCAGCACTCCACAAACACTCCAGTGGAGGAACCACGAAATCTTTACCCTTCCCTTTACTACTGAACTTGATTCCATACGCAATAGGGTAAATTGCTGACAAGGCATCAGCGTACTCTTGAGCAGTATTGGGATCACCATGTCCATCCACCATCAGATACTGTCGCTCAGGAATTTCAACTATTTCCAAGACATGATGTTTTGCTTTGTAATCAGGGAAAATCTTCTTAAAATCTACCTTCTCCATGGTTCAATTATTGCACAGCCACATTATGGCCTATAAAAGTCCATCTCCTATAAGTCACATTTCTACAAAGAATGAAGTGCACTGAACGTCTGACATCGATAAAACTTAACTTTTACTAATTCACGATATTGCTAGTACACGACTTTTGGTTATTTACGTGAGCTAAAGCTCACGTAAATAACCAAAAGTCACGAAGTCGGAGATATAGTTCTTTAAGCCACCAGCACGAAGTGGGTTCTGGAGGCTCAAACAGCACAAATAAAAGAACCTCTAGAGAAAAACTCTAGAGGTTCTAGCGGAAGCGCAGGGATTCGAACCCTGGGTACGGGGTCACCGCACAATAGTTTTCAAGACTATCTCCTTCGGCCGCTCGGACACACTTCCAAAGGAGTGAGCAAAGCTCACTTAGTTTATTTTGCCATACTACAACGTAATTTCAAAATGACTCAAAGAAGCTACTACTTCTTTTTACGAGACAGTGTTGAAGCTTTTTTACGCAATTTAGGTGCTTTCTTACTTCCCCAGTACTTAATAGCGAAGAAGCCACCAGCAAGAAGCGCAGCCCATACGACAAGGGTTACAATCTTACCCCAGAACAGCGAAATCAGACCGATGAATGACATCAAAAGTGCTGCACCCCCACCAAGTGAGATGTTATCGTGCTTAATTTCTTGCGCGTGAATTCTCCCCTTAGAATCTGGTAACAAGAACCAAGCAAGACCATACACAGATAAAGTAGCACCCAACAAGAAAAAAGTAAGAACAACTGTTGCAATACGGATGTAGTTAACATTCCAGCCAGTCTTATCAGCAATCATGCCACAAACTCCACCGAGCCAAGCATTATCACTACGATACACACCTAAGTTTCTGATTTTGTTCAAAGTCTTATCTGTAAAGTTATCTGAAGGGTACATTTTAGTCCCACTACCTAGGTCTTTTTGACCAAAAATATTAGTTTTTACAGGTTCAGTAAAAACTGCATCAGCATTCATAGCTTTTTTGTTTTTCATAATACTCCTTTTGCACATTGGCATTTAGTCTAATCATAGGAAATAAAGCTTAAGAGTAGCTGAAATCTAACCTAGAAGTTGTCCAATACTCTCTTAAGATAAAACTTCTAAGCCGATATAAAAGAAAGATGCCCCTTTAAGGGGGCATCTTTCTTTTATTACCGTTAATGAGGAGGTAGACCTTTAACTTCTACTGAAGTGTACCCTGAGTTTCATGGGTAGCAACATCTTCGTAGCCTTCATCGTGTTCTACGATGCGGTCTTTAATCCTGAACCAGTACAGTGCCAAAACACCAAATAGTACAGGTGTTAACGCAACAGTCCAAGTACCTACAGGATGGTCAAATGCCATCAACACGAAGACACCAGCCAAGAATGCCAAACAGATGTAGTCTGTTACTGGCGCTCCAGGCATACTGAAGCTCTGTCGAGGCAAAAGTCCTGCATCAACACGCTTGCGGAAAATCAAGTGTGTAACAAGGATACTAGCCCAGATAAAGATAATTGCAACAGAAGCAAAGTTCAACACAATCTCGAATGCTTCACCTGGTGCAACGTAGTTGATGAAAATACCAACAAGTGAGAAGCACAAAGTGAACAGGATAGCACCAGTAGGTACACCACGAGGACTCATCTTAGCAGTCATAGCTGGAGCTGAACGGCTCAAACCTAGATCACGAAGAGTACGACCATTGGCGTAAATACCAGAGTTCAATGAAGACATTGCTGCTGTCAAAATTACGAAGTTCATAATTCCAGCAGTACCTGGGATACCAAGCTTATCGAAGAAGGTTACGAATGGAGATGTATCAGCAGAGTAAGCACTCCATGGAAGAACCATAGTCAAAAGAACTACAGCACCTACATAGAAGATAAGGATACGCCAGATTACTGAGTTAATTGCTTTAGGAATTACTGCACGAGCATTTTCAGCTTCACCAGCAGTAATACCCACAAGCTCAATAGCGGCGTAGGCAAAGATTACACCCTGAGAAAGCACGATTGCTGGCATAACACCGTGTGGGAACCAACCACCATGTTCAGAGATCAAATGAGGACCTGGGCGGTTACCGTCCATAACGTGACCAGTACCTAGTACCCAAACAGCAACAAGCAAGAAGATTACCAAAGCAGCAACCTTAATAATTGCAAACCAGAACTCAAACTCACCAAAATACTTCACACCCATGAAGTTAATAGCGGTTACAAGGAGTAAGGCTATAAGCGCAGCGACCCACTGGGTGCTCTCGGTACCTACATTCCAATATCTGAGATAGGTGGCTACCGCGGTAGCATCAACAATACCAGTACATGCCCAGTTGACGAAGTACATCCAACCAACTGCAAAGGCACCATGCTCACCAATGAACTCACGTGCATAAGACACGAAAGAACCTGACGCTGGGCGGTACATAATCATTTCACCCAAAGCACGTAGGATGAAGAACCCTAGAATACCACAAAGTAAATAAATGATAGCTAGGGAAGGACCAGCCTTTTGGAGACGTCCACCGGCACCAAGGAACAAACCTGTACCGATAGCACCACCGATGGCGATCATTTGAATGTGTCGGTTTTGAAGGGCCTTCTGATAAGTAGGCGCCTTCTTTTTTTCTAAAACATCAGTGGCTTTGTCAACTTTTCTCTCCGCCTTAGCAGCTACTTTTTCGACTTTTACTTCAGCCTTTTTAGCTACATCGGCGGCTCGTTGAGCCACTCTTTTAGGTTCGTTATTATCCATATCTCTTTTCTCCTTAGTCGTTTTCTACGGGTGCAGAATTGACATTGGTATGTGGAATATTTAGTTGTTGATCCCATTGTTGTTGAACTTTTGCAATATTAGGTTCAGCAATTCTCCAACCTAAGTAAAAAAGAACAACAATGAGAGGGATTGAAAGGATGGTCCATTGACCAACTGGCTTGTCGAAATACGTTAAGACAAGCACTAAAAATAAGAAAGCAATAGTAATGTAATTTGACCAAGGACTAAACATCAAGGCGAAGTTACTCTTTGGTGCAGGAGTAATACCGTCAGCAATAGACTTACGGAAGCACAAATGGGTAATCATGATGAGTGTCCATACACCAATTGTTCCTAGAGAAGCAAAGTTCAACACAATTTCAAAGGCCTGAGAAGGGAATATATAGTTCAAAATAACACCAACCATACTCACACACACAGTAAGCATAATTCCGTTAACAGGCACGTGGTTCTTATTCATTTTAGAAGTAAAGTGCGGAGCTGAGCCTGCCATACCCATAGAACGAAGAGTACGTGCAGTTGCATAAATACCAGAGTTCAATGAAGACATTGCTGCAGTGATAACAACAACGTTCATCACATTGCCCATCCCTGGAATACCAAGCTTCTGGAAAAAAGTTACAAATGGTGAAGTATCGGCACTATAAGCATTCCATGGCAATAGCATTGCTAGTATAACTACTGAACCTACATAAAAGAGCAAGATACGCCATATCACAGAGTTAATAGCACTAGGTACGATAGCTTGTGGATTGTCAGTTTCACCTGCGGCAATACCAACTAACTCGATACCTGCGTAAGCAAAAATAACACCTTGCGTCAGAATGACTGCAGGTAATACGCCGTTCGGGAAAAGACCACCGTGGTTAGTAATGAGTGAGATTCCAGTAGAGTGCCCATCTATCTGTTGACGAGTTCCAACAATCCAAGTACCAATTAAAAGGAAAGCAACTAATGCTGTAACTTTAATGACAGCAAACCAAAACTCTAACTCACCAAAGAGTTTGACCCCAATTAAGTTAACAGCAGTGACAATCAAGAGGCTAATTAAAGCAATAAACCACTGGTTTTGATCATTTGCAATACCCCAAAATCTGAAATAAGTAGCTACCGCAGTAGAATCAGCAATACCAGTAAGCGCCCAAAAAATAAAATACAACCAACCGGCTACAAAAGCTGCGTGCTCACCAATAAATTCTCGAGCATAAGAAACAAAAGCACCTGAAGCAGGCCTATAAACAACCATTTCTCCTAGTGCACGAAGGATTAAAAACCCGAATAGACCACAAACTAGGTAAACAACAGCGAGAGAAGGTCCAGCTTCTTTAAGACGACCACCAGCACCGAGGAGTAAACCGGTACCGATAGCACCACCGATAGCAATCATCTGTATCTGCCTACGACCAAGACCTTTTTCGTAGCCTTGCTCTTCAGCAGAATACCGATTGACATCGGGATGTTCGTTTAATAATTCAGCCATCAACCCTCCAACTAATTATTTTACAATGACAAAATGTAAAAAAAGCCATTCTTTGTTGCAGAAACGCAAAACTATTACATCTGTTACGTTGATACACAACTGTAACGTGGCGTTTAAACACATTGATATAATCGTAAATATGTCCGATGATGTTTCGCAGCGCAGCAACAAGGCAACAAAACAAGACTGGATTGCACTTTCTGTTCTTTCTTTACCAGTACTTCTTGTTGCTATTGATTCAACAGTTTTAAATTTTGCGTTACCTCATATCACAGAAGATCTAAATCCAAGACCTGATGAAATGCTATGGATTATTGACATCTATTCTTTTATTCTTGCAGGTCTTTTAGTAACAATGGGCACCCTAGGAGATAAAATTGGCCGCAGAAAACTCCTCATTTACGGGAGTGTGGGTTTTGGTCTAGCTTCTTTAGGCGCAGCATTATCTACCAATGCGCTGATGCTTATTTTTTCGCGTGCACTTTTAGGTGTAGCAGGAGCAACCTTAATGCCTTCTACACTCTCCATTATTAGAAATACTTTCCACAACACCAAAGAACGTCGAACAGCTATGGGAACCTGGGCTGCTATATTTTCTGGAGGTGCAGCAATTGGACCTGTTATTGGTGGACTCTTGCTGAGCAAGTTTAGTTGGCATTCAATTTTTCTTGTCAATATTCCTATCATGATTCTATTGGTGATTCTAGGGCCAATGTTTATCCAAGAATCAAAATCTGAAACCGCTGGCGATATTGATTTTTTGAGTGTTTTCTTATGTTTGGCAGCGATTTTACCCATGGTATACGGCATCAAAATGAGTGCTGAAGAACTTTCTTTATTTCCATTATTAATCTTTATCTTTGGTGCCATAATGGCCTACTGCTTTGTTGTTCGACAAAAACATGTCTCCTACCCACTTCTTGACTTAAAACTTTTTGAAAGCCCTCTCTTTACCTGGGGTACCATCTTAAATTTGGTTTCAATTTTCGCACTCATTGGTGGAGACTTCATCCTCATTCAATATCTACAATTAGGTCTAGGTGTTGGAACTCTTGAAGCTTCACTTTTGATTGCACCAGCCATGTTTGCCGAAGCTCTGGCAGCTCTCGTAGCTGTTAAATTAGCAAATATCTATCCTCTCCACATTATTTTGTTCATTGGTTTTATGCTCACCACATCAGGTTTTGTTATAGCTTCATTCCTAGGACTACAAACTCCGCTTTGGGTAGTATTTGTTATAGCCTTACTCTTGTGTTGGGGTACAGGTACAAGTTACACACTTGCCAATGACGCTATACTTTCTGAAGCGCCAGCGGATCGAGCTGGTTCTGCTGCAGCAGTTTCAGAAACCTCTTATGAACTTGGAGCTGCCTTAGGTATTGCTATTCTTGGCACGATAGCTAACTTTATCTATAGGACAACTATTGTTCTTCCTGCAGGATTAAGTAGTGAACAACAAGAACAAGCAAAAACTACTCTTGCTACAACTATTCAAAGCGCACACGGAAATACTGCTCTTATTGACGCAGCTCAGGTTGCTTTTACTCGAGGTGCTGTAGTAGTTTCCATGGTTGCAGCAGTGCTCATGATTCTTTCAGGCTTAGCTGCGCTGCGAATTTTCAAAGGTGTGAAACTAGATACAGAAAACTCTCTTCATTAACAAGTTTTTCCGTCTTCAGGAACTGTACCTTTAAGTAAGAAATTATCAACGCTATCACGAACACAATCGTTTGATCTTCCGTAAGCTGTGTGACCTTGTCCATTCCATTTGAGAAGTTTCGCATTACCCAACTCTTTAGTGAGGTTCTCTGCAGAAGCAAATGGAGTCGCAGGGTCTCCGCTAGTACCAACTACCAAGAGTGGATTTGAAGAGGAAGTAGAAATTGGACCTAATTGACGAATAGTCTTATATGGCCATTTCTCACAAATTGCACCGCCTCCAGCCATGTATTGACCAAAAGTTGGCGAAGCTTTTTTCAATGCTGCTTCATCACTTCGGATACTTTGAGTATCAGATGGGATAGAGTAATCAAGACAATTGACTGCCATAAAAGCAAAGTCCGAGTTATTACTATAACTTCCATCAGAACTACGCCCAGCAGAGGCATCAGAAAACTGAATCAATGAGTCTGGGGATTTATTATACATAGCTGAGGCTAAAGCATCAGCCAATGTTGGCCACATTAAGTTGTTGTACAAAGGAACCATAATTCCTTGAACCAACATTGAAGAAGTGGCAGTACGTCCATCTTTAGTTTTCATAGGACTAGTATTGTTGTCCGTAAGCATTTGACGTACTTTTTTCACGATATCATCAGCAGAAAGGGTATTTCCTTGATCATCTTGGCTCAAAGAACAATTCTTCTTCTGCACGCAATCATTAGCAAATGCTTTTAATGACTGCTCAAAACCAGTAGCTTGCCCTTTTGTAACTTCTGAATAAGAAATTGCAGGATCTACAGCGCCATCAAGGACCATATGACCCACATGATCTGGGAATAAACCAGCATAGCTAGCACCAAGAAGTGTACCGTATGAAAAACCTAGATAGTTTAACTGATTTTCTTTAAGTAAAGCACGAATCATGTCCATATCTTTAGCGACACTTGCAGTATCCATATGGCCTATTACAGGACCACTATTGTCTTTACAGGACTGAGCAATTTTGGCATACTCATCACGTAACTTCTGTAGTCCATCATCTGTATCTAGATTTGCTGTATTTGCACGATAAGCATCGTGATCTTTATCATCTAGGCATTTAATAGCTGAAGATTTACCCACACCACGAGGGTCAAACCCAACAACATCATAAGCACTTGTCACAGTAGAAGAAAGAGTGGACATTGCGCTATCTCTGACCCAATCGTAACCGGAACCGCCTGGGCCACCAGGGTTAATCACTAATGAACCTTGTTTTTGGCCAGTTGCATTAATTTTGATGAGTTGCAAGGAAACTTTATCTGAACTTGGATTGTCCCAGTCAACTGGTGCTTCAACTGTGGCACATTGCATTCCGTTTTCACAAGAAGTCCAGTTAACATTTTGCTTGTAATATGATTTTAGATTTCTAGGAATTCCTTTAGCATAAGGGTTTGTAGTGATAAGCGTGTATGCGTACCATGCTGCAGCTATTAAAGCTACTACAAGTAAAAGCGCTAAGATAACTTTGCCATAATTCTTATCATTAGCTTTCTTAAGGTGCCGACGTGTCAGTTGTTCACGCTGATTACGGCGAGTTTGCAACTGTTCAGTCTCTAAGTACTCCTCTTGAGGAGGAACTTGTGGTAACTGGTTTTTCAACCTTCTTGGTCCACTCACGCCATCTCCTTACTGCTTTTATAGTAAGCCTAACACCATTGCTTCTAAGGTCAAGAGTGGCGCTGCATTTGTTGTTAAACGTTGACGTGCCTGTTTAATTTTCTCAATGCGTTGTGTAGTTTGTTCTGCCGTTGATGTACTGGCAATTTTCTCAATAGCTGCCAGCATGTCTACATTCATGGGCTCAATCTTAGCGCTCATCTGCTGCAATAACACATCACGATAAAAGGAAAGCATGTCTAGCATCATGCGATCCAATGCATCTTTTTGCCCACGAGTGCTACGCCGTTTGTAATCTTCATCAAGTTGTTTTAAATGAGCGCGAACATAAGGCGGTAAGGTTTCATCAGGATTAACAC
Organism: Micrococcaceae bacterium; assembly: GCA_047605865.1. Lineage (GTDB taxonomy): Bacteria > Actinomycetota > Actinomycetes > Actinomycetales > Micrococcaceae > JASGDC01. Next base: position 61,210 of record JASGFC010000002.1, on the reverse strand, counting down.
CTAAAGCATGCATGAGTTGTTCTTGGTCTTGCTCACGAAATTCTTCTGCACTGGCTTCAGCTTGCTCTTTTGCTGTATTTACTAAGAAATTTGCAGCACGTACAGCTTGCCCCACTGTAGAGAGCTTGTGCGTAACACTTAAGATTCTCTTTCTACGTTCTCGGGCATCTTTACTGGTTGCTAACCATCGTGCAACCCCAATATGACCCTGAGAAATGCGAGCCATATCTCTGGCAATATCCAGATCGATTCCGTCTCTTTCATGAAGCAAGCGTGCAATATCATCAGTGTGCGGAATTTTCAGAGTCACACTTTGGCATCGAGAACGAAGAGTTGGTAATAAATCTGCTGGACTTGGCGCACACAGCATCCAAATAGTTCGAGAAGCAGGTTCTTCTAGAGCTTTCAGTAAAACATTTGAAGTGCGTTCCGTCATTCTATCTGCATCTTCAACAATGATGATACGCCATGGCGCAACTGAAGGGCGGTCATAGGATTTAGCAATGAGAGCACGCACTTCGTCAATGGTGATAGTCACTTTGTCGGTCGCTAGTACAGTAACATCAGCATTAACTCCAGAAAGTACAGTAAGACAAGCTTTGCACTTGCCACAGCCAGTATGATGTTCACATTCTAGGGCTGCTGCAAAAGCTCGTGCTGTATTTGAACGACCTGAACCAGGTGGACCAGTAAAAAGCCAAGCATGATTAGGCTTCTCTAAAGCTTTTTTGAGTTGTTCGACAGTTTTCTCTTGCCCAATGAGCTCATCCCATACACTCATGAAGCCACCTGTGGAAATTTTTCTTGAACAACAGCAACTACTTTCTCAAACACCTGATCCACTGTTCCATTAGCATCTATCACGTGATGATTTTCTGGGTTTTCTTGGGCTAACTTTAAAAATGCTTGACGAGTTTTTTCCATAAATTCAACACCAGATGCCTCAATGCGATCATCAGCACTACGAGCACTTCGACGTTCTTGACTACTGTGCGTATCTACGTCAAGAACAAGAGTTAAGTCTGGAATGAAATTATCTGTTGCCCACAACGAAAGATCTATAATCTTTTGAACTCCTAGCCTGCGCCCATAGCCTTGATATGCAGCAGAGGAATCTATATAACGATCACAAAGCACGATGGTTCCTGAATCTACTGCTGGTCTCATCACTTCACTAGCATGCTGCGAGCGAGCAGCCGCAAAAATAAGGGCTTCAGCTTTAGCATTCATATCCCCTGAATGAAGCAGCAAGTTTCGTAGTTCCTCACCAAGGGTAGTGCCACCTGGCTCACGCGTTGTGAGAACAGAGTGTCCTTGTTGCTCTAGCCAACGAGCAAGAAGCTTAATTTGAGTGGTTTTACCGGAGCCATCGGCACCCTCGAAGGTGATAAAAATGCTCATACTTCATCTTAACAAGGAACATTAAGTACAATAAACTCGGAGGTCCTATTTATGATTGCTACTACGCACGGAGATCAAGAAGGTTGGTTTTCAGATGACGAGTTCGCTGAAATTCGTCGAAAAGTACCGATGTTATACGTACAAGCTATTCCAGTACAGACTGATGAATTTGGTCAAGTAACCCATATTGGTCTCATGATGCGAGCTAATGATGATGGCAACATTGTACGAAGTATTGTTTCTGGACGAGTCATGTATGGTGAAGTAATCCATGCTGCATTGTTACGTCATATAGAAAATGATCTAGGTCCTCTGACTCTGCCAAGTTTGCCGCAAAGCGCTCATCCTTTTACCGTCACACAGTACTTCCCTACTCCACAACCAACTGGCTTTGTTGATGAACGTCAACATGCGGTTTCCTTAGGATATATCGTGCCTATTAAAGGCGAAGTAGAACCTCGTAAAGCAGCTTTAGAATTTAATTGGTTTGAACCTAAAGAAATTGTAACTTCAAAGATGTTTGAAGAAATGGACGACAGCCAAGGGTTAGTAATTTATCAAGCACTGGCGCATATGGGAATTTTTTCGTAAATGTTCACACTGCACACTGAACTTGATAATGGTCTTGGGCGCACTGGCACAATTACAACACCTCATGGAGACATACAAACTCCGGCTTTTATTGTAGTTGGTACTAAAGCTACCGTGAAAACCATCTCACCTGAACAAGTCAAAGCTACTGGCGCGCAAGCTGTACTAGCAAATGCTTACCATCTATATTTACAACCAGGAGCAGACGTCCTTGATACTGCTGGTGGCTTAGGGAACTTCATGAACTGGCAAAGCCCTACCTTCACTGATAGTGGAGGTTTTCAAGTCATGAGTTTAGGAGCGGGCTTTAAAAAAGTTCTTTCCATGGATCAAACAGGTGAACGCAAAGACCACCAAACAGCTCAAGGGAAAGAAAAACTAGCTTTTGTAGATAATGACGGTGTCACTTTTAAATCTCACCTTGATGGATCTAAACATCGTTTCACCCCAGAAATTTCCATGCAAGTGCAGCATCAAATCGGCGCTGACATTATGTTTGCCTTTGATGAACTCACGACTTTAATGAACACCAAACATTACCAAATTCGTTCCTTAGAAAGAACACGTTTATGGGCAATTCGCTGTTTAGAGGAGCATCAACGTCTTAGCCTTGAACGTTCAGAAAAACCATATCAGGCTTTATTTGGTGTTATTCAAGGTGCACAATATGAGGATTTACGCCGTAAAGCCGCCCATGATCTAGGCTCCATGAGTGTTCATGGCCAAGAATTCGATGGCTTTGGAATTGGTGGAGCCCTCGAAAAAGAAAATATGGGAACCATTGTGCGCTGGGTCTGCGAAGAGCTTCCCAAAAACAAACCTCGTCACTTATTAGGCATTAGTGAACCTGATGATTTCTTTGTGGGCATTGAAAATGGTGCCGATACCTTCGATTGCGTCAACCCTTCTCGAGTTGCTCGCAACGGCGCTGTTTATACCTTAACTGGAAGAATAAACATCAAGAGAGCTCAATTTAAAAAAGATTTTTCACCTTTAGAAGAAGACTGTGAGTGTTACACATGCCAACACTACACTAAAGCTTATATACACCACTTATTCAAGGCTAAGGAAATGTTTGGCTTTACTTTAGCAACAATTCACAACGAGCACTTCACTGTGAAATTAGTAGATTGCATTCGTGAAGCAATGGAAATTGGCAAATTCTATGATTATCGCGATCAGATGCTTGGCAAATTCTATGGCTAGTTCGTTGCTAGGGAAATCTTATTATTTTCTGGAACTGGGTTTGAGAAATAAGAAGGTTCTTTAGACTTTACCCAGCCAATAACTCTATAGGTAACTGGAAGCATAAGAACTTCAATTAGACACTTGTACGCATAACCTGTAATAACATAATTGACGAATTCCCAGCCAGTTATCGTGCCGAAAAAAGCGATAGTACAAAAAACAAGAGTGTCTGCAAATTCACCCACCATGGTTGAACCCACTAGCCTAACCCAGAGTTTATTTTCTTTAGCCTTTTCTTTGAGCTTTACCATGACTAGGGCGTTAAGAAACTGCCCCACGAGATACCCGGCAAGGGAGGCTGCCACGATACGAGGCACAAATCCAAGCACTGCCTCAAAAGCTGCCTGGTTTTCATAAGCTGAAGCTGGTGGTGAAATTTGCACTAGATAAAAAGTAATAGAAGCAATAATGGAGAAAATAAAACCTAGTTTAATAGCGCGTCGTGTAGCTTTAAGACCATAAACCTCGGCGAGTAAATCACCTATAATATATGTTAAAGGAAAGAGGAAAGCTCCACCATCTGTAATAAATGGGCCAAACTCAATGAGTTTAGTAGCACAGATATTAGAAATGAGAAGTAAGACACAAAAGGCAACAACGATAATGTCGTAGTTACCGCTACCTTTATTTGCAAAATATAATCTATTCTTTTCCATTGTGTTCTATATTACGCCAACAATCTACTACACTAAAGCTATAGAGAAAGGAATTCTTATGCCAATGATGGTAACAACAACAAATACTATACCTGGATGGAAAATCCAATATGTCTGCGGTGAAGTCTTTGGACTTACTGCACGGTCTAGGAATATCTTCTCGCAATTTGGTGCCAGTCTTAAAACTATCGTTGGTGGCGAAATGCAGGGAATGACAACAAACCTTATCACTAGCCGTTTTGAAGCCGTAGAACGCATGATTAATGAAGCTACACAAAAAGGTGGAAATTGTATTGTTGGTATGCGCTTTGATACTAGTGAACTAGGAGAACTAGGTAGTGAAGTTGCAGCTTACGGTACTGCTGTCTTTGCTGTACCTGTCAATGATGCTGCTAAAGAACAAGCTAAACGAATGGGCTACAGTTAAGATTCGCTCTTATTACATTTTCAATTCATGACTTTTGGTTAACTACGGGAGCTATTTCTACCGTAGTTAACCAAAAGTCACGAAGAAGTTATCTATGAGAATAAAAGAAATCCCAATTGCTTAGTTGGGAGATTGGCGGAGGATAGGGGATTCGAACCCCTGTGGGCTTGTTACACCCTCACGCTTTCCAAGCGTGTGACATAGGCCGCTAGTCGAATCCTCCATTGTTGATATTCTAACACCGTTTCAGATTCATCTTTTATAGGTATCGCTTTTCTTTCATGTTACAAGCTAACTGTAGAACTCACGGCGTGAAAGATGCTTAGGCAATTGTTTTACTGGCATAGTTGGCTCTTTTGGTGTAAAGAACTGATTGCGCACGAAGTTAATAATATAACCTGAGGCAAGAATTACCCCAGCAAGCATTAAGACATCCGGTTGCCAAGGATTTACAATGCGTTTGATTGGACCAGACGCAAAACCCCAAAATAAGGCAAAAATTAGCACAACAGGCCACCGCAATTTGTTAAGAGCAGAAAAATGAGAAGTTACTTTTCGAAGTATCCTATCCCATGGGACAAACGCAGCATAGGCAACAAAAGCTGGTGCGTAAAAAATACTTAAAGTAAAATTAATTCCAATGTGGAAGAAGATAAGGAAACTCGGTGCCAACTTCCAATATTTCCAGCCAAAGACGAAAAGTAACAAGGGTAAACTTTCACAAAGCACTGTGGAATAATCAAGGAATTTCCAAAACGGACCGAAGTGAATCTTAGAGACCAAATCTGGAATCTTTCCAGAGGTTAAGCCGCCTAGATAATATGAAAAAAAGTAACCTTGAGTTCCCCTCTTACTTGGATCTAACCATCCAGTAGTTGCTTTAGCAAAAGCAGCTGTAAAAAGCCAAAGACTAATAGTTAAAGCCATCCAACGAATAACCCACGGTCTTATCACTGAACTTGGATGAGCTCGCTGTGAGAGGAATTGTTTGCTATCAATGGAGTAGGCATTACCCCACCCAGAAAAGGCCATAATCATGGGCACAATTGCAATAATGATACCGTGATCTAGCTTACCAAGAGCAAAAGTAAATCCATTAGCTATTATCATGTTGGCACCAAAGAGTACCGAAGCAATAGGGGTCAGGAAACCAAATAATAATGCTGAAGCTGTCACTAAATATACAACTTGAAAAAGAATCAATACCCATAGTGGTGGGAAGCTATGGAAGAGTTGCAACATTCCAGGTATAGGATGATACATTTCATTTGGAATTCCAGCATTTGTAGAATACTTTGTGTAAGCGAGCAAAACAATAATTGAAAAGAAAATTCTATAGACTGCAAGGTCTCTCAGAGTAAGTCCACCTGGGTCATTGAGCCATGCGCCGATTTTAGCTAACAAATTTTTATTATTCATTAAGATTTACTCCCGCTAAAATCAATAACAGTTGGTTTCCCAGAACCAATTTGTTCTGTTTTCCCTCCTGAAGACTTAACTGTTACTTTGGTGATACTGACTTGTTGAATATTGGGGTGAGTTTTCTTCAATGAATTGTAAACCCAGCTATTTACATCAGGATCCTTTAGTTTTTCAGGTGTAGTTGCAAAGTTTTTCAAAAAAACCATTTGCGCACTTTGTGTAGTTGCAGGCACTAATTGATCTGGGGTAAGAGCATACGAAGTACCATCAGAGTCTATACCTTTAATATTATATTGGGTGGCAGTACCACTACCTCCACTTGCTGGAATTTTAGGAACACCGTCAAAAGGAGGTGCCAACAAATTAGGGTACGGTTCCTCTCCAGTTTTCTTCCATACATGAGACTGTATGGGCAAAATGAGTATAGTCAAAAGAAAGACTAGAAGAACTTGAAGCACTTGTTTATTTGTTCTTAACAAAGCCATTCTCCTTCCCATAAGCTAACTTAGCAGCATTGTAGCCATTCATTCCATGAACGCCTGGCCCTGGATAAGTTGACGATGAGCACATATACACATGAGGAATAGCTGTTGCCCACGGAAAAAAACTGTAACGTGGTCTGGTAAAAAATTGCCCTAAAGAATTTGCGCCTGAAGAAATATCGCCGCCAATATAATTACTGTTATATTCTTCAAGCTGGACTGCATTTATGGAATGACTATCCAGTATTGCATCGCGAATATCAGGTGCGAACTCTTCAACACGTTTCAAAATTAAATCTGTAGGATCTTCATCATAGTATGCCGGCACATGCGTATAAAACAAGGCAGTGTGGTAACCTTTTGGAGCTCTTGTGGGATCAAAAAGAGAAGGCTGCGAAGCAAGAATATATGGTTTTTCAGGAATTTTATTGCGTGAAACAGTATTTTCCGCCAACGCAATATCTGAAGCTTTTCCACCAATGTGGATAGTACCTGCTTCATGAAGTTGCTGATCATTCCAAGGAATAGGCTCAGACATTGTTACATCTAATTTTGCAACACCATTTCCATATTTGAAATTTTGTAAGTGTTTAGCAGTAGAGCTAGGTAACTCGTCGTGGTAAATATCAAGGAAAGTGCGTACTGAAGTGTCCCAAAAGACGATATCTGCATCTTCTAGTTGACTTTTTTTCACAATAGGAGCATCACAAATGACTCTTCCACCATTTTGTTCAAGTTTTTTTTGTAGAAAATTAATAATTTGCTGCGAACCACCACGGACTATAGGCCAACCAATAGATTGAGATAAGCCAGTTAAGGAAAATCCAACGAAACTTGCACTGAGGCTAGGCAATTTTACATTCGCATGTGCAACAACCCCAGAGAGTAAAGCTTGGGCATCAGTAGTTTTAAAGTAGCCCTGCGCAACGCTTTCTCGCATAGAGTGAAGCCCTAAGCGGATCGATGGAGTAATAACTTTTGTTTTAGAGACATCCAAAAAGGGCTTGAGCATTAATTCGCCCATATTTGCTGGTTTATCTGCAAAATCTGAAAAAGCATTTAACCAACGCTGTTTATCTTTACCAAGGTGCTGGGCTGTTTTTTCAATATCGCGATAGGCATAAACAGACTCATTGTGAGTAAGTGGCTGCGCAAAGGAAACATCAGGAATAATGAAATCTACTTCTTCCTGCATTCCTAATTCTTTAAAGTATGGTGATGCTAAGGCTGTAGGATGGACCGCAGAACAAACATCATTGAGGAAACCTGTACCTGTTAAATCTAAAGTTCTACTGCCTCCACCTGGCGTAGAACTTGCTTCAAAAACGGTAACATCATAGCCTTTTTCAGACATGAAAACAGCACTGGCCATACCATTAGGGCCACTACCAACTATATAAACCTTTTGTGACAAGAAAGACCTCTTCTGAAACTTTATCCACTCTCTATTTTACTTTACAAGAATATGAATGAAGGATAGGCACTACTCTTCTAGTAAACTAGAAGAGTTCCATTCTTAAACGAGGAGTAAAATTGGCTCGTATTGTTATTGATGTTATGCCTAAAGCAGAAATTCTTGATCCCCAAGGTAAAGCAATCGCAAACGCTTTACCTCGCTTAGGCTTTAAAGATTTTACAGAAGTACGTCAAGGCAAGCGGTTTGAACTTAGCGTCAACGGTGAAGTAACTCCAGAACTTTTAGCCAAGGCTCAAGAAGCAGCAGAAAAACTTCTGTCTAACCCTGTTATTGAAGATGTCACACACATTTCTGTTATTGAGGATTAAACCATGAGTGATTTTACAATTGGTGTTGTTACATTCCCAGGCACCCTCGATGACCACGATGCTCTTCGCGCAGCTAGGCTCGCTGGAGCTCAAACTGTAAATCTTTGGCACGATGATACTAAGCTTTCCCATATTGATGCAGTAGTACTTCCTGGTGGCTTTTCTTATGGTGACTACCTACGTTGTGGTGCTATTTCTTCTCTTTCGCCTATCATGCAGGCTATTATTGATGGAGCAAAAGGTGGGCTACCTGTACTTGGAATTTGTAATGGTTTTCAAGTTCTCTGCGAATCACACCTCTTGCCAGGGGCGTTAATTATCAATAATCACCAAAAATTTAACTGTGGGGATCAAAAACTCATCGTTGAAAATACGCAAACGGCATGGACATCAGGGTATGAACAAGGTCAAGAAATTACAATCCCTTTAAAAAATGGTGAAGGTCAATTTGTTGCTTCTCAAGAAGAACTGGCAAAAATTGAAGAGCAAAACCAAGTAGTTTTCCGATACACAGACCCAAATCCTAATGGTTCAGTTCATAATATTGCAGGCTTAACTAACCCTCAAGGAAACGTTGTAGGTTTGATGCCACACCCTGAACATGCAGTCGAAGCGTTATTTGGCACTGATACTGCCGAGGGTAAAGGCCTAGGAACAGACGGCATCACAATTTTTGAATCCGTGATGAACTCTCTCGTATCAGGAGCAACACGATGAATCAACAACTAGATACTGTAGAAATCGCTAGTCAGACCCCTGAGAAAAGACAACCATGGAAAGAACTTGGGCTCAAAGAAGATGAGTACCAAAAAATCTGTGAAATTTTATCCCGCCGCCCAACTGATGCTGAACTAGCTATGTATTCAGTCATGTGGTCTGAACACTGTTCCTATAAATCTTCTAAAGTGCATTTAAGCAAATTCGGTGAAAAAACTACAGCAGAAATGAAAGAAAAACTGCTCGTTGGTATTGGTGAAAATGCCGGAGTTGTTGACATTGGCGATGATTGGGCAGTTACTTTCAAAGTAGAAAGCCATAATCACCCCTCTTTCCTTGAACCATACCAAGGTGCTGCAACAGGAGTTGGTGGCATCGTGCGCGATATCTTATCAATGGGGGCTCGCCCTGTTGCTGTCATGGATCAACTGCGATTCGGTGCCATCGACCATGAAGATACGGGTCGTGTAGTACACGGTGTAGTTGCTGGTGTTGGTGGTTACGGCAACTGTCTTGGGCTTCCAAATATTGGTGGAGAAGTAGTATTTGATCCTGTTTACCAAGGTAATCCGCTCGTTAATGCCCTTTCTGTGGGAGTCATGAAAAAAGATGACATCCACCTTGCCAATGCCACTGGTGCTGGTAATAAAGTAATCCTCTTCGGTGCTAGAACAGGTGGTGATGGTATCGGTGGTGTATCTGTTCTTGCTTCAGAAACCTTTGATGAATCTAAACCAACAAAACGACCTGCAGTACAAGTCGGTGATCCTTTTGCAGAAAAAGTTCTCATTGAATGTTGTTTGGAGCTTTTCCAAGCTGGTGTTGTAGAAGGAATTCAAGACTTAGGTGGGGCTGGGTTATCGTGCTCAACCTCTGAATTGGCTTCTGCTGGTGATGGTGGTATGAAAATAGAGTTAGATACTGTATTGCTGCGTGACCCAACATTGAGTCCTGAAGAAATTCTTATGTCAGAATCGCAAGAACGAATGATGGCTGTTGTTACTCCAGAAAATGTTTCTGCCTTTGAAAAGATCGTTAAGAAATGGAATGTTGAATATTCTATCGTTGGTGAAGTCACAGATACTGGGCGCTTGGAAGTAAGCTGGCATGGAAATACTATTGTTGATGTTCCTCCGCGCTCTGTAGCTCACGATGGGCCTGTCTATAACCGCCCGTTATCAAAACCATCATGGTTAGCTGATGTTCAATCAAATACTTCAGCTACATTAGAAAAACCAAAAACTGGGCAAGAGCTCCAAGAAACTCTCTTGAAACTCATCGCTTCCCCAAATCTGTGTTCTAAAAATTGGGTTACTAACCAGTATGATCGCTTCGTTCGTGGCAATACTGCAATGGCAATGCCTGACGATGCAGGTGTTATTCGTGTAGATGAAGAAACAGGTCGAGGAATTGCTATCTCAACAGATGCTAACGGAAGATACGGATACCTTGATCCTTATGCAGGAGCTCAACTTGCTTTGGCTGAAGCTTACCGTAATGTGGCTACTTCCGGTGCTATCCCTCTGGCTGTTACAGACTGCCTGAACTTTGGTTCTCCAGAAGACCCAGAAGTGATGTGGCAGTTTGCGGCAGCTGTTGAAGGACTTGCAGATGCTTGCCAAGAGTTAGGAACACCAGTTACTGGAGGTAACGTTTCTTTATACAACCAAACGGGAGACACTCCAATCCATCCAACTCCTGTTGTGGGAGTTCTTGGTGTTTTCGATGATGTTTCTCGGCGTACTCCCTCTGGTTTCCGCACTTCTGGAGATACTATCTATCTTCTGGGAACCACGGCAGATGAACTTGATGGTTCTGCATGGGCTGATGTTATTCATTCTCATCTTGGTGGAACTCCACCACAAGTTAAGTTAGATACAGAAAAAGAATTAGCAGATATCCTCATCAATGCCAGCCGTGATGGCATGATAGATTCTGCTCACGATCTTTCTGAAGGTGGTCTTGCGATTGCTCTAGCAGAAAGCTGCCTTCGTTTTGGTGCTGGAGCACGAGTAGTCCTTGAAGATCTGTGTCAACGTGACAATATTGATATTTTTGTTGCTCTTTTCTCTGAATCTACTGCTCGAGCTATAGTAAGTGTTCCACGTAGTGAAGAAGTAAGGTTCACTGATATGTGCACTGCTAGAAACTTCCCACACCTACGTATTGGTATGGTGGATGCAGACTCAGGGACTCTTAACGTTCAAGGACAATTTGAAACTTCCTTAGATGAACTACGAACAGCTCATGAAGGTACTCTAGCTCAATACTTTGATTAAACACTCTTAGCTTGTTAGAAGTTTTCTAGCGATAATCATTAAACCACCGAATCCTGTAACAAGTAGCGATAGTGCAAATACTTTACGCGATTTGTCACTTAATCCAGTATTGGCCAGGAACTGCTGAGAACGTGGCTCCTGTTTCTCTTGTGATTCTTGCCGTGGCGCTTGTTGAGACTCTTGGGAAGTAATAACAGATTGAGAATCTGTGCGTTGTGCTTCTGAATTTTGCTTTTCGAAGTGACGGGAAGAGTTAGTTCTTTCTTTGTGTTGAGCTGAATCTTTGCTTTTTTCCCTTTCAAGGCGTTCCTTTGATGACTTCTCAAAATACTGTTTCACTTCTTTTTCTGAAATGAAGAGGAAAGCTCCATCATTTTCATGGACACAGAATGTTTCTCGAGGATCGCCGTAAGCAGAACGGTATGGTTCGTGGAGTTCATCACCTTCAAATTCAGTAACAATGGTGTAACAACCAGGTTGATTCTCAGTAATTTCATCCGAAACAACTTCACCATTTTCTGCAGCAATATTGATTTCTTGATGCAATTTTGCCTGAGGTGGTGTTTCCTTACTAAGTTGCGGTAACTTGTTTTCTGGCCCATATACTTTGAGCTTTAATAGTTTCTCGCTTTTAGCTTGAAAACCAGAAATTTTGAGGTGGTCAGTAACAGAATCTGCACGTTTGATGATATTTCTACTAATATCTGTTTCAACGTTAATCTGCCACTTCACTAAACTAGTTTCTGCTTCAACACCGAAATTGCCTTTCCAAGGATTAACAAGTTTTTGAGCAGTTCTTGGTACCGTTTTTTCTGGAATAATCTCCTCTGTCCAGACATAATATCCAGATTCTTTGAGCTCTAGCTCTGGAGTTTTCACAACACCAAAATTTCTCACTGTAGTTTCAACACTACCTTTTTTAAACTTATCTTCAGGATAGCTTTGCTTACTTTGGGGTTTTTCAGTGAAGGGACCCCACAAAGTAGAACGTATAGTAACGCTCACCTCTTGTTGATTTTCAGGATTTATCAACCACCTATGCCCACTGCTTTGAGGCTCAACTTTAAGTTCATCAAAAATCTTTTGACCTTTACTGACAACTTTGTGTGAAGTTTGAGTCGATACTTTAAGCAAAAGAGGTTCCACCACTTTAAACTTTAAATCTGTTGTAACATCGCTTGCTGTTGAAGAAAGCAAAATACGTTGCGCATTGTTTTCTGCTGGCTGATACCATTTAAGGTTTCCAGGTAAATTGTGCGCTATTGCTGAAAAATTGGCATCTTCAAAATCATGATATTTCAAAGGAACAGTACTACCTGCAACTACTGTATCTTGTAGTTTGTTGTTAAGAGTTGTTGAACCATGACTCTTAATTTCAACTGGAAAACCTGGAACTTCATGTTGTTTTCCACCAAGTAACTGTGTTCTAAGGTTCATAGCCTCATGATGCAACCGCAATTGATAAGGTCCATGATTTTTCTGAGCTTCTGCCCGATACTCTTGTGCTCTTTTAAGAACAGCAGCATCTGCTGTAGCCATAGCAGCAAAACGATTCATTTTCTCACTACCAAATTCCATATCCACTGTTGTTAAAGACCAAATAGCGAACTGGACTGCTGCTGCCTGATGTTTATCTTCCGTATCACCCCATTTTTTGATGAGATATGAAACAGTGTTTCTTTCTTGTTCATCAAGGTGCTTACCTTGACGTTGTTGAAAACTTTGTGAGTTGCCACTGATATAGTTTTTTGCCTCCCAAGGAGCACCTAGCTCTGCATCAGCACAATAAGCAGCTTGATTGGCACCATTTCTAAAGACACCAGCAAACTTTTCTTTAACAATACCTGCACCCATACGCCAATCTGCGGCTAAAGTTTCTGCATGAGCTGCTGGTGCAACAAAAACATGTGCCAGAGATAATGATGTGAAAATTAGTAGAAATCTAAAGAGTACTCTTCTCATTACAATAGTTCCTTTCACTAAACTCTTTCAACAGTGCCAAAGTTAAAAATTTAATTCACTACCATCGGCGATAACGTGAATAAGTATGTCAAGTGCATTGATTGTGGAGGGATGATGAGAAGACTACAATAATCCTATGAAGAAGTACCAGGATGAACAGATTATTAAGAAGCTGCTAACAAACAAAGGCGCAATATGGGCTATCGTGGGTTTAAGCAATAAACCTGAGCGCACTGCTTACAAAATTGCACAAATACTCCGAGACAAACTCGGTATGAAAATCGTGCCAGTTAACCCTCGTGCAGAAGATGCACTAGGAGAAAAAGCATACGCAAGTTTAGCCGAAATTCCAGAGAAAATTGATGTTGTTGACTGCTTTGTGAACTCAAGTTTAGTGGGAAACATTGTAGATCAAGCTATTAAAGTACAAGCAAAAGCTGTGTGGCTACAGCTTGGTGTTATTGACGAAGCTGCAGCCAAACGAGCTGATAAGGCTGGGCTTGATGTTGTCATGGATACGTGCCCAGCCATTGAAATGAAGAAACTATAGCAGCTCGTTAATCACGATTGTTTGATCTCTGTCTGGGCCCACACCAATTGCAGAAAACCTACATCCACTCATGCTTTCAAGGGCACGCACATACTTTTGCGCGTTCTCAGGCAAGTCATCTATAGACTTAGCTTCGGTAATATCTTCTTCCCAGCCATCAAAATACTCATAGACAGGCTTTGCATGATGAAAATCTGACTGTGACATAGGGACCTCATCAAAGCGTTTACCATTGACTTCGTAGGCAACGCACACTGGAATCTTTTCAATACCAGTTAAAACGTCTAGTTTAGTTAAGAAATAGTCTGTAAAGCCGTTAACGCGACTTGAATAGCGAGCAAGTACTGCATCATACCAACCACAGCGGCGTGGTCTACCGGTATTAACACCGAATTCTCCGCCTGTTTTTTGCAAGAACTCTCCCATATCGTCAAAAAGTTCTGTTGGGAATGGGCCAGCGCCAACACGAGTGGTATAGGCTTTGATAATTCCAATGACTCGATCGATTCGAGTAGGGCCAATTCCTGATCCAGTACAAGCACCACCAGCAGTTGGGTTTGAGCTGGTTACAAAAGGATAAGTACCGTGATCAACATCAAGGAAAGTAGCCTGACCACCTTCAAGAAGAACGACCTCGTTCTCATCGAGGGCCTCATTGAGAATTAATTCTGCATCACACATCATAGGCTTAATGCGATCTGCGTACTTTAAAAAGTAATCTACTGTATCTTCAACAGAAATTTCTCTACGGTTATATACTTTCACCAGAAGCTCATTTTTTTGCGCTAATGAACCTTCAATTTTTTGACGCAGAATAGACTCATCAAAGATATCTTGCACGCGAATACCTAAACGAGCCATCTTATCCATATAAGCAGGCCCGATACCACGCCCTGTTGTACCAATAGCACGTTTACCTAAAAAACGTTCCGTGACCTTATCTATAATCTGATGATAAGGAGCAATCAAATGAGCATTAGCTGAAATTTTCAGTTTAGATGTATCTGCCCCACGAGAATTGAGTGCATCAAGCTCTTCAAAAAGTGCTTCAGGGTTTACTACTACCCCATTTCCAATGATTGGGGTTGAATTTTCATTCAAAATACCAGCTGGTAGTAGTTTAAGTTCGTACTTTTCACCACCAACTTTAACTGTATGTCCAGCATTATTACCACCGTTAAATTTCACTACATAGTCTACTTGTCCGCCGATGAGGTCTGTGGCTTTACCCTTGCCTTCATCTCCCCATTGAGCACCGACAATTACAACTGCAGGCATAACTTACTCTCTTTCAATACAGTATTAGGAGCATAATGACTCACAAAATAAAAACTCCATCGTGCAAATAGCTCGCTGGAGTTCTTGCAATTAATTATAACAAATATCATGAAAGAGAGTACAGCCGATGCTCTGAAAGCATTGAAATATCATGATTCACAGGCAGTAATTTTATATAACCTTGCGATGCCATCATCGTGGATTAACTCAAATCCTGGACTATTTTCAAGCCCTATTAAACCTGTAAAATCTGGGCCTGCAGGGTGTTGATCTTTCGGAGTAGGAACGTAGCTTTGTCCAAAATCTAAGGCATAAGTTGCATTCTCACGGTTCAAAGCCTCACAAACTTCAGGGATGTTTGAAGCCTGATTGAGTTGAGTAGCAATAATTTTTTCATCATCATTAATGTAATTACCACCTAAGACTGGAAACATCACTTTTCGATTAGATAATCCATATACTAAAGCTCCACCGTTATATGGATTGTTAACAATAACTCCACTATCTTCAGGTACATAATCATCAAGTTCTTGAATCATGTTATATTTATCTGGATTCATTAAGAATTGCTGATCTGATATTTCATAAGTAGTTATGAATGTTTTATGCATCATCGTTTTCATTGGCTCATTATTGGTTACAACAAGCGCAGCAAGCAACAACGATGCCACTACAGGAACTTTAAAGTCTGTTGGAATACGTTGCAGTAACTCATTGAGCAGTAAGCATATCAAAACAACTGCAAATGGAATGAGCAAAGCTACAATTCGTGCTGCTTCGCTGTACCATGCAGACGTAAGAATTTCCCTAAACTTACCTTCTGGTGCTGCAACACAGATGAGGTAGAAACAAAGAACAACAATATATCCAATGGCTATAAATCGCCATTCTTTACGATAAATAGCAACAAAGAGCCCGAAAGGCACTAAAGCTGCATAAGGAATCATGCCATCGTCAAAGAAGTTATAACTCAGTGAATCCAAAAGTGCTGGACCCAAGGATAAGCTAGGATCCCAATAGGAACTAGCAGAAAAATTAATCCAAACCACAATAGCAGCAACAACGAAAAAAAGCGCATACCCCAGAGCGTACTTCTTAGCTTGGGGAGTTTCGGCATTTTTATAAATATCAACAAAATACTCCACGATGAGCGCTACCGTTAATATCGCAATGGAATACAGTGCACTTGGATGCGTTAGTGTAGCTGCAACAACGCTCACAATAACAAGTACATACCTTTGTACTTCGCTAAGTTTTATGTGTTCTGGCTTTCTCACAAGGATATAAATCGCTGCAATAGCTAGCGGAATAAAGGCATAGCCAAATAAGTTTGGCATTTGCCCACCCCAACTCAGTAACCTGTAAGGGTACAACGGAAACCCAGCTGCAATAATCATGCCAAGTACCCATACCAACTTCTGTGTAGGGAAAAATGTGTAGAGCATGAATAACATACAACTGACCCAAAGCACAGCCGATACCACCAAAGTAACCGAATTATAGGCTGCTGGAATTCCACTACCGCTATAAAGAACTATTTCAGAAACTAGCTGGTGGAAAACTGCAGGATAAAAGCCATGCACTGATTTAAAATCGTTGAGAGTAAAAGGGGAGGCAGAACCAGAATCAATAATGTATCTGATGGCATTGATATGGAAAACTGAATCCCACGACAAAGCAGGAGTGTATGGATTAAAAATTCCACTCATCATAAAATATGCAACATATAAAAATCCTGATAAAAATGCAACAAAGAGCCATATGCTGTTTTTGGTATATAATTCTGGTGGAACAACTTCTTCAGTTTCTTTCTTGCGGTTTAAGATGTATCGTATCCCAAAAACTAGAAGAGAAATTACCAAGGAAAACACAAGATTGTCCCACCATTGCCAGGCAATACCTAAAGCATGGAGCAAAATCGCTAGGAGTGAAAGCGTCACAGCAGAAAAAGCTGGAGCAACAACTAATCCAGCAAAATTTCTGAACTTAAAAGCCATTGAAAGAAACAAACCAGGCACGTACAACAAAACAATAGTAACCACTATCAGTGGAAAATCTGGAAACCAATTTTGAAGTACTTGTTGCATTTTATTTAATATAGCAGAGAAATGCTCCTAAAAACTAACCAGAATTTAATGCTGAAATATAGCCTACTTAGAGTTCTTTTTGCCTTTAATACCGCGAATTCCATCAAGTTTTCCTTGTAAGAAAAGTTTGATTTTTTCTTTACCATCAGAAGAGTTTTTAGCATCCTTTAACATATGCCCAAATCCATATCCCAGACCTGAAAGATTTGAGACTTTATCTTTTTCATATTTAGTTTTAACTAGGTATGAATTTCTAGAAATGTAATAATAACGAAGTGGACTATGCGAAGAAAAGGTATGAGAGTCAGTGTCGATGTTATCGCCAACTTGATGGGCAAGGTGTAAAGAAATAGCAATAACATTCTTATACCCTGCCTCTGCTAATCTATATTGGAAATCAAATTCAACCCAATCAATGACAAGACCTTCATCAAAGTAGCCAATCTCTTCAAAGATATGCCTTTGGATGAGCAAACCAGATTGCACTGGATAACGGCAAGTAGAAATCTTTGAATTAATCGAAATGAAATCTCGTCCGTTAAGTTCTTGTCCAATTGTATGTGGAGCTACAGTACCGACTTTGATGCCTTGTTCCTTCGCTTCTGTTTCAGCTTCTAAAAGCCTAGTGATGTAGCCACCTTCAACAGTGCTATCTTGATCAAAAGTTACTATATGTGTTGCACCTTTTTCCAAGCCATATCTGATTCCTTGATTTAAAACATACGCTATTCCTTGATTTTCATCATTTTCAATAAGGTGTACTGTAGTCTTTTCATCGTTGAAAGAACCAAGATACTGTTTATCATTTGACCCATCGTCAACAATAACCACCATATCAACTTGTGGTTCAATCAATGACACGTTTTTAACAAATTGCTCATCCGGATTAAAAGTTGGGATTACAGCTACAACAAACGGTTGTTTCATCATGATCTCTCTCGATAATTTTATACACCACTAGTTTTTAATTTACCTTTACGATGAAGGACAATCACAATTAATGCTAAAAAGTTAATATTAAATTCAGTAATACAAAGTGCTACATAAGAGCCATTTACCCCAAATGCTGTTGTTAAGACCAACAATAGCAACAGCCCCAATATACCCGAAAAAATTGTAATTTTTGAAGATAAATGAGAATACCCAAGAGGTGTTAAATACAAAGTAACTAAAGCTGTACCCATAGCAACGAAGAAAAACGTTAAGCCAAGTAAGAAGTAACTTACTTTAGTGTTACCCTGTAGACCACCAAAGATAACATTGCTGACAAAAGGTCCTAGAATTCCAAGGAGTCCACCAAAGACAATACCGTGGAGGAAGAACCACGATGTGGTAAATTTCAAGGAACTCTCTAAAGTTTTCTTCCCTCCTCTATTGACCCAGTTCTGGAAAGAAGATCCAGTAATTGCTGTAGACATAGTCCAATAGTTATAGAGCTGCAGCCCTTGAGTAAATGACACTGCAGCCACAGGATTAATAAAGTTAACAACTGGAAGCATTAAACGTGCATAAAGCATTGCGCCAGCAGAAATCATGAAAGGATGAAATTGGCTTTTGAAAGTGTCCAGCACTTTTTCAGGCCCTTTATAATTCCATGGCTTCTTCTGCCAATAAAAAATAGAAGCACCGAGAATACAACAAATCATATTGGACAATGGGAATAAATAAGCAGAACCACCATGTTTCATGAGAATAATACTGATTAAAGTTGACAGTGCACGAGGTAAAACATCGTAAAAAAGAATGTATGAAGGCCGATTCGTTGCAACAAACCACCATGAGGGCATGAAAGCCGTTACAACTGAAGCCAAGAAAGAGACAAGCGCAACATCTCTATCACCATCTGGGGCACTCCATACGACTAGAACACTAACAATTGGAGTAAGTATTGCCCCCAGAATAAACGTCATTTTCAGGAAGGTCCATAGATAGCTATACCTTTTGTTTTGCTCTGCTGGTGCCACTAAAGCTGGACCTATGGTTGTCCAGCCCCAACCCATGAAAAGGGCAACAAAGGTTCCATATGATTGACCTAAACCGTATGCAAGGAGAGTTTTACCACCAAAACTCTTAGAAAGAATTGAAATTGCATACAACGAAAATACAGCTGTCAGCAATTGAGGGACTGCAAAGCGTGCAAGTTTAAAAACAGTACCTATGATTTTGCTTGACGTATCTTCAACCACAAGCTATCTCTTTCTTTATTTCCTTCTCTTTATTGTACTTTATCTCAAAGAATTTAACTCTGAGAAGAAAATGTAACTTTCAACCATAAATTGCCCGCCTTACCGCCATTTCTTAACACAGCTAACTTTAGAACCTAGAGTGTTCTGAGGCAAGAGAAGTGCACATTTATTGTATATTAAGAATAGTTTGTTAACAGCGTTTAAGGATTGAGACCACTTGTTACTACTATCAAAGTTGCCTGATAGCTTAGCTACATGGCTACCATTCACTCCTATCATACTGTTAGCTTGCCTTGTTTTATATATACCAGGCACCATGATTCTAAACATCTGGAAATTCGCAAAAATTCCAAGATTTGCTTTAGCTCCAGTAGTAACCACCGCTCTGGTAGGTACTAGCTCTTTAATTTTTGGCATCTTAAATATTGGTTTTAACCTTTTGACTTTCTCGCTCTACACAGCCTGTGCCGTGCTTCTTTCCTTCTTTTTAAGGTTTCTGCTTGTTAAATTTGGCTATGGCTCATTACTTCTTGAAAAAAGTGAAACAAAAGCTGCCAAAAGTAATCTTCCACAAAAAAAGAAAAACCCACAAAAGAATAAGAAACGAAAACTAAAAAATGCGACTATACCACTTCTTAAAAGATCTTCTTTGTCTTCTTTTGGCCTTGGTCTAGCAATACTTATTGCCTTCTTTTTTACAAGTTCTTTAATCATCTTCCCTGATGGACCAGCACAAGCACCTGATACTCCTTTTCACCTTAACGCGATTCGATGGATTCTTGAGAGCGGTAAGGCCTCTCCCTTTGAGCTATCAAATTTTATGCCTAACTACCCTCATACCTTTTACCCTTCTGTCTGGCATGCAACAACTGCACTTATTGCACAGCCGTTTGCTCTCGACAAAATTGTGGTAGTAAACAATGCTCTAGCTATTGTTGTTTCCTCTCTAGTTTGGCCAGTAGGTATGTTCTTCTTGGCGCATCAAATTTTTGGCAAGTCATCATTCCGCGTAGCTATGGTGACACTATTTAGTGTTTCTTATGTTATTTTCCCTTTTGTTGGATTAGCGTGGGGCGTGCTCTACCCTTACTTCTTCGGTATTGCTTTAGTTCCTCCCATCATTGCTTGCGCTATAGGAATCTTCCATTTCTATTCCTACTCAGAACTGAACATTTTTAAAAGTTGGCTTGGCTTTGCTCTTGGAATTCTTGCTACTACCTTGTGTCATCCTGCAACAATGATGTCAACAATCTTGTTGATTATTCCTTTGGGCTTCCAGTTCTTTATTGGGAAAGCCCTTGTATATATTAATCGAGTAAAAAGCCGAGAAAAAGTTAGCATGAATCGACGTAGAGTACTCTACTCCCTAGCTTTTTTCATTGCTACAGTTTGCTATTTCATACTCTGGGCAAAATTGACATTGCACTATGACAGCCACCCGCGTCAATCTATTGGATCTGCAACTTTTGCATATTTAATAGGTGATTTGTTGCAATGGAAGAACTCCCCTATGGCCTCTTTCTTGACTCTGTTGGGCGGAATTTACATTCTAGCCTATAGAAAGCTTCGTAAATATCTCTGGATTGTTGTTTCTTATGTGCTACTAGGTTTTTTCTTCGTTATAGCAAATGGAGTACAAAACGAAGGCATTAGAACTTTCTTTACTGGTCTTTGGTATGGAGATACTTATAGAATTGCTTTCTTGTATCCTATTATGGCCTCCCTCATGGCAACAGTTGCTGCTGTTACTGTTCTTAATGCGCTGAGACAAATATTGAAATCAACAAAGCTTGCAGAAGGGTCATTGCCTCGTTTATCTTCAATTTTTGCAGTAATTTCAATTCTTTCCTTCGTGTTCACACTCCAAAATGGTGCCCTCGGCTCTTTCTATAGAAATATACCTTCAGCTTATTATGGAAATAACCCCCTACAGATGCCTGCTCTGGTTTCTGCAGATGACATGAAACTGATGAAGCAACTGAACACACTTGTACCTGACAATTCAGTGATTGCCAATAATCGTGGCGATGGTTCAAATTTAACGTATCTATACAGCGGGAAAACACCTATGCAATTTGGCGGAGTTAATAGTCGTTTCTTAACAGATGATGATAAAACCATTCTCCAAGGCCTCAACGGTATGATGTCTAATCCTTCAGTATGTGATGCTGTTAACAGAAGTAATGTACGCTATGCCATGGTATTTGAAGATGTCTCCTACGTTAATAATAAAGACCCTGTCAATCAGCCAGCTGCTGGGCTTGGGAACTTAGAAACATCACCAGCGGTTCATTTAATTGCTCAAGAGGGTAAAGCAAAACTATATGGTATCAATAGTTGTGATTCTTCTTCTATTACTCAGCAACTACAGGAAGTTCAAAATGAATCTACCCAAAGCGATGTAAGCGACAGCTTCACTGGTAATGGCCAACAAAATGCCTTCATCAACCCTTAGATACTTTTTGAGTTAAGGAAAATACTTCTTTAAAACAAGTTTTCTTTAAGAGTTTGTATCAAGAGCTACACGTAGATCATCTGGAACTTTGCCAGTGACGTTATTGAGCCCGTCTTTTATCCCACGGCGCACAGCAAGTAAAGTTTTCTTCTTATTTGGACCTAAGCTCATGATAATGAGATTCTGTTTAAGTTCTGCCTGAAGATTTTTTGCAAACCATTGTGGAAATTCTTTTGCGTATTTTTTGCGTAAAAGAATTCTATTACGCACAATGTAATATTGTCGGTACGGGTCATGAAACCAGACCTGCACTAGTTTCCCGTTGAGATAGCGTTCTTTACCAAAAATCTGTGGAGTGTAACGTTTTCCTAGCTTATGCTCAAGGTGTGCATCATTTGCTACTAGACATGCATACCCTTTACTTTTACAACGTAAGTAAAATTCCGTATCCACCATATCGATGAAATATGCTTCTTCAAAGTAGCCAAGGTCTTCAAATGTTGTTTGTGGAATCAAAAGACCTGATTGGATTGGTTCATTGTTTATACAGTTACAGCCATACTCATCTTCAAAAGTCTTATTTGCCACCCTTGCATAGGAAGTTGGGATAACCATTCCAACTTTAGAATTTCCTTTTTCATATGCGTTATTTAAAGTCTTAACCATGGAAGCAACAAATTCTTCTGGGATTAAAGAATCTTGGTCAAAGGTAAAGAATGCATCATACTTCTGATGTTTCTGTGCTTCTTTAATACCTTGATTTAAAACATGTGCAATACCTTTATTTGTTTTGTTATCTAGGATGAAAACCTTATCAGTAGGCAAATCTTGGTACTCCTGAGCAAAAGAAGTCCCACCATCATTAACCAAGTAGACATCCACAGCAGCGTCCAATAAAGCTTGTACTAAAGTTTTTAAACCTTCATCAGGATTAAAACAAGCTACAACTGCAGCTACGTTTTTTATACCGCTTGGAACAGCGCTTTTTTCAGTCTTATTGCGAGCAGAAACATATTTTTGAGGCTTCACGAAAGGTAGCCCACTGATTAACTCAATGCCTCGTTGTGGAGTAACTTCCTTGTTTTTCACACTAGAATAGAGTGACTTCACTATTTTATTCTTAGAATTATCTGCTAGATACACATCAAACAATTGCTGAATTTCAGGCTTAACAGGAATTCCTTTTTCTTCAAGACGCTGCGCTAAAGTAGCCACCATTACTTCTCTTATGCCCACACCTGAATCTGCTAAATCTTGTGCACCTTTTTTCACTAAGCTAGGTAAATGTTGAGCATCAGGAAATTTCTTCTTCCATTTATCAATGGTATTTCCTACTCCACCTAAGAATCCATTGCGTGATTCTCCCACAAAATTTGATTCATGCTGAACGTAATTTTGTAGCGGCTTGTCCAAGATATAGATTCCATCTAGAGCTAAGGCGCACAAAGCAAACCATTGATCATGATAAATAACCTGAGAATTCATCGTAGGAATTGGTAAAGCAATATCTAGGACTTTAGGGTTAAGCACAGAAAAACTACCAGTAATTTGATTTTGTGCCAACAAACTCAAAGGTGTTGTAACTCTTCTTTCTGTAGTACGCTCCCCTGGCCCTAAAACTATCCCAGCTTCAGCTTCAGGAACTACATTTGCTTGTCCACTCACTAAAGAATAGTTGTTCAACAAAGGAATAAGTTCAGCAAGTTTTTCTGGATACCAAAAATCATCTTGATCGCTCAATGCTATCCATTGAGCGCTACTTGGTGCGCTGAGAATACCACGTTCAAAGTTTTGAGGAAACCCTAAGCGCTGTTCAAAACCAATGACTTTAAACCTTGAATCGTTTGGACAATAACGATCAACAAGTTTTTTTACCTCTTCTGGTGAACCATCGCTACTGAGTAAACATTCAAAGTTCTCATGTGTTTGTTGCTGAATAGACTTAAGTTGCTGTGCAAAAAGTTTTTCATTCGGCTTGTAACAAGCCATCACTACAATACCAAATTCATCATTTTTCATCGGAACGCCACTTTCAACAGCACAAGAAGTTATGTAAAAATCTTATCAGAGAGCCCTAGGCTACATTGCCACTTAAGTATTAAATACCGTAGTTTTGAAAGAAATATAGCTAGACTAAAAATACATATCTAAGACCATAAGGGGTACCAATGATTAGAGTTATTGCAGTAAACTACTTTACCTCAGGTATTGTCCCTGAATTTGTTGAGTCTTTCGTGAAACAAGATTTTGAAGAGTGGGAAATCTATATTGTTGACAATAGTGAAAATACTGAAGAACTTCAGAAGCTATCTGAACTAACGCTTGATGACCGTGTCACTATTATTGACTCACAGAAAAATAGAGGCTTCTTAGGTGCCAGTGCTTACTGTTATAACAACTTCATCACTCATAAAATGGAAAAAAAAGATCTTGTTGTCATTTCAAACCTAGATTTACAACTTGGCAGTTCACAAGAGCTATCTAAAATTATTGAATGCAATAATACTTACGATAATGTTGGTGTGTTTGCCCCTGATATCGTGTCTGTGAAGCGCAACGATCATCAAAATCCGATGCTTAACTCTCGTCCGTCAAAGCGTGCAATGCAACTACGTAAATTGATGTTCCATAATACTCTGACCACCCAACTAGTCACAACGGCAGATATCTACTCGGCGCCCATCAGAGATAAGTTCAAAAAAGATACAACAACTCTAGAAGAACGCTCCATTTATGCAGCACATGGTTCTTTCATGATTATTACTGAGGCTTTCTTTGCAAAAGGTGGAACATTAGATTACAAAATTTTCCTCTTTGATGAAGAAATTTTTATTGCCGAACAATGCCGTAAATTAGACTTGCTGGTTAAATTTATACCGTCAGTAAAAATTGTCCATATCAGCAATGCCACTTTTGGCACGAAGCGCAGTAAAAAAGTACTTCAGTCTAAAGTTGATGCAACCCAAGAAAGTTTTAAAACTCTCTTTCAAAATTGAGTTCAATGATGTGTCCACCCCAACTTTATGAGAAAATTCTAAGATGAAGAAAGTAATTATAGCCACTCGTATTTATGCCCCTGAACCAGCAGCCGCAGCATTTCGCCTACGTTCTTTAGCACGTGGATTTGTTACCCTAGGTGCCTCTGCTGAAGTTATCACAACCACTTTTGACCCAACTCAAGATAGTTCCGTCAAAGATTCGGGCGTGAAGGTAGATCGTAAGAAAGCACTTCGCAACAAACAAGGAAACATCAAAGGTTATGTCAATTATATGAGCTTCGATTTGCCTCTCTTTAAAAGACTGCTCTCTGCTGACACACCTGATGTCTATGTCTCCGAGCCTCCTGCTACTACTGCAGTAGTGGTCAATACTATCGCTAAGATGAGAAAAAGGCCGTGGGCTTACTATGCTGCAGACGTGTGGAGTGCTGCTGCAAAATCATTTGGAGCTCCATCCCCAGTAGTACTCTCTCTTGAAAAACTTGAAAAGACTATGTTGAACTCATCAGATTTAGTACTCACTGTTTCTGAAGCTATGAGTGAACGATTACAAAAAATTGGTGTTAAAAAGGAAAAAATTTCCATAGTTGGCAACGGTGTTGATACCAGCATCTTTAACATGGATGCACCAGCTATAGAAGATCCGCTCATGGAAAAACCATACTTTGCCTATGCTGGTACGCTTTCGGCTTGGCAAGGTATTGACGTCTTCATTGAGGCTATGCCCAAAGTGATGGAAAAATATCCTGACATTAATTTCGTAATTCTGGGCCAGGGCGATCATGAAGAAAAACTCAGAAAGATTGCACAAGAGAAAGCTCCAAACAACGTACATTTCTTAGGGGTAAAAGCTGGACCAGAAGCTGCCTCATGGATTTCTCACTCTAAAGCTGCCCTCGCAAGCGTTGACCCATCACAAGGGTACACAGTGGCTCAACCAACTAAAACTTTTGCTGCTTCTGCCTGTGGCACTCCTGTGATTTATGCAGGTAATGATGTGGGAAGTAAGCTCGTCACAGATGAAAAACTTGGTGTTGCCGTTGATTATGATGC
Source organism: Micrococcaceae bacterium (assembly GCA_047605865.1). GTDB lineage: Bacteria > Actinomycetota > Actinomycetes > Actinomycetales > Micrococcaceae > JASGDC01. The sequence goes on along the minus strand of JASGFC010000002.1, from coordinate 35,632 downwards.
TGATTCAGCAGCTCAAGCAATGATTGATATGTTGGATAACCCATGGGAAAATCGAGCAGAGCTTAGCAATTGGGCAAATGAAAATGCTTCACTTGAAAAGATTGGTCTCAAGGCTGCAGAGCTGGTTTTAGCTCTCACTGAAAAGAATTAGCGTGCTATATTTCCTAAGCCGTGGTAAGTGAAACCAGCTTGCTCCCAATCTTGCTGATCTAGGCAATTGCGCCCATCAAGAATGACTGGTGTCTTGACTAATTTTTTCCACTCTTTTGGATCTGCTTCACGGAACTCTTTCCATTCTGTGCCCACAAGGATTAAATCAGCGTCTTTCACTGCTTCTTCAGCACTAGTAGCAAAACCTGCCTTCGTTAGAATTTTAGTAGCTTCTTCATTCGCCTCAGGATCATAAACTGAAAGTGTGTAGCCATCTTCGCTGAGTGATTGAGCAATATCTAAAGCAGGAGAATCTCTTAGATCATCGCTATCTGCTTTAAAAGCAACACCTAGCGCAGCAATCTTAGCTTTCTTATTTTTCTTCACAAGATTCTGAGCTAGTTCTGCGGCTCGTGTTCGAGCACGAGTATTAATAACATCAACTTCGGCGAGCAAGTTTTTAGGACCTTCAATGCCAAGTTCTTCAACGCGTGCCTTAAATCCACGAATGTCTTTTGGCAGACAGCCTCCACCAAAACCAATTCCAGCTTTAAGGAATTTCTTGCCGATTCTATCGTCAAGTCCAATAGCATGAGCCAAAGTAACAACATTTGCTCCTGTAGCTTCACAAACTTCTGCGACAGCATTAATAAATGAGATTTTTGTTGCTAAAAATGAATTTGCAGAAACTTTTACTAATTCTGCTGTTGCATAATCCGTAACAATTTTCTCAATTTCTTGTTCTAAGTAGCTTTGGTATACCTGGTCAAGTTGCTGCTCCGAAAAACTAGCTTTTTGTGAGTCTTGGGAAACTCCATACACAAGCCTATCTGGATGCAAAGTATCTTTAACCGCATATCCTTCACGTAGAAACTCTGGGTTCCATACTAGTGAAATATCAGGGCGTTTCTTGTTGATTTTTTTCTCTAAAGTAGCTGCTGTACCAACAGGTACTGTTGATTTTCCAACGATAACAGAATCTTGAGGAGCATGCTGTGTAATAGTATCTACTGCAGCGTTAACATATGTTAGATCTGCAGCCTCACTGTCTGATTTTTGTGGTGTGCCAACTCCAATAAAATGCACTTCTGAATCAGATATTTTTTGTGGATCTGTTGTAAATTCAAGGTTCCCGGAAGCAACACCTGATTTCAGTAGATCTTGTAGTTGAGGCTCAAAAAAAGGTGCCTGACCTTTTTTCAAAGAATCAATTTTCTTTTCATCTACGTCAAGACCAATAACGTGGTGCCCTAAAGATGCCATGCACGCTGCATGAACAGCACCTAAATAGCCACACCCAATAACAGAAATTTTCACATTCGCTCCCAATTGAAGATACCAATATATTTCCCTATTTTAGCGTAAATTTTAGACTACTCCCCTACAATTCAATAATTCTGCTAGAATAACTATTGACTCTTTGTGTGGTGGTATCCTGCTAACTCCCCCAGGACAGGAATGTAGCAAGGGCAACCAGGCTCTATCAGGTACACAAAGGGTCGTTTAAGTATCTAAGCATATTGTCAGTCACAAAAGGTAGAGTGTAAATATGAGTACTGCACTATACAGGCGCTATCGCCCAGAAGATTTCTCTCAAGTTATTGGTCAAGATCAAGTTACTGTGCCATTGATGAATGCACTTCGTAACAATAAAACCAATCATGCCTATCTTTTTTCTGGCCCACGTGGTTGTGGTAAAACAACATCTGCACGTATTCTTGCTCGCTGTCTTAACTGCGCTGAAGGCCCTACAGACACCCCTTGTGGTACTTGTGAAAGTTGTATCGAATTATCTAGATCTGGTAGTGGTAGCTTAGATGTCATCGAAATCGATGCAGCAAGTCATGGTGGTGTTGATGATGCACGTGATCTTCGTGAGCGAGCAACTTTTGCTCCTGCACGCGATCGCTACAAAATCTTCATCATCGATGAGGCGCATATGGTAACCTCGGCAGGATTCAATGCCTTATTAAAAATTGTGGAAGAACCACCTGAACATATCAAATTTATCTTCGCTACTACTGAGCCAGATAAAGTTATTGAAACTATCCGCTCTCGTACCCACCACTACCCATTTCGTTTAGTTCCTCCCACTATTCTTCATCAATACTTAGAGCATATCTGTGCTGAAGAAGGTCTTAGGGTTGAACCAGGTGTGCTATCCATTGTGGTTCGTGCTGGTGGTGGTTCTGTTCGAGATAGCCTTTCCATTCTTGATCAACTCATGAATGGCTCTATAGACAACACCATTTCCTATAACACAGCAGTAGACTTATTGGGATACACCCATGCTACTCTTCTCAATCAAGTACTTGATGGTTTAAGCTCGCAAAATCCTGAAGAAACATTTAAAGCAATAGATCAGATTATTCAAACTGGCCACGATCCCCAAAGATTCATTGAAGATCTCCTTGAGCGCCTACGTGATCTTATCGTATTGAAAGCTGCTCCTGAAAGCGCTTCTTCTCTTTTGCCTGCTGTGCCAGAAGATCAGCGTGAAGTAATGCAACAGCAAGCTTCACACTTTGGGTTAGCGCAATTAACATACACTGCTGAACAAACAGCACTTGCTCTTAATGAAATGTCTGGAGCAACATCACCTCGATTACATTTAGAGCTACTCTGCGCTAAATTACTCTTACCTAGAACTAGCCAGGGAGACTTAGCCTTTGAATCTAGGATGGAACGTCTTGAACAAAGAGTCATTGGACAAGCTTCAGAAACAATCCCAGCTAGTATAGCGCCTAAAAATGTTCAAACTGCTAAAACTACGCAAGTAGCATCTCCTCCTTTAACCCCAAAACCAGCAGCAATTGAAAATCCACAGGTAACTGAACCTCCTGTTGAAGAAGACTATCCTCCTCATGAACCTGAAGAAATTGAAATGCCAGCTCGTAACGAGCCGCCAGTACCTCAAGAAGACCCTTCAGTAATAACGCCGAAAGAAACAAAAGCAGAAAATGCTCCGGAAGCTACAATAACTACCGAACAAGTAGTACCAGTAGATGCTTCTACTCTTCGAGAATTGCGGCAACGCTGGGAAGAAATCACAGAAGCTCTCAAATATATTAAGCGTACTAGTTGGTCTCTTATCAATAAAAATACTCAAGTAGAACATGTTAATGGTCAAGAGATTAAGGTTTCTTTCCCTACAGAAGGTATGGCAAATACTTTCAATCGCAATAGGCAACATCCTGAAAATCTAGCTATAGCTATCAAACAAATTCTTGGTGCGGACTATATTGTTACAACTGTGCCCCGGCAAGAAACTGGAGTTGTGCCTCCTGTACAAGTACAAGCTGCAAAGAAACCAGTTACTCAAATAGATAACAGAGCAGAAGTTGCTACTGAACCACCGCGCCTAGATGGACATCGTGAAGAACCGCAAAAGCAAAGTCTTGAAGAGCCAACACAAGCACCACAGCTTCAAGATGAGACTACCTCAAAAGAAATAACTCCTGAACAACCACAGGCATCAGCTTCAACTAAACCAAAAAAGACTATTAAAGCTGCTTCACAAAGCTTTGAAACGGAAAAAATTCCTAGTACTTCAGCTGTTAAAGTAGCTACATCTACACGTCCAGATCCACTGAAGAAACCTTGGATTCCAGCTAAAGAAGACCCAAACTTTTCTGATTCTGCTCTTGATACTCAAGCTACTAAATCAACAAGTTCTCCTGCACCTACTGAAGAAGATGTTCTTCAAGAAGATTATGAAGATATCACTAACAAAGAACATGCTACAACAAACAAGCTAACAGGAGCAGATTTATTAGCTGAAAAGCTTGGCGCTACTCTGATTGAAGAAATCCCTAAGGAGCAATAAAGATGTCTTCAATTTACGATGGCGCTATCCAAGATCTTATAGATGAGCTGAACCAACTACCTGGTATTGGCTCAAAGTCGGCTCAACGTTTAGCCTTTCATTTATTACAAGCACCCACAGAAGATGTCCAACGTTTATCTCAAGCAATGGTAACCGTAAAGAATAAAGTAAAATTTTGCAAAGTTTGTGGAAATGTTGGCGAAGAAGAACTATGTTCTATCTGTAGAGACCCTCGCCGCGATGATTCTTTAATCTGTGTGGTTGAAGAACCTAAAGATGTAGTTGCTATTGAAAAAACTCGAGAATATCGAGGCAAATACCATGTCCTAGGTGGTGCCATTAGTCCTATACAAGGAATTGGTGCAGATCAACTAAGATTCAAAGAACTCATGAGCCGTCTTGCAGATGGTAAAATCGATGAAGTAATTATTGCTACCAATCCAAACCTTGAGGGTGAAGCAACAGCAACCTACACCAGTATCTTACTCAAAGGTATTGGAATCAACGTAACGCGTCTAGCTTCTGGTCTTCCAGTAGGCGGAGACCTAGAATATGCTGATGAAATCACGCTGGGAAGAGCTTTTGAGGGTAGAAGAAAACTTTAGGAAGGAAGAACCAGCATGTCTTTGATTGTTCAAAAATTTGGTGGATCTTCTGTTGCTGACGCTGAAGGAATCAAGCGGGTCGCTCAAAGAATTATTGATACCAAAGTAGCTGGAAATGACGTTGTCGTTGTTGTATCAGCCATGGGAGATACAACTGATGAACTGCTAGATCTTGCAGAACAAATTACTGAGGTCAAGCCATCACGTGAACTTGATATGCTGCTAACAGCTGGCGAACGTATTTCCATGGCACTGCTAGCCATGGCTATCAATAACAAGGGTCAAAAATCTCAATCTTTCACAGGAAGCCAAGCCGGGATGATTACTGATGGTACCCATGGTCAGGCTAAAATCATTGACGTAGACCCACATAGATTACGCAAAGCAATTGGACAAGGAAATATCCCCATTGTTGCTGGCTTTCAGGGCGTAAGCCGTTCTACGAAAGACATTACAACCCTCGGTCGAGGTGGTTCTGATACTACAGCAGTTGCTCTTGCAGCAGCACTGGAAGCAGACTCATGTGAAATTTTCACAGACGTAGATGGAATCTTTTCAGCAGATCCACGCATCGTGCCCTCAGCTCAAAAAATTGATGAAATAACAAGCGAAGAAATGCTTGAACTTGCCGCCTCAGGAGCAAAAGTACTACATCTACGCTCCGTTGAATATGCCAGGCGTTTTGGCGTAAAGTTGCACGTTCGTTCTTCCTTTAGTCCACACGAAGGCACATGGGTCATTCCAACAACTGGCCCTAAACTCAATATCCACGAAGAAGGAGTTCCCTTGGAACAGCCAATTATTTCAGGTGTTGCTCACGATGACTCAGAAGCAAAAATTACGGTTCAAGGGTTGCCCAACCAGCCTGGCAAAGCTGCTGAAGTATTCCGTGTTATCAGCGAAGCCCAAGGAAATATCGATATGATTGTCCATGATTCCATTGATGGTGAACAAGGAACAGAACTTTCATTTACGCTACCAAAAACAATGCGCTCATCCATGATGAAAGCACTTGAAGAAGCTCACGATAAAATCGGTTACAAAAAGTTAAGCTACAACGATCACATCGGTAAATTGTCTTTGGTTGGTGCTGGAATGCGCTCTCACCCTGGTGTTTCTGCCGACTTCTTCCAAGCACTCAGTGATAACGACATCAACATTGACATGATTTCTACCTCTGAGATTAGAATCTCTATTACTTTAGCTGAAAAAGATCTTAAAAAAGCAGTTAAGGTTATTCATACTGCTTTCGGTCTTGACGATGAAAAAGAAGCAGTTGTGTATGGTGGTACTGGTCGATAGCGTTCTCGAGTCAAAAACGTGGCAACAGTTAGAACAAGAGCATCAACAAAGAGCTGACAATCTCACTGCAGGCTATCGTGAGCGTAGAAAAATCGGCGAAAAGCACCCTGTTGAAGATTTTCTCTATAGCTACTACTCCTTGAAGCCTTCTCAACTTCGACGGTGGCATCCTGGTGGAACTGTAGAACTTATAGGAGCACAACTCTCGCCCCGAAAGCAATGGCGTTGGTATCGTGAAACTAAAGATGGTCTTGTCTTTGACCTTAAGCAGTTCATGGAAGATCGTGGTGACTCTGTGCGGTTCATTAAAGAATTTTTGTTACGAACTTCAACAAGAGAAGCTCGTTTTGGTTGTTTTGGGCTGCATGAATGGGCTATGGTCTATAAGCTTGATGAGCATGATATAAGGCATCAAGTACCGTTAAGATTAGGCTCACAAGGGACAGATGCTGTAGTGGAAACTCACCAGATTAACTGCTCACATTTCGATGCATTCCGCTTCTACACCAAGGAAGCAAAACCGTTAAATAGAATCCAGCCAACTCGTGCTACTCAAATTGAACTAGACCAACCTGGATGCTTACATGTTGGAATGGATTTGTACAAGTGGGCTTACAAGCTTGGTCCACTCATTCCTGGTTCTTTATTGCTGGATTGTTTCGAACTTGCTAGAGATATTAGAGTGCTTGATATGGAGGCTTCACCTTACGATATTACAGCTTGGGGTTATGGCGTTGTACCCATTGAAACTAAAGAAGGCAAAGAACAGTACATGCTAAGGCAGAAAGAATTTAGCGTACGTGGGCAAAAATTACGCCAGAAAATCATAGAAGCACTGCCTGTGTAAAGCAGATTGGCTTAATACCCCATACTGCAAGGATTTTAACTTGCTGCACAAGGTAGTACTTTGTACAGTTTTACATAACCTTCTTGCGCAACTTTTTGTAGCCCGGCAGTACCCTCTAAATTCCTTAAACCGTCAAATTCTGGTCTAGGGTTTGTATCAATTTCAGCGTTTCCATAATCAACAGCGTATTTAACACCTAAGTCCTGAGAAATTTTACAGACGTTTTTATTTGTTGAAATTTCTTTGAAAGAACTTGCCAGTATTTTTTTGGATTGATCAAGTGTTTCTCCCATTGCTGGGTAAATGAGTTGGCGCCCAGTATGAGGGTAAATACTAGTTGCCCCAGTAAAGGGAACAGCAATTATTTTTTCATTCTCAGGCACAATTTTTTCAATGTCGTCCATGAGTTTAAGTTTGGAATCATCAAGAATGCCCTGACTGGAATTTGGGGCGTAAGCATTTTCTTGAATCTGGCTGATGGCTACACGTGGGCCATCATAATAAAGTACTAGTACACACCCAACAATTGCCAAGCTAGATAATAGTAATACTCCCTGTTCAGAGATGCCTTTAATACTGGAGGCAATGCTTAACTTTTGCATTACTTGACTCAAACCCACAGCTCCCAAGACGGCAAGCGGAATGGATAAAACAACTTGCGCGCCAATAGGACGATACTGGTCACTATAGTAGAAACCCGTCATAAACTTCCTGAAAGAACCATCCGGAACCCCTAAGCCAATCACAAAAATTGCACCCAAAAAGAAATAGCCATATAAAAGCCACCGATACTGTTGTTGCTTTGCCGCAAAGTAGCAGCCAAAGACGCTCAGAATCGCTAAAATTAGTGGCATATGGTATTGCACAATAGTTTGATTTTCATTGGCCCATCGTGTGGAATTAGTTACCCAGTCTAAGGTAGCTTGAGCTATTGTTTTTGTTGGTGGCCACATCGATTTTTTGCTGGTAACTTGCATCACGTATAGCTGAATGCCAGTAGCTGCAACTGCTAGTGCCACATATAAAAGGGCCAGATTCCGTTGCTTTTTCAAAGCTTGCATTGCAGCACTCATAACAATGGCAATGCCCATAAAATAACCAAAGAAGATAGTATTAGGCTGCGCTAATAACATCACTATTGTGCTCATAAAAAGCAGAGCTAATGCATTTAATTTAGTTGTTTTAACAGGGGATTTTTCAACAAAAAGCAGTATTGCAGCCAAGAAAAAAGGAAGCACTGCAACGCTTAAAAGATTTGGAAATAACCCACCAAAACTAAAATAGCGATACGGAAAAGCTGTAAAATTTACCGAGAATAAAGCCGTCAAAATAAGGGGCAAAGGTCTATTACCCCAGATTATGTAGGCTAAAAACAAGCAGGCGAACACCCATAAGATTGCTGAAATTACAACAGACAACACGTTAAAGGAAACAATGATATCTCTATGACTTATTTGAGCAAGAGAAACCACATTAGCGTGGAATAACGAAGGATAATATGAAGAAATATTGCCGTAAATGAAGTTATTAAGATGAAATGGTGAAAGATTGCCCGTTTGGAGCGCTGCTTCTGAAGCACTCAAATGGAAAGCAGAATCCCACTTCTGATTTGACCATTCAGGATTCCCAATGCCACCCATCGTGACCTTGGCACCAACTGCACAAGAAACTACCATCGAAAACAAAACAAGATAAAATTGCTGGCGTGACATTCTAAAATCAGTATCATCAGATAATAAGCTGTACCTTTTTTTAAATAGTACAGTTATAGCTACACACAGTGCTCCTGCAATGAAAGGAACCACCCAGCTCCAAGGTATATGAAATATTGGTAGTACTGTAATCAAGATTGATTGAAAAGTAAGGGTAAGCAGTGGTGCCAAAGCAATGCGAGCTATCCAATTCATTCTGAAACGAATGAGGGCTATAAGTCCTGGAACCCATAGAACAAAAATTGATAAGACAAAGACATTAACAATAGGAAACCAATAATGCAGCCCCGCTCCATGCACGTCTTGAGTCATAACTTTAATTCTACACACTTGCTGTACATAGTAAAATGGCTGGCAACCTCAGGTTACCAGCCATTTTAAATATAAAATTACTGAGCAGATTTTCCAGCAGAACCTAAGGCTTCACATGCTTCAACGATACGTTGTGCCATACCATCTTCAGCAGCAGCACCCCAAACACGTGGATCATAGGTCTTCTTGTTACCCACTTCGCCATCAACTTTGAGCACGCCATCATAATTTTGCATCATGTGATGAGCAACTGGACGAGTATAAGCGTACTGAGTATCAGTATCAATGTTCATTTTCACTACGCCATATTTAACAGCATCTGCAATTTCTTGTTCTGAAGAACCGGAACCACCATGGAAAACCAAATCAAAAGGACGATCTTTGCCAATCTTTTTGCCAACTTCGCTTTGGATTTCTTCAAGTACTTCTGGTTTAAGTTTAACGTTGCCTGGCTTATACACACCGTGAACATTACCAAAAGTTAACGCTGTAATATAACGGCCATTTTCTCCAGTACCAAGAGCTTTCACAGTAGCCATACCATCTGCAACAGTTGAGTAGAGATCATCATTGATTTCGTTATCTACACCATCTTCTTCACCACCAACAACACCAACTTCAATTTCAAGAATCTGGTGATTATTGTTAGTACGTTCTAGAAGTTCTTGAGCAATTTTAAGATTTTCGTCAAGAGGAACAGCAGAGCCATCCCACATATGAGAACCAAAAATTGGATCTTCTCCCCGAGCAACTGCTTCTTCAGAAAGCTTAATGAGTGGCAAAACAAAATCTTCAAGTTTATCTTTTGGACAGTGGTCAGTATGCAATGCAATGTTGACATCGTATTGCTTCGCAACTTCGCGAGCAAAAGCAGCAAAAGCTAATGAACCAACGACCATATCTTTTTTCTTTGGTCCAGACCAGTATGCTGCTCCACCTGTTGTTACCTGCACAATGCCGTCAGATCCTGCTGCTTGAAAACCTTCCAATGCTGCATTCAAGGTCTGTGATGAAGTAACGTTTACAGCTGGATACGCAAAGCCTTTGTTCTTTGCGTTATCAATCATTTCAGCGTAAACATCAGGAGTTGCAATAGGCATAGTTGCCAGCCTTTCAATTGATTTACGTATTCAACTCCATTGTATGACTTATAAATACGCTAGTACAGCTTGGCACGATAGGCTTTGAGTGCGTGTTTGTCGTCATAGTGTGGGTATGTTCACACACTATAACGACAAACACGCACTCATTAAGTATGCATAACAGAAATTTATACTTGCTGGTTGAAAACATGCTGTCGAATCCAAGCATGCATTGCAATAGCTGCAGCAGACGCAGCATTCATAGAACGCGTAGATCCAAATTGCGCAATAGAAAGAGTATCTTTACAGACTTTGTGGACTTCATCGGTTAAACCGATGCTTTCTTGTCCAAAAACGAGTACACATTTCAGTGGTAGCTCATACGTTTCTAATGGCACAGAATCGGGAAAGTTATCAATACCAATAACTTCAACCTTTGCTTTTTTAGCCCATGAAAGGAAGTCTTCTACTGTTTGATGATGAACAATGTGCTGGTACTTATCTGTGACCATTGCACCACGACGATTCCATCTCTTCTTTCCAATGATATGCACCTCTTTAGCCATGAAAGCATTAGCTGTGCGTACCACTGTACCGATGTTCAAATCGTGCTGCCAATTCTCAATAGCAATATGAAACTCATGCCGACGAGAATCAAGGTCAGCCACAATTGCATCGTGCTTCCAATAACGATACTTATCAACTACATTGCGGCGATCGCCATTTTCTAACAGTTCACTATCGTAAAAATCTTCAACTGGCCAGTTGCCCTCCCAAGGTCCAACACCAACTTGAGGTTTTTCTTCTGACTGATCTTTAGATGTACCCATTTTTATAGCTTACGTTAGATAAGGTTAAAGTATGAAAATAGCTAGTTGGAATGTAAACTCTATTCGAGCAAGAGCAGAACGCATTGAAGACTTTTTACAACGAAGTGACGTAGATGTTCTAGCCATCCAAGAAACAAAGGCAAAAGATGAACAGTTTCCATGGGAAATTTTTGAGCGGATTGGTTATGAAGTAGCTCATTTTGGTTTAAATCAATGGAACGGTGTCGCACTTGCTTCGCGCATTGGACTGCAAGATGTAACACGAGCTTTAAAAAATCAGCCAAAGTTTAAAGATGTTGTTGAGCCAAGAGCGCTTCATGCAGAATGCGGAGATGTTACTGTCTACAGTCTTTATGTACCAAATGGTAGGTCATTAGATGACCCTCACATGCCTTATAAACTTCAATGGCTTGCAGCATTGTACGATGAAGTAGCTGAGGCGTTAAAGAAAAATCCAGATGCAAAAATCGTTCTTGCAGGTGATTGGAATATTGCACCTCTGGACACAGATGTGTGGGATATTAAAGAATTTGTCGGTGCTACTCATGTAAGTGAGCCTGAACGTCGAACTTTTCAAAAGTTCCTGAATTTAGGTTTTGTAGATTCAAGTCGTAAATTTTATGCAGGTCCTGATACGTACACTTATTGGGATTACAAAGGACTTAGTTTTCCTAAGAAAAAAGGAATGCGTATCGATTTTATGCTCACTTCGCCTGCAATTACAGTAGAAAATGCCTGGGTAGATCGTGAAGAGCGAAAAGGTAAAGGAGCAAGCGACCACGCCCCAATTTGTATGGAAATTTTAAGTTAATACCTTTATTCTTGGAATAATACATGTTTGAGTCGCTCGAAAAGGAAAAAGTTGGCACACCACAATCCAGATGTTCCTCATGAAAACACTGAACCGTCGCAGTCTATTGGGCCACAGCTTGAAAGCCCTCAACAAAAAGTAGAGAATCTACAGGATCAAAATTTACAGATTCCACAACAACAAAATGTTAATGAACCACAGCCTGTTCAAGGGCCTCAACATGTTCAAAACAAAGTAGCTGAAGCTAAAACAACTAATTTAGATCTTTCTGAAAAAGCGAAGAAAAAAACACGCAGTACACTTGGTTGGCTGAACTCTCTTAGTATCCAATCAAAAATTTTAGCCATGCTGCTTGCTTCCACACTAACTAGTATCGGACTCGTTGGCTACTTCTCTTCTGTCAATACAATTAACTCCCTACGATCCTCAGTCTCAGACAAACTAACCCAAACTCGTGATTCACGCATTGTGGAGTTGCAACAAAAATATAAAGATATGCAAAACAATGCACTCATGTTGACCCATTCGCCCCTTGTCATTGATGCAACGAAAGATTTTACCTCAGGATATAAAGAACTTGGGAACACTCAAATTAATGCAACACAACAAAAAAGCATTAACGACTTTTACTCTAATGTTTTTATTCCAAGACTCAATCAGAACAATCCTTCCAATGATCAATTCGATGCTGCAGCCTTTCAACCAAAGTCTAACCAGGCAAAGTATCTTCAAGCTACCTACACCGCAAAATCTAACTCCCAAAATGTTGATCAGGCCAACAAACTAGACGATGCTGGCGTTAACAATACCTGGAATACTGCAAATAAAACGTACAACCCATATTTTCGTGAGAATCTCACAACTCATGGCTTTGATGACATCATGCTCGTTGATATCAACGGAAATGTTGTTTACACCACTAACAAAGGAGTTGACTTAGGAATCAATATTCTCAATGGTCCTTTCCTTGATAATACTCTTGAAAAGAATTTTCAAGATGTGCTAGCCAAAAGCAATGCTAACACCACTGAGATGTCTGATTTCACTACCTATTACCCTAATTACGGTAAACCTACTTCATTCTTAGCTGCCCCAATCTCTGAAAACGGTAAAAACATTGGCGCTCTTATCCTCCATAGTGATTCGCAAGAACTTACTGACATTATGACCGCTAATAATCAATGGGAAAAGTCAGGTCTTGGCAAAACAGGGGAAGCTTTCTTGGTCGGTGAAGATGGCACTATGCGTTCAAATTCACGTGTTTTATTGGAACACCCTGATCAGTATGTTACTGAAGCTTCCAAGATTAACCACATGAATCAAACTAAGACTGAACTTGCTAAAAAGACTGGCAGTACAGTCTTGATTCAAAAAATCAGTAATGATGCTAACGAACTAGCTCAACAAGGTCAAACCGGCATTATTGAGACTACTAACTACACTGGCCATAAAGCTTTAGTTGCCTATGCGCCATTGACTATGGGCGATATCCAATGGAATATTCTAGTCGAAGAAAACACTAGCGAAGCCTTCGCACCAGTTACCAATTTCTCTAAAAAGTTAGCTGCACTCATTGCAGGGCTTGTGCTTTTGATGTCTCTTGCTTCTCTCCTCTTTGCTCGTGCCTTTACTAGACCACTTCAATCCTTGAATAACCAAATCAAGAAAGTAGCTAAAGGTGACTATTCATCAACCGTCAACATTAAAAGTAAAGATGAATTTGGGCAACTGGCCGATTCCTTCAACAACATGAACCGCTCGCTTCGTGCAAAAGATGAACTGATTAAGGAACAACATACTGAAAATAGAAAGATTCTATCCGAAGTTATGCCAGCCGGTCTCATTGATAATTACAGCCGTGGCGATGGCTCCTTAACGTTAGCTCACAACAATGCAACCATTTTGTATGCAGACCTTGAAGGACTTCGCAGCTTGCAAAACAAGAATTCACAGGAAAGCTCTTTCTATAGTTCTACAAACAAGTTACTTACTAGTTTCGACGAAACTGCAGCACGCTTCGGAGTTGAACGCGTACGCACGATGACCAACGGCTACCTGGTTAGCTGTGGCCTTGAAATTCAGCGAGTGGATCACACGAAACGCATTGTAGACTTTGCCTTAGAACTTGAAAATATTGTGCAAAACTTCAACCGTCAGAATGGCACAGACCTTGACCTTCGTATCGGTATCGATACTGGTTCTGTTTCCAGTGGTCTTGTTGGTAAACAAAACCTTTCGTATGACCTCTGGGGTGATGCTGTGAAAATGGCACATACTATTCAAAAATCTGCTAAAGGTAAAGGCGTATTTACTACTTCTGCTGTTAAAGAACGTTTACATAGCGGATATGATTTTATCCCTGCAGGTGACCTTAGAACTTCTGAGGATACTATAGAACAGCTGTGGGAAATCACAGAGAAGAAAAACTAATGCATTCAATATTTCAGAATGAACCTTGGTGGGGTCAAGCAAGCATCATTGTGTTTGTTTTGCCCTTAGCAATACTAGTTTTAACCGAAACCTTTAATTACCTATCACGTAAAGGCAGCCAACTCACTAACCCAGTACGATTTCTCAGAAACTACGTACTACCTTCTGCGGCTCTTTATTTCCTCCTGACACATGTAGCCCAATTACCTCCTAATCAGCGTGGTGTACAGTTTGCTGCCAGCTTAGCTGGTTTCACGTTCATCATGTTTATTTTGACTATTTTGAAAGCAGTCATTTTTGATGGCGGTGACAAAAATGATTCTTGGCGAACTAGAATGCCAAAAATCTTCATTGATGTTATACGCTTCATCATCATTGCCATTGGAATTAGCTTAATTCTCCAATTTATATGGGGAGTTAACGTTCCAGGGTTCTTTGAAACATTAGGCGTAACAGCTATCGTAGTAGGCTTGGCATTACAGTCAGTATTTGGTGGAATTGTGTCAGGTTTGTTGATGCAATTTGAACGCCCTTTTGAAGTAGGTGACTATATAAAGTTTGCAACTAGCTATGGTGGCGATAAACAAGCAGGACAAGTAACTAATATATCTTGGCGTTCTACTACTCTTGATGTAGAAGGAAACGCTGTGACTGTACCTAATGATGTATTGTCTACGCAAGTTATCGAGAACCTTTCCAAACCTGGCAAGGATCACACAGAGATTGTAAAAGCTAATTTTTCGGTAGACGATAACCCATCTACAGTTATCAAGGTTATGCAAGAAACTGCTCAAAATACCAACCTCATTGCTCCAGACGGTAAGGCGAAAGGTAAATACCTTGGTGATGGGCACTATTCTGTTAGTGTTCCGCTGGTGTCGCATACCGATGCCCCTGCTTTTAAGGGACTATTCCATGGCCGGCTGTGGTATGCAGCAAAACGTAACGAATTAACACTTGATGGTGCAGCTGATAACTTTGACTACATTATCGTTCATGATGAACTCGTTAAATACTACACAGTGCTCCATATGGATATTAACGATGTGAACACAATTTCGCCACTGATTCTGCCAGAACAGTATGCCGATGGTGAAATCATCGTAGAGCCTGGACGTTACTATGACTACCTAGAACTTATTACTGAAGGAGAAGTCAAACTAGAATATGTTACTCCGGAAGGCCTCGCCTTCCACGTGGTAACACTCAAATCTGGTGATTACTTTGGCGAAGAAACTCTGACAGGACAGTCATCACCCATTCGTGCTGTTGCAGTAGGTACTGTAACTATCCTTAAGATTGATGAAGCTATCATGGGCAAGTTACTAGATAAAAAACCAGTACTTGCTCAAGACATCGGTGAGACTGCCCAAAAACGTTCTCAAGAGATTCTATCTGTGGCAAAACAGTTTACTTCTGATAATAGTACTCTTGCACTTTCTACACTGACACAACGATAAACGCAAAAAATAACCCTTTGTTTTAAAGAAACAAAGGGTTAAGTTGTGGCTTGAACGGGCGTCGATCCCGTGACCTCTCGATTTTCAGTCGAACGCTCTACCAACTGAGCTATCAAGCCCCCTCTTATCTACTTAAGCAATGTGACGCTCACGCGAAACAATGTCACAAATAGAGAAGAAAAGCGATCTGACTTTGCTTAAACGCTATTGCGAAGCAATGCAAATAGTAGAGCCAAACCGCCTACTCAGTAAAACTGAGAGCGACCCTGACGGGACTCGAACCCGCGACCTCCGCCGTGACAGGGCGGCGCGCTAACCAACTGCGCTACAGGGCCACATCGTAATTACGACTTATTTAGAATAACACAAAACTAGTCAAGTACATAATCAAAAAGTCAATAGATCTTCATGCTCTAAGAGCCTTAAAAGCACAAGGTTCTGGGCATTAAAATATCTCCCATTCAACAAGGAATAGGAGATAAGTGACCCCAACGGGATTTGAACCCGTGTTACCGCCGTGAAAGGGCGACGTCCTAGGCCGCTAGACGATGGGGCCAGTGTTGTATGTGAACAACTTAAATACTATAACATAGTCATTTTAGCGATGTCCACTTGATTCTAGACAACTTGACTATCACTAAAAACTGATAGAAACTTAGCTTAGCAGAGAAGTTTAACAGGGAGGTCAACCCACAATGGGCGCAGCTCAATCTACTGATATTGATAACCTCATTATTGGAACAGGATTGTCTGGTTTGGCTATGGCAACAGAACTGCATCGCCATGGAATTCCTTCCACTATCATCACTGGACCAAAACGTCCAGAGATACCTGCTACTACTACTTCGTCATTATCTGTTCTAGCTCCAATCCAAATTGAAGGCTGGAAAGCTCGTCTAGATATTATTAAACATCTTGAACATTACACACGTACTCACAAAATGGACGTGAGAAAAAACGTTCATCTAACGAACATTACTCATGTGCCACACGGCGAAAAACATGGAACACTCTTAATTCGTTGGATTGTCAGCACAGATGCTGGGACATTATTTGCAAAAAATATCATTCTTGCTGGTAGAAGCGGTAGCCTACCACAGTTTAACCATTTTGAAACCGTCAATCATGAAGATGCCCCAGCAGGTCTCTTTGTGATTGGGCGTACCATTGGATATGGCAAAGCAGCTATTAAAGAAATCCTTGCTCAAGTTCGCAGAATTGTCTTAATCCTTAAACGTCAGCATCCAACAACGGCTGCACACCTTGGCTAAACTCTAGAGCCTTTTCCTTATTCCACAACTGTGCCGGTAATGGATCTGCTCTTAACAACCTCAACAATGAAGCTGACCCTATTTTCTGATCTGAAGCTGCCAGCACGATATTGCCATGACGTTTACCTTTAAGCATAGCACTATCAGAAATCACAGCAATGTTTTTAAAAACGCTAGCTAACGTTACAATCTCACTTCGAGCTAACCCGAGCTGTGGCCCATCGCCACAGTTAATCAGATAAAGTCCACCAGGGCGTAAAACTCGCTGAATCTGTAGTGCAAACTCAATTGTTGTAAGGTTTCTAGGGGTATGAGCACCAGAAAAAACATCTCGCACAATCACATCTCTTGTTGCTGTTCTTAAGCTTTCAGTTACTTCTCGCGCATCCCCTACTCTCAGGCGTAAACGTGGAGCTTTTGGCAAATCAAACCATGACCTTGCTAACTCTGCCAATTTTCCGTCAAGTTCTACCACCACTTGACGTGCCTGTGGATAACGCTCAGCAAGAAATCGTGGTAAAGAACAAGCCGCGCCACCTAAATGTAACATATTGAGTTTTTGTTTCAGTGATGGATTAAAATGTGACTCAATGACCAATGCCATATAACGCATGTACTCAAAATCAAGATGTGATGTATCGGCTAAGTCAATGTGTGAACTTTGAACACCATTGACATATAACAACCACCCATCACGATAATTCCTATCCTGCACAAGCTCCGCAGTGCCAGAATCTATCGAAAAGATTCCAGGTTCAAGGCTGCCGTTACTCAGTTTCCTTTTCCTACTCATGCTTCCATCATGCCATCTCTGCGAGCCGAATAGCTTAATAACGCTAAAAATAGCATAATAGTTAAGAGTAGTTTTGCGTTGTTTCAGGCTGAGGAGATAAATATGGCTCGTGGTATTTACGTTGGTGCAATGACACCAACTTCTGGTAAATCACTCATTAGTTTAGGTTTGATGGATACCCTTCACACTTCTTTCAATAAAGTAGGTTTTTTCCGTCCATTGACTGAAGCAGATAATGTTGAAGATGATCCGATGGTTAAACTCATGCGCAAGAGATATGACCTTGATGAATCAAGTTCAAGAGCAGCATTAACAAAAAACGAAGCCCGTGACCTCATCGCTTCTGGTGAACGTGACGAAATCGATTCGAAAGCTGTAGCTATCTTTAGTGATATTTCTAAAAAGTGCGACATCGTTGTAGTAGAAGGTACTAGTGTTGATGGTCCAGAGGCAGCAGTCGAATTTGAAATGAATACTCGCCTAGCAAATAACCTAGGTTGCCCAATGCTCATGGTTGTTGGAGCAGATGGTGCCAAAGACGCTAAAACAGTTGCTGAAGATGTGGAACTAGCTCGTAAAGAGCTCCATGAAGCCAACGTACCAATTTTTGCTGTTATCGTAAATCGTTCTACGCCAGAACAAGTCGAAGAGATTAAAAAACTTGCCCCTCGAGGTGAAAAAGATTTACCCATTTACGTTCTGCCTGACTTAGACCAAATTAGCAACCCAACAATGGAAGCTATTACTCAAAGCCTTGACGCTGAAGTTATCAGTGGAAACGATAACCTAGACCGTGACATCAGCGGCATCAAAGTTGCTGCCATGACTGTCAACAACTTCCTTGAAGCTCTCACAGATGAGTGCCTTGTGATTGTCCCAGGCGATCGTGGCGATATCATGACCGCAACACTTGCCTCAGCACTTACCCCAGAATTCCCCAAGCCTTCTGGAATGCTACTTTCTTATAACATGAAACCTGAAGGCCGCTTGAAAACCATGATGGATCAGGCCCCTTTCCCTGTTATTACTGCTGATTTAGATACCTATGAAGCAGCACGTAGTGTAAGTAACATCCACGGTAACTTCTTTGGCGGACAACCTCGCAAGATTGCAGCAGCACTAGGTACGTGGAGCTCTAGCGTAGATTCTAAAGAACTAACAAGTCGTCTTGACCTACCTCGTCCGGAAACAAAAACACCTCTTCGCTTCCTGCATGAACTGATAGAACGTGCGCAACAAGATCGCAAGCATATTGTGCTTCCAGAAGGTACCGATGAACGCATTCTTGAAGCAGCAGAGATTATTAAACGCCGTGATATTTGTGACCTTACTATTCTTGGACCAGTTGACCAGATCAAACAACTTGCTGCATCAAAAGGTACCGATATTTCTGGCATAGACCTCATTGATCCAACAACATCAGAAATGTTAGAAGATTTTTCTGCAACGTATGCCAAGCTTCGTGCACATAAAGGTATTACTGAAGACCAGGCTCGCGAGCGCATGATGGATGCTTCATACTTTGGCACAATGATGGTGTACAAAGGCATGGTAGATGGCATGGTTTCTGGAGCCGCTCACTCAACTGCAAATACTATTCGTCCAGCACTTGAATTCATCAAGACTGTAGCTGGAGTTAAAGTAGTTTCTTCTGTTTTCTTGATGCTTCTAGAAGATCGTGTTCTTGTTTATGGTGACTGTGCTGTCAACCCTAACCCCAATGCAGAGCAGCTTGCAGATATTGCTGTGGCATCTGCTGAAACCGCATCAAATTTCGATGTTGAACCTCGTATCGCAATGCTCTCTTACTCTACGGGTGAATCTGGTTCAGGTGAAGACGTTGAAGAGGTCAGACAAGCAACAGAACTGGTTAAGGAACGCCGTCCAGACCTTAAAGTTGAAGGTCCTATTCAGTATGATGCAGCGTCAAATGCCTCCATTGCAAAATCTAAGATGCCTGACTCTCAGGTTGCCGGTAAGGCCACAGTCTTTATCTTCCCTGACTTAAACACCGGTAATAACACATACAAAGCAGTACAACAGTCTTCTGGTGCTGTAGCTGTAGGTCCAGTTCTTCAGGGACTTAAAAAGCCTGTTAACGATTTATCTCGTGGCTGTACTGTTGAAGACATAGTCAATACAGTTGCTATTACTGCAATACAGGCACAATCAACACCAAGCTCTGAGACCTCAGAAGATACAGATTCAACAGCTAGTAAGGAAAACTAAAGTCATGATTATTCTTGTTATTAATTCTGGTTCATCATCACTGAAGTACCAAGTACGAGATACCAATAGCAATGCAAAAATTCCTGTACTTGCTGAAGGAATTGTTGAACGTATTGGTACTGATGGTTCTAACTACACTCACGAAGATCACATTACTGGTAAAGAAACAGAGAAAACAGTTGATATTCCTGACCACGCTGTTGCTTTTGATCTGATTTATCAGGAGATTCAAAAATCACTTGGTGATACTAATATCGATGCTGTTGGGCATCGTGTGGTTCACGGTGGTGAAATCTTTAAGGCACCAACAAAAATTACACCAAAAGTTACTGAACAAATTGAAGAATTAAGCCCTTTAGCGCCACTGCATAATCCTGCTAACGCTCTTGGCATTAAAGCTATCACTCAGAAGTTCCCTGAAATGCCACAAGTTGCTGTTTTTGATACTGCTTTTCACACAACCCTCCCTGAAAAAGCTTGGCGCTATGCTTTACCAAACGAGCTCTATGAAAAGTACGGTATTCGTCGTTACGGCTTCCATGGTACTAGCCACGATTTTGTTTCCAAAAAAGCTGCCGAATTCCTTGGTTTAGACTCTGCAGACTTTGATGGCGTTATTGCACACATTGGTAATGGTGCTTCTCTTTCTGCTATTAAGAATGGTGAAAGTATTGATACCTCAATGGGCTTTACTCCCCTAGCTGGTTTAGTCATGGGTACACGCACTGGTGATATTGATCCTAGTATTCTGGTATTCCTTGGGCGTAAAGGTTACAGCCCTGACGATATTGATGACATCCTCAATAAACAATCTGGATATAAGGGTCTCAATGGTGAATCAGATATGCGCAGTATCGTGGAGAAAATGGAATCAGGCGATGAACAGGCCAAACTAGCACTAGAAATTGGTACTTACAATCTAGCTAAATACATTGCAGGCTACCATATTGCTGTTGGTGGCATGAAAGCACTTGTTTTCACTGCTGGTGTAGGTGAGAACTCTTCACCTTTCCGCGAGCAAGCCGTTGATAACCTTGCGCCTCTTGGTATTAAGCTTGATAAAGAAGCGAATAACGTGCGTAGTAAAGAAATTCGTAATATTGCAACTGAAGATAGCTCTATCCCCGTGTTAGTTATTCCTACTAACGAAGAGTTGTATATTGCTCAAGCTACTGAAGCTACCCTTGAGCAATAGACTCAGTTTGTTCGAGTAGTTTACGGATGTAATCTACTCGATCAGTGATGATGTAATCCAAGTTTTCTAGACCTAGCTCATCACGTAAGCTCTGGAACTGCTCTTGAGTATTGACAGTAAAGCAACGCAAAGAAATACCTTCTTGAGCCCAATCAGTGAGCTTTTCTTTGAAGAAATCCAATTCATTAACACCAAAACCGCAATATTTTAAACTCTCCACATTTGCTTCACCCATGTCGAGTAATTCTTGCTTTTGATCTTGAGTAATCCCTATTTCTTCACAATATTCTTCATCTGTTAAGCTATCGATAAGTTGAACGCAAATAGTTTCTGGGAATTCTTGCTTTAGCTGTTTAATAGAATCTGGAGAGAAACTCATGAACTGAACTCGTGGGTCAAGGCGACCATCTTGATTTATCATGCCCTTTTCTTTCAGAACTGCCACAATGCCTTTTTCAAGCTCTGCACCAAAAGGACTTGGCTGTTTTGTTTCAATAATAAGCCCCACATCTGAACTAGTTTCATTGATTAGATCAATCAGTTCTGCAAGAGTCATGATGGTTTTCTTCTCAGCTTCAGTGATGCCTAATTGTGCTGTCAATTCAGGATCTTCTTGCCCGCGCATCCCACCTTTGTGCGCAGAAACATCGATTTTTTTAAGTTCATCTAGAGTAAGGTCTTCAACGTTTTTATTCACTCCAGCAACTCTTTTAAGGTCAAAATCATGAACGCAAATAACTTCTTGATCTTTTGTTAAATGCACATCACATTCGATTGCATCTGCGCCAACAGCAATGGCTGCTTTATAGGAAGCAGAGGTTTGTTCAGGGTAAACATAGCTCAAACCACGATGGGCAATAATGTGTGGGAGAGTTTTTGTCTTCATCATTCCTTATTCTGTAGGGTTTTCTCTAAAATTCTACTATGCTGTTTACGTGATAACCTTGTAAATTGCATCTAGTGATTGACGTTTCTTTTCTGGTTGTTCCATGTCACGATAGCCGAAGCTTGCCATCACAGCAACACCAAACTCTTGCGTATCTACAATGTTCTTTTTTACAAGATAGCTTTCTAAAAGTTCACGATTAAAACCTTCAATAGCGCAACTATCTACTCCTAGCATTGCTGCTGCATTCATCATGTTAGCTAATGGAATGTAAGCTTGTTTACTGGCCCAGTCAAATAATGCACGCTCAGTATTAAGGTCAAAATCAATCTTTTGAAAATGGGAAAACTTCTCATAAAAAACTGAGTCTTCGGATATATCACGCCCTGTTTGTGCTGCTCGTTGTTGCATAAAATCACTATCGGGCGTGAGGTTTTTATGAACTAAATATAAAATAACGTGGTCTGCTCCCTTTAAACTTGGAATAGCACCCCAGCAGAACTCTTCCATTTCCTGACGCATATCTTCATTTTGAATATCAAGAAAAAGCCATGGTTCCCAACCGAATGAGCTTGGGGAAAGTCTGGCAATTTCAAGAATGGTATCCCAATCTGCTTGAGGTATCTTTTTACTGGCATCATATTTTTTAACAGCAAAACGATACTGTGCCGCAGCTATAATTTGCTTTCTCAGTTTTTCTTGTTTCTCCACTTTTTCCTTTACTAGTGCCCTAAGACGAAGTGAGCAATTAAAGTAATGACTAGACCAGCTAGTGCACCAACAACAGTACCGTTGATACGAATGAACTGTAAATCTTTACCAACTTGAAGTTCAATCTTTTCACTGGTTTCTTTAGCATCCCACTGCTCAACTGTGTCTTTAATGATGGCAGCGATATCTGAACGATAGTTCTTAATAATGTTAAGAGCAGCTGCACGAATCCAATTATCAATCTTGTGCCCCCAAGAAGGATCACTTTCTAGGCGTTCACCAAATTCAATAATAGTGTCTTTTACTTTGGTACGAATTTGACCATTGTCTTTTTCAATTTCTTGCGTGAGCACGTCTTTGATACTGCCCCATGCATCTCCTGCAAGTTCGCGGAGACGATCATCGCCAAGCACACTAGATTTAAGATCTTCTACTTTTTGAATCATCGCAGGATCATGTTGCAAATCTTGGGTAAGATCCATAAGGTAACGATCTATAGCCATACGAACATCGTGCAGTGGATCATTTCTCACTGCTTTCAAAAAGCCAACAAGCTCATTATGGACTTTATCACCCACGAAATTTTCTGCGAACTTTGGCATCCACGTTGGACTACGATCTTCTACAACATTGGCTACAGTATCTTTGTTTTTTTCCGCCCAATCATAAACACGATCAACAAGGATATCCACAAGCTTGTGATGATGCCCATCTGCAAGCACTGATGCCCCTAATTTACCAAGGTAAGGACCCCACTCTGGTTTAACGACATGTTCTTTAACCATGTTCTCAATCATGTCTTGGATATCTTCATCTTTAAGAACATTCATTGCGCCTCTAGCGCCATCAGCTACCTGATTGGTGAGCTTTTCGGCGTTATCGCCTTCAAGAATATATTCACCTATTTTTTGTGAAACAGAGAAACTATTGAGTTTTGAGAGGACAACTTGCTCAGAAAGGAAGTTTGTTTCAACAAATTTTGAAAGGCTTTCGCCAATTTCGTCTTTTTTACGAGGAATAATAGCTGTATGTGGAATTTTAAGCCCCATGGGATGCTTAAAAAGTGCTGTTACAGCAAACCAGTCAGCAAGTCCACCAACCATGCCACCTTCTGCTGCAGCGCGAACAAAAGTTAACCACTCATACTGGTTTTGAAAAGCGTAACTAGCAACAAAAATTACTGCCATAACAACAAGCATTGTTGTTGCTACCATGCGCATCTTCTTTAATGCAACTAGTTTTGCCTCATCGTCTGCAGTCATAGCTATAGTAGGGGCAGTAATTTCACTCATACTGTTAAGTCTACTCGCCTTCGCTAATAAAAATGCTTAGATTGCAGAAAATATCGTAGCATTTGAAAGTGGCCCCCATCAAAAGATGAGAGCCACTTTCAAACTGTAAAGAATTATTTCTTTAGTTTACGAGGGTTTGGAACTGGCTTGAAACCAGCAGCTTTTGCCTCTTGTTCTGACTTGAACCAGAACTCAGCGATAGTATCTTGCCAACCCTGAGTATCAGGCATGTGGTAAAGCATTGAATCTTCGTTGCCTTTAATGGTGTACTCAGCACTTGGAGCTGAACCATCAGCCTTAGAAGCACCAGCTCCCTTGTGACGAGAAGCAGCTTCAGTGTTGCGCTGAGTAACCTCATCATCAGAAAGGTCAGTTGAAGAAGCTTTTGATGTTGATGTAGCTTTATTAGCTGCACCAGTAGCGCTTACTCCAGCGACACCAGCCGCACCTACACCAGCAGCTGTTGCTGCTGTAGCAGTAGTAGTGGTGTTACCTGCTTTTTTTGAAGTACCAGTAGTATTTGTAGCAGTTGTGCTAGCACCAGTAGTGCCAGTACCCGTAGTAGAAGTACCAGTGGCAGTAGTACCAGTAGTATTTGCAGCGTTAGAAGTTGTAGTACGAGTAACAGTTGCTTGTCCGTCATCGCCACCTACGTGAGTTTCACGGCTAACAACGTGAACACCTGACACAGCGCCACCAGCTAGTTGATCTTTAAGAGCAGCAATTTCCTTGCGAGCAATTTCAAGTTGTTCTTCAGCGAACTTGTCTGGAACTTCAACTACACGTTCTTGAGTCACGATAGTTTCAACAGGAATTTCTTTAACAACTTCCTTAACCTTTTCTTGAACAACAATCTTTTCTACAGGAACTTCCTTGATCTTTTCTTGGATAACAGGAACTTCCTTAACGACCTCTTTGATCTTTTCTACAGGAACTTGTTCAGTTACCTTCTGGATTTGAGGAGGAGTGCTCTTGAGCTTAGTGTGTTCTTGAGAGATCTTTGCGTGGTCTGCTTTAAGAGCTTCGTGCTGTTGCTGTAGACCTTGGTGTTGCTGCTGTAGAGCTGCAAGTTGTTGTTTCAAACCATCGTTTTCAGCTGAAACCTGCTGGTGAGCAGCAGTAGCTGCAGCAGCTGCTTTTTCAGTATCAGTATCTTTAACCTTAACGATCTTCTCTACTGGAACTTCCTTAACAACTTCCTTGATCTTTTCTTGGATAACAGGAACTTCCTTAACGACCTCTTTGATCTTTTCTACAGGAACTTCTTTAACTACTTCGATAACCTTTGGCTTCTGAGCAGCTGCAGCTTGAACATCTGTGCGAAGACCATCTGCTTCTTTACGTGCTTGTTCAGCTTCTTTCTTGTAACGAGCAACCTGTGCTTCTAGACCTGGATCTGTAACAGTTTTTTCGACTACAACCTGTTCAGTTACTTTTTGAATCTTAGTTACAGGAACTTCGTTGTCTACCTTCTGTACCTTAGTAACTGGTACTTCATGATTAACTTTTTCAATCTTAGTAACTGGAACCTCATGCTGAGCTTTTTCAACCTTAGTTACAGGAACTTCATGAGTTACTTTCTGAACTGTTGGAGGAGTATTCTTCAACTTAGTATGCTCTGCAATAGCAGCAGTTGCCTGTTGCTGAGCTTTTTCAGCAGTAGCTTTATGTGCAGCAGCCTCTTTCTCAGCCTTCTCCTGAGCAGCTTTAGCCAGAGCAGCTTCATGCTGAGCAGCAGCAGCAGCCTTCTCAGTATCAGGATGAGGAACCTGAACAGTTTTTTCGACTACAACCTGTTCAGTTACTTTTTGAATCTTAGTTACAGGAACTTCGTTGTCTACCTTCTGTACCTTAGTAACTGGTACTTCATGATTAACTTTTTCAATCTTAGTAACTGGAACCTCATGCTGAGCTTTTTCAACCTTAGTTACAGGAACTTCATGAGTTACTTTCTGAACTGTTGGAGGAGTATTCTTCAACTTAGTATGCTCTGCAATAGCAGCAGTTGCCTGTTGCTGAGCTTTTTCAGCAGTAGCTTTATGTGCAGCAGCCTCTTTCTCAGCCTTCTCCTGAGCAGCTTTAGCCAGAGCAGCTTCATGCTGAGCAGCAGCAGCAGCCTTCTCAGTATCAGGATGAGGAACCTGAACAACTTTTTCTACCGGAACTTCTTGCGTAACTTTTTGAACCTTAGTTACTACAACCTCAGTTGGAACTTCCACAACCTTGACTGTTTCCTGAACAGGAACATCAATCTTCATCTGGACTACTTTGTCAAAAGATTTGCTAGTAACGTTACCTACGAATTTAACATCCTTAGCGTCTACACCCATTGCTTGTGCTTCAGCCGCACTCGTTGCCCCTGCTTTAACCGCATGGCCAGTAGTTGCTTGGACTGTTTGTGCATCACCTTTTACAGTTTTTATTGATTTCTCAGCATCTTCATTGCTGTTTTTTTTGAATGGCACGATACTCCTTAAGTAGCGAGATAAATTAAAAATTACAAGTCCATTTTGCTATAGTTTTCTTGTTAAAGTGTAGCGGAAACCTGAATGTAAGCTGAAAATTTATTTTCTCCCCAACTAAAGCCAGTTATTTCAAGGAACACTAACAACTCATAGCTTCAAATCTATTTAATATCGTTATAAACAAAGCTTCATAGTTACACCTTAATTATGCTTCAATATCTTGCTACTTGAATGCCTGCACTGCCACAAACAGCAAGACAATAGTAATAATAAGGAGCAACATTGTCTGAACTATATGCAAGAAATAAGCCTGCTCCTGAATCCCTGTTCTTTGCAATTGATACAGCAGCTATTGTTAGCATCAGGATAATAGCTCTTTACTATAACAATGTCGATGAGCTACTTGATGAATCTGAAATTCTTATCAAGGTAAGCTAAAAACATGAAAGAAATTAAACCAATCACCAATAAAGGCGCAAGTGATAAATTCAATGGAGATGTGTACGCAACTGTAATCATTGACGGTTCGGCGCCTTCATGCCTTCACACATGGAACGTCCATTTTGCACCGGGTGCACGAACAGCATGGCACTCACATAAATACGGACAATACCTGCATATCGTAGAGGGCACTGCACTAATCCAAGAACGTGGCGGACAAGTTCAAGAATTTCATGCTGGACAAACTGCCTACACTGCCCCTGGAATAGAGCACTGGCACGGCGCTTCGGATGATAGCTTTATGGTACATTTAGCTATCTGGCAAGGAGATGAAGATGGTGGTGCTACCACGTGGAAAGAACACGTAGCTAATAGTTCAAGCTAGTCTACTTTAACCACTAGACAGGTAACTCCTTTTATAGCTGGATTTACCCATAATTCTTAAGAGTTTACTCATACCAGGCAAGATAGTAGAGTGGTTCTTGTTGACTCAAATCCGTTTTTTGGGAAATGAAAACGCCATATTTTCGGAAGTCTAGTAAAATATTTATTGATATATCAAGGAAGAAGCGGGAATGAATTACTTGTTGCTTACACCGCAGATGATGGAACAATGGTAATCCCGCTTGCTTGCCTCAAAAATTAATTAGCTACTGGGGTAAAAAACAACCCAATCCTGCCTTTTGGTTAAAAATGGTAAGCATACCGTCAACATTGATGATATATACATCGAATGCGTCACTAGAACAAGTTTTTAGCCGAATTGCAGCGTATTAGCTATCGGTACTACTGCGCTTTGCAAGTTTGCCATTACAACTACCATCATAAACAAGGCAATAGCCACAACTATCACGCCACTGGCAAGCATTGTCACATCTTTTAACGTCCACTTTGTTTCACTGGCCTCTCGCTTCTGGATAAGCCTCTTCCATATCCATAGGCTCAGCATCGTAAATAAGACCAGCAATACCACCCCTCCGATTACCCTGATAGTGTGGAATACCCGTCGATGATGAATACGCTGCTGCACCAAGCTTGGCGGTGTAGAATTACCTGATACTATCCAGTCATTGAACGCGACATATAGTTGTTGATTATAGCTATCGGTAGTCATTGAAGGAATACTGTCAGTGAAGCCAGGCAACGGATTGGTGACGTTGGTGATATTAGCTACCGTAACCAGCGCCAATAGTAAAGCGATAACGGTAAACAAGCTTGCGAAACAAAAGTAGACTTTCTTTGAAAACGGCCACTTAAACCGATCTATTTTATCAACCCTCTTGAACCGAGCCCAGCCCTTTATGCTACAAGTGCCAGTAATTAGCAAGAACAAACCTCCGACAATAGCCAATACTGCGTGGAACTCAGCGTAGCCATTAATAATTTGATGCATAGCTGGATTTGATTGCCAAGCTGAATGCGCGTGGTTGGTCAAGGTGTTTTGTAGTTGATTATTCATTGCTATATAAGAGTACACAAAAAAAAAGAGTGTCAAATCAAAACTATTTCACACTCAAAAGAGAAAAGTAAAAGACCGCCACAACCCTAAAAACAAAGGAAACAGCGGTCTACACCAGCACTCTTACCAAGGGCATAAAAACCCTAATAAGCAACCATGCTAGTGGGCCCTGTGGGGATCGAACCCACGACCCACGGATTAAAAGTCCGTTGCTCTACCAACTGAGCTAAAGGCCCTCCAGTGCTAAGCACTTCTAACATAATAACGTGTTTTTTAAAAAAATGCGACTTAGCACATAACCACTAGGAACAGTTGAAACCTTGCTGTTTTAAGAACTGCGCAACTTCTTGCCTAGTATTTTTTGCAAAACGTTCTTGTATCTTGACTCTCCAGCTAGAGTTTTGAGCACTACTACCACGTGAAGAATAGTAATCACTCATTGTTTGATCATATTCTTTAATTGAATCTGGATTGTCTTGATAACTATCAATGTGAAGTACTACTTGTTGAGGCAGGCGAGGTTTTACTTCGTTTTTCTTACTAGGGTAACCAACGGTCAATCCAAAAAGTGGCACTGTGTGTGAAGGCAAGTTTAGTAACTGAGCCACACGGAATATATCATTACGAATTCCACCAATGTAACAAATACCTAAACCTTGTGACTCTGCAAAAAGAGCCATATTTTGCGCAGCAATAGTGGCATCTACAATGCCCACAAGTAACGATTCCATAGAAGCAAAAGCCTCAAAATTATCATTTGTTTCTTTGGCAATAAGGTAATCTCGGTGTAAATCAGCTACAAATATATAGAAAGCTCCAGCTTTTGGAATAAAGTATTCCCCACCTGATAACTGAGCAATTTCATTAATTTTTTCACGATCTTGTAGCTCGATAATAGAATAAGCTTGCACAAAACTTGAGGATGAACCGCTCTGAGCTGCTATTATTAACTGCTGCTTTAACTCTTCAGCTATTGGCTTTTCTTCAAAGGAACGCACAGAAGTATGCCCAGTTTGAAAAGTGAAAAAATCCATCTAAATGTTCTTTCTCATTAAGAATCTTTTGTTCTTATCAATTGTAGTCAAGATTGTAAACAAAAGATATCGCGAAGGCGTTTGCACACAGAGTGTAATCCACTCATCATGCTCAAGGAGTCTAAAATAAGATTATGGATGAAAGACCTCACAAGCCTGCCAAATTTGACCCTCAAGTCTTTGAAAACTATGGTTCAGGCGTAGACCCAGCAGAAATGACTGCAGCAGCTAGCCGTGCTGCACATGCTTTACTGCATCATGGTCGAGATAGTGAAGACGATGCCATCACCGAAAGGCTGGTTACTCTTACCGATGATTATGGACTTTCACTGCTGTCTGAACTTTGGGCATTGTCTCATCCACGAACACTTCCTGGCGCCTTATGGCGTATTTATACACTTCGTGCTGTTATCAATAAAGAACCAGATAGAGTAAGCACATACTTCCAGACTGGCCGCTCACAAGCGGAAGTTTCGCACGCTATAGCAGGCGTTGCAGAACCTGCAAGCGCTGATGAAATTGTTACTATGGCTGATGCCATACTAACGGGAGCTTTCGATGGAGATTTTGCCATAGCACTAGAAAGATTCGGCTCTTTTTGCCGAGTAGTTGCTGTTGGACAAACAACTATCGCAGACCATCGTGCATATCTTGAAGGAATAGATGCTTCACATTTACATCAAGCTAGTCAAAGATTAGTACGCACTGCTGAAGATTTAGAATACTGCGCTCAGCTTTGGCGAGCAGGCGAACTACGTTAGAATAATGGTAGTGCTAGGCTGCTGAACCCCCGGGCTCTAACCTTTGCCGCTTCGAGCGGCCTTTCGCCGAGAGGCGTCTCAGCCTAGCACCATTAAGATAAGGTAACGCATGAAGTTAAGAATTTTTCCACTGGATCAGTCCTCACTGACGCGCCTGAATAAACTTGCCCAAAAAACCCGCGAAGGTACTAGAGTCCTTTCTGAACTCATTGGTTCAGCTAAAAAAGATCGTGATGAGATTTTTAATAATCTGCATCAATTAGAAGCCGAAAGTTCAGATTTGCACTTTTCAGTGCTTACTTCTATGCAATCTAGTTTTGTTACTCCTCTTAACCGTGAAGATTTATACCAAGTATCAAATCAGCTCTATGACATCATTGAAGATATCGTGACAGCTGGAGAGCTCATTAACCTAGCTGATACTACTAAGTTCCCCTTCCCTGCTGTTGACCAAATCCAAATTATATCTCGCCAGGCTGAACTCTCCTCTGAGATGGTTAAGAACCTCTCTGATATTGATAACTCAGGGGATCAGTGGATGGAAATTCTTAGACTCACCAAACAAGCTCAGCGCAGTCACAACCAATATATTCCCAACCTTTATGAGGAAACAAAAGGTAGTAAAAAATTGCGTACCCTTGATGTTGCCAACGCACTCCTTGAGATTAGTAAAGATTTTAAAAACCTTGCCACTATTTGCTGTGGTATTGCCCTTAAGGAATCTTAAATGTCTCAGGCTCTCTTAGGTATTAGTCTTGGATTATTGGTTGTTTTTGCCGCTATTAACGGAGCCCACGATGCTTCCAATACCATTGCATCTGCAGTTAAAACCCGTGCACTAACACCAGCTATTGCCATTAGGCTTACCTCAATCTTTGCCCTAATTGGAGCATTAGCTGGTGGCTTCTTATGGCCTAATATCCCTATTGGTGTTCACCAAGACTGGGTTCAACTTCCAGCAGGTGTTGGTGGACCAATTATCATTATTTGTGTTGTAGTATCTGCTTTTGTGTGGGATTTACTCACACTACTACTTCGTATGCCTAGCTCTTCCACACATGCGCTCTTCGGTGCTATTGCTGGAGCTTCTTGGGCATCTATCATTGCGGTAAGAAGTGAAAATACTACTATTGACCTTAATGCTGTGTTATGGGAAGTTATTCTCCCATTGCTACTTCTGCCTGTGCTTAGTTTCTTCCTTGCGCTTGCTTGCGCTCTAGCTGTGGCTTATTGGGCGCAAGATGAACAGCCACATAAAATGAATCGCAGACTACGTCTGACTCAGTCTATTGCAACTGCTACTCTAGCTTTAACTCACGCTATCGCAACTGCACAACGCTTAGGTTTCCTTGGCTGGTTAGCAATAAAATCTGTTGAGGGAAAGTTGCATCATGAAGCAATTCCTGTAGCGCTCATTTTAGCTCTTGCACTGAGCTTTGCTATTGGGACATTTTCAGGTGGATGGCGCATCACCGATACTTTAAGTAACAGGCTAGTTCCACTTGATCCACTCAAAGGCTCCATTGCACAAATTCTCCCAGCCATAATGTATGTTGTTGCTTCACTTTTACAAGCGCCTGCATCATCTACTCAATTATTTACTACTGCGCTAGTTGGCTCTGGAACTGTGCCACGATGGAAAGCTGTCAATACCAATGTGGTCACTAAAATTTTGACCATTTGGATACTGACACCATTTGTGACGTTTCTAGCCAGTGCTTTACTTTATCTAGCTATCAGTAATTTTCTGTAGCAACTTGTTTGTAGGCTGTTCTATCCAAAACGACCTGAGATGTAATCTTCTGTAGCTTTTTCTTTCGGGTAATTAAAGATGTCAGTGGTGTCAGCGTATTCGATGAGTTTACCTGGCTGACCAGTACCAGCAATGTTGAAAAAAGCAGTTTTATCTGACACGCGAGCAGCTTGCTGCATGTTGTGAGTTACCATCACGATGGTGTAATCTTCTTTCAATTCGGTAATAAGATCTTCAACAGCCAAGGTAGAAATAGGATCTAGGGCACTACATGGCTCATCCATTAACAACACTTGTGGTTTCACAGCTATTGCTCGGGCAATACATAGACGTTGCTGCTGTCCACCAGAAAGTCCCATCCCTGGTTTATCCAGACGATCTTTAACTTCATTCCAAAGATTTGCACCTTTTAAAGATTTTTCCACCAGCTCATCTTGTTCCGTTTGGCTCAGTGGGATTTTATTAAGCTTGACTCCAGCAAGCACATTCTCTTTAATGCTCATTGTTGGAAAAGGATTAGGGCGCTGGAATACCATACCTACTTGCCTACGCACATCAACAGGATCAACACCAGGTGCATAAAGATTTTCACCATCAAGTAGAACCTCACCCTCAACACGACCACCAGGGATTACCTCGTGCATACGATTCAAAGTACGTAAGAATGTTGATTTACCACAACCTGAAGGCCCAATGAATGCTGTTACTGTACGAGGATCAATCTTCATGCTGATGTCTTCATTAGCAAGGAAATCACCATAATAAACATTCACGTGCTTAGCTTCAATAGACTTTGACATCTTTTCTACTTTCCGGTCTTAGGGGCAAAATATCGGGCAATGAGGCGAGCTACAAGGTTAAGCAACATCACTATCACAATCAGTATCAGCGCTGCAGCCCAGGCACGTTCAAGACTAGGCTCAGGAGCTTGAGGGGCAGTTGGGTTCAGAGCTTGTTGGTAAATGTAAGCTGGAAGTGCAGTCATCCAACCATGGAACAAATTGTAGTTCATCTTCAACGCAAAGCCTGCCGTAACAATCAAAGGCGCTGTTTCTCCAATAACACGGGCAATCGCTATGGTAACACCAGAGACGATACCTGAGATTGCTGTTGGCAAAACTACCTTCAGAATGGTTTTCCATTTTGGTACTCCAAGAGCATAAGATGCTTCACGTAGCTCAAAAGGGACCAACCGAAGCATCTCCTCACTGGAACGAACAATAACTGGAATCATCAATACAGACAAGGCAACAGCACCAACGGCACCATTTTTAGTACCTGGACCAATAATGAGAGAGAAGAAGGCGTAAGAGAACAAACCTGCAACAATCGATGGGATACCTGTCATGACATCAACCAAGAAAACAATAATTTTACTCAGGTGATTTCCTTCTGCATATTCAACCAGATAAATGGAAGTGAGCAAGCCAATAGGAACCGAGATTAAGGTTGTTAACAAGGTAATCAACAAAGTACCCATGAGCGCATGGAACATACCGCCTAGAATTGGAGTGTGATTTGCCACTGCTTGTTTATCATAATAACCAGTAACCCCATACATAGAGTGCGTCAAGAAATCCCAACTCAATCCAGGAACACCGTGGGCAATTGTTGAATAAAGAACTGAAACCAGTGGCACCAAAGCAATAAGAAAAGCACTATAAATCAGTGATTGCATGAGGGTGTTAACCCCATTACGACTTCCTTCTACTGCAATAGTTACTACTGTTGAAATCACAATGAAGCTGATCACTGCCAAGATGGTGAAACTAACCACTCCACCTTGAAGAATTGCCACTAGGGCTCCAGCAACAATCAAGGCAATGACCACAAAAGCTAATGGCGCGTACCGTGGTAGGCGACGTGACTGAGAAGTTAATGTTGAACTCATGCTTTAATCGCCCCTTTAGCTACAATCCAGCGAGCTAGCATATTAACTAGCAAGGTAATAACAAACAAGACTAAACCAGCAGCGACTAGCTCGTTCATGCGGATTCCTGAAGCTTCAGGAAAGTTCAAAGCAATTTCAGAAGCGATGGTGTTGTTACCAGATTTGATAAGTGAGCTAACGAACTCTCCCGGAGAAAGTACCATTGCTACAGCCATCGTTTCACCGAGTGCTCGCCCTAGCCCTAGCATGATGCCACCAATCATTCCGCTCTTAGCATATGGGAAAACGGCCATGCGAATCATTTCCCACTTAGTAGCACCCAAGGCAAGAGCAGCTTCTTCTTGTAGCTTTGGTGCTTGCACGAAAACTTCACGAGTCATGGAAGTAATAATAGGTAGAATCATAACGGCTAACACGATGCCTGCTGTTAATAGAGTGCGTCCTGTTGCAGAAGGTGGACCAGCAAAAATTGGAATAAAACCCAGTTTAGAACTTAAGAACTCAAAAATTGGAGACATTTTTGGCGCTAAAATCATCCAACCCCACAAGCCATAAATAACCGAAGGAATTGCAGCCAATAAGTCAACCACATAGCTTAAAGGTTTTGCTAGTTTTGCTGGTGCATAGTGAGAAATAAAGAGTGCAATTCCAATAGCAATAGGTGTTGCAATCAACAATGCTATAGCTGAAGCCATAAGAGTTCCAGCCACTAAGGGCATAACATAATGCCAAAAACCAACTTGGTTTGGCATTTTATCTGCAGGGGTGATAAAAGCTGGGAAGGCCTGCGCAATCAAGAAAATAGCAACACCTGCGAGGATGAGCAGAATCAGGATACCTGAGCCTTTAGTAAGGCCAGTAAAAATCTTTTCATCAGTTTTGTTCGTTGCCATCATTGAACCCCAATACTGTTGATTGATTGCTGTGCCTGTGCACGTAGTGTATCAGGTAATGGTGCTGAGCCTGCGGATTGTTTAGAAGTATTCTGTCCTTGTTCACTGACAACGTAACTCTCCCATGCTTTAACGTTGTCAGCTTTCTCCTGAGAAGGGTACGTTGAACATAGCACGTGATACGAAACCAGCACCAAAGGATACGTAGTAGGGTCAGTAGAAGTTCTATTAATGTCTATAGCTAAATCATTTGCAGCACGGCCGCTTTGCTTTGGTGACTGTGCCACAACCTTCGAAGCACCTTCTGGAGTAATAGCAACAAACTGATTTCCTACTTTAATTTTGACTTTACCTAAATCTGGACTCACACCTGATTCATCAGCATAAGCAATAGCTCCAGGTGTTGCTTGAGTGGTGGAAACAACACCAGCAGTTTTTTGTGCAGCTTCACCGTCGTAGGCTTTAGGCCAGCTTTGGGCTCCCTCATCTGGCCATTCGGAACCAGCTGTTTTATGCAGATAATCAGTAAAGTTCTGAGTAGTTCCTGACTCGTCTCCACGATGCACTGGCGTAATAGCTAAATCTGGGAGCTTTACTCCAGGGTTCAAAGCAGCAATGGCTGTATCGTTCCATTTCGTGATTTTACCGTTAAAAATTTTAGCAATAGTTGCTGAATCTAAGTTCAGTTCTTTAATATTTTCTAGGTTAAAAGTAATTTCAATAGGGCTAATGTAAACCGGTATATCAAAGGCGCCGTTTGACCCACAAACGTTCTTTGACTGTTCGAGTTCTTGAGGCTTCATGGCAACATCTGATCCGGCGAAATCTGCTGATTTATTGATTAGAGCAGTACGTCCAGCTCCGGAGCCATCAGAAGAATATTGCAAATTTACTTGAGAATTATTTGATTCAAATTCTGCCGTCCACGCATCAACAGCAGACTTTTGTGCACTGGATCCAATACCGGTTAAAGTGCCTTTCAAAGATGAAGTGTGCGTAGGGGTATTGACGTTGTCATCTGGGTTGCAAGCAGAAAGTACAAAGACACTAGCGAGAAAAACAGTTGCTAGTGATTTCTTAGGTGACCTTAGAAGTTTCACAGTCTTAATATATCAGCTAGTTCAAATTTTGTAGAAAGTAACGGTAAATTGTTATAAACTTCTCAAATTTCATTGCATTTTAGTCCGCTAT
>JASGFC010000001.1:0-82096 GCA_047605865.1 Micrococcaceae bacterium | reverse complement strand
AGTTTCTTTTTAACGCCATCGAGGTTGTTTTTGCAGTGTTGTGCAAGTTGTTCGCCACGTTCCCAGAGCTTCATAGATTCTTCAAGGGGAGCTTGGCCAGATTCTAGTTCAGAAACTATGCCAATGAGTTCATCGCGTGCTTTTTCATAGCTTAGAGATGTAATATCTTCTGGTAGTTGTTCAGCCATCTTTCCTCCTGATATTGTGTACCGTGGCATCGAGAACACCATCAGCAAGAGCAATGATAAGCTCGCCACTTGCTGTGGTGTCATTAACGGATTTAACAAGTTCTAAATTTTGATTTCTAATGACTGCGTAACCGCGGTCTAGGATATGTTGTGGTGATAGTGCTTTGAGTAAAGTGACCTTGCTAGTAAGGTTTGAATCTTCTAACTGCACTCTATTTTTAATAGCAAGAGTAGCTCTGTTCTTGAGTTGGAGAAGCTCTTGTTCTTTGACTTCAAAACTGCCCCAAGGGTTTTTAAGCACTGGACGATCAAGGTAAGAATGTAAACCATCCATCTCTCGAAGGTAAAAGCTTTGCATATAGTTGCGCATACGTTCTTGTGCTTCTTGAATTAAATCTTGCTGCTCTTCTAAATCTGGAACGGTTCGCTTAGCAGCATCGGTGGGCGTAGAAGCACGAAGGTCTGCTACTTCATCAATGATTGGCCTGTTAGCTTCATGCCCAATTGCTGAAACAATAGGTGTTTGCGCGGCAAAAATAGTACGCACCATTTGCTCGTCATTAAAAGGCATGAGGTCTTCAACACTTCCACCACCTCTGGCCACGATAATAACATCTACAGTTTCTTGTGCATCAAGGTATTTGATAGCTTCACAGACTTCCTGCACTGCGTTTTTGCCTTGTACTGCGACTTCACGAATCTCAAATTGTACTGCTGGCCAACGTCGGCGAGCATTTTGAAGCACGTCTTTTAAGGCATCTGAATCTTTACCTGTAACAAGGCCAATACGTTGCGGTAAGTAAGGTAATGATTTTTTATGCTCCTCATTAAACAGACCCTCTTGGGCGAGCGCATTTTTAAGTTGTTCTATTCGTAGTAAGAGTTCACCTTCGCCAACAGGTCTAATGTCCATAGTTTGCATGGATAGCCTACCACCGGCAATCCAATAATTAGCTTTAACATAGGCAACTACACGATTGCCTTCTTGAAGTGTTACTGGCAGTTTAGAAAGCACACTTTGCCAGATGGTCAATTGTGCAGCAGCATTTGCTGAAAGGTCTTTAAGAGTAAGAAAAGAAGTACCACTACGTTGGTTGAACTGTAAAATCTCTCCCTCAATCCAGGTAGCAGGAGCTTTTTCGATATGCTTTTTAAGCTGTTCAGAAAAATGGGATACTGGCCACGGGTTTTCTGGAGTTGTTTGGCTCGCATATTCTGGGAGATTACTCATAAGTTCATCTTACACATTTTGTCTTCATGAACAGTGGAGTATGTAAGAGTGGTTAAACACGTTCAGGTCTGTTGGCCACAAGTGAGCTAAAATTGGAATATGACTTCTGTATCCCTTAACACTCCTATAGTTCCTAGGAAACGCATTAAACCCGAAGACTTAGATATTCCTCAAGGCGAAAAGAAAGTGCTACTCGCTGCTCCTCGTGGCTATTGTGCTGGAGTTGATCGTGCTGTTATTGCTGTAGAAAAGGCACTGGAACATCATGGAGCGCCAGTTTATGTGCGTAAACAAATTGTGCACAACGTTCATGTGGTCAAAACTTTAGAGGATAAAGGCGCTATTTTTGTTGACGAGGTAGATGAAGTGCCAGAAGGTGCATTAACAGTCTTTTCTGCTCATGGTGTTTCGCCTGCAGTGGTGAAGAACGCTGCGGATCGTGGTTTAAAAACAATTGACGCTACCTGCCCTTTGGTGACTAAAGTTCATCGTGAAGCAGTTCGTTTTGCTAAAGGTGATTATGACATCATCCTTGTGGGACACGAGGGTCATGAAGAGGTTGAAGGCACGATGGGCGAGGCTCCGGAGCATATTCAGTTAGTGAATGGTCCTGAAGAGGTAGATAAAGTTCAGGTTCGGGACCCTGAAAAGGTCATCTGGATTTCTCAAACCACTTTGAGTGTGGATGAAACAATGGAAACAGTACGTCTTTTGAAGAAGCGTTTCCCTAAACTTCAAGACCCGCCTAGCGATGATATTTGCTATGCCACAACGAACCGCCAAGTCGCCATTAAAAAGATTGCTCCACAATCTGATTTAGTCATTGTTGTGGGTTCTTCTAATTCGTCTAACTCTGTGCGTCTTGTTGAAGTTGCTTTGGATTATGGTGCCAAGGCTGCTCACCGCGTAGACTTTGCTCAAGAAGTTAATGAAAAATGGTTTGAGGGTGTCAGTACTGTTGGTGTTACCTCTGGAGCTTCTGTCCCTGAAGTCTTAGTGCAAGAGGTTATCAAGTTGCTCGCTGATTACGGGTACAACAATGTAGAAGAAGTTGTGACCGCTGAAGAAGATTTATTATTCTCACTGCCTAAAGAGTTAAGGTCAATGATTAAAGATGATGATCGTGCTCTTGGTGGTCGTAAGAGTGCTAAGTTAGCAGAAAAGAACTGCAATAACTCTTAATACTCAGTTGTGATGTAAACTTCAAGTTTATTTTAGTCTAGATTTTATTAGTAGCCTTTGTTAAGCTAAAGTTACAAAGCCTCTCTTGCATTCGAATTGACACCGGAGGTGTACTTGACTAGAATTCTAAATTCATAGTCTAGATGTTTGACGCAGAATTGTATTTGAACTAGCGATTGTATAAACAATCGCTAGTTCTATTTTCTGCAGATTTCAATAGGGATTGTAAATCCATAAGTCTTTTATTCTTCCTTCTATAAGGTTTATATAATTTGATTTTCCATATTCAACTTTGCTTCTGATTGCTCCTGCTGTCATGTCAGCAAGCTGAACAAGAAGGTAGTTCTTAGAGTCTACGTACTTAAGTTTCTTGATGACATGATGATGAGGAGTATTAAGATTTTGTCGAAAATAAGTAACAGATTGTCTCTTATAGTTCTTACCTGTTGTGCCGTCTAGCTTAATATCTGCATTAGTTAGGTGAATCGATGCTCGTTTAAGAACTTGTAGAATTGCAAAATTATAGAATTCTTTTGGATTATTTCTTAGTTGAGAATCTGAAATTTTTCTTTTATCAATTGCTAATGCCCTTATAGAAAAATTATGTTGAAAAATTATGTTGAGATATCTTTTTTAAAAATGTAGATTTAACAGATTCTCTAGACTGACTAAATTTGAATTCTTGTCGAGGAGAAATTCCAAGTTGTTTCTTAAGCTGAAGGATTTTTGATGAAGTTTCATCCGCATCTTCTCGCTGATTGAATATCACACAGGTAATAACTAGAAAATTACTTGACCCTTTATAAAATTTAAACCCTGGATCACCAGAATCATCGATGAAAACAAACATGAACAGCCTTTTCTTTAAAACAGGCACGATAGCCTTGCGGAAATTGTCTTGTTCCTTTGTTTCTCTTGTGCTTAATGCTACCTTTTTGCAGTATGGAGTTAAAGTGCTGAGTTCTATTTTGTTAGAATTGAACTAAATTCTATCTCTATAAGTAAGGAAATAAGTGGCTCTCACTATTGGTATTGTTGGCTTGCCTAACGTTGGTAAATCTACACTTTTTAATGCACTAACAAAGAATGAAGTGCTTGCAGCAAACTATCCATTCGCAACGATTGAACCAAACGTTGGGGTTGTGCCATTGCCTGATGAGAGGCTTAGTAAACTTGCTGAAATCTTTAATTCAGAACGCGAACTTCCTGCAACAGTTTCTTTTGTGGATATTGCTGGTATTGTCAAAGGTGCTTCTGAAGGTGAAGGCATGGGAAATAAATTTCTTGCCAACATTCGTGAAGCACAAGCTATTGCTCAAGTGATTCGTGTTTTTGATGATCCTGATGTTGTCCATGTTGATGGGGCAGTGAACCCAGAGTCAGATATGGAAACAATCAATACTGAATTAATGTTGGCAGATATCCAAACACTTGAAAATGCTATCCCAAAACTTGAAAAAGAAGTGAAGCAAAAGAAAGCTGAAAAAGCTCAACTTGATGCTTATGAAGAAGCTAAGAAGCATCTTGAAGCAGGAACTACAGTCTTTGCTTCTGGCATGGATACTGAGTATCTTTCTCAACTTAATTTACTCACCGCAAAACCTTTCCTTTATGTTTTTAACGTTGATGAGGGCATCCTTGGTGATAAAGAAAAGCAGGATGAGTTGAAAAAACTTGTGGCTCCTGCAGAAGCAATCTTCTTAGACGCAAAACTTGAGTCTGAGTTAGTAGCCTTAGAACCTGATGAAGCCCAAGAGCTCCTTGAATCAACAGGGCAGAGCGAATCTGGTCTTAACCAACTAGCACGAGTTGGCTTTTCAACGCTTGGTTTGCAAACCTATCTTACTGCTGGGCCAAAAGAATCTCGTGCATGGACTATCAATAAAGGCGATACAGCACCGCAAGCAGCTGGGGTTATTCACTCAGATTTTGAACGTGGCTTTATTAAAGCAGAAGTAGTAAGCTTTGATGATCTTGTTGCAGCTGGTTCTATGAACGAAGCAAAATCCAAAGGTAAAGTCCGCATGGAAGGTAAAGATTACATCATGCAAGATGGCGATGTGGTCGAGTTTAGATTTAACGTTTAGTAATTTTATTTTTTGATTTTGGAGCATGATACGCCTTAGTGTACAGCGTAGTCTTCATTCTTTGGCACGAAACTAAAATTAAGCAGGATATTTATAAGAATCAGCTTTTAAAAAGTGCTCAAAAAGTAGAGAAAATTTATTACTTCTTTATAACAGTATATGAAGATATTCCAATTTTGGTATGTTCAAAGCATTTTTATCGCTATATTTTAGTTAGCTCTTATTTTTCTTAAGTAAGAGGTTAATACAAAAAAGCTAAGGATTTTGCTTTTAGCAATTTTAGAGGCAAAACAATTTTATCCTGGGAGGCGATATGCGTTTCAAACGCACCGCACAAGCAACAGCAGTTGCTGCAACATTAACACTAGGACTTTCTGCCTGTGGTGGTGGAAGTTCTAAGACTTCTGGTCCTGACGCAATTCTTTCTGCAGATGGTTGTGAACCGCAACAAGGTCTTGTGACTACAAACACTACTGAGAACTGTGGTGGACGTGTCTTGGATCTTATTTCTGAAGGTCTATACACTTATGGCGACAACGGTGCCCTTGTTGATGCTAAAGTACAGTCTTGGACAACTACAGATAATCAGAACATTACTGTGAAAATCAAGCCTGGTGACAAGTTTGACGATGGTAGTGCAGTAACAGCAAAGAACTATGTAGATGCATGGAACTTTGGTGCAAGTGCTAAAAATGCCCAGGGTGCAACTGACTTCTTCCAAGATATCGAAGGTTATGATGCTAACAACAAAACTCAGACAACACTGTCTGGTCTAAAAGTTGTTGATGATAATACTTTCACTATTAAACTAAAGCACCCTGTTGCAGACTTCAAGCAACGTATGGGTTACGTAGCTTTCCGTCCTTTGCCTGAAAAAGCAATCCAAGACCCTAAGAGCTTCGGTGAGAACCCTATTGGTAACGGTCCTTACAAGATGAGTGGTCAAGGTGCTTGGCAGCACAATACCTCAATTGATCTTGTAAAGAGTGATACTTACACTGGTACTGACAAGCCTGCCAACGGTGGTATTTCATTCAAGATTTACCAGTCTGCAGATGCTGCATACTCTGACGCTCAAGCAGATAACCTAGACGTGCTTTACCAGGTTCCTCCTGCACAGCTTAAGTCTTACCAGTCTGACTTCAAAGATCGTTTCGTGAATACGCCTTATGCTGGTAACGCACAAATTGGTGTTCCAACATATATTGATCACTTCCACCAAGATCAAGAAGGTAAACTACGTCGTCAAGCAATCGCTATGGCTATTAACCGTGACGAATTGATGTCAAAAATCTTCAACGGATCTAAAGATGCTTCTCAACAGTTCGTACCTTCATCAATCCCTGGTTACAATAAGGATGTTGCTGGAAGTACTAATGCTAATTACGATCCTGCGAAAGCTAAGCAACTTTGGGCTCAAGCTGATGCTATTAGTCCTTACGGTAGTGGTACATTCACTATTGCTTACAACAACGATGGTGGACACAAAGAGTGGGTAGATGCTGTAGCTAACCAGCTTAAGAACAACCTTGGTATCAATGCTGAAGGTAAGCCTTACCCAGACTTTAAGTCTTTCTTGACAGATCGTGATAACAAGAAACTAACTGGTGCATTCCGTCAATCATGGCAAGCAGATTACCCTTCAATCTACAACTTCATTCAGCCTATGTTCCAGACAAATGCTTCGAACAACGCTTCTCAGTACACAAACACTGCGTTTGATGCGAAGCTTAATGAAGCTCAGACTGCAACTTCAGATACTGATCGTTACAACAAGCTTAATGAAGCTCAGAGCATGCTTTTGGATGATATGGCTGCCATTCCGCTTTACGATTACAAAGGTCAGTCTGTATGGTCTAACAACGTGCAAAGCGTTAAACTTGCATGGAACGGACTTCCAATGTACTCACAGATTGCAGCTAAGAGCTAGCCACAATCTATACCATAATAGAGCCTCAAGAAATCTTGAGGCTCTATTATTTTACTTCTAGTAACTACTCAAGCGAATGTGTCAATTTGTGAACTTTTACATAAAGGTTAGATATCAATTTGGTGTCATTGTGCGAATAAATTAGTTTTTCAAAGCATAAATATACTAAAATCGGTATGTTAGCTCTACATGAGCAATAAAGAAAACTTAGGAGATGTGCTCTTATGGGTCGTTATATTATGCGGCGTGTGCTGCAAATGATCCCGGTATTTTTTGGTGCAACATTCTTGGTCTACTATTTGGTATTTTCTATGCCAGGAGACCCGATTGCTGCACTTTTTGGTGATAAACCGGTACCAGATAGCGTAAAACAAGCATTTACGCAGCAATTTCATTTAGACAAACCGTTCTTGGTCCAGTATTTTATCTTTCTCAAGAACCTATTGACCTTTAACCTTGGTACAGACTTTAGTGGTCGACCAATTTCAGATATCTTAGCTCAGGCATTCCCTGTGACCTTACGTTTGGCTTTGATGGCTCTTGCCTTTGAAGCTTTCTTCGGTATCTTGTTTGGTCTTTACGCTGGTCTTAAAAAAGGTGGATGGTTTGATGGAACTGTATTGTTCTTGTCATTGCTAGTAATTTCTATTCCAACTTTCGTGCTGGGTTTCGTTATGCAGTTCGTCTTTGGTGTGAAATTGCATTGGGCAAAACCTACTGTAGGTACCCACGCTGGATTTACTGACATGATATTGCCCGCCATCGTGCTGGGTTTGATATCCTTCGGATACGTACTCAGATTAACGAGGACATCCGTTATTGAAAATGAAAACGCTGATTACGTTCGTACAGCAACTGCTAAAGGACTACCACGTAAGCAAGTTATTACTAGGCACATCCTTCGTAACTCTTTGATTCCGGTAGTAACTTACTTAGGTGCAGATTTAGGTGGCTTGATGGGTGGAGCTGTTGTAACAGAATCTATCTTCAACGTCCCTGGTGTTGGTAATGCTCTTTATAAGGCTATTAACGCCGGTGAAGCACCAACAGTTGTAATTATTGTCAGTGTTTTGGTGATGGTATTCCTCGTTACCAACTTACTTGTTGACCTGCTTTATGCATGGCTAGACCCAAGGATTCGTTATGAGTAATACAAAAATTTCTCCAGATCACTTTGTTGCTCCTCTCGAGGAGACACCTCTTCAAGTAACTGACAAAATGAACGAAGAGGCCGCACCAACCAGTATGTGGAACGAAGCGTGGCAATCACTACGCACAAAACCAATGTTCATTGCATCAGTGATTATGATTTTCTTCTTAGTCCTTGTTGGTTTGTTCCCAAATCTGTTCAGTAAGGTTGCCCCTGATAGTGGCTGTCTTCTAGACAACTCCGATGATGGCCCAACACACGGACATCCACTTGGATTTACTAAGCAAGGTTGTGATGTCTATTCACGTATGGTTCATGGTGCTGGTGCGTCATTAACTGTTGGTCTTGCAACTACTATCGCAGTATTGCTTCTAGGTGGCCTTATTGGTGCACTTGCTGGATACTACGGTGGATGGATTGATGCAGTACTCTCTCGTGTTGGTGATATCTTCTTCGCATTGCCTCTTATCTTGGGTGCTTTGGTTTTGATGCAGACACCTCAATTCAAAGACCATGCTGGTGTTTGGACAGTGGTTCTGATCCTAACCTTATTCTCCTGGCCGCAGATGGCTCGTATTATGCGTGGTGCAGTTATTACTGCAAAGAACGCAGACTATGTGACTGCTGCTAAGTCGCTAGGTGTATCTCGTTTTGGAGCTTTGATTAAACACGTTATTCCTAACGCACTTGCACCAGTAATTGTAACTTCTACAATGAACCTTGGTATTTTCATTGTGGCTGAGGCAACACTTTCATTCCTAGGTATTGGTTTACCTGGAAACGTTATGAGCTGGGGTAACGATATTTCTGCAGCTCGTATGTCCATGCGTACAAATCCAGGTGCTTTGTTCTGGCCATCTTTCGCATTGTCATTGACAGTATTGAGCTTTATCATGCTCGGTGACGCAGTGCGTGATGCACTAGATCCTAAAGCAAGGAAGAGGTAAATCATGACTGATCAAGAGTTTTCAAATGATGTTAATAACACTGAGATGCCATTGACTAGTGATTCACTCATTGACAATCCATTAGAAACTGATGGTAATCAAGTTGACACTGAAAATTTAGTGGATTCAGACAATTACCTGAAATCAGATAATTACCTGAAAACTGAGAAGCTAGTAGATACTAATAATGAGGTAGATACTAACAATCTAGTGGATACAGATAATCTAACTACTACTCATCACATTGATACTGATGGTTTAACTACTAGTCATTCTGTCGATACTGATAGTTTAGTTGCTGACCACGATATAACTACTCATCGTCAACTTGATGATGAGTCACTTCTTGGTACTGATTCAGTTATTGGTACTGAGAGTCTTGATACTGATTCTGGTGTTGATACTGTAAATCTTGATACTGATTCTGGTGTTGGTACTGAGAGTCTTGGTACAGATTCTGGTGTAGATACTGTAAATCTTGATACTGATTCTAAGCTTGATACTACAGACTTGGAAGACAGCAGGAGGGTAGATACATTAGCCGCAAGTACAGC
This sequence comes from Micrococcaceae bacterium, assembly GCA_047605865.1. Taxonomy (GTDB): domain Bacteria; phylum Actinomycetota; class Actinomycetes; order Actinomycetales; family Micrococcaceae; genus JASGDC01. The sequence continues at coordinate 72,827 of JASGFC010000001.1, read as the reverse complement.
AGTTGCTGACACTGATGCTCATAAGAAAGATGGTAAATCGTTAGAAGCTGAAAACGATACTGAAAAATCAGAACAAGAAGTTCTGGATCCAAATCAGCCACTGCTTGATATCAAAAATCTTGCTATTACCTTTGAAACCAAGAATGGTGATGTGAACGCTGTTCAAGATGCAAACCTTACTGTGATGCCAGGTGAAACTGTTGCTATTGTAGGTGAGTCTGGTTCAGGTAAATCAACAACAGCACTTTCTGCTATTGGTCTTTTGCCTAGCAATGGTAAAGTGACTAGCGGTCAGATTCTGTTCAACGGTAAAGATTTCGCTAATGCAACTGAAGAAGAGTTTGTTGAGATTCGTGGTAATCAGATTGGTATGGTGCCACAGGATCCAATGTCTAACCTGAACCCAGTTCATAAGATTGGACAGCAAGTTAAAGAGACATTGGAAGCCAATGGGCTTGCATCAAAAGATAAGGAAAAACTGAAAGAACAGATTGCAGAAGTTCTTACTCAAGCTGGTTTACCAGATGCTGAAAAGCGCGCAAATCAGTATCCTTATGAGTTCTCTGGTGGTATGCGCCAGCGTGCTTTGATTGCTATTGGTCTTTCTTGTGATCCAAAACTATTGATTGCTGATGAGCCAACATCTGCATTGGATGTAACGGTACAGCGTACTATTCTAGATCACTTGGATAAGTTGACTACGGAGAAAAACACTGCAGTACTTTTGATTACCCACGATTTAGGTCTTGCAGCAGAGCGTGCTTCCAAAGTTATCGTGATGTATCAAGGTCGTGTAGTTGAAGCTGGTCCTTCTCTTGAACTTTTGCAGAATCCACAGCATCCTTACACTAAACGTTTGGTGGCTAGTGCGCCTTCTTTGGCCTCACGCCGTATCGAAGTTGCTAAAGAAGCTGGTTTAGAATCTGATGAGGTTCTTGCGCCAACTGAAACAAGCAATATTGGTCAGCACGATGAGAGGTTTATTGACATTGAAAACTTGACTAAAGTTTTCAAGATTCGTGGCGATGGGCTATTCGGTAAAGCAACTGATTTTACTGCTGTAGATGATGTTAATTTCCATGTGCAAAAAGGTACAACAACCGCTGTGGTAGGTGAGTCTGGTTCTGGTAAATCTACTGTAGCCAATATGGTCCTTGGTCTTTTAGAGCCAACAAGTGGTTCTATTAAGTTCGATGGTCAAGATGTGACTCAGCTTGATAAAGAACAGCAGTTTAAGTTCCGTAGTCGTGTGCAACCTATCTTCCAAAACCCTTATGGTTCCTTGAACCCAATGTATAGCATTTATAAGAGTATTGAAGAGCCACTTAAGGTTCACAATTACGGAGATCCAAAGACTCGTGAGGCTCGTGTACGTGAGCTATTGGATCAGGTATCATTACCTGCTGCAACAATGCGTCGTTACCCTAACGAGTTATCTGGTGGTCAGCGTCAGCGTATTGCTATTGCACGTGCGCTTGCGTTGAAACCCGAAGTACTTATTTGTGATGAGGCCGTATCTGCTCTTGACGTACTGGTTCAGGCTCAGATTCTGAATTTGTTGGCAGAGCTTCAGCATGAACTAAGTCTTACTTATTTGTTCATTACTCACGACTTGGCAGTAGTTCGTCAAATCGCTGATGATGTTGTGGTAATGGAAAAAGGTAAAATTGTTGAAAAGGGAACCACTGATGATGTCTTTGAGCACCCTGAACAGGCTTACACTGAGAAGCTCCTTGATGCTATTCCAGGTGCACATCTCATGTTGCCACCAGAGGTAAATGCTTAAAATTCAGTGAAGCATTGCTTATATTTCAATCCCGTTGGTAGTTCACGATAATCGTGAGTTCCAACGGGATTGCTGTATAAGGTAGACTAAGTAAGAATCGATTTTCGCCTTCGGGCACACCCTATCCTAGGAATACCATACTTATATGAGTTCAGAAAACAATACTGCACAAAGAGAAGACTTACGTAACGTAGCTATCGTGGCACACGTGGATCATGGTAAAACTACACTCGTAGATGCCATGTTGAAACAGACTAATTCCTTTGCCGAACACGGTGAAGTTGATGATCGTGTCATGGATTCTGGCGAGCTTGAACGCGAGAAGGGCATTACCATTCTTGCTAAAAATACCGCTGTTAAATATTCTGGTCCAGCAGCGCAAGGCAAGAACGTAACCATTAACGTGATTGATACACCAGGACACGCAGATTTTGGTGGTGAAGTTGAACGTGGTTTATCTATGGTTGACGGTGTTGTTCTCTTAGTTGATGCTTCAGAAGGGCCACTACCGCAGACTCGTTTTGTGTTGCGTAAAGCTCTTGCAGCAAAACTACCAGTCATTTTATTAGTGAATAAAACAGACAGGTCTGATGCTCGCATTGATGATGTGGTGAGCGAATCTCAAGACCTCTTACTTGGTCTTGCTGGAGATTTAGCTGATGAAGTCCCAGACCTTGATATTGATGCGCTTCTGGATGTGCCGGTGGTGTATGCTGCAGCTCGTGCTGGAAAAGCTTCACTTGAACAGCCAGCAGATGGTTCTGAACCAGAAAGTGAAGATCTTGAGCCGCTCTTTAAAGCTATATTAGAGCATATTCCTTCACCTAGTTACAATCCTGATGGGGTGCTACAGGCCCATGTTACTAACCTTGATGCTTCACCATTTTTGGGGCGTCTTGCTTTGCTTCGAATTTACCAAGGTGAATTGAAAAAGGGTCAGACTGTTGCTTGGATTCGTCATGATGGCGAGTCTAAAAACGTCCGTATTTCAGAACTTTTGAAAACTCAGGCACTAGAACGTGTTCCTGCACAATCAGCTGGCCCTGGTGACATCGTGGCCATTGCTGGAATTGAAGATATTATGATTGGTGATACTCTTACTGATCCAGAAAATCCTCAACCTTTGCCTTCCATTCAGGTAGATGATCCAGCAATCTCTATGACAGTAGGTATCAATACTTCGCCTCTTGCTGGTAAAGTCAAGGGTGCTAAAGTAACGGCTCGTCAGGTTAAAGATCGCCTTGATAGAGAATTAGTGGGTAACGTATCACTTAAAGTTCTTCCAACTGAACGCCCTGATGCTTGGGAGGTTCAAGGCCGCGGTGAATTAGCTCTTGCAATTCTTGTGGAGCAGATGCGTCGAGAAGGTTTTGAATTAACTGTTGGTAAACCACAGGTAGTAACGAAGGAAATAGACGGAAAAGTTCATGAGCCAATTGAGCACTTAACTATTGACGTTCCTGAGGAATATCTTGGTGCAGTTACTCAGTTGCTTGCTGCTCGTAAAGGTCGCATGGATCAGATGGAGAATCATGGTTCTGGGTGGGTGCGTATGCAATTTACTGTTCCTTCACGTGGACTCATTGGTTTCCGTACCTCTTTCATGACAGAAACCCGTGGTACAGGTATTGCTAATGCTATTTCAGCAGGATATGAACCTTGGTTTGGTCCTATTACTACCCGTACTTCTGGCTCTTTAATCTCTGACCGTGCAGGTGTTGTTACTCCATATGCACTGATTAACCTTGCAGATCGTGGTACTTTCTTCGTTGCACCAACACAGGAAGTATATGAGGGCATGGTTATTGGTGAAAATAATCGTGCAGATGATATGGATGTCAATATCGTACGTGAAAAGAAACTGACCAATATGCGTTCTGCAACCGGTGATGAATTAGAGCGTTTAACACCACCAAAGAAACTTTCTTTAGAAGAAAGCCTTGAGTTTGCTCGTGAAGATGAATGTGTTGAGATTACCCCTGAAAACATTCGAATTCGCAAGGTAGAATTGGACCCTAATATTCGTAAGCGACAAGCTGCTAAGGATAAAAAATCTTAGCCTTGAAGCAACTTGAAATGGGCATTGAAATCTTTTAGAGTATTGCCTAGAGATACTTTTAAGTGTTTCCTACACGAGCTACCTCAATGTTCGATATTTTCTCCTTTGTATCGACACGTCGTGGTAGCTCGTTTTTATGAGGAGTTGAGTTTTGTCTAGACTATACGCCGTAATCATCGGCTTTATTGCAGGCGGAATAGCTACCGCTGCTCATCAAGCAGCGTGGTTTACTTATATCCCAATAGGTTTATTACTTGGCTTTATTGTAGTGATATCTACCTTGGTGTGGTGGTCAGATTACGTGAAAGAAGACAGCAGTTTCATTCTGATGGGATTCGTGATGGTCATCACGATGCTCGCTATGTTATTTTTGACCCATGATGCCTATATTTTCATAGATAATTGGAAGTCTTACACCTGGATTATAGGGATGCCACTAGTTATTGTTGGCACGATGATTGCTCTAGTGCGTTTCCGTCAGTATCATGGTGAAGAAGTACCAGCTACTAATCCTTTAGTGAAAGTAAGTAATCGTATACTGCAATGAGAGTAAAATTCTCAAATTTTAGTAGAATGAAATTATGACATATATTATTGCCCAACCCTGTGTAGATCTTAAAGATAAAGCATGTATCGAAGAATGTCCTGTTGACTGTATCTACGAAGGTGAGCGGTCGCTTTACATCCACCCTGATGAGTGTGTTGACTGTGGCGCCTGCGAGCCAGTTTGTCCAGTAGAGGCAATTTATTACGAAGATGATGTTCCTGAAAAGTGGGCAGATTACTATAACGTCAACGTAGATTTCTTTGATGAAGTTGGTTCTCCAGGAGGAGCAGCGAAGCTAGGAAATATGGGTATTGACCACCCTCTGGTTGCTAAACTTCCACCACAAAATCAGGACTAATCTTGTCTTATCAATCTTTTGGGCTAAACTTACCAGACTACCCTTGGGAAGCAATGGCACCTTATCAAAAAATCGCTGAACAGCACTCTGATGGTGTTGTGAATCTTTCTATTGGTACTCCTGTTGATCCAACACCGAAGATTATTCAACAAGCTCTTGCAGCACATGCTGATGCTCCAGGGTATCCTACAACTCACGGTATGGTTGAGCTTCGTGAAGCCATCAGCAATTGGTATGCGCGCAGGCGCAATGTACCAGACTTAGACCCTGAGAATATCATGCCTACTGTAGGTTCTAAAGAACTTGTTGCGTGGCTACCAACGCTTCTTGGACTAAAAGCTGAAGATATCGTGGTACATCCAACAGAAGCTTATCCAACGTATGCAATTGGTGCTGAAATAGCTGGGGTTCAATCATGCGCTGCAGATAAAGCTGAGGATTTTCCTACAGGAACAAAACTCATCTGGGTTAATTCTCCAGGAAACCCTAATGGTAAAGTTCAAGATGAAGAAGAACTTAAATCCATAGTAGAGTGGGCTAGAGAGCATGGAGCAGTAGTAGCAAGTGATGAATGTTATGCAGAGCTAGGTTGGGAAGAATGGGAGAATCGAACCATTCCTTGTATCTTAGATCCCAACATTGCTGGTTCAAGCCATGAAGCTTTGCTGAGTGTTTATTCGTTATCAAAACAATCTAATCTAGCTGGGTATCGTGCAGCCTTTGTTGCTGGCGATCCTACACTGATGTCCACTATGATCAACACGCGAAAGCATGCTGGCATGATAGTTCCAACACCAGTTCAGTACGCCATGATTGCTGCTGTTTCTGATGAGCAGCATGTGCAACAGCAGAAAGATATTTATCGTGAGCGTCGAGAACTTCTCAAGAATGCTTTAGAAAAGTCTGGTTTCACTCTGAAAGATTCAACAGCTGGTCTATACCTTTGGTGCACCAATGGACATGACACTTGGGATACTGTTGAGCTCTTTGCCAAGCTAGGTATTATTGTAGGTCCTGGTACTTTTTACACAGAGGGCGAGAGTCAATTTGTGCGAATTGCTATTACAGATAACACTGAAAATGTGAAAAAAGCCACTCGACGTATTGAGAGTTATTTCTCGTAAGCATATTAAAGGTAGTAAACTTATACATATAATTTGATTTTCTAGGAGAAATTGTGTCAGAAAATAAGCTAGTTGTTAATGGGAACGAACTTCCCTTAGAAACAGTCCCATCAACTATTGGTTCACAAGGTTTAAATATCGTCCAACTTTTAAAAGAAACTGGTGACGTCACCTACGATGTAGGTTATATGAATACGGCAGCATGTAAGTCTACAGTAACTTACATTGACGGTGATAAAGGTATTTTGCAGTATCGTGGTTATCCTATTGAACAGCTTGCCGAGCATTCAGATTTTATTGAAAGTGCTTATCTCTTGATTTATGGAGAACTGCCAAGTGCAGCACAACGCAAAAAATTTGAAAAAGACATTATTTCTCGCATGAGCATTCCTGATGAATTTGAGGCTTTCTTCAAGACGATGCCTCAAGACGGGCATCCAATGCCAATGCTTGCTGCAGCTATTTCAGCACTTTCAACTCATTACAACATTGAAAATTCTCAAGATGATGCGCAAGATCAAGAAGCAATGTTAAATTTATTGGCTCAAGTTCCTGTTTTAGCGGCACGTATTCTACGTCATACTCAAGGCGAGAAGCCACTAACTGATACTCCTTTTGATAGCTATACAAAGAATTTTTATGCTTTATGTTTTGGTACTGAGAACATTGATGAAGATGACGTTAAAGCATTAGATTTACTGCTGTTACTTCACGCAGATCATGAACAAAACTGTTCAACATCTACAGTGCGTTTGATTGGTTCTTCGGAGGCGAATCTCTTCGCTTCTGTTTCTGGTGGCGTTAACGCATTGTATGGACCTTTACATGGTGGTGCAAATGAAGCAGTTTTAGCGATGCTCCACAAGATTCAAGCATCTGGAGATTCCGTTGATGAATACCTTGAAAAGGTAAAGAACAAACAAGATGGCGTCAGGCTTATGGGCTTTGGGCATCGTGTGTATAAGAACTACGATCCTCGGGCAAAAATTGTGAAGCGTACCGCAGATACAATTTTAGCTAAACGCCAGGAAGATAATCTCTTAAGCCTAGCTCAAGAATTAGAAACTGCTGCTTTACAAGACGATTATTTCGTAGAGCGTAAACTTTATCCAAATGTGGATTTTTACTCTGGCTTAATTTATCAAGCACTGGGATTCCCAGAACGATACTTCACGGTACTCTTTGCAGTGGGAAGAACTCCTGGTTGGATTGCGCAGTGGACTGAACGGTCACACGATCCAGAAGGTAAGATTGGTCGCCCACGTCAGATATATGTTGGTGAAGTAGATCGTCAATATCCACAGAAGTAGCATACAGCTATGAAGCTTACAAAGTATACACATGCTTGTCTTACCTTAGAAAAAGATGGCAAGAAATTGGTCATAGATCCTGGCTCTTTTTCTGAAACTCAACAAGCATTGCACGATGCAGATGCTATCCTTATTACTCACGAACACGCTGACCATATCACTGAAGAAGCTCTAAAATCAGGTATTCCTGCCTATGGACCAGAAACTATTGAGGGCATAACGCCACTCAAGCCAGGGAATCAAGAAACTATTGCTGGTTTTAGCATCAAAGTTTATGGTGGTCAGCATGCATTGATACATCCTGAAATTCCCATGATTCGTAACAATGCGTATTTCATTGACGAAGAACTGTACGTACCAGGAGACAATTTCACAGTGCCACCAGAAGAAGTTAAATACCTGTTTGTACCACTTCATGCACCATGGTCAAAGACACAAGAAGTTGTTGATTTTGCTATAGCTGTCAAACCACAGCAGGCTTTTAATATCCACGATTCTTTGTTAACAGAAAACGGTCTGGGCTTTGTGGAAACCCACCTTAAAAATATTACTCAAGCCTATGGCATTAAGTATAAAAACCTTGCGCCAGACGAAAGTATTGAACTATAGCCAATCTTTCTTTTTGAAGGCGTAAATAAGGGCTGCATTGATGGTAATAAGCAAGCCGGTAGATAAAGGTACACCCCACCACTGATTTGCCCCAGGGTAAGGCACATTCATACCAAAATAGCCTGTAATACCTGCAGTAACAGCGATGACAGCACCCCAGCCGGTAACCTTTTTCATAGTTGCGTTCATAGCATTGTTTTGTAATGAAATATTGGTTTGTAGTATGTTATTTACCATTTCTCTTGAAGCGTTAGTCATTCCTGCTGCAAGGCGAATATGCCCATAAACTTCTTGGAAGTAGGGCAGCACTTGCACATTATCGCTGGTGTCATACCAACGAATCAGGGTGTTTAAAACTTCTTCCATGGGCATAATGACTCGACGTAGATGCGTCAAGTCACGATGGATAAAGAAAGATAACTGCTGTATGGAAGAGTCAGGTTTCTCTTTAAAAAGATTAGTTTCTAGGTTTTCAGTTTCTTCATCAAGAAGCTCTGCAGCTTTAACAAAGTTATCGGCAATACAATCTAGAATTGCGTAGAGAATGAAACCTTCAGTTCGTTCTGGGATGAATGGTGCATCAGTTAATCTTTCTCGAATTACGTGATCATAACCAATATTTTTATTGACAACAGTAATAATGACTTCTGGCAGTACAAAAATAGCAATCTGAACTAATTCAAATCGATGTTGCGGGTAAAAGACTGGAATTTCTGTTGTGATGAGCACTTGCTCTTCATAACGAGAAATCCTACTTCGAGTAAAAGGCTGTGTCACATTGTCAACGGCAAGATGGTGTATATGGTAGGCTCCAGCAACTTTATAAAAATCTGTATAGTCTTGACCTTCAACGTGAACCCAAAGAGCTTGCCGTTCTTCTACGATGTTCTCCAGTTGCTCAGGCTCAACCCTTTGAGCATTCACTTCTTTGTCAAAAACGGTAATCATACTGTTCAGTATAATTCAAGGGCATGATGAAAGTGGCAAGCACTAAAGATTAGTTACACTTGATATATGCGAACAAAAAACAAAGCTGCTAGGCATGTCGGACATACTCCAGAATGTCGTGGTTGGACCAGTAGGGCAATTGAAATGATTGAACAAGATAAGCCTGCTGAAGAAACTCCACTTCGGCGTATTAAACTCAATGACGAATTTAACGTCAACTTGTATCTCAAAGATGAATCAGTGCATGCAACGGGAAGTCTTAAACATAGACTTGCTCGCTCTTTGTTTATCTATGGACTAGTCAATGGTTGGATTGAAAAAGGAACAGCTATCGTGGAAGCATCAAGTGGTTCCACTGCGGTATCTGAAGCCTACTATGCAGCACTTTTAGGATTGCCTTTTATTGCAGTTGTTCCCAAAAGTACAAGCCAAGAAAAAGTAGCACTTATTGAGCAACATGGAGGTCAGGTTCACTTTGTTAATACGCCAAGTGAAGTCTATGAGGTAGCTGAACAACTTGCTGAAGAGAACCACGGTCACTTTATGAACCAGTTCAAATATGCTGAACGCGCCACTGACTGGCGTGGTAACCACAACATTGCTCATGCTATTTTTGACCAAATTCAAGACGTTGAAAAGGAATACCCTGAATGGGTTGTTGCCGCTGCTGGCACAGGAGGTACCAGTGCAACAATAGGACGTTATGCTCGCTATTTGGGACTTCCCACACGATTATGCGTGGTAGATCCAGAGAACTCTTCATTTTATCCAGCATGGATGAATAAAGATATCAGCATTTCCACGCAGCAAGCATCTCGTATTGAAGGTATTGGACGCCCACAAGTAGAGGAAAGTTTTATCCCTGGTGTTATCGATACCATGATTAAAGTTCCGGATGCTGCCTCCATTGCAGCCATGCGATATTTACACGAAGCTGCTGGAATTTATGCCGGTCCATCCACAGGAACTAATCTGTGGGGAGTTGTTAATCTTGCAGAACATATGAAGTTTCGTGGTAGGCCAGGCAGTATTATTAGTCTTATTTGTGATGGTGGTGAAAGGTATGAAGATACCTATTACAACGATTCGTGGTTAGCTGAAAATAATATTGATATCACACCATTTTTAGATTATTTACGGAAAACAGAATTTATCAAAGAACTGTCTTAGGGAGGCATCGTGGCAACATTATTTACTAAAATCATAGACGGAGAAATTCCTGGAACTTTCATCTATCAAGATGATGTCTGTGTAGCTTTTTTGACCATTGAACCACAAACTGATGGGCATGCTCTTGTCGTCCCACGTGAAGAGATTGATCAATGGACTGATTTAGATCAAAAGACTTTACATCATTTGATGGCCGTTGCTCAACGTATCGGTAAAGCTCAACAGCAGATATGGAACCCTGAGCGTATTGGTTTACAAATTGAAGGCTATGGTGTGCCACATGTTCATCTTCATGTTTGGCCAACATGGTCAACGGCAGATTTCGATGTAGCAAACGTACACAAAGACGTTTCTGCTGAAACACTTGAGCAGAATGCTCAAAAGATTAAGGCAGCTTTGAAATCTTAGAGTGGCTGAACATGAACGGCTTGTTCTTTGCCATCAATTGTGGCAGTTTCAAACGTTACACTCTGACCAGTTTCTAAGGTCTGTAAACCGTCACTTGCGATGTCGGTATAGTGGACAAAGATTTCTTGCTGGCTTTCATCATCGGTGATATAACCAAAACCTTTAGCAATGTTGAACCATTGCACAGTGCCATGATGTTTCATGCGATTTTTTCTCCTCTTCGGATAACATGTTTAAGTTCTAAATCTTGATCAAGAACAACGATATCCGCATATGCTCCTTTATCCAGCGTCCCGATAGGCTTATCAAGATGTCTAGACTGTGAAATCACTTTTGCTGGAGTACTTGTTAAAGCAGTAATCATATCGACTAAGTCAATATTTGCTTGTTGCACCCCGAGCTTGAGCTGCTTGTGTAAATTAGACGTACCTCCAGCAATAGCACCATCGCGCTTTAAACGAGCTACACCATCACTAACGATAACCTCTTGTGGCCCGAGCATATATTCGCCATCCTCAAGACCTGCTGCTGCCATAGCATCAGTAATGAGAGCAATGTTGTTTGCACCAACAACTGTGAAAATCATGGACACAAGGTTTGGATGTAGATGCGTTCCATCACCAATAACTTCTAAAATAACTTCGCCTTTGCGTGCTCGTTCTAAAGCAGGGGCAATAGGGCCAGGGTCACGGTGATTCAGTGGTGGCATTGCGTTAAAGGTATGCGTTGTTGTAGGGACACCAGCACCGTTGTAAGCTTCTTGTGCAATGTCAAAAGATTCTTTAGCCTGATCGATATCACAACTCGTATGGCCAAGGCTAGGGGTTACACCGTTTTTAATCAGATGAGCAACAAGTTTATCGGCACCTGGGCGTTCAGGAGCGTACGTCATGGTGTTCAGGTAGCCGTTGGCAGCTTCAATGATTTGATTTGTCAAAGTAATGTCAGGGTCAATGATGTACTGTGGATCCTGGGCGCCACATTTATCTTTTGAAACAAAAGGTCCCTCTAAATGAACTCCTTCTATCAAGCCTTCTGCACACAGTTTTGCCAAGGTTTTTGTGGTTTCACATAAAGTTTCTGGATCGGCAGTAACAGTACTTGCTTGCAAGCTGGTAGTGCCATTTTTGTGATGGTAATCGATGGCTTTTCGACAAGCTTCTTCATTTCCAGAGGGGAAATCGCCACCTGCTCCACCATGATTATGAATATCGATGAAACCGGGAACGATGTAGCCTGTTACACGTTGTGAAGTGCCATTAAATTCTTGTGCTGGAACAAGCTCAGTTATGGTGTCATGATTCCACGTAATAACGTAGTCTTTGAGCACTTTCCCATCAGTGATAATGGTTCCTTGTAGGCTATTCATCTTTTCTCCTTAGAACAGTTTGTTCTGTGTATCATCTATGCCTTTGAGCGCCTCATAATCTAAGGTGACGCATTCAAAACCACGATCTTGTGCAAGCGTTTTTGCTTGTTTTTTAATTTCTTGAGCTGCAAAAATACCTTTCACAGGCTTTAGTAGTGGGTCACGATTCATCAGTTCAACGTAACGAGTCAACTGTTCCACGCCGTCTATTCCACCTCTTCGTTTTATTTCGATGGCAACATGAGTTCCTGTAGAATCTTTCGCAAGAATGTCTACTGGCCCAATAGCAGTAGGAAATTCACGCCTAACCAGGCGATATCCAGGGCCAAGAGTTTCAATATGTTCAGCAAGCAATTTTTGTAGGTCTGCTTCAACACCATCTTTGACAAGACCAGGATCTACGCCGAGTTCATGCTCAGTATCGTGAAAAACATCAAAGAGTTCGATGAGGAGGTGATCGTCATTCTTCTGGTGTTGTACTATCCAGCTTTGTTGCACACCACGTTCTTGTTCTTCTTCTGAAGGTGTAGTGTTGATGTGAAGAGTAGCTGGGGGGCTCATCCAGTTGAGGGGCTTATAGGAGCCACCATCAGAATGTATGAGTACGGAACCGTCAGCTTTGACTACTAGTAATCTGGTAGCTTCAGGAAGATGTGCTCTTAATCTTCCAAAATAATCAACCGAACATCGTGCAACTACCAAACGCATAGTTACATTCTATCTTGTTTAACAAGTCGGTAAGATAGAAATATGGATATACGTTCTGCAACAATTTTGCCTGCTCTAAGAGAGCCTATTACCCTACACACGGAAGATGGTTTGAAGCTAGTAGGAGAGCTTGCATTACCTGAAGGTCCTGTTCAAGCAACATTAGTGTGTTTCCATCCGTTACCCACACATGGCGGTTTTATGGATTCTCATGTATATAAGAAAGCTTCTTATCGCTTGCCTGCTTTAGCTAACATTGCTGTACTTCGTTTTAATACCCGAGGTACGTGTTCTCCAGCTGGATGTAGCGAAGGGACGTTTGATGGCGGTATTTCTGAAAAGTACGATGTGAATGCCGCTCTTGATTTTGCCCGTGAGAAAGGGCTACCAAACATCTGGATTGTTGGTTGGTCTTTTGGTACTGAGCTTGTTCTTAAATACGGTTTACAAGAGGGCGTTCAAGGGGCAATACTGCTTTCCCCACCTTTGCGTACTGTAACTGAAGAGCACCTTAATGCGTGGGCAAAAGATGGTAGACCAGTGAAGGTGTTGGTTCCTGAACACGATGATTTCCTTCAGCCAGCAGAAGCCAAAGAACAATTTAAGCCATTATCTCAAGCTGAGGTTATTGGTGTAGCTAACGCTAAGCACCTTTGGGTTGGCGAACGTCAAGCCTCTTATGTGCTTAATGAAGTGACAAAAACTTTAAATCCAGCAGCGTATCCGTTACCAACTGAAGTGCCTGACTCTTGAAACTCTTTACCTTGAGTGTGTGTTTGTCTTCATAGTGTGTGAACATCCCCGCACTATGAGGACATTTGAGCACTCAAGACGGCTGCTTTATCGCTTGTCTTGCCTTGGCACAACAACTTCTCGAATAATCAAGATGACTGCCGCCGCAACTGGGATAGCCATGACAGCACCCAAGACACCTAATAAGGTACTACCAACAAGTACTGCCACGATAGAAACAGCAGGTGGAACCTCAACTGCTCGCTTCATGACGTTAGGGTAGATAACGTAGGTTTCAATCTGTAGGTAGATGAAGTAGCAGACCGCCCAAAGAATTGCTGTTTTAACGCTAATGGTTGAAGCGATAAGTGAAATGAAAATGAGAGCCACAGTGGCACCAACAAGGGGGATGAAGGCTAGAATTGCCACCATGAATGTTAGCAAAACCAAGTAGGGCATGTGCAAGAAATACATAATAGTGCAGGCACAGCTTGCGTTAATTAAAGCTACAGTTGCTTGACCACTGACGTAGCCACTGACTCCACGAATAACTTCTTCACTCAAAGGTTGGAAACGTTGGCGGCGAGAAGCAGGAATCATACGGTAAATGAAAGCCTTAAATTGTGGCATTGAAGAAAGTAAGTAAATGGTAAGGATTAAAATCATGAACCCGCCGAAGAAACCACTTGATAATTTAGAACCTGCTCCAACAAGTAGACCTGTGATATCTCCAGCTTTGGCTCCAATTTCACTTACTACTTTTTGAGTGTTTTCTTCAATGACGTGGCGGATACCAAACTGTTGATCTACATTGTGGAACCACGAAGAGTTCAAAGCAGTTTGTACGTATTGAGGCACATTGTTAACAAGAGTTGTAATTTGGGAGATGATTGTTGGTACTAGGTTTGCCACGAATATGGCAAAGAGTAAGACTGCCGTAAGTGTTACGGTGAGGACACCGGTCCATCGTGGTAAACCTTTTCGCATAAACCACTGAACAATAGGTTCTAAGCCAAGAGCGATGAAAAGCGCTGTAGTAAACCAAATAATAATTGAAGACAAAGAACCTAAACGATGCCATAGGTAGAAAGAAATGAGTGCGCCAGTTGCCGCTAAGAAACCAAAACGGACAGGATTTTTTCTATCGAAAGGTAGGCCAGGGATACCAAATTTGTCAGGGTTGCTCTTAAAAAGGTCTTCGTTTTGTTCAGCTGTTACTATTTCTTCTTGCTCAAATTCTTCATTTTGTTTTTCTTTAAGCTCAGCTTTGAGTTCTTGTGGATTTTCTTCTGCATGGTTTCCAGTAAGCATATGCTGTGGATCAGGTTCTTCTGATAGTGAAGAAAATTTTTCATCCGATTCAGTGTTACTACGGAATTTATGTAAAAGCGAACTGACCTTATCTTTGGCAGTTTGCGTCATAGTATGGGTATTTTCTTCCGTCATTTTTCCCCTCAGCTTATATTCTATCTAACATCAATGTTACTAGCTCAATTGTTATATTAACGATAAGCTAGAGATAAAGCGATTTTAATTATTAAAGAGGGAACGTGGGAAATAAAAAGTCAAAACTTTTAATGGGTCTTGCTATTTTATCTTTACTGGCGGGTTTGGCCCTTTTAACAATCTTTGCACCACCGAAGAAGATTACCTCTACTGTTGAATTGAATCAAAGTGGGCCAGTCGCATATGCTACTTCAGATTTATATAACACTCAAAACGGCCAAGCTGATATTGAAGTAGACGGGCCAGGCAAAATTTTTGTTGGACAAGCCAGTGATGCTGATATTAAATCATGGGTAGCTAATGCAGCTCACACAGAAATTACTGGGCTTAATAAAGACAATAGCGCACAGCAGAACTTCGTTGATGGAGAAAAAACAGTTCCTAATCCTGATGGTGCAGATATTTGGATTAGTCAGAATACTGGAGATAAAGTTTTAACTACACAATGGAAAAACCCTGACGCTAACACTAAGTGGGGTCTCTTGGTTGCTTCTGATGGAACTCAACCAGTACCAAAAACAATTACATTTACTTGGAATAACACGCATAAGAATCCTTTTGCTTGGCCGCTGGTGAGCTTAGGTTTATTGTTAGCTGCTGCTTCTTGGTACATGAAAGATCAAGAAAGTGATCCTCTTGCTCAAGAGTTGAAGAAAGCAAAGAAAGCTAAAAAAACTAAAACAGTACAAGCTACAGGAGCTCAAGCAGTAACTGAACCAATTGAACAACTGGATACTGTGCCACATTCAGCACATTTGAGAACTACAAGCTCGCCGCAGCACCATAGTGCGCAAACACTTTTCCCTCATCAGGAGACCTTGCATACTGCTAATACTGCTCAGCATGGCAGCATTTCTTACAATGGCATCGTGCAGCAACAAGATCCAACAAATCTTGAAGATATACCTACCTTTGATCCTGACTTGTATCTTGATGATGATGAAGAAGACGCTCCGTTACCTAGCCGTCGTCAGTTACGTGAAAAGGGAGAACTATGAAAAAAACATCTCTAGTAATTGGGATTGCTTTAGCAAGTACTCTTGGCGCAACTCCTGTGATAGCTGATACACAGTCGCCATCTGCTTCAGCATCAGGAACTCCTACTGCTGTTGAAACAGATTTGACTTATGACACTGCTGTTATGCCAGACCAATTGCAACGTATTCTAGAAAACATTAGCAAGGCTGCTGCAGCAGGTGATAAAGCAAAAGATGTTAACCAGCTTAACAACAGATTTGTTGGCCCTGCCCTTGATATGCGCAAAGGTAACTACGAAGTCAGAAGTAACCTTGATAGCTATAGGGCTTCTGCTTCCATCGGTTCTGCCTCTGTTATGGCACAGGTTATGGGTAAAGCAGACGAGAGCTTCCCACGTAAAATGATTATTGTCTCTAAAGCAGATGATCAACTCGTGCCTCAAGCACTCTTGCTCAAACAAGATAGTGCTCGAGATAACTATAAAGTCAACATGACCGCTCAATTATTGCCAGGCGCCACCTTCCCACAACCCCTTGATTTGAATTATGCAGCAGATATGCTCGGTGCTGATGCACAAGGATTCACCTCAACTCCACAAGATGCTTTAACGCATTACGGCGATGTACTTAAAAATAGTGGGGAAGGTGATTTCAAAGATAAGTTCTCAGACAACCAGTACACCCAGCAGATTAAAGACTTTCAAGATAAAACTACGCAAAATATTCAAGCTGCTAATGGTAGCGTCACTTATTCACACGATGTTCAGCCAGATCAGACTGTAGTGATGAAGACTTCTAAAGGAAGTGCACTAGTCTTTGGCTACTATGTTGAAACCATCACTTTAACCCCAGAAACTACAGATGCTGGTTCAGGTACAATCTCCTTACCAGATGAATGGAAAGGTCTAGCTGGAACAGATACAACGAGTGGTCCAGTGACGGTAAAGTATGGAGAAACAGTACTTCTCAATATCCCACAACAAGGCAGCAGCGATAAAATTTCTGTAGTAGGCGCCGATCAAGACATTTTAAGTGTGACCCTAGGATAGGAAAAACATGAGTACCATCAAGACCCCAAGTTACCTTTTTGATGTAACAGATGCTCAAGCTCAACAGCTTGTGGATTTATCGAAGAAAGTTCCCGTTGTTATTGACTTGTGGGCAGCATGGTGTGCTCCATGTCGCAAACTAGGACCGCTACTTGAAAAAGCTGTTACAGAACACGATGGTGACATTGCCTTGGTCAAGATTGATGTAGATAGCAACTATGGAGCAGCGCAGGCTTTTCGTGCTCAGTCAATTCCAACAGTAGTGGGCTTAGTTGATGGACGCCCAGTTGAACTTTTTACTGGTGCAATTCCGAAGGCACACGTAGATCAGTACCTTACTGAATTACTCAAACTTGCTAAACAAAACAACGTTACAGGCAAGCTCGAACTTGATGATACAGCTGATTCTCCTTTTGACGCTGCTGCTAATCCACTCGTCATTGAAGCTGCTGCAGCAGTTAATTCTAAAGACTACGATAAAGCTCGCACACTGTACCAGCAGCTTTTAGACTCTGATCCAACTGACACAGGTGCCAAACAGGGTATAGCACAAGCAAACTTGTTAGAGCGTGTCAATAAATTCGATGCGCAACAAGTACGCAACAAAGCTGCCCAATCTACAGATGACATTAACACCCAACTTGATGTTGCTGATTTAGATATGGCTGGCGGCCATGTTCAAGATGCTTTTAACAGGCTTGTCGATATCGTGGGAATGACACAAGGTGAAGACCAACAAGCTGCACGAGAGCGCCTTCTTGAATACTTTGATGTTGTTGGTGTCAATGACTCTCGTGTTGCTCAAGCAAGACAAGCACTAGCTCGTTCCATTTTCTAAATTAAAATACTAAGGACATAAGATGAAAGCCCCAAGCGTTCAATATTCCATTACAATTCGCCTCGAAATCCCTGCCCGTCCCACTGGTGTCAGTGAAGTTACCACAGCGGTAGAAGACTCTGGTGCAATGGTTACCGGCCTGGATGTGAACCACTCTGACCAAGAGATGGTACGTATTGACTTAACATGTTCTACCTCTAACGCAGAGCATGCCAAAGATGTAGTAGAATCCATTCGTGCAGTGCCACAAGTTAAGATTATTCGTGTTTCAGACAGAACTTTTCTTGCCCACTTAGGTGGGAAAATCAAGATTGAATCTAAAGTTCCTATCCGTAACCGTGACGATCTCTCCTTAGTGTATACCCCTGGTGTTGCTCGTGTATGTGAAGCTATTGTTGCTGAGCCTGAAGATGCTCGCAATTTAACTATTAAGCGTAATACAGTAGCCGTTGTTTCTGATGGTTCTGCAGTTCTGGGTCTAGGAAATATTGGGCCTTTGGCGGCTCTTCCTGTTATGGAAGGAAAGGCTGCGCTCTTTAAACGTTTTGCTGATATTGATGCTTTTCCTATTTGTCTTGATACTCAAGATACGGAGGAAATTATTCAGGCAGTGAAAAATATTGCACCGAACTTTGCTGGAATTAATCTTGAAGATATTTCAGCTCCACGATGTTTTGAAATTGAAGACAGACTACGTGGGATTCTTGATATTCCTGTTTTTCACGATGATCAGCATGGTACAGCTATCGTGGCTTTGGCTGCACTAAGAAATGCATTACGTGTTGTGAAGAAAGATTTAAGTAAAGTAAAAATTGTGCTTTCAGGTGCCGGTGCTGCTGGAACCGCAATCTTAAAATTGTTAATGAAAGCAGGGGCAAAGAATGTAGTTGTTGCAGATGTGAACGGTGTTGTACACAAAGGCAGAGATAAAATGAACGAGTCGCTAGAGTGGATTGCAGCAAATACTAACCCTAAGAACTTTACGGGTACTCTTAAACAAGCTCTTAAAGGTGCTGATGTCTTTATTGGTGTTTCTGCTCCTAATGTTGTTGGCCCAAAGGATCTGCTCAGTATGGCAGATGATCCTATTGTTTTTGCGATGGCTAACCCAAATCCAGAGATTGACCCTGCTGTTGCAACAAAGTATGCTGCAGTTGTTGCTACTGGGCGAAGTGATTATGCTAATCAAATCAATAACGTTTTAGCGTTCCCTGGCTTTTTCCGTGGTTTGTTAGATGCACAATCTAAAACTATTACCGATGAGATGTTGTTGGCTGCATCCGAAGCATTAGCTGATATGGTGGCAGATGAACAACTAAACGCCAACTACATCATTCCAAGTGTTTTTAATGCTGATGTTTCGCAAAACGTTTCAAGAGCGGTACAAGCTGCTGTTGAAGCAACTGAAGGTAAACATGCTGTTTCTGAAGATTCAGTAACCCCGCCAGCGTTACGCAAAAGAAAGACAAAAAAAGCTACTGAAGCAAAGACCACAAAGGCTACGAAAGGTTAACAATGGAAGTCATTATCGTTAAGGATTCTCAAGAAACTGGAATTAAAGCTGCCGATGCTATCGAAGAGTTATTAAACAAGAAACCAGAGGCTGTATTAGGTATTGCTACAGGATCTTCACCACTACCAATTTACGATGAACTTGCAAAGCGTGTTAAAGCAGGAAAAGTTAGCTTTAAAGATGCTAAGGCTTTTTCTCTTGATGAGTATGTTGGTTTGCCAAAAGGTCACCCTGAAGGATACAACGAGGTTATCCGTAAAGAGTTCACTGAGCGTCTAGATATTGACCCAAAGAATGTCCATGGTCCAGATGGCGAAGCTAAAGATATTCCAGCTGCTTGTGAAGAATATGAAGATGCTATAAAAGCTGCAGGTGGTATTGATTTACAGATTCTTGGTATTGGTTCTGATGGCCATATTGGTTTCAACGAACCAGGTTCTTCTCTTGCATCACGCACTCGTTTGAAGTCATTAACAGAACAAACTCGTGAAGATAACGCACGTTTCTTCAACAGCATTGACGAAGTTCCATATCATGTTATTACACAAGGACTTGGCACCATCATGGAAGCAAAGCATATCGTGATGGTAGTTTCTGGAGAAAATAAAGCAGAAGCAATTCACCGTTTTGTAGAAGGTCCAGTTTCGGCTAACTGTCCTGCGTCAATCTTGCAGATGCACCCACACGTTACTGTTTTAGTTGATGAAGATGCAGCAAGTAAACTTGAATTGGGCGATTACTACCGTCACACTTATTCTCACAAACCTCAATGGCAAGGATTCTAGGAGTTAAAAGTCATGGATGATGCATCAGTAGGTAATGTAACGGTTTTAGAGCCGGATGTTAAACCTGAGTATAAAGAAGATAGCGGAGATAGAGAACGTTTTTCTCATTACGCTAAGAAGTCTGAAATTACTGAAGCTTTAGTTATGGGAACCCCAGTAACTGCTTTGTGTGGTAAAACATGGATTCCTAGTAGGGATCCTGAACGTTTTCCAGTATGTCCAGAGTGCAAAAACATTTGGGAGAATGGTGCCTTCTGGAAAAATGGTGGAGATTCAGGCTCAGATGATTAAAGTTGCAATCCTTGGCGCCGAAGGCAAGATGGGTTCTCAAGCAGTACAAGCTGTTAATGAGGCAGAAGATATGCAACTTGTGGCTCAGCTAGGTTCTTCATCTTCACTAGATGAAATGAAGGATGCCGATGTCATGGTTGATTTAACAACACCTCAAGCAAGCGAAGCCAATGTCGCTTACGCTATCGACCACGGAATCAACTGCGTTGTTGGTACTTCTGGTTGGAGTGCAGAAAAGCAAGATAAGCTTGCTGCCCAGTTGCAACAGCACGATGGTGTGGGAGTGTTTATTGCGCCAAATTTTGCTGTAGGTTCTGTGCTTGCAAGTTCTTTTGCTGCTAAAGCTGCTCAGTATTTCGATTCAGTAGAGATTATTGAAATGCATCATCCGCAAAAACTTGATGCACCTTCAGGCACAGCAGTACGCACTGCGGAACTCATTGCAGATTCTCGCAAACAAGCTCATCGTGATTCAATGCCCGATGCAACCGAAGAAGATGGAGGAGCTCGTGGAGCAGATATCCAGGGCGTTAAAGTTCATGCTGTCAGGTTGCAAGGTTTAGTTGCACATCAAGAAGTTCTTTTGGGTAATCCAGGGGAGCAGCTTGTTATTCGTCATGATTCTTTTGATAGGGCATCTTTTATGCCTGGAGTACTTTTAGGTATTCGTGAAGTTCTTAAACGCCCAGGATTAACAGTTGGTTTAGATAAACTGCTTGATCTTTAAGAATCGAGTGTTCCTTAGATGAAAACCAAACTCGGAATTGCTTTTATTACTTCACTGACACTCTTATACGTTTTTTATGGTTTTCAGCGTGCATATTGGCTTCTTAAAGGGCCGGGTTTGGTTTCAAAAGGTTTAGGAATATCCCTAATTGTAATTCCAGCTATGGTTATGTGGGCTGTTTTTGCTGAGTTTAGATTTGGTTTTCAAACAAAAAAACTTGCTGATGAGCTAGAAAAGAACAACGAGTTACCTGAAGATGATTTGCCACGAACACCAGGTGGTCGCATCATTAAATCTGCAGCTGATGAGCGTTTTCAAGAATTTAAGCAAGATGTTGAACAGAACCCACAAAGCTGGAAAGCTTGGTTCAATGTATCTTGTGGTTATGACATGGCTGGAGATAGAACTCGGGCTCGTAGCGCGATGCGAAAGGCTATTGAACTCTACCGCACATCAGCCGATTTATCATAGCTTTTGTGAGTAGAATGCGATAAACCTACTGACGCGTGGATTAAGGATTCTAATGGCCCAGATTTTTTAAAGTGCCAACAATAAAGGGTAACTATGCCTAACACGATAGCGTGTATCCAGATTTCTTGCGTCACAATGGTGAGCAGACAATGAATTGTATACAGACTCAGTGTTATTTGTCCAAGAGCAACAAGTGGTGTAAGGGTAGCAGGGTATCGTGCTTCAATGAAGAGAAAAAACGCTATAAAAAAGAAACAGTATCCTAAGTTGTGTATCATCTCTGGTGTAGTACCAGCATGAGGTGCCATCGTGTTAAGCCAGCGAATTGATTGAAGAGGAGCTTGGCCATGAAGTGATGCCAAGGGTGAGTGCCAACTTGTAAAATATGGCACCACAAACATAGCAATGCCAGTGCCCATCAGCCAGTATTGGATGCTGGAATTTCGTAGAGCTAATCGAGCAATGAGTATACCAGTAAGCGTATAACAACTGAAAGTAATGAGTGGATAATAACCTGTAAAAAAGAGGTCAATCAGGTTTTGCCAGCCAAAATGTAGTGTGGTAAAAGCAGGTGGACTGGGCATTTTATTTTGAACTTCTGGTGCTAAACCATGTCTAAAATGCCATGATATTAAAGGTCCACCAATCAAAAAGAACAGTGTTATCACTATGAGGTAGATGGATTTAAGTTTTCGAAATGGAATCAGTAAAAGAAATAAAATACCGTAATTTACAAGAATCATCGCTGTTGTTATCTGGAAACTAGCAAGTGTTAGACCAAGGAGTATCAAGAGCACAGAACGGATTGCTAATGCACGATTAGATTTGATGAAGTTTAAACTTAGCCCAGCGCAAAACATGAACAGAGCAACACTGGTTCCAGAGAAAACATATCCTAGGGTGGTCAGCTCAGTATTAGATTCGTTAGTGGTAGGTAATAAGTGCATAAGAACCATACCAATAAGAGCTAAACCACGGGCTGCGTCTATTGCATACATACGCTTATTTTCACTCATCACTTCATTGTAAACAGTGATAAGCTAGAGGCATGACTTCTGAAGAAAAAGATTCTCAAGACATTAAGTTTTTATCCGATATGACCGTTGAGCTAGTGAAAGCTTCTGCTCATGATAGTGACGTTCTTTTTTCTGCACGGGTTTCAACAAAAGGTGAGTCAAGCCTTGAAGATGTTGAAGCCGATGCGCAACGTTCCAAAGGTCTTATTAACTACTTGATGCGTGACCGCCATGGTACCCCTTTTGAACATAATTCAATGACGTTCTACGTACAGGCTCCAATTTTTGTTTTCAGAGAGTTCATGCGCCATCGTATTGCAAGCTACAATGAGGAATCTGGACGTTATAAAGAGCTTCGCCCTTTATTTTATGTTCCAAATAGAGATCGTAAACTTGTTCAGATTGGTAAAGCTGGTCATTATACTTTTGAAGATGGAACTGATGAGCAGTATGAACTAACTGTGAAGTCTATTAAAGAGTCCAGCACACAATCTTATCAACATTATCAACAGATGCTTGATGCTGGAATTGCTCGTGAGGTTGCTCGTGCAGTACTGCCAGTTAATATTTATTCAAGTATGTATGTCACTATGAACGCTAGAGCTTTGATGAATTTCCTTTCCTTGCGTACTTTGCATGAAGGCTCAACATTCCCTTCGTTTCCACAACGGGAGATTGAGATGGTTGCAGACAAAATGGAAGCAGAGTGGGCAAAATTAATGCCTTTAACTCATGAAGCTTTTAACACTCATGGAAGGGTTTCACCATAATGGCTTTCACTTTCGGAACTGTAATTCCTGCCATGGTTACTCCTTTTGATAACGATGGCAATGTTGATTACGATGCAGCAGCAAAACTTGCGAAGTATTTAGTTGATGGCGGCTGTGACGGTATCGTGGTTGCTGGAACCACAGGTGAGAGTGCAACGTTAAGTGATGAAGAAAAAATTGAGCTTCTTAAAACTGTGAAGGCAGCCGTTGACGTTCCACTTACCATGGGGACAGGTTCAAATAACACCCAGCATTCCATAGAGCTGAGCAAAAAAGCTGAAGAGGCTGGTGCAGATGCACTGTTGGTTGTTACTCCGTACTATAATAAACCTAGTCAAGCTGGTGTTATTGAGCATTTTACTCAAGTTGCACAGTCAGTAAAACTTCCTATCATGCTTTATGATATTCCAGGGCGCACAGGTATTCCACTAAGCTATGAAACCATTATTGAGCTAGCAAAAGTTCCAAACATTGTGGCTATAAAAGATGCTAAAGGTGATATGCCGCTTGCCACACGCATTATGAACGAAACTGAGCTAGAGTTTTTCTCTGGCGATGATGCACTGACCCTCCCTTGGATGTCGATAGGTGCAAAGGGTGTTGTCAGTGTGACAGCACAGCTTATCCCACAAGAATTCCGCAGTATGGTTGATGCTGCGAGCAGTAATGATTTTAAGGCTGCTCAAGAAATCAACGCAAAGATTGAAAAAACAATACGCGCTACCATGAACTGTGTACCTGGTGCTGTGGCTGTTAAATCATTCCTCAAAGAGGATGGTGTCTTGCCCACAGCTACTGTACGGTTACCTTTACTTGAAGCTAATTCAGCTGAACGTGAAGCGATGAAGAAAGACTTAACACAGTAAATTACGTGGCGCGTTCATACAAGAAAGTTTAAATATGAACAATATGCCCACAACTCAGCTGGGAGAGTTAATGACCCCAGCACACGCTGCTTCAATGTCGGCGCCTCCTCCTTTGAAAAAAGATACTTTACGTATTGTTCCTTTGGGTGGTTTAGGTCAGATTGGCCGTAATATGGCCGTTTTTGAAATTAATGGAAAGTTATTGATTGTCGATTGTGGTGTACTCTTCCCAGATGAAGTTCAGCCAGGTGTTGATTTAATCCTTCCAGATTTTTCGTATCTTGAAGATCGAATGGACGATGTTATTGCCATAGTTTTAACCCACGGTCACGAAGATCACATTGGTGCAGTTCCTTATTTATTGCGTCATAAGCACGATATACCTTTGATAGGTTCTAAGTTAACCCTTGCTCTTGTTGAAGCTAAGCTTCGTGAACATAGAATTAAGCCTTATACTTTGACTGTTAAAGAAGGCGATGTTGAAAAACTTGGTCCTTTTGAGTGCGAGTTTATTGCTGTAAATCATTCCATCCCGGATGCTCTTGCTGTTTTTATTCGTACTGCAGCTGGAACTGTATTGCATACTGGTGATTTTAAAATGGACCAGTTACCTTTAGACCATCGTATTACTGATCTGCGTGCTTTTGCTCGAATAGGTGAAGAAGGCGTCGATTTGTTGATGTGTGATTCAACTAATGCTGATGTGCCAGGTTTTACTACGAACGAGCGTGAAATTGGCCCAGTGTTGAGTTCGCTTTTTAGTAAAGCAAATAAACGAATTATTGTGGCTTCTTTCTCTTCACATGTGCATAGGGTTCAGCAAGTACTTGATGCTGCGCATGAACATGGGCGCAAGGTAGCTTTCATTGGTAGATCCATGGTGCGTAATATGAAGATTGCGGCTCAGTTAGGGTATTTGCACGTTCCAGACGATACTCTCATTACTGTTAAAGAAATTGACGATTACCCTGGGTGGAAAACAGTCTTGATGTGTACTGGTTCTCAAGGTGAGCCTATGGCAGCCTTGTCGAGAATGGCTAATAGAGAGCACCAGATTGAGGTTGGTCATGATGATACTGTCATTTTAGCGTCTTCACTGATTCCAGGTAATGAGCATGATGTTTATAGAACTATTAATAGTTTGATGAAGCTTGGTGCTAATGTGATTCACAAGGGCATGGCAAAAGTTCACGTATCTGGCCATGCAGCTGAAGGTGAATTAACCTACTTTTATAACGTTTTAAGACCTAAGCAAGCTATGCCTGTTCATGGTGAAATTAGACATCTTATTGCTAATGGACAAATTGCTGTTCGTACTGGGATGGATCCAGAAGACGTTTTCCTTTGTGAGGACGGCGTTGTGTTGGATATGGCTGAAGGTGAATGTGACATCGTTGGTGGTGTTGAATGTGGCTATATCTATGTTGATGGTCGAAGTGTTGGCGAAATTGATGATGATGATCTTAAAGATCGCCGTATTCTTGCAGATGAAGGATTCTTATCAATCCTAGCTGTTGTACAAAAATCTACAGGTGAAATTTTAACTGGTCCTGAGATTCATGCCCGTGGTTTTGCTGAAGATGAGGGCGTTTTTGACGAAGTAGAACCTAAGATTAGAAAAGCACTTTTGGATGCTGTAGCTCGTGGTGTTAATGATACGTATCAGCTTCAGCAAGTGATGCGTCGTGTTGTAGGTACGTGGGTTTCTCGTAGGTATAGAAGGAAGCCAATGATTATCCCTATTGTGTTAGAAGCGTAATTTTCTTAGCTGTTAGCTCGGTGTTGATAGCTGAGTTTGTCAGTATAAAATAGTATTCTTAAGATACTATGGCGAACAAAAAAACTTCCCCTAAAAGTTCGTCTTCAAAAGTATATGAAGCTGCTTTTCGAGACAACTTTGATTCACCAGAACCTTCTTGGCTATCGCAAAAAGCAAGCTCATTGTGGTCTCGTACTGCCCATGGTCTTGGTAATGCGATTCGTCCTCAGGGAAGTGTTGTCGACCCTCAAATTTCTAGAGATGGCTTGGCTTTAACTTTAGTTATTCTTGCCGTAATTTTAGCTGTGTGTCAGTGGCTTAACCTTCAAGACTGGTTTGGGGGCGCTGTTCAATTCGCTGTCACTGGTTTATGTGGTGCTCTTGCATTGTTGATCCCTTTTTACCTTGCCTTTATTGCATGGCGTTTGATACGTTTTCCCGGACAAGGAAAAGCTAACACTCGGGTTTGGTTTGGAACAACGCTCGCACTTTTCTGTGCAGCAGGTATGGCTCATT
This sequence comes from Micrococcaceae bacterium, assembly GCA_047605865.1. Classification (GTDB taxonomy): domain Bacteria; phylum Actinomycetota; class Actinomycetes; order Actinomycetales; family Micrococcaceae; genus JASGDC01. The sequence continues at coordinate 46,615 of JASGFC010000001.1, read as the reverse complement.
TGCTCAAAGGAAGACCACCTTTGGAATTTCAAAATCAAGAATTGCATTATGCTGGTGGAGTTTTGGGTTTTTTTGCTAGTGAATTTTTCGCAACAGTTCTTAGTAGCACAGGAAGTTTTATCGTGATGATACTAGGTATTTTTGCGTCCTTAATGATTGCCACAGGAACACATCTTTCCCAATTAGGGACACGATTCAACGCTTTAAAGGATTATGTTATGGGCCGTAGTGTTCCAGAAACAGCAGTGCCGGTTGTTGCCACTGTTGCTGCAGCTACGTCAGGGCACACTCCTGTTCAAGTGCAGCGAACTCCTCAAGTTAGTCAACCTTCTCCAGCTATGAAAACAGGGCAAGTTATGGAACATGAACAAAACGTTAAACAAGAACAAAACGTTAAACAAATTTCAACACCAGTTCAGCCACCTCAACAAACTCAAATTAGGCGTGTTGTGACCAGAATGCCAGCTTCGGAGCGTCCTTTAGTTCACCAAGATGCAACTGAGCATCTTTCCGCGCCACTTTCTACCTTCAACAATTTAGATGCAGCACAATTACAAGAAGAACTTAATGAGGGAAAGCTTAGGCTGAAGACTCAAGCAGTGCCTCAAGGTGTACCAACGCGAAATACTTCTGAAGTTTTTAATTATGATGTTGGTGTGTCTGAACAACAGGGAAAAACTTTAGGAACTCATAAAAGTAGAAGTTGGAAAAATCTTTTCGGTGGTAACCAGACAGAATCAGTTGCTGAAGACGCGCATATTGATCAAGCTTTGGATATTGTTAAATCTGAAACATCAGCTACCAGAATGCCTATTGCTCAGGCTATTAAAAATCAAAAATCAGAACGCTCTATGGATTTTCTTTTCAATGAAGAAAAACCAACAGCTACTCAGAATGTACAGCGTCAAGAGACAGCAGCTGCTTCAGATGGGCTAGATGCTTTAGCTCTTGTCAATGAGAAATACGCTCAAGCAACTGGTAATACTAGTGTGCATGGTATTAGTGGAAGGACGTCAGGAAGCCAAGATAGTTTTTATGACTTTGCACCACAAGCGTCTTCCGATGCTCCACTTCAGTCAAGTGTTCTTCCTGAAGAAGACGATCTAGACAGTGATGTAAAGCTAGATACTGGCTCATTGGGAGAGAGCGCAGAAGTGCAAACACCATGGTCTGTTGGTCCAGATGCCTTGGATGCTCCAGATTTCATTGATGAAGATGCTGAAGAAAATGATATCTATGAGGCACCAGAGCCACAAAACCCTAGTGATTCTACGCTTAAACGTCAGACTCATACTTTTGCCGAGTTAGATGATTCACATAGAGAAGAAGCTGGAGAAATTGTTTCTCATCCTAATTCGGATAGTGAGTTTGATGCAAACCAGCTTGTTGACCATGAAACTGCACACGATGAGAGTGAAGAGTCCTTAGAATTTACCAACTTTGACGATGCAGATTACTTCGCAGATGAAATCTCTGAGTATGAAGCTTCCCTTAGCCATCAAGATAGCTCTGAAGAAGCAGAAGTTAATCCAGCAAGGCAAACACACGATACTACAGCTACACCTAGCAACGAAGTAGCTGGAACACAGCTTACTCAAACTCATCGTGAAGTAATGCCATATCGTTTACCAAATCCTGCCCTTCTAGCTCCAGGATATCCTCCTAAGGAACGTTCTGAAGCGAATGAAAGAATTGTTGAATCACTGACTAATGTATTTCAAGAGTTTAAAATTGGTGCCAGAGTTACAGATTACATGCGTGGACCAACAGTCACTCGCTACAAAGTTGAGTTAAATCCTGGAGTCAGAGTTGAAACTGTAACAAAAATTGAAAAGAACATTGCTTATGCTGTCGCAAGTCAAGATGTGCGAATTCTTTCTCCAATCCCAGGGCAGTCTGCAATTGGTATTGAGATTCCAAATACTGATCGTGAAATTGTATCGTTGGGAGATGTCTTGCGCTCTCCTCAGGCAGTACAAGATCACCATCCAATGGTCATGGGTGTTGGTAAAGATGTTGAAGGTGGCTATGTCTTAGCTAATCTTACAAAGATGCCACACCTACTTGTTGCTGGTGCTACTGGTGCTGGTAAGTCAGGTTTTGTGAACTCCATGATTACTTCAATTCTCATGCGTGCAACACCAGATGAAGTACGCATGGTCTTGGTAGATCCAAAGCGTGTTGAGCTCACAGCTTATGAAGGTATTCCACACCTCATCACGCCTATTATCACTAACCCTAAGCGTGCTGCTGATGCCCTGCAATGGGTAGTCAAAGAGATGGACAAACGTTACGATGATCTTGCCAATTTTGGATATAAGAAAATTGATGATTTCAACGCCGCTGTTCGTAGGGGAGATGTGCAGCCTTTGCTAGGTAGCGAAAGGGTTATTGAGCCTTATCCATATTTACTTGTCATTATTGATGAGCTTGCAGATTTGATGATGGTAGCTGCTAAAGATGTTGAAGATTCTATTGTGCGTATTACTCAGCTTGCTCGTGCAGCAGGTATCCATTTAGTGCTAGCTACTCAGCGTCCTTCTGTGGATGTGGTCACTGGATTGATTAAGGCTAATGTTCCTTCCAGAATGGCATTTGCAACATCTTCAGTAACTGATTCGCGCGTTGTCTTAGATGCTCCTGGAGCTGAAAAGCTTATAGGTCAAGGTGATGCTCTCTTTAGTCCTATGGGCGCCAATACTCCAATGCGTGTGCAAGGTGCTTGGGTTCCAGAAGATGAAATTGAAGCTATTGTTGATTTTGCGAAATCTCAACGAGAACCACAATATCGTGATGATATTGATAAAGTTGCTCAAAAGAAAGCCATTGATGAAGATATTGGTGGCGATATGGATGATTTACTTGAGGCAATTAAGTTAGTGGTTGGTGCGCAGCTTGGTTCTACGTCAATGTTACAGCGCAAGATGCGCATTGGTTTTGCAAAAGCAGGTAGGCTTATGGATTTAATGGAGTCTAGAGATATTGTTGGCCCATCAGAAGGTTCAAAAGCTAGGGAAGTGCTTGTATCTGCTGATGAATTAGATGATACTTTACGTTCTATCACCGGGTAGACAAGCAAATTCATGTAATTCTAAGTTTTTTACGGTAATCTTAAAGCGTGGTTGAAAAACAAGCACCTGAGCAGGTAAGCAATTGGAATATCGCAAACTATTTAACAGTTCTGCGAATTGTTTTAGTACCAGTATTTATCTGGTTCTTGATGGCACCAGTTGGTCAGTATGGGCAATTCCGCTGGGGTGCACTTGCTATCTTTTGTATTGCAGCAATCACAGATAAAATTGATGGTGATATTGCCCGTTCTCGAGGTCTTATCACTGATTTTGGTAAACTTGCCGATCCCATTGCAGACAAAGCTCTTTTGGGTAGTGGTTTAATCTGTTTATCAATACTTCACGAAATACCTTGGTGGATTACTGTCCTTATACTCATTCGTGAAATTGGTATTACTTTATTACGTTTTGTTGTTAAAAAATATGAAGTTGTCCCTGCCTCTAAAGGTGGTAAATTAAAGACTGTGCTTCAAATAGCTGCACTGATTATGTTTATTCTTCCAATACAAGCAGTCTTCGGTGACATAGGAAACATCATTGCTTGGATCACACTTATTGCAGCAACTTTTGTAACAGTAGTTACTGGTTTGGATTATGTTAAACAGATGCTTTCAATGATTCGTGAAAAGAAGGCAGCACAAGAATGAGTAGTGCTCAATTTATTATTGAGTACTGCATGCATCACAAACTAAAGATAGCTGTTGCAGAGTCCTTAACTGGTGGTAAATTAGCTGATGCCTTAGTTTCTATTCCCGGGGCAAGTTCGGCATTTGAATTAGGTGTTGTGAGTTATTCTGCAGCACAAAAGCACGCGGTTCTTGGTGTTCCTGAAGATATAATTGATAATTTTGGTGTTGTTAGTCGCCAAACAGCAGAAAATATGGCTGAAGGTGTTGCACAATTAGGCAATGCAGATGTATCCCTTTCAACAACAGGGGTTGCAGGTCCTGATTCTTTAGAAGAGCATCCAGCAGGAACGGTATTTGTCAGTGCTAAGGTATACGGTAAAATCACAACAAAAAATTTTGCTTTCACTGGTGATCGTGAACAAGTTCGAGTTCAGAGTGTAGAAGAAGCTTTGAACTTACTTCAAACTTGCTTAGAAAACCATTCGGAATAAAACATCATGAGTAAACGTTGAGTACTATAGATATTGAGATTGCAAGGAGACTATATGGCTAAGCACCCAGTTGTTGTTGATGGAATTGTTCGTTGGCGAGAAGTTAAAACTCCTTCTGAAAAAGTTGTAGCTCAAGCACAAGAACCCCTCTTAAGAGAAGTAACAGGCGATGTTCTTCGTTCTGTGCGTAATCATAAAGGTAGAACGTTACGTGAGGTCTCTAAAGATTCTAAAGTTTCCCTAGGGTATTTAAGTGAAGTAGAGCGTGGAAAAAAAGAGGCTTCCTCTGAACTATTAGCTGCAATTTGTGCAGCCATGGGTATTCCTGTTTATACCTTGCTACGTATTATTGCCGATAGGCTGGAAATGCAATCTAAAGTGCAAGTTCCAGATCATCTTCCAGCAGATTTTGATACCAAAATTTCTGTTTAATGTATATTACTCATAGTCAGTTCAATACTTTAATGGCCGATGAGTTCGGTAAGACTCATGCAGATTCTTTAAAAACTGATTTCGTCTTAACTGAGTGTGGCTTTCTTACTATTGGCGATGCTCTTAATGCTGGTTATAAACCAAGCGAAGTTTGGGACTCAGTATGTGACGCTTTTGAGATTCCTCCAGAACGTCGTTTGGGTAAATTACCGAAGAAAAAAGACACACCTCAAAAATACTAGAACATATTTTCGAATAGTGTGTAGTATTGTAAATGTACTGAAGAAATCGAGAACTTTCAAAGGCTCTCTTTCCTAGTATTTACATGGTAAACAACCATCTTGTCCGTGCGGCTCTATAAAGTTGTAAACGTCAAGATAAATTGCATGTAAATGCATGAGCGATAGGTGAAAAAATGGCTAAAAAAACAAAGATAGTTGCTAGTAAATCTGATTCTATTGAAATGAAAGAAAAAGCACTACAGGTAGCACTAGCAGGTATTGATAAAGACTTTGGTAAAGGTGCAATCATGCGCCTTGGCGAAAAAACTCAAGAAGAAATCGAGGTTATCTCAACAGGTTCTCCTGAAATAGACTTAGCACTTGGTGTTGGTGGTTTGCCTCGTGGTCGTGTTATTGAGGTGTATGGTCCTGAATCTTCTGGTAAAACTACACTTGCTTTGCACGCAGTGGCAAATGCGCAAGCACAAGGCGGAATTGCGGCATTTATTGATGCTGAACATGCACTTGATCCCGTGTATGCTAAGAAGCTCGGCGTAGATACAGATTCATTACTTGTTTCTCAGCCAGATACTGGTGAACAGGCACTTCAAATTATGGATAAACTCGTTGAATCAGGTGCTGTAGATATCATTGTCATTGACTCTGTAGCAGCTCTTACCCCTAAAGCTGAGATTGAAGGAGACATGGGAGATAGCCATGTTGGTCTCCAGGCTCGTTTGATGTCGCAAGCACTTCGTAAAATTACTGGAAAGCTTGCTTCAACAGGAACTACTGCAATATTTATCAATCAACTTCGTGAAAAGATTGGTGTTTTCTTTGGTAGTCCTGAAACAACTACTGGTGGTAAAGCTTTGAAATTCTATGCTTCTGTCCGTATCGATATTCGTCGTACAGGTGTTCTTAAAGATGGAGAAACAACTGTTGGTAACCGTACTAAAGTCAAAATTGTTAAGAACAAGGTAGCTCCTCCTTTTAAAGTAGTTGAATTTGACTTACTTTATGGTGAAGGTATTTCCCGTGAAGGTGGACTTATTGACATGGGTGTTGAACATGGCATTGTCAAGAAGTCTGGTGCTTGGTACACCTATGAAGGTGATCAGCTAGGTCAAGGTAAAGAAAATGTTCGGAAATTCTTGAAAGATAACCCAGAGCTAGCTACTGAAATCGAAAATAAGATTAAGGTTGCTGCCGGAATTATTCCTGCCCCTGAGGTTACTGATGAAGATCTTAATCCTGAAGAACTTAGTGCTGAAGAAATGATTGAAGGCTAGTTACTATGGCTTCGCTTGACGTTAACAAGCAAGAGAAGATTGAGGTTCTCAAAGCTCAGCTTGAGAACCTCACTTCAGATGAGGGGTATTTTGCCTCGTTTGAAAGTGAGAGCGAGTCAAAAGCAAAACAAGCAGTACTTAATTCTTTGAATTATGCACCACGTACGCGCTATGAACTTCAGCAAAAACTTGAAGAAAAAGAGTTTGATCAGAATATTATCGAAAAGGTATTAGATCGTTTTGAAGAAATCAAAGTTATTGATGATGAAGATTTTGCAATAAAATGGGTAAATTCTCGTAGTAAAACTAAGAAACTAGCTTCATCTGCTTTGCGTAGAGAACTTCACCAAAAGGGAGTAGATTCTAGCTATATTGAATCTGCTCTTTCTAACTTAAGTTATGAAGAAGAGAGAGCAACTGCTGAGCAACTTGTTGAAAAACGTTTAGAAAGAATGGACGGTTTAGAACGCCAGAAAAAGGTGCGTAGACTCATTGGTTTATTGCAACGCAAAGGGTACAGTCCAGATATTACTTTTGATGTTATTAATAAAGCAGTTCAGAACTAAACTTCTTTGTAATGAAAATTTGTTATTATTTCGTTACCGTTTTGACTTGCATTGTTCATAAAATACTGTACATTTAAAAGTGTGAAGAGCATTTCCTTTTGGTTTTGCTCTTCACTTTTTTGTGCCCTCTTTAAAGAGTTCAAGAGTTTTCTCTGCACAGTCGTTTCAAGGCACTAATAATTACAGGTACTCATCGATTTTAAGTCTAAAATTCAACGGTATTTAGTCAGCAGAGTTAGGTTCTTGAGCTAGCTCTACGAGGCATCAGATATCAGGTGGGATGATGAAAGTTGGTAGTACTATAGTCCAGCCAAGCTGTGGAAGGGTACATGTGATAACGCAACTTCCACTAGGGCAAGATGTAGCCAAAGGCGCATATGGTGTAAAATTCGATGAACTCAGTGTTCCGCTGCCTTGAATAATTAGTGAGTCTGGTTGGCCAAGTTCACTCATAGCAATTGACTGACCATCAATAGTTGCTGAAAAATTAGCTAGATAGCTACAACTAGTAGGTATAATTGAACCAGCGCTTAAGGCTAATGAAAAACTGGCAGAATCAGTTCTATTGAAAGTATCTGAAAGCAGTGGATTCTGGTTAGGTGCAGCATTATAAGCAAAACCATCACTTGCAGGTTGGGTAAACTTAAAATATGCGGCTGTGATGATACTTGCACATGGATCTGAAGCTGCCATTGCTGGTGTTGCTACCGTTGCTGTTACTGCTGGCACACTCCACGCTGCTGCTTTGGCGATATTTCTTCTTGTTATTTCTTGATTCATTTTCCGTAGCCCAATTAATTGACGTCTAAACCTTTTAATTTTGAATATATCAATACGGGGGGGGGATTTCAAGTGTTCTGGCTAGCACTAACTAAATTCTCTTCAGACGCTACGTATGAGTTAAGATGAAGTAAGCTATCAAAGACTATGAAGGATTCCAATGATTAAAGCTATTGCCGTAGATATGGATGGTACATTTCTTCGTTCAGACCACAGTTACGATACTGAACGCTTTGAGAAGATTTATCAGCAGCTGGTAGCAAGAGATATAAAGTTTATTGTGGCTAGTGGTAGTCAATATTATCGTCTTAAAGCTCTTTTTCCTCAGCAGGATCGTGAAATAACTTTCGCTTCAGAAAACGGTGCTGTTGTTACTCAAGACGATACTGTTCTGGATGTGACAGCTTTTGATAGGGATTTCTTTAAAGAGCTTATTAGTTATTTGAGTGAGTATGGTAATGAAATGGTGCTTTGTGGTGTAAAAAGTGCCTATACATTAAGCTCAGTGTCTCAAGAGTATCAAGATGTAGTGAAACAGTACTACTTCAAGTATCAACTTATTGATAGCTTTGATGAATTGCCAGATGATGATTTTGTGAAAATTGGTTTTAATGCTGGTGTTGAAGCAGCTCCCCAGGTTGTGAAGAATCTCTTAGAGAAATTCCCCGGTAAGGTTTATGCTGCCAATAGTGGTTTTAAGGCAGTTGATATTTTAAATCCAAAAGCAGGTAAGGGTATCGCTGTAAGAAATTTACTCAAAAAATGGTCAATTGAACCTCAAGAATTGATGGCATTTGGCGATGCTGACAACGATGCTGAAATGCTATCCCTTACTGACCATAGTTATGCCATGGAAAAGAGCAGTAAGAAGATTCAAGAAATAGCAAAACATCAAGCACCTTCTAATAATGATTCTGGTGTGCTTACCGTAATCGAACAGTATTTGTCTCATAACTAGCTTGGAATCATGAAGCAATACATTGTAGACGCCTTTACTGATAAAGTCTTTAGCGGAAATCCTGCCGCGATTTGTCTTCTTGATGAATTCTTTGAAGAAGATATCCTACAATCAATAAGCTGCGAAAACAATTTGTCTGAAACAGCTTTTCTTGTTCCTGACGGAGGTAAATATCAGCTACGTTGGTTTACGCCAGCTGGGGAAATAGATTTATGTGGTCACGCTACCTTAGCCAGTGCTTATGTTCTTTCACGATGTGTTGACCCAACTGCTGAGAGTTTTAGCTTCAAGACTAAAAGTGGGATATTAGAGGTTGAAAAGCATGGCAATCTCTTTGAAATGAATTTTCCTGCTTTCGATCTCCAAAAAATTGCTGTTACTAACGAAATTTCTGTGGCTTTGGGGACAAAGCCTAGGGAAGTATATCTTGGTAGAGATTTAGTGTGTGTTTTTGAAGATGAAGCCGATGTACGTCAGTTAAACCCTGATATTGAAAAAGTAAAGAAGTTAGAAGGGTTATTACTGCACGTAACTGCCAAAGGTAATAACTACGATTGTGTTTCAAGAACTTTCGCTCCAAAGCACAACATTGATGAAGATCCAGTCAATGGTACCGGGCACTGCCATCTTTTCCCATACTGGAGCAAGAAGCTCGAGAAAACTAAATTGGTAGGTTACCAAGCCTCAGCACGTGGTGGAGTCTTGTACGGAGAAGTACAGGGGGATCGAGTATTACTTGGTGGAGAAGCAGTTTTGTATTCTTCAGCAGAAATTTTCGTTCATTAACCCTGTACTTCAAACAATTGCGCCCCTCCTTGAACCAAAGGCTCGAAAGAGGGGCGCAAAAATCTTTACGTCTATTAAACTACATTTTAGAAATGGTAGTAAACAGTACCAGATCCCCAAGAAACAGGTTGTAGAATAACGCCCTGAGATGGGTTAGTAGCAGCATACATCATGCCGTCACCTGCGTAGATACCAGCGTGTGCTTCTCCTGTACCACCGTCAGATTGAATAACAAGGTCACCAACAGAAGGAGTGCTAGTTGCTGTAGCACCATTTGCTAGTGCCCAGTTTGCCTGATCTGCTGGCCAGCCTGTTGGAAGTGCAATTCCAATTTGGTTGAAAACAAGGCTTGTGAAGCCTGTACAAGTACCAACACTGTAGTAGTCAGAACCAACATAAGAAGCTGCAACAGTTGCTGCATTTGAACTTGATGTTGTGCTAGTTGAATTAACACTAACAGATTGAGTGTTGCTAGTTGTTCCGGTAGTAGTAGCCGTAGTTGCAGTATTGCTTGTACCGTAGTTAGAAGTGTTTCCATTTGTAGTAGACCAGTTGTAAGGTTGAGAAATTGGCGCTGCATTAGCTGCTGGTGCACCAATTGCTGCTGCTGAAATAAATGGAACTGTAGTTGCGATAACTTTTGTAAGTTTCTTCATGAAAAAGAGACCTTTCATATTCTTTGAATGATGTGTATATGAAAGGGAAAACTAATTCCCTTGACGCTGACGAGATAAGCTGTCGGGTTACGATAGGGAAGTACCGCTCTGTTAAGATTCACCCCAAGCACAAGGTTAGTGCAAAAGTTGGGTCTCCCGCTCCTTAGAAAAGGATTAAGCGTGATTGTAACTTTTGATTTCCTCCCGGAAAGTAAAAGCTATAACTTTCCCACTATAACTATTTTTTCTGAATATCCATACTATTAGCTTTTCATGGTGTTTTATAATCAAGAAGTATAAAATTTGTTACCATTTCGTTACTAAATTGTGTAGTGCAAGATAAAAAGTTAGTGTATAGTAATTTATATGAAGAGCGTTTCCTTTTGGTTTCGCTCTTCATTTTTTATGCGAAACTTTTCCGTTTATACTTAAAGAATGACTGAAACACTAGATAAGCAACGTAGTTATTATGTCAAGACTCTTGGTTGCCAAATGAACGTGCACGATTCTGAGCGCATGTCAGGTTTGCTTGAAGATGCTGGATACATCCAAGGTGAAGAAAAAGACTGTGATGTCATCGTGATTAACACATGTGCTGTTCGTGAAAATGCTAGCAACCGTTTGTACGGAAATCTAGGAATTTTAGCGGAAGTTAAAGAAAATAGACCAGGTTTTCAAATCGCTGTTGGTGGCTGTTTGGCTCAAAAAGACCGTGAAAACATTATCAAACGTGCACCATGGGTAGATGCAGTTTTTGGTACTCACAATATTGGGGCGCTACCTGCATTGCTAGAACGAGCTCGCCATAATCATGAGGCAGCAATTGAGATTGAAGAATCTTTAAAAGTATTCCCCTCTACACTTCCAACGAAACGTGATTCTTTTTCATCAGCATGGGTTTCAATTTCAGTAGGGTGCAACAATACCTGTACTTTTTGTATCGTGCCTTCATTGAGAGGTAAAGAAAAAGATCGTCGTCCTGGAGAAATTTTAGCTGAAATTAAGGCCTTGGTCGAAGATGGCGTTACTGAAGTAACGCTCCTAGGGCAAAATGTTAATACTTATGGTGTGGAATTTGGAGATAGACAAGCTTTCTCGAAACTACTGCGTGCCTGTGGTGAAATTGATGGCCTAGAACGTGTACGTTTTACTAGCCCACATCCGGCAGCATTTACTGATGACGTGATTGATGCCATGGCAGAAACCCCTAATGTGATGCCACAGCTGCATATGCCATTACAATCAGGTTCAGACAAAGTCTTAAAAGATATGCGTCGTTCTTACCGTACAAAGAAATACCTGGGCATTTTGGATAAGGTAAGAGAAAAGATGCCTGATGCTGCAATTTCCACAGATATTATTGTTGGCTTTCCAGGCGAAACTGAGGAAGATTTCCAACAGACACTTGATGTGGTAGAAAAATCACGCTTTGCTACAGCTTTCATGTTCCAATACTCTATCCGTCCTGGAACTCCAGCAGCAGAAATGTCAGACCAAATTCCTAAGGATGTAGTGCAAGAGCGTTTTGAACGTTTGAAGAAACTTGCTGATGGCATCATGAAGGAAGAGAATCAGAAACAACTTGGTAAAACTGTTGAAGTTCTTGTTCAAGATCATGCTGGGAGAAAAGCAGAGAAAACTGGTCGTCTTACTGGCAGAGCTAAAGATTTCCGTTTAGTCCACTTTTCTGTCCCACAAGATTGTCAAGCCCCACGTCCAGGAGATGTGGTTACAGTACCTATTACTGAGGCAGCATCTTTCCACCTGGTATCAGACCCTAGCCCAGAAGAGTACCAGCTGCGTCGTACTCGCTCAGGAGACGCATACGATAGAGCACAAGCAGAGTCCTGTGGTGTACCTACAGCAACAGCAGCAGATAATGGTGGCGTATCATTGGGTATGCCAACTTTGCGCGTAGGAACATAATGCAAGAATTGCTCAACGGTCTTAACGGAAAAGTTGTTGCTATCGTGGGGCCTACTGGAACCGGAAAATCTGATTTAGCTATCAAAATTGCTCAGAAGCACGATGGCGAAGTTATCAATTCTGACAGTATGCAGTTTTATCGTGGCATGAATATTGGTACTGCAAAATTAAGTAAAACGCAGATGCAAGGAATTGCCCATCATCTCATTGATATTCTTGATGTTACTGAAGAGTTTAGCGTTCAAGAATTTCAACAAAAGGCTAGAGAAACTATTGCTGACATTCAACAGCGTGGTAAGTTAGCTATTCTGGTTGGCGGTTCAGGACTTTATACTCGAGCTGCTCTTGATGAACTCAACTTTCCAGCCACTGACCCTACAGTTCGTAAAAAATATGAACAACGTATTCAGCAAGAAGGTAATGGGGCGTTGTTTCGTGAATTAGCTGCAAAAGATCCAAGGTCAGCTCAGAAAATCAAACTGAATGATAGCAGGCGTATCGTGCGTGCTCTAGAAGTTTATGAACTTGAAGGTAAACCCTTTAGTGCTTTCATGCCTGAACGTAAGTATGCAGTGCCTGCAGTGCAGATTGGTCTTGAAATGGACAGAGAACAACTTCGTGAACATCTTGCGCAACGAGTCAAAAAAATGTGGGATGCTGGCTTTCTTGATGAAGTTAAAGCATTGGATCAGCACGGAGTGCGTCAAGGGAAAACTGCATCACGTGCTATTGGCTATGCTCAAGCATTAGCTTATCTTGATGGCACGATAAGCCTTGAAGAAGCGCAAGAGCGCATGATTACCTTGACAAGACAGTTTGCGAAACGTCAGTTTACCTGGTTTAAACAAGACCCAAGAGTGCACTGGTTTGATGCAGCGCAGTTCAAGCACAAAGAAGTACAGTAATAGTATGAGTAACATATCTGGAATTAGTTTTACTAAAGGTCATGGAACTGGTAACGATTTTATTTTTATCAACGGTGAAGTTGATATCTCTAGAGAAGAGATTGCACAATTGTGCGATAGGCATCGTGGACTAGGTGCAGACGGACTCATCAGGGCAGTAAAGTCTGATAACCCTAACGCTGACTGGTTCATGGACTATTACAATTCCGATGGTTCTACAGCAGAAATGTGTGGCAATGGGGTACGAGCGTTTGCTTTATATCTTGAACATGCCCAGTTAATGCAACAGACTATTGGTGAGAGCTTTAATGTTGATACTCGTGCTGGTCTTAAAGAAGTCAAGAAGTTAGATGATGGTGTATATTCCGTAGACCTTGGTGTGTGGAAACTAGCAGAACCAGCTGCTGCAGCAGAAGGTGGCATTGATAGTCTCGTTAAAATTGAAGGTATTGAAGATCCAAGAGCTGGCCTTTCAATCAACATGGGAAACCCACACACGGTTGTTGCTGTTGAAACTCTTAAAGAACTTGAAGGGGCAGATCTAACAGTTGAACCAGATGTTCAACCTGTTCCAGTAGATGGTACAAATGTTGAACTTATTACTGCTGATGGCCATATCCTTGAGGAAGGTCATGGCAAAATTTCAATGCGTGTCCATGAGAGAGGTGTTGGTGAAACGCTTTCTTGTGGCACTGGTATCGGGGCGGCAGCTGCTGCGGCAAGATATTGGATTGGTAAAGATGCTCCAGATTTCTGGGAAGTTCACGTACCAGGTGGTATCGTGCGAGTTGATTTTATAGAGAAAGATGATGGCGAGCGTATTGTCTTAACTGGACCTGCAACGATTGTGGCAGATGGCAAACTGGTCTAAAGAGTTATCTCTGTGGAAGTAAATCCAAGTATTTGATGCGCCAAGAGACAAACTCTGGCTAGATTAATTCTGCACTTTTAGCACGTGAAAGCCTTTGTTGCGAGCAAATCTGCTACATTCCATCGTGCTAAATTCTGCCTGGAGCCACTTTAAGAGCGATTCTGCCCCAAGTTTTTTTGCAACAACAAGATAGGCTGAGCCGCCTTTTTTGAGGCGTGGTAACCACATTTGTAGAATGTGGTGCAGTTCCTGTTTACCTACTTTGATGGGTGGGTTAGACCAAATGAGGTCAAATTCTAGTTTTGGGTCAAGGTTTTCGGGTTTGCCCACGATGATGTTCCTGCGTCCTAGAAAGTCTGCATTGCTTTGAGTCAGTTCAAGTGAGCGTTCGTTAACGTCGATGGCGTAAACTTTTGCTTGCGGGGATTGCAATGCCATAGTCAGTGCTAGTGGCCCCCAGCCACACCCCACATCAAGCATGATATCTCCTGTAGCAGCAGGTACTTCATCGAGGAGAGTTTTTGTTCCAGTATCTAAATGCCCAGGGGAAAAGGTGCCGCTACTTGTCTGAAGTTTATACTCTTTGCCGTTGAGCTTAACATCAATAACTTTAGGCTTCTCTTTGACGGAAGGCTGCTGTGAAAAGTAGTGCTCTTGCATAGAATCCAGTATAGAATGGAAGTACAAAAGAAAGGTATAAATATCACCACAGAAGATTTTGACTCTCAAAACTTTGAAGATCAACCTTCAAACGAACCAAATGAAGAGCAACTACAAGCAATAGTTAATCGTGTTATCGAGCGCTCTGCTCAACCAAAACGTTCTATCGTACTTACTCCGCTTGAAGAAGAACACGCTCAACATGACGGGCTGCAGCAAGATCTTGAAGATCGCAGGGCACGGCGTAGAATACAAACTCACTCTACTGAACTTGAAGATGTTACTGAAGTTGAATACCGTCAATTAAGGCTTGAGAAGGTTATTCTCGCAGCTTTGCGCACCACGCAAAGTGAACAAGATGTTATCAACTCTATTCTGGAACTTGAAGCTCTTGCTGAAACTGCTGGTTCTGAAGTTTTAGATACAGTGATTCAAAAACGAATGAAGCCTGATGCTGGAACGTATTTTGGTTCTGGTAAGGCTGAAGAAATTAGAGCACTAGTGCAAGCTCGTAGCGCTGATACTGTCATTGTTGACGATGAACTTGCGCCCAGCCAACGTCGTGCTCTTGAAGATATTATCAAGGTTAAAGTCATTGACCGCACTGCACTCATTTTGGATATTTTTTCACAGCATGCAAAATCTCGAGAAGGTAAAGCTCAGGTTGAGTACGCTCAGATGGAATACATGCTGCCACGCCTTCGTGGTTGGGGTGAATCCTTGTCCCGTCAGGCCGGTGGTCGAGTAGCAGCTGGTGCTGGTATTGGGTCTCGTGGTCCAGGTGAAACACAGATTGAGCTTGATAGGCGTAAAATTCGCCAACGGATGGCAAAACTGCGCAAAGAAATTGCTGGCATGAAACCTGCTAGAGAAACGAAACGTAAGAATCGTAAACGTAATAAGGTCCCTTCTGTTGTCATTGCAGGGTATACCAACGCAGGTAAATCTTCTTTGTTGAACCGTTTAACTCATGCTGGTGTTTTGGTAGAGAACGCACTTTTTGCAACTCTTGACCCTACGGTACGTCAGGCACAGACACCTGATGGTATTGCCTATACTCTTGCAGATACTGTAGGTTTTGTTCGAAATCTTCCAACACAATTAGTTGAGGCTTTCCGTTCCACTTTGGAAGAAGTTGAAGATTCAGACCTCATCCTTCATACAGTGGATGTTTCTCACCCGAACCCAGAAAGCCAGATTGCTGCTGTTCGAGAAGTATTATCAGAGATTGGTGCTCGTAAGATTCCAGAGATTATCGTGCTTAATAAAGCTGATATTGCTGATCCGTTTGTGATTGAAAGAATTAAAAACACAGAACATAATTGTGTTGTAGTTTCTACGCGCACAGGTGAAGGTATTACAGAGCTTGAGCAGAAAATCTCTGACATGATTCCTCGCCCAGATATTGAAATTCAAGCTTTGGTTCCTTACTCAGAGGGCAAACTTATTAACCAGATTCATGAACATGGTGAAATGATTGACACGAAGCATAATGAAAACGGAACTCTTGTCCACGCTAAAGTGACACCAGAGCTTGATGCGCAGCTAGAACACTATAAGGTCTAACATGCCACTAGAAACCACTGAAAAAATGCTAGCTACTGCAGTTAAGGCAATGGGTGGGCAAGAACGTGCAGGCCAGGTTGAAATGGCAGTTGCTGTCAGTGATGCTATTGACCAGCAGCAACATTTATTAGTTCAAGCTGGTACAGGAACAGGGAAGTCTTTAGCATATTTAGTTCCTGCTTTAGCTCATTTGCAAAGTCAAGAAAATCCCATCATCGTGGCTACTGCTACGCTTGCTTTACAAAATCAAATTGTGAAACGGGACATTCCTGAGCTGGTGGATGCGTTACAAGATCAGCTTGACCACAATCCAGAAGTTGTTGTTGCAAAGGGTAGAGCAAATTATCTCTGTAAATTAAAACAAGGTGGTGGCTACACTGAAGAAGTTGAAGAACAAACTCTTTTTGATACCACCGAAGAAAAGACTCAGAAAGAAGAGTACACTCCACATTCCAGATTGGGTAAAGAGGTTAAACGCATTACCGCATGGGCTGAAGAAACAACAACAGGAGAACGTGATGAGCTAATTCCAGGGGTTAGTGATCAAGCTTGGCAACAATTTTCAGTGACCGCTAGGGAATGTGTTGGGAGCAAGTGTCCATTTTTTGAACAATGTTTTGTGGAAATAGCTCGCAATGAAGCCAAAGATGCAGATATTGTAGTGACGAATCATGCTTTTTTAGCGGCTGGAACTTTTGGTGACCCCCAAATTTTACCCGAGTGGGACGTTGCCATTATTGATGAGGCACATGAACTTGTTGATAAAGTAACACATGCTATGAGTGCAGAATTGAGTATTTCTGGTATTTCGGCAGCAGCTCAGGGCATCAAAAAATACGCTAAAGAAAGTCAAGATAACTTTACTCGAGTTATTGACACTCTCAATGATTATTTGCACGATGTGGAGGCTGGTCTACAGGTGCAAACACCTCAAGAGCTTCTTGATACCTTAAACGAAGTTTTACAGTGTTGTAGGAAATCTTTAAGAGAATCCAAAGTTGACGGTAGTACAGATGCTAACAGGCAGCTTGCAAGAGCTAGAGTTCAAGAGATAGAAAATGTTTGTGAAACTATCATTACTGGTTCTGTTAACGGAGCTCAGTTGGTTGTATGGTTCTCACAGAAAGCAGATAGTCAAGAACCGGCCGTGATTCATTGTGCTCCCTTGGATGTTGGTTATATTCTTGCTGAAGATTTATTTGCAGACAAGACCGTGATTGCTACCAGTGCAACACTTGTACTAGGTGATTCTTTTGAATTTTTGGCAAAAGCACTAGGTTTTCAACATCCTGATGAGTTCACTGCTGTTGATGTGGGTTCTCCTTTCAACTATGAAAAACAGGCAATCTTGTATGTCGCCAAAGATTTGCCTGCACCTACTCGTGGTGTTTCAGAAGAAGCCTTAGAAGAATTAAAGGCACTCATCGAAGCAAGCCAGGGTGGTGCCTTGTGTCTGTTCTCTTCAAGAAGCGCTGCAGAGCATGCTGCAGATTGGATGCGTGAAAACATAGAGTTCGAGATACTGTGTCAAGGCGAAGACAGCACTCCAACACTAGTGAAAGACTTTGCTGCGGACCATCACGCTTGTCTCTTTGGAACTCTTTCACTCTGGCAAGGAGTAGATGTTCCAGGACCTTCGTGTCGTTTAGTTACTATAGATCGCATCCCTTTCCCTAGGCCTGATGATCCACTTGTTAATGCCAGGGCTCGTGCTGCTAACGAAGCAGGAGGTAACGGATTTATGGAAGTCAGTGCCACCATTGCTGCAACAAGGTTGGCGCAAGGTTCTGGCCGTCTCATCAGAACTATTGATGATAAAGGTGTGGTAGCTATTTTGGATTCACGATTACACACAAAGCGCTATGGGAGTTTTATGCGAAGTGCTATGCCAAACTTCTGGTACACCACAGACCAAAAGCAAGTGTTAGGTGCACTAACTCGTCTTTCTAGTAGCCACTAAAGTAGTGTTAATCCAGGTGCCAGCCATTCTTAAAGGCAAAAGCATCAAGCTGTGATCTATTCATAGCGTCAATTTGCTTACTGTACTTTTGTATGCGACTGCGAAACATTTTTGGAGTTAAGCCTAGTTGCTCGCGTACGTCATGGTCAGAAAGTCCTTCTTGTAGAAGTAATTTAAAAATCTGATGACGTTCAGGGTCTTTTTCAGTTTTATAGTCCTTGCTAAACGGGTCGAACAGTTCAGCTTTATGCCATTTTGTATCAAAAATACTAAGTGCAAATTGAGCAATCAATGGATCTTTAAAAAAGAAGGCAGAAGAGTTTCGTGGGAATTGCGTAGAGGCTAAAATAGTATATTGATTGTCATAAATTTGTAACTGTAAAGGGATTGTATCAGCAATTTTAAGAGTATGTTTGACTCCGGTAAAGACTTTCGTAAACATAGTAAGTTGATCTTCAGAAAAACTTTGTTTTGTGACAATACGCCTGATGCGAACGTTAGGATCAAGATTCTTTAACAAATCTGGATTACTCATTGTAATTTGATCTAATCCGAAGCCAGGGGGAACATTCATAACTTCGACTTTTTCTTGCGCTTGCAAACCTAGCTTTATGAGAATATCTTGTGTTTCATGAATAGAAGTGAGGATCCTATACGTGCTTTCTCGTGATGCTGCACTGTGATCTTTATAGATTTCTAAAAGTTGTGAGTAGAATTCACGATTCTTATGGTCTAAAGCTTGTAACTCGGCTATGGTTCGAGTCATTTTGAGATTATTTTTATTGACAGCATCATGTGGATCTAATATTTTAAACCCTTCGCCTTGTGATGCGATAAATTTTGAGCGAACGAGCTCCTCAATTGCGTGATCTATTTTTTTTGCAGAATATCGTGAACAATTTGCATAAATAATATCTTTTTCACAGGAGTCAGCAGGATAACGAAAGATAGTTTTATAAATCTTTTTATGCAACTTTGAAAAGTTCATAAATTCAAGGTTACTCTGTGTTTACTCATAAAGGAATAAAATAACACAGTTTTTTTTACCAAAATTAACTATAAGATAGTTATATGTCAATGTTGGGGCCTCCTGGTGGTCGAATGCGTGCGCGTCGCAAACCAGGAGAAGAGCCAGTAAATTTAACCGCCAAGGAATACCTTGGTGTTATTTTGCGCGCTGTAAAATTAGTAGCGAAAATAGCGCCAGGTGTCATCGCTATTGAGCTCATTAATGCAGCAATTACAGCAATGGTTCCGCTGGCTATGGCTTCTCTAGGAGCTCGCACGATTACTGCTTTGCACCATGCTAGCAATGGTGGAAGTTCATCTCTCATTGAGTCACAAACTGTCTTTACTTTAGTGCTCATTACTGCTGGATTAAGCGTGTTTCAGACTTTTTGGTCAAGTATTACCGGATACATTAATAACGTTATTAATTACAAAGTAACAGCCAAAGTTGGCGATATGATGTATGAGCGGTTCGCTAGCCTTGAATTTTGGCGTTATGACGATAAAGACACCATTGATACTTATGACCGTGCGCAGCGTTTCGTGCAAACTTTTACACAAACTTTCTCAAATTTAACAAGCGTCTTAAGCTCGATTATCACACTTGTCACAGCAGCATTTATGCTGTTTTTCACGGCACCAATTCTGGTTATTTTACTGATTGTGTCAATGATTCCAGGCATGTATTTGCAGATGAAGCTAACTCGAATTCAAATGGAACACTGGAATAAGCACGTTGATGAACGCCGTGTTATTGGTTCCATTGAAAGGCAGATGTTAAGTCACGATAAAATTTCTGAAATCCGCCTCTATGGTTTAGTGCGTCATATCCTTGATTTACGTATGGAAAAGCGTGATGCAGACCAGCTTGTTTCACTTCAATATGAAAAGTCCTTTATTCCTAAAAAACTTGGTGCAGACCTTATCGAGGCTGCTGCACAGGTTGGAGCTCTCATTTGGACTATTAAAGGAATTCTTGCCAAGACAATCGATATTGGTAAGTTCACTTTGGTACAGCAAGTTATTCAACAATGTTTTTCGGCTGGAAATACTTTGGTTAATACGCTATCGACTTTAGACCAGCAACTTTCTTACCTTCGTGAATATGAAAAATTCTTAGCCTATCCTGTGGATAAACCAGGAGAGATTCCACTCAAGGACGAAGTTGAAACCATTGACGTAGAAGACCTTTACTTTCGTTACCCACAAGTTGAAGATTATGTCATTAAGGGTATGAACATGAACATTAAACGTGGTCAACGTGTTGCTATCGTGGGTGAAAATGGTGCTGGTAAGACCACGTTCATTAAGTTACTTTCTGGGTTGTATCGGCCTTCGAGAGGAAGTATTAAAGTTAATGGTATAGATTTAAGAAACATCAATGTTGCTGATTGGCATCGTCATATTGCAGTATTGCGTCAAGATTATCTTAGCTTCGATTTTGCTACAGTACGTGACAACATCGAATTCGGTGATATTGAGAATCGTGGCGATGAAGCAAGGATGCTTGATGCTGCCAATCGTGCTGAGGCAGGCTTTTTAGATTACCTTCCTGCTGGTTATAATTCTTATGTTTCTCCATGGATGGTTGCTGAGGATGGGACACCTGGCACTAACCTTTCTGGCGGTCAGTGGCAACGATTGGCATTTGCTCGCAGTATTTACCGTAATGCACCAATTCTGATTCTTGATGAACCAACTTCAGCAATGGATGCTCTAGCAGAATCACGTATTTTCAAAGGTTTGTTTAAAGAGGATAAGACTTTGATTATGGTAAGCCATCGTTTGAGCACGATACAAAAAGCTGACATGGTGTTTATGTGTGAAGATGGAAAGATTGTTGAACAAGGTACCTATGAACAGTTAGTTCAGTTGCAGGGGCGTTTCTATCGTATGTTTGAAAGTCAGTTGAATCGTAGCGAACTTTCTGCAGGCAGCTAAGTCTGCCCCAAAGTACCATTTCTACTTGGTGTACCAGGTGGATATGGTACTAACAGGCGGACTTTACGTGGGCTTTAGCACAGAACAATTCAGCTGACCTCAACAAGTATTTTTATCTCACGAATTTCACACGTAGAATAGTAGGTATGCCCCCGTAGCTCAGTGGATAGAGCATCGGTTTCCGGTACCGTGTGCGCAAGTTCGATTCTTGTCGGGGGTACTTGTTATTACTAAACCTTGATTTAATTTGTGTAACTATTTCACCACTTTAAAGCGCATATCTGTCATTTGCTCGGCGATTTTTGCATCAATTCGCTTCAGCTTAATAGGCGATTCACCAAGATGTTTAAAGACTTCGACTCCTTCTGAGAGTAAAAGAGGCACAAGGTGAATAACTATTTCGTCTATTAACCCTGCTTTTAGACACTGTTGGTAGATACTGCCCCCAAGCAGAATGACATTTTTATCGCCTGCGGCTGCCTTGGCCTGCGTTACAGCCTGTTCCACACCTTCGGTGACAAAAGAAAAAGTCAGATCCTTGTACTGTACGGAGTCATGAGCTTTAGATGTTACAACAAATAGTGGAACTTTGAGACTGCCACCATATGGCGGATGACCGTTAGCGATTGAGCCATCGTATGTTCGCTTGCCCAGTACTATCGCACCTGCAGAATCTTTGACTTCATCAACCAAATTACTTGGTGCGCCATACTGAAATGACCAATCTACGCTATCGTGCTTGTCGGCCATAAAGCCATCAAGTGACATAATGACGTGTAGTATGACTTTTCCCATCACATCTTACCTCCATCAAAGCCTAGCTCGTTTCCATCGGGATCAAGGTAAATTGCTTTTCGTACTCCATTAGAATAAGTTTCAGTTTTTGTCGGCGTGATGCCACGCTCGTTTGCGCTACTGATGAAATTGTCGAATTCTTCAATAAATATAGCGCAACTACCATAGCCGGCCCGTTCTGGTCTATGTTCAATAGCTATAGACCGGTGTTCGGATAGCTCCCATAGTGCTTCGTTATCGCTGACAACGTAGCTTGGTGGCATATCAAACAGCTTTTCATACCATGCAAGCGCTCTCATGTAGTCTTTAACTGCCATGCATACGAACAAGTCAACTGTATGGGAGAATACTTTTTATCCATGGCTTTAGTTTACAATTGGCGCTGATGTGACATGCTCACAGTTTACAGTTTTAACACAAATGTGTGCGGATTTTGACGTAAAATCGCATTTCTTACAACAGCGCTTAAGTCAGATGTTTTAAAGTTCTGATATTATGTTATTAATCACAAAGCTGTGACTACAAGTTTTTAATTGGATATTAATAATTTATGTTTCTAAATATTACATTAGAGTACCAGGAGATTGGAAGCAAAATATAACGTTAAAGGATGATACAACAAGTATAGTTACTGACCATAGTAGTTTAAAACCACGAGTGTAGGTGTGAAGTGTATCTTGAGTCACCTCCTATTAGTTTTTTTGGCTATAAGAAACCTGAGTTACCTTTTCCGACTTGGGAGGCTAAGCCTGTAGGCGTTGATGGTTTTATTTTTTCGTCATTAGAAGAAGAAAAAGCTTATTATAAGGACCAGATAAATATTGAGCGTTATGATTTATTGAGGCCATTATGTGAAGATGTTATTACCTTTTTAGAAAGAACTTTTAAAGTATCGGTAACTTCTGGTATCGACATCTATGATCGGTTGAATCCTCGCCCTTATCCTTATGCTGGAAAGACAATAGCTGAACGGCAGGAAGAAATAAAAACAAAATTGAGTCAAGTCATTGAACTAGTTCCAGAGGATAAAGACGCTTGTCCAATAAGGTTTCTTTTTTATAAAAACCAAACACTTAAACTTAATGTGGGGATTGCGACTTCGTTATATTTTCCTGATAGTTTCTATTCTAAAAATTTAGGAGAAGCATTTTGTGAACAAAACAGCCCAGTAGTTGTAGATGATCTTTTAGATCATGTATTCGCTACTGTGATGGGTGAGCTTAGTGAGAGTTTTGGTGAAACAACTTTTTATTCCAGATTTTTTGATCGAAATATCGAATGGAGAAGTCAATTAAAGACCTCAACTCCGTTAGTTTTTCCTGATCAAATCCCACATTATGAAAAATATATCGGCAAAACTAAAACATACACAGAGTGGAAATTAAGAGCTGCAGCTTTGTAATTTGTTTCAATGCCAAAATTCCAACATGAGCTACCTTTTCAGAAGAAAAATAACCGCACCTTTAGTGGGGCATTTCTTGATAAAGGAGCACTTCTTGTGCCAATAGCTAAACTAGCTGACTTTACCCATAGTAGAAGTTAAGATGAGTATATGACTCCAGAAGAACTCTCACGCCAAATAGCTTTGTGTCTGAAGCAGGCTATCGAAGACGGCAAAATTCAGCTTGAAGAATTCCCTGAAACTATTAAAGTTGAGCGGCCTAAGAATCGTGAGCATGGAGATTGGGCAAGCAACATTGCTATGCAATTGACTAAAAAAGCTAACATGCCACCACGGCGCATAGCTGAAATACTTCTGCCTTACTTTAAGAGCATAGAAGGTGTCAGCGAAGTAGAGGTTGCTGGACCTGGTTTCATCAACTTCACCTTAGAAGCAGCATCTGCTGGAGCTATCGTTGAAACTATCCTAGAACAAGCAGCTGATTTTGGGACAGCAGATAGCCTTAAAGGACAAAAAATCAATCTAGAATTTGTTTCTGCTAACCCTACTGGACCAATCCATGTTGGTGGTGTACGTTGGGCAGCAGTTGGCGATAGCTTGGCTCGCGTTTTACAAACACAGGGCGCACAAGTGCATCGTGAATATTACGTTAATGATTATGGCTCACAAATTGATAAATTCGCTAACTCTCTCTATGCTGCAGCACAAGGAAAACCAACTCCTGAAGATGGTTATGCAGGTGAGTATATCAATGAAATAGCCAATGATATCGTGGCACAGAACAAAGGTATTATGCAGCTTCCTGAAGCAAAAGCAATTGCAGAGTTCAGGGAGCAAGGCGTTCAACTCATGCTTTCTCACATTAAGCAGTCAATGGAAGACTTCAATGTTCCTTTTGATACCTACTTCTCTGAAACTACTCTTTACGAAAAAGGCTCTATTGATAAGGCTCTAGAAAAATTGAAGCACGATGGCTTGCTCTATGAAGATGAGGGCGCCTGGTGGTTAAACACGGAACAATTTGGTGATGATAAAAACCGTGTTGTTATCAAAAAAGACGGAAATCCTGCCTATATCGCAGGTGATATCGGCTATATGGAAGATAAGTTCAACCGTGGTTACGATATCTGCTTCTACATGTTGGGCGCAGATCATCACGGCTATGTAAAGCGCCTGCATGCTGTTGCTCAAGCTCTCACTGGTACAGATGACAAAGTTGAAATCATGATTGGGCAACTTGTGAACCTCATCAAAGATGGCAAACCTTATAAAATGAGTAAACGTGCTGGCAACATTGTCACACTTGAAGATTTAACTGAGCTAGTGGGGGTTGACGCTGCACGATACGAGCTAGTTCGGTATTCAGTAGATTCTCCCTTAGACATGGATTTAGATTTATTGCAGAAAAAAACTAATGACAACCCAGTATTCTATGTGCAGTATGCTCATGCCAGAACGCATCAAGTAGCTCGTAATGCTAAAGAATCAGGTGTAGAAGCAATCAACTTTGACCCAGCACTTTTGAGTGCACCACAAGAAGAAGACCTGCTTGCAACGTTAAGTGCGTATCCATCAACTTTGCAAGCTGCAGCAGAGTTTAGAGAACCACATCGTGTGGCACGGTACTTAGAGAAACTTGCTGGCAGCTATCACCGCTGGTACGATGTTTGCCGCGTTGCACCAAAAGGTGATGAAGAAATCACAGATGTTCATAGAAGTAGGTTGCAACTTAATAATGCAGCACAAACTGTTCTTAGGAATGGTTTAAATACACTAGGTGTGAGAGCACCAGAAAGAATGTAGCCATGAACCTTGTTCCCGAATGGTGCAAAGCCCCTGAAGATATTAACAACATCAACCCAAAACTCTGGCCAGAAGAAGTACAACGTAACCAATCAGGAGAACTTGAAATAGCAGGAGTCAGTGTTTCTGAACTTGCTCAAGAGTATGGAACTCCACTTTTTGTCATGAGTGAAACTGATTTTAGGAATAGAGCCATCAGAACACACGATGTTTTTAACAAAGCTTTTGATGGCATCAGCCCAGTAGATGTTTATTACGCTGGTAAAGCTTTTTTGTGTAGTCAGATTATCCGTTGGCTTCGCAAAGACGGACTTCGTTTAGATACTTGTAGTAATGGTGAAATGGCACTAGCGGCCGCTGCTGGAATGCCAGGAGAGTTACTAGGTTTACATGGCAATAATAAGTCAGATTCTGAACTTAAAAGAGCGCTGTCCCTTGGGGTTGGACGTATTGTGGTGGATTGCCTTGATGAAATTCCACGATTAGCTCAATTGGCGCACGATATGGACGTGCAAGCTCCAGTGATGATTCGGGTTAAACCAGGAGTGCATGCCAGTACGCACGAATATATTGCTACTGCCCATGAAGATCAAAAATTTGGTTTATCTATTGCTGATGGTGAAGCTTTGCAAGCTATTCAAGCAGTAGTGCAGGCCCAAAATCTTAACTTCCTTGGTTTGCATTGCCATATTGGCTCGCAAATATTTGAAGCTGATGGTTTTGCAGCTGCTGCCACCAGGATGTTACAGCTAGTTTCTGAGCTAAAGCAAGAGCACGATATTGAGGTCAAAGAACTTGATTTAGGCGGTGGCTATGGTATTGCTTATACAGATGCAGATGAACCACGAGATATTGAAGAAGTTGCTCAAACCTTAGCTCAAGCAGTCAGTAAAGCCTTAAAAAAGTATGATATTTCTCAGTGTCCAAGACTTTCCATAGAACCTGGCCGCTCTATTGTTGGCCCGAGCATGTTTACTTTGTACTCGATTGGCAGCATCAAACAAGTATCTCTAGAAGAAGGAACACGTAGCTACGTTGCTGTTGATGGAGGCATGAGCGATAACCCTCGCCCTGTTCTTTATGATGCAGATTACACTGCTGTCCTTGCTTCCCGAACTTCTGAGGCTCAGCCAATGGTGAGTAGGGTAGTAGGAAAGCATTGTGAATCAGGCGATATTGTAGTCAGAAACGGTTACTTACCACAAGATACTACTCGCGATGATCTGCTCGCAGTGCCTGCTACTGGCGCTTATTGTTGGGCATTGGCAAGTAACTTTAACTATGTTGAACGCCCAGCTATCGTGGCAGTTAAAGATGGTAAAACTAAAGTTATCGTTAAAGGTGAAACAGAAGAAGACCTATTGGCACGAGATGCTGGTCTATAGCAAGATATGCACTTATTCTTCTAAGACAAACAGTAAAAATTAACTGCAGTAGTGCTAATTAGTTAAGATGAGATAACCATTTGGTACTGAGAATAAACTGTAAGGTTAGTTTGTGTGCCAGGAATTGCTACGGCAGAAGCTCTAGGCCCTATCCATAGTGCCACAGGGAGGTTCAGATTGTATGTACCTGACGTAAAATTAACAACATATGCTGGGTTGCTTGTATTCGCTCTTGATGTGAACTGCCAAACGAGTGTCTGTCCAGCTTCAACTGTAACTGCTCCCATATCAGCAATGACTCTGCTGTTACCATCAATAGGTCTTGGGTTAGAGGGAGTTACTCCACCAACAAGAATGGGTGCAAAGTTAAAAGGATATTGGAAAGGATTGTAGGTAACCAGTACACTAGTTTGAACCCAGTCTGCATCTCCAGAATTGGCAAGCGTTATAGTGGCTGATGCCTGATCGATAGTCCATGTTATGTTGGCTTCGCCACTTGCTGCGCTTGCTGCAGGCGCTGCAACTGTTGTAGCAATCGCAGGCGTAGCCCACAACGCACTTTTTGTAATACTGCGACGAGTAGTAGTATTTTCAAGTGTAGGAAGGCCTTCATTATTATGCAAAATAGATTCCCTTTGTGATAGTTAAAACATGACAGAAGTTATGTCTTTGCTTCACAGTATCAAGGGGGGGGCTCAATGCAAATATGAAACAATTCTGGAAAAGTGTTTTGAAGTTGCATATTAAGTGCTATAGTGAATGTGTAAAGCAAATCTGAGCTTTATAATTCTATTGATTACAGCATTCAAATTTCTTTAGCTTTACTCCAGAACTTTCATGAACGTTGAATTCTCCTGAGTAAATTTTTAGAGATTGAATAATCTTATTTACGCGCTGGAAAGGATCCTTCGTGTCTGAAACACAAGAAACCCACACTGCCAACTTGAGCACTCTCAAATTAGCTCAACTACAATCTTTAGCATCATCCCTTGGAATTCAAGGTGGCTATAAAATGCGCAAAGGCGCATTGGTAGATGCAATCTCAGCTCACAAACGTGGTGAAACTGTGGGCCAAAAGCAAGAAGAAAAACAATACAGCACCCCAGAAACTGAAGCTGCTGTTCAATCTCTTGATGATATAAAACTTCCAGAGTCTTCAAACTCTGAACATGTCGCAACTGATAAAAAGAAAAAAGTAGAAGCACAACTTGAAGAAATAGTAATGGTTCTTCCAGATCCTAAGGAAGAACCAGAAGAAGAGGAAAAGCCTCGCAAGCGTCGCACACGTCGCCAGTGGAAAGAGAAAAACACTTCAGAAGAAACTACGCAGCAGCAGTCTGAAGAGGATGAAACTACTGCTACTGAAGAAAAAACTAAGGTAGAACCAAAAGAACAAAAACAACATGAACCAAAGCAGTATAGTGGTTCTGAGCGCAACCGCCGTTATCGTGACCGCAATGATCGTAACCGAAACAGAAACAATCGTAACCGTAACCGTAGGAACGATGATGAGCCAGAAATTCGCGAAGATGATGTACTCATCCCAGTTGCTGGCATCCTTGATGTGCTAGAGAACTATGCCTTCCTTCGAACTACTGGTTATCTTTCAGGACCAAGCGATGTCTATGTTTCATTAGGGCAAGTGAAGAAATATAACTTGCGTAAAGGTGATGCTATTGCTGGTTTCATTCGCCAACCTCGTGAAGGTGAAAACACTAGCCGTCAAAAGTTCAATGCTCTAGTTAAAGTAGAAACTATTAACGGCATTTCAGTTGAAGACCTTAAAGATCGGGTAGATTTTTCTAAATTAACACCTCTATACCCCCAAGAGCGTTTACGCTTAGAAACTGATGCAAAACACATCAATACTCGTGTTGTTGATCTTGTTTCACCTATCGGTAAAGGGCAACGTGGATTAATTGTATCGCCTCCTAAAGCTGGTAAAACTTTAATGCTGCAAGCTATTGCTAATGCAATTACTACCAACAACCCTGAAGTTCACCTCATGATGGTTCTTGTTGATGAACGTCCAGAAGAAGTGACTGATATGCAACGTACTGTCAAGGGTGAAGTGATTGCTTCAACGTTTGATCGTCCTGCAGAAGATCACACAACTGTTGCTGAACTAGCTATTGAAAGAGCAAAGCGTTTGGTTGAAATGGGACAAGATGTTGTAGTTTTACTTGATTCTATGACACGTTTGGGACGTGCTTATAACCTTGCTGCGCCAGCTTCTGGTCGTATTCTTTCAGGTGGTGTAGATTCAGCTGCATTGTATCCTCCTAAACGTTTCTTTGGAGCTGCTCGTAACATTGAAAACGGTGGATCTTTAACTATTCTTGCTACTGCGCTTGTTGAAACTGGTTCAAAGATGGATGAAGTCATCTTTGAGGAGTTCAAGGGTACAGGTAACATGGAACTTCGTTTGAGCCGTCAATTGTCAGATAAGCGCATCTTCCCAGCAGTTGATGTTAATGAATCTGGTACTCGTCGAGAAGAGAACTTAGTTTCTCCACAAGAAATTCAAATTATGTGGAAGCTACGTCGTGTGCTTTCAAGTCTTGATCAGCAGCAAGCTCTTGAACTGTTGACTAGCAAGTTAAAAGATACAGCCAATAACGCTGAATTCATGATGCTTGTACAAAAAACCACTCTTGGTGGTAGCAACGAAAGCGCATAGTCATGTTTGAATCTGTACAAAGTCTTCTTGATGAATACGAAGAGATTCAAGATGAATTAGCAACCCCAGAGGTACATTCTAACCCTGGTAAAGCAAAGAAACTGGGGCGACGTTTCGCTGAATTAGGTGCAATTGTTGATGCGCATAAGCATTGGCAAGATCTTAACAATGACTACGAAACTGCACAAGAGTTGGCAAGTGAAGATCCAAGTTTTGCTGAAGAAGCCAAAGAGTTAGAACCTCAAATTGAGCCAGCAGCTGAGAAACTTCGCCGTCTTTTGATTCCTCGAGATCCAGACGATGCTCGTAACGCAATTCTAGAGATTAAAGCTGGAGCAGGTGGAGATGAGGCTGCTCTTTTTGCTAGTGATATGCTCCGCGCCTACAGCAAGTATGCTGAATCTAAAGGCTGGAAAGTCGAAACAATTTCTGCCACAGAATCAGATCTTGACGGTTATAAAGATGTTCAGGTTGCTATTAAGGGTAACTCAAATAATCCTGCGGAGGGTGTGTGGGCTCATCTAAAGTTTGAAGGTGGAGTTCACCGAGTTCAACGTGTACCGGCTACAGAATCTCAAGGCAGAATCCACACTTCTGCTGTGGGAGTCATGGTCTTTCCTGAAGTTGATGAGCCTGATGAAATTGAAATCAATCAAAATGATTTGAAAATTGATGTCTACCGCTCATCTGGTCCAGGCGGTCAGTCGGTGAATACTACCGACTCTGCTGTACGCATTACCCATTTACCGACAGGTATTGTGGTTGCTATGCAAAATGAGAAGTCTCAAATTCAGAATAAAGAAGCAGCGTTGCGTGTTTTGCGTGCTCGTTTGCTTGCAGCTCAACAAGAAGAACTTGAGGCAGCAAAGTCTGAAGCGAGCCGTTCTCAAGTACGTTCTATGGATCGTTCTGAACGTATTCGTACTTACAATTTTCCAGAGAACCGTATTGCAGATCACCGTACGGGATATAAAGCCTATAACCTTGACCAGGTCATGAATGGTGATTTTGATCCAGTGATTCAATCTTGTATTGATGCAGATGAAACAACTCGGCTTGAAGCAATTGGAGACCATGAAGATTAAAGCTTTGCTGCAACATGCAAGCGATATTCTTAACGATGCAGGGGTTCAAAGTCCAGAAGTGGATGCTGAGCTCCTGTTCTGTCATATGCAAGGTATTTCTCGAGGTGAACTTGGCACTGCAAAAATTATGGGGCACGATATTGATGCAGCTACTGAATGTCAATACTTAGAACTTGTGCGACGTAGAACAACCGAACCATTGCAGCATATTACCGGAGTAGCACCTTTTAGGTATCGTGAGCTCAGAGTTGGACCCGGAGTTTTCATACCGCGTCCTGAAACTGAAATGCTAATAGATATTGCAAGTCAACAAATATTTTCTGGAGCTAAAGTAGTAGATTTATGTGCTGGTTCTGGTGCTATTGCTGCAGCTGTTGCTTCAGAGAATCCTAGAACTGATGTGTATGCCGTTGAAATCAGTGATGAAGCCATTGCGTATTTACAGCAGAATGTGCAAAACCTTAATGTTGAGGTTGTGCACGGTGATTTTAAGTCTGAGCTTGCACAGCTACACAATGTAGTGGATGTTGTCATCTCTAATCCGCCATATGTAGCTAGTACTACTGGCATGTCTGATGAAGTTCTTTATCATGATCCAAGCCTTGCACTTTACGGTGGTGGAGAAGCAGGGCTGAATATCCCACTCCAAGTTATAGACAGGGCACATTTTTTACTGAAAAGCGGTGGGTTTTTTGTCATGGAACACGATGAGACTCAGCATCGTGCACTAAAAGAATATATGCAACAACAGGGGTGGGAAAATATTATGCTCCACCATGATTTGACAGGCAGGCAACGAGCAACGAGTGCCTTTAAATCTTCACTGGTACCGTGATGTTATGAAACAATGGGATTCATGAGCAAAATTTTTGATCTAAGCAATACAACTGAACGTGGTGACGGTATTGTTGCTGCAAAGACTGCTTTAAATGATGATGAACTTGTAGTTTTTCCAACAGATACTGTCTATGGTGTTGCAGCTGATGCGTTTTCTAAAATTGGAGTCAAAATTTTATTAGCTGCAAAAGCTCGAGGAACTAATTTTCCACCGCCTGTGCTCATTTCACGGCAGGAAACAGCTGCTGCTTTAGCTGCAGAAATTACTGAGGATGCACAAAAACTGATGGATGAGTTTTGGCCAGGTCCTTTGACATTAATTTTTAAATCTCAGCCAAGTTTGACTTGGGACTTAGGGGAAACTCATGGCACTGTTGCTTTGCGCGTGCCAGATCAAAAAGATGCTCTTGAACTCTTAACTTTTTGTGGTCCTTTAGCAGTTTCTTCTGCTAATCGCCACGGGTTTGAGGCTGCAACAACTATTGAACAAGCTCATGAGCAACTAGGAGAAGCTGTAGCAGTGTATCTTGATGGTGGTGATTTAGGTGCAGATCAAGAAAGTTCAACCATTGTAGATACCACTCAAACTCCGTTTAAAGTTGTCAGAGCTGGTGCACTGTCTCTTGATTCTTTACAAAATATTGTGCCTAGTATTGTTGATAGCAACACGGAGAATCAAGTTATTGATGATAACAGCACTGAGGAACAAGTAGAGCTTGAAAATACTTCTGAAGAGAAAACAGAAGAAGTAAAAAATACCATTGAAGAGAAATCTGAAGTTGAAAAAGAGATTGCTCAACCGGTAGAGCATGAAACCGAAGGTGTTGCCAACGAAACTGAACAGGATTAGCACTTCCCACTATGAAAACCTACCTCTTAGTCCTCTTCATTGCGGCGTCTGTGACTTATGTCTGTACGCCCATCGTGCGACTTCTTGCCCGTAGGTATTCAATTTTGAGGCCAGTTCGTGACCGTGATGTGCACACTCAACCAATCCCTAGATTGGGAGGTGTGGCAATGTTTGCTGGTATGTGTGTGGCCTTTATTTTTGCTACATCCATGCCCTTTTTGCAAAAAATCTTTGCTGTTAATAATCAGTTATATGGGGTTTTAGCAGCTGGTTTTGTTTTAGTCTTGTTAGGCATCGCAGATGATATATGGGATTTAGACTGGATGTTGAAACTGGGTGTACAAATAGTGGCAGCAGCTATCATGGCGTTACAGGGCATTCAGTTGACGTCCTTGCCTATTGGTGGAATTATTTTAGGTTCTAGTACTATTTCGCTTGCTTTGACCATTTTTGTCACACTTACCACTATCAATGCTATGAACTGGGTTGATGGTATGGATGGGCTTGCTGCTGGAATTGCAGCTATTGGTGGCTTGGCTTTCTTCTCTTACGCTTATATTTTTTCTAGGCATCAAACTCCTGATGATTATTCCAATACGGCAACATTGGTTATAGCTATCATGGTAGGTATTTGTTTAGGTTTCTTGCCTCATAATTTTCATCCTGCACGTATTTTTATGGGAGATACTGGCGCAATGCTCATTGGGTTATTGATGGCAGCTTCAGCGATTTCTTTAACAGGTCAAGCGGATCCAAAGGTTATTGCGCAAACTGAATCTGTCCCAATCTTTTTACCCATTCTGCTACCGCTTGCCGTTATCGCTTTACCGCTTTTCGATATGGCAACAGCAATTCTGCGTCGAGTGATGGCAGGAAAATCGCCAACAACTCCTGATAAACAACACTTGCATCATAAGATGATGCGCTTTGGTCATGGACACAAGAATTCAGTACTTGTTTTGTATTTGTGGGCTGCCGTGGTTGCTTTTGGTACTGTTGCTTTCGCCTTTTTTCCAGCACCTTTTGTTATCGCCATGGACGTTATATTTATTGGTATTGCTGTGTATTTAACTATGCGTCCTAGCCAAAATAACGAGGAATCGTTTGTTTGATGTGGTTTACCATCCTTAAAAAATGTGTAGTTATTTCAACGCTAGCTTTAATAGTTGTTTGCGTCATTTTTTACGCTATTTCTGGGGTTCATGGCACGATGAGCGCCGTATGGGGTGGATTAACTGTTGAGGCCTTCAGTGGAATAAGTCTTGTGGTTGCAGTGGTTGTCAGTAGGAAGCATCCTGAATTACTTTTAGTGAGTTTTGGTGCTGGTTATATCGTTAAAATCATGATGTTTGCTTTATTTTTTATGCTTATTAAGAAACCAAGTTGGCTTGATGGTGCAGCTTTTGTTTATTCTGCTTTACTGGTACTTTTGGCATGGCTTGCAACGGAAGTGGTAAGTTTTATGAAAATCAAACGACCTTATTTTGATACTGCGCAGGGGCATTCTGATGGACAGTAAGAAGCCCGTTAAAAAAAGAAACATGGATGATTTTGGAGTCACAGCCCTAAGCTATGTGATTGCAGGGGTTATTTTTTGGGCGTTTATTGGCTGGTGTGCACAGCAATTCTTTCATATACCTGGACTAACCATTGCAGGTATTATTCTTGGTCTTATTGGAGGCATTTATTTAGTGATGAAGTTAGATACAGACTCGAATAAAAAATGACACGCAAGTTCAATTCGTTTATCAGCTGAAATTCAGTTAAAATAGTATTTGTATAATTTACTAACCTTGATTGCTCATCATGCAAGGAGTTCAGTTTGCAGTTTAAAGCGCCTTCTATTGACGATATGCACCTTCCTGCTATTATCCCTTGGGGTGCGCAAGAAGGCTTCAGTAAGCAAATGCTGCTCGTCTTGATGTCTGTTGTTATTATTGCAGGTTTCTTTCTTTATGTTGGGCGCAAGCAAGCTTTAGTTCCTAGCAAAAGCCAGTTCATGGGAGAGTTAGGCTACGGTTTCGTCCGTAATGACATTGCCAGAGATATCATCGGTGAACATTTCATGAAGTACGTTCCCGTGCTATTTACCTTCTTCTTCTTTATTTTGGTCAATAATATCTACGGCATGATTCCACTCCTGCAGTTACCAAGTTTTTCACATCCTGGTGGTGCTTATGTTTTAGCAGCTGTAGCCTATATTATTTGGGTAGGTGCTGGTATTAAAAAGCATGGCTTCGGTGGATTTCTTGCTCAAATGACTATCCCTTCAGGGGTTCCAAAGCCACTGTTAATCTTAATTATTCCTATTGAATTTTTCTCAAACTTTATAGTTCGCCCTTTGACGCATTCTTTGCGTCTTTTTGCCACAATGTTCGCTGGACACCTTATTATTATGGTGTTCGCAGCAGGTGCTAAATTCCTCATCACTGAGGTGGGTGGAATTTTCGGATGGACTGGCGGCCTAGTTTCTATTATTCTTGGCGTCCTCCTTTATTTCCTTGAAGCGCTTATCATGGTGCTTCAAGCCTATGTATTTACTCTTCTGTTAGCCATCTACATTCAAGGTGCGTTATCAGACGAACATTAATAAGTTTCCAATGACCATGACAACCAGCCTTAACGGCTCTTTGAAAGGAAAAAAATGAACGGTTCATTGAATGTGATCGGTTACGGTCTAGCTGCGATTGGTGGCGGTATCGGCGTAGGCCTGATTTTCGCTGCTTACCTTAGCGGTGTTGCTCGTCAACCTGAAGCACAGCGTATTCTTCAGCCACTAGCATTCGTAGGTGCTGCACTTGCGGAGGCAGTTGCAATTCTAGGTTTGGTATTGGCTTTTGCCAAGTAGTGCACAACTCAATTTACAACGAAAGTAAAACATGCAAAATATCAGTCAAAGCTTGACACCTGTACTGGCTGCTGAAACTAACCCATTAATCCCAGATGTATGGGAAATGCTTATTACAGCAATTGGCTTTTTCATTTTGCTCTTCATCGTGATGAAGAAGATCTCTCCTATGTACAACAAAATGTACCAGGATCGTGTTGACGCTATTGAGGGTGGTCTTGCCAAAGCTGAGAAAGCTCAGCGTGAAGCGGATCAAAACTTGAAGCAGTACAAAGCTCAGCTTGCTCAAGCTCAGCAAGAAGCGAATGAGATCCGTGAAGAAGCTCGTGCACAGGGTGTACAGATTCTTGAAGAGATGAAAGCTAAAGCTACTGCAGAGTCACAGCGTATCTCTGATCAAGGTCAGCAACAGTTACAAGCTGAGCGTGAAAAAGTTGTTCAGTCACTTCGTGGTGAAATTGGTGGCCTTGCAACAAATCTAGCTGGAAAAATTGTTGGAGAGTCCCTTCAAGATGATAATCGTTCTACCCGAGTAGTAGATCGTTTCTTAGAAAACCTTGATGCCACTTCTCCAGCAGATAAGGTATCTTAAGCCATGAGTTCAAGTTCAGATTCTTTAGCATCTCTTGAAAAAGAGTTAAAACCAGTGTATTCCACTGCTGGTGTTAAGGTATCTCAAGAATTAAGCGCTGCTATTGGCGTTATTTCAAGGTCATCAAGTTTGCAAAGAGCACTCACTGATGTGTCTTATTCGCCAGAACAGCGAGCAGAACTACTGCAGAAACTCTTTGATTCTAAAGTAAGTAAGCCTACTGAAGATATCCTTACTGCTGCAGTAAAGATGCGTTGGAATAGTGGCTTGGATCTTGTTCAAGGTCTTGAAAAGATTTCGCAGCTTTGTGTTATTTATGAGGCACAGTCACAGGGTAAGCTTGAAGATTTAGAGTCAGAGATGCTAACTTTTAACAATGCTTTAGAAGACTATCCTGAACTTGAACAAGCCTTTGAAAACTACTCTGTAGACAACGATGACAAAAAAGCACTTGTTTCTAAGCTCACTTCTAACTATTCTGAGCAGGCACGGGCTTTGATTCAACCTGCGGTTGTTTATCCGCACGGTTTAAGAGCAACGGTTTCTTTACAACGTGTTATTCACTCTATTGCTGAAGAAAAGCATGAGTTTATTGCAGTTGTTGATACTGCTATTGCTTTAACCTCTCAGCAAGAAGAAACACTGAAAACAAAGTTATCTAAAATGTACGGACGTCCTATTACGCTTAACATCCGAGAAGTACCAGACCTTGTAGGTGGTATTCGGGTTCGAGTAGGCAATGATGTCATGGACGGAACTGTAAAATCGCGAGTTGAAACTTTACAACAACAGCTCGCAGGACATCAATAAGAGACGAAAACTGACCATTAACTTAAAAAATGGTCCTGAGTAAGAGAGCAGGGATAAGATGGCCGACTTGACCATCAATGCCGATGAAGTACGCAATGCCTTAGATGAGTTTGCTTCTTCATATCAACCAGCCACAAGTGACCGTAAAGAAATTGGTCGCGTTGTTTCTGCTGGAGACGGTATCGCACGCGTTGAAGGGTTACCTTCCGTGATGGCGAATGAGCTACTAAAATTTGAAGACGGTACCCTAGGGCTTGCGCAGAACCTAGATTTGCGTGAGATTGGCGTTATCATTCTTGGTGACTACACTGATATTGAAGAAGGCCAGGAAGTGCAACGTACTGGGGAGGTCCTTTCAATCCCAGTTGGAGATGCCTTCCTATCACGTGTTGTTGATCCACTAGGGCAGCCTCTTGATGGACTTGGCGATATTAACTCTGAGACAACTCGTCAATTAGAGCTTCAGGCTCCTGGAGTTACTGAGCGTAAGTCAGTGCATGAACCACTTCAAACAGGTCTTAAAGCAATTGATGCCATGATTCCTATTGGTCGCGGTCAGCGTCAGCTCATTATTGGTGACCGCCAAACTGGTAAAACAGCCATTGCTGTTGATGCAATTCTTAATCAGCGTGATAATTGGGCCAGTAATGACCCAGAAAAGCAGGTTCGTTGTATTTATGTTGCAGTGGGGCAGAAAGCTTCAACTATTGCTGCAGTACGTCAAACTCTTGAACAAGCTGGCGCTATGGATTACACCACTATTGTGGCTTCTCCAGCCTCTGACCCTGCCGGATTTAAGTACTTAGCTCCTTATGCTGGTTCTGCTCTTGGACAGCACTGGATGTATCAGGGCAAACATGTTCTGATTATCTTTGATGATTTGTCTAAACAAGCTGAAGCATATCGTGCCGTCTCATTGTTGCTCCGCCGTCCTCCAGGCCGTGAAGCTTACCCAGGTGACGTGTTTTATTTGCACTCTCGTTTGCTAGAACGTTGTGCAAAACTTTCTGATGATCTCGGTGCTGGCTCTATGACTGGTCTACCAATCATTGAAACAAAAGCAAATGACGTTTCTGCTTATATTCCAACCAACGTTATTTCTATTACTGATGGTCAGATTTTCTTGCAGTCAGATTTGTTCAACTCAAATCAGCGTCCTGCTGTAGATGTAGGTGTATCAGTATCTCGTGTTGGAGGTGCTGCGCAGACTAAAGCTTTGAAGAAAGTTTCTGGTACCTTAAAGATTGATTTAGCACAGTATCGTGATATGCAAGCATTTGCTATGTTCGCCTCAGATTTGGATGATGCTAGCCGTCAACAGTTGACTCGTGGTGAGCGTTTGATGGAACTTCTGAAACAGAAACAGTACAACCCATATCCAATGTCACATCAAACTGTGTCTATTTGGGCTGGTACTAAAGGTCATTTAGATGATATTGATGTAGAAAACGTGCATAAGTTTGAACAAGATTTCCTTAATCACTTACATTCAAATACAGATATTCTTTCTGTTATTGAAGAAACAGGAAAACTTGAAGATGATACAGATGCTGCTCTTACTCGTGAGGTAAAAAACTTTAAGAAGAGTTTTGACCCTAAACACGATGTAGCTCCAGTGTCTAAAAAGACTGAAAAGGTTAAAGAAGACAAAGAAATTGTGGCAGATGAAGCACTTCAGTCAGATGAAGAGCAAACTGATGCCAATGCTTTGGATGAAGATTAATACATACGAGAAGGAGGTGTAGCACATGGGTGCACAACTGAGAGTTTATCGCCAGAAAATTAAAGCAACTCAGTCGATGGGGAAGTTGTTTAACGCAATGGAACTCATTGCTACTTCTCGTATTCCAAAGGCTCGTAAGCGTGTAGCTTCTGCTGAACCATATGCTAAAGCTATTACTGCTGCAGTAGCATCAGTGGCACAGCATAGTAGTGTTGAGCACCCTTTGACTACACACGCCGAAGATATTAAGCGTGTTGCTTTGCTTGTTATTGCTTCAGACCGAGGCATGGCAGGAGCTTATTCTTCTAACGTTTTGAAGAAGTCTGAAAGCGTTCGTGATGAGTTCCTTGCGCAAGGCATCAAAGTTGATTTATACCTTTACGGACGTAAATCTGAAGCTTTTTATAATTATCGTGAGATTCCTTTTATAAAATCTTGGACTGGTCACTCAGATCACCCACACCACGATGAAGCAAAAGCAATTGCAAAAACTCTGACTGCTACTTTCCTTAAAGACTCAGATCAAGGTGGTGTTGATGCTCTCTACATCATTTCTACTGAGTTTAAGAGCATGGTTGAACAAATTCCAGTATCTGTGAGTTTGTTACCAGCGCCTTTTGAGGAAGAAGAAAATACTGAAGGTCAGCTCACGCCATCTTATGATTTTGAACCAAGTGCAGAAGAAGTACTTGATGCAATGCTACCTCGATACATTGAATCTAAAGTTTTCAATGCAATTCTGCAATCCTCAGCATCTGAGCTTGCCTCACGTCAAGCAGCTATGAAAACTGCTACAGAGAACGCAGATGAACTTGTTAAGAAATATACCCGACTTGCTAACACAGCACGCCAGGCTGAAATTACTCAGGAGCTTTCTGAGATTGTTGCCGGCGCCGACGCACTATCTTCAGGAAGTTAAAAAATGTCAGATTTTTCAGATAAATTTAATCGTTCACAGACAGAAGAGACCAAAAATACTATGAATGAAGAAAACACAGCACATGAAAATAACGATGCTGTTAATACAGATAAAGTTGTCCACATTGAGCATGCAGAGATAATTCATCCTGACAATGACGAGAACATTCAGGTGGTTTCTGCTGTCCATCCTGAAGAAGTGAAAACAGTGTACTTCCAGCCAACTGAAACAGCAGCAACAGTAAGTGCAAACACAGATACTACATTTGACATTGCTTCTGATGCTACAGCTAGTACTGCAGCTGATGTAACACCAGATTCTACTTCTGACTTTTCTGTATCTACTAATGGTTCAGCCGATGATTCTACTGAAACTACCTTGCCGAATCACGTTATAACAGAAGCTCAC
Organism: Micrococcaceae bacterium; assembly: GCA_047605865.1. GTDB lineage: Bacteria > Actinomycetota > Actinomycetes > Actinomycetales > Micrococcaceae > JASGDC01. The sequence continues at coordinate 7,759 of JASGFC010000001.1, read as the reverse complement.
CAGGTTCATGAGCAGAGCAAAGTCAAGAGTAATGGTGAAACTGACACCGATGAAATCCCTGAAACTATTACAGATGAGATTCCTGTTTCAAAAAGTGGAACTAATAAAATAGCTAAGAACCAGCTAAAAACTGCAACGCAAGTCAATTCTGCAACTAAAGGTACTGGCGTAGCTGCTGGTGCCGCTACAGCTGCAGCAGGAGTTAGTGCAGCTGCTTCCACGCAGCGTTCACAGGACTCTTCTGATGATTCTTTGAAGAATGTGAAGATTGGTGAAGATCCAGATGCGCCACAACCGAAAGGTGAACCAACAACTCATGAAGGCACATCACCTGGACGTATCGCACGTGTGATTGGCCCAGTAGTTGACGTAGAATTCCCAGCAGGTTCAATTCCTGAGATTTACTATGCACTCAATGCGGATGTAACTATGGGAGATAAAACTCACACTGTTACTTTTGAGACTGCACAGCACCTAGGCGATAACATGGTTCGTGCTATTGCGCTTGAAGCTACAGATGGTATTGTGCGTGGTACTGAAGTTACTAACACTGGTGCTCCAATTACTGTGCCTGTAGGCGATGGAGTCAAGGGGCATATCTTTAACGTACTTGGCGAACCACTAGATGTTGCTCCATCAGAGATTAAAGTATCAGAGCGTTGGCCAATTCACCGTAAAGCACCTTCTTTTGATCAGCTTGAAGGTTCAACAGAGATGCTAGAAACCGGTATTAAAGTTATCGACTTGCTCACTCCATATATTCAGGGTGGAAAAATTGGTCTCTTCGGTGGTGCTGGTGTAGGTAAAACAGTTTTGATTCAAGAGATGATTACTCGTGTAGCTCGTAACTTCGGTGGTACTTCAGTTTTCGCTGGTGTAGGTGAGCGTACTCGTGAAGGTAATGACCTTTGGGTAGAAATGGATGAAGCAGATGTTCTCAAAGATACTGCGTTAGTCTTTGGTCAAATGGATGAGCCACCTGGAACACGTCTTCGTGTTGCGCTTTCAGCATTGACTATGGCTGAATACTTCCGTGATGTTCAAGGTCAAGACGTACTGCTCTTTATCGATAACATCTTCCGTTTCACGCAGGCAGGTGCTGAAGTTTCAACACTTTTGGGTCGTATGCCTTCAGCGGTTGGTTATCAGCCAAACCTTGCCGATGAAATGGGTCTTTTGCAGGAGCGTATTACTTCGACTCGTGGTCACTCTATTACATCAATGCAGGCAATTTACGTACCTGCCGATGATTACACTGACCCAGCTCCTGCTACAACGTTCGCTCACTTGGATGCTACAACAGAGCTTTCACGTGAAATTGCATCACGTGGTTTGTATCCTGCTGTAGATCCATTGACTTCTACTTCTCGTATTCTTGATCCTCAGTATATTGGTGAAGAGCACTACGAGGTAGCAAACCATGTGAAGCAAATTCTACAGAAGAACAAAGAACTTCAAGACATCATTGCCATTCTTGGTATTGATGAGCTTTCTGAAGAAGACAAAACTACAGTACATCGTGCTCGTCGTATTCAGCAGTTCTTATCTCAGAACACTTACACTGCGCTTCAGTTTACTGGTGTGGAAGGTTCAACAGTATCTCTGAAAGATACTATCGAAGGTTTCCGCATGATTTGTAACGGTGACGTAGACCAAATCCCAGAGCAGGCGTTCTTCAACGTTGGTTCTATGGAAGATGTGTACAAAGCATGGAACAAGATTAAAAGCGAAACTGGTGGTAAGAAGTAATGGCAGACACTCAAGATCGTAAAGTCCTTCATGTTGACGTTGTAACCGTGGTGCAACGTGAATGGGAAGGCGAAGCGATACTTGTCCGTGCCCGTACGCTAAATGGAGATATTGGTATTATGCCAGGACATGCTCCACTGCTAGGTCTTATGGATCATGGTAGTTTGCTTATTCGTACCCCTGACGGTGAAGATATTACTGCTGAAACTGAAGGTGGATACTTCTCAGTAGATAATAATAAAGTAACTGTCATTTGTAACCACGTACAGTTCACAGATGGAAGTCATTAGAGTTGCCGGGCCTTCCCGTTTGGAAGGGTCTGTTTCAGTACCTGGCGCTAAGAACAGCGTTTTAAAGCTCATGGCAGCAACTTTGCTGGCAGTAGGAAAAAGTAAAATTACAAATGTTCCTGAAATTCTAGATGTGACTATCATGGCAGAATTGTTGCGTAGACTTGGCTGTGATGTGGAACACGATATTCATGAGGCTGCTGTAACTATTGATGTGCCTGAAAAGCTTGATCATAAAGCAGATTATGAACTTGTCCGCGCTATGCGTGCTTCTATTTGTGTTCTTGGCCCTCTCGTTGTTCGTATGGGTGCAGCTAATGTTGCATTGCCTGGTGGGGATGCCATTGGTAGCCGTGGTTTAGATATGCATGCCGCTGGACTTGAACAAATGGGTGCTGAAGTTACAACCAGCCACGGTTACCTTATTGCTCAAGCTAAACAAGGTTTGAAAGCAACGCATTACACCTTACCTTTCCCATCTGTTGGTGCTACTGAAAATCTCACGATGGCAGCAACTCTTGCTGATGGAGTAACTGTTCTTGATAACGTTGCTCGTGAGCCTGAAATTGTTGATATTTGTTCAATGTTGGTGGAGATGGGTGCCAAAATCGAAGGTATTGGTTCGCCTACACTTACCATTACTGGAGTAAAGAAACTTCAACCGGTAGAGCATCATTGTGTTCCAGACCGTATCGTTGCTGGAACATGGGGTTTTGCTGCTGCTATGACTCGTGGCGATATCACTGTTAAAGATATAGTTCCTGAGCATATTAAGCCTGTACTTGTTAAATTGGAGCAAGCTGGTTGTACCATTGAGACAGGTCAAGATTGGTACCGTTGTTCCATTGAACATCGGCCTTTGGCTATTAACGTTTCTACTATGCCATACCCTGGTTTTGCCACTGATTTGCAACCTTTTGTTATTGCAATGAATGCAGTTGCGGAGGGTTCTGGAATTATCACAGAGAATGTCTTTGAGGCACGATGGGGTTTTGTTTCTGAACTGAACCGTCTAGGTGCTATCGTGCGACTTGATGGCCATCATGCTCTTGTTCAAGGCATTGAGCAACTTTCAGGTGCCCCAGTTGAAGCAAGCGATATCAGGGCAGGGGCTGCTTTAGTGCTGGCAGGTTTAGTTGCAGATGGTCAAACTGAGGTCGGAGAGATTCATCATATTGACCGCGGTTATACGCATTTCGTGCAGAACTTGCAGAACTTGGGTGCGCACGTGGATCGTATTACCAAAGCTGATATTTTTGGGCGTTAGTTACCAGATTTTAGATGTCTAAGTCGTATACGGCTTTAACACCGTCAATATAATCGTTTTCTTTTCCAGCTTCAGTGAGTTTCTTTGCTTGCTTTGTAGGAACATGCAAGAGGGCATTTGTTAAGCGGCGCATAGCTTGTTCAGTTTCTTTTTTGCTAGGGTTTTCTGGCAATTTGTCTAATTCTTTGGCTAGAATTTTGTGTGCTCGTTCCCTGACGGCAAGTACTGTATTGTTAAGGTTTCGTGTTTTGGCTAAGGTTTTAAATTCTTGACTTGCAGTGTGTACAAGTTTTTTAGCTTTATCGATTTCTTCGCTATGCTCTGGCGAAATATTAGATTGTATGGTTTCTAGGTTGATGAGTTCTACGTTTTTCATCAAGCCAACAAGCTGATGAATATCATGGCGTAACGCCATGTCAATAAAGGTTAGCGGAGAGCGTTGTTTACGTTTGTCCAATGCTTCTTGCACCATGTTTACTGTCATGATAGGCCCAGAACCACTGCAAGCAACAACTACTTGTGCTTCAGAAATGGCGTCTATAAAATTGTGTTTTGATACTGGGTGAATATCGTGGCTGAGAGCAAATTTTTTGGCTCTCCCAGAGTGCGAGTAGACGTTGATGTTAGTGCAGCCACTATTGCGCAGTGTTGCTACTGTGGCGCCAGCATATGCTCCTGTTCCAATAATGAGCGCTGAGTTATTGCCCCATGTTGGAGTTCGTTGAATCTCGTGTTTGCAGCTATCAAGCGCCATCTCAACGGCAACATCTACTAAGGAACGTCCAGTAGATGTTAGACCTGTTTTAGTTGCTACTTTTTTACCAACCTTGAGCGCTTGTTGAAAAGCTAATTCCAGCTGTGGGGAGGTGGTACGTTGGAATTGTGCTTCTTTGAGTGCGGTACGAACTTGGCCTACAATTTCGCGCTCACCAATAGCCATTGAATCAAGCGTAGCGGCTACTTTATAGAGGTGGTTAATAACATCTTGGTTTTGAAGAACAGTAAGAGTTTGTTTTACGAAATTCTCTTCAGAGCCGTTGGCTTCAGCGATCACAGAGAAAACGTACTCTATGGCATCATCAGTATCACATTCTGGATTTGTTTCCACATAGACTTCAAAGCGGTTGCAGGTGCACAGTGTAATACAACCTGCAATGAGATCTGGACGTGATGTTAATTGTGGCGCAATGAGTTCACTATGGTGTGAAACCTTTTCAATATCATTCAGTTCTCCAGTTTTGTGGCTGGCGATGAAGCTAAGCAAATTCATGGTACTTCTATTCTAATGCACAACTACGCATCTTCTTTCAGAACGTTCATAAAGCCAGTGTTGATGAATAGTTTTGTACGTCCCATGTGGATTTTATCTAGTAAGCCAAGTTCAACCAGCTTATTTAGTTGTCTTCCTGCTGCATGCCTTTCTACAATTTTTGCTTCAACAAGGTTGTCAATGCGGCAATAAGGTAGTTCAAAAAGTAAATCGATTAAGTCTCGATTGTAAACTTTAGGAGCTTTGTCTTTCATTTCTTGTGTAAAAGTATCTTGTTGTTCTTTAATCAACTTGATTTTTTTAAGTGTTCTTTGGCTTTGGGTATGAACAGCATCAAGCATGAATAAAATCCATTCCTCCCAAGCATCATGAGTAGTTACTTTGTTTAATAACGTATAGTATTTTTGTTTATTTTCAATAATGTATTGCGAAAGGAATAATACTGGATTACTTAATAAGCCCTGCTCAATGAGTATAAGTACATTGATGATGCGTCCAGTGCGCCCATTACCATCAACAAATGGATGTATTGCTTCAAATTGGTAGTGACAAACTGCCATTCTAATCAATGGGTGTAACTCGGTTTCGTGATGATAGAATTTCTCCCAATTCGATAATTTGTCAAGGATAACGTGTTGTCCTTCAGGAGGTGAGTACAGTATTTTTCCAGTTGCAGCATTTGCGATTCTAGTTCCAGTATTAGTTCTAAAGTCAGTCTTCACACCTCGTAAAATAGTACAGAGTTCAGAAGTAGATTGCGCGGTTAATGGTCGAGCTTCCAAGCTATTAAATCCCTCCCATAAAGCTTCACGATAGCGCATAGTTTCTTTAGTTGCTAAGTTATCGTTAGTGCCACCAGTTGCTAGTGATTTGAAGAGTTCGTCAGTAGTAGTCATGATATTTTCGATTTCACTACTTGCTTGGGCTTCCAGTAGTGGAATAGCAGCAATGAGTACACTTGCATTGGGTAAAGTGCTACACCTTTCTTCTAGCGCAGCCAAGCTACCATGTGCTTTGACCAAAGCTCGCAGGATAGCTTTACTTTCAAGTTCTATCTCTTCGGGCGGCAAAAGTGGGAGTTCTTGGTATGGTTTTTCTGGGTCGTAAGTCATAGATCAAGCTTAGCCTAGTCTACATTGTTAAGTAAATAGTAAAACATTGAAATTTTAGCACTAAATCAGATAATTGGAATATATTTATAGAAATAGTTCCATAAATTAAAAATATGGTGCCTAGTGTTCCAAATAGTCAGACTTGACCGTAAATATCAAGGAATTCTTCATGTGTAGAAAAAGAGTGTAAAAGATTATACTTATATATATGACTTCTCTTCATGTTTCTTCTCACCATCCACTTTTAGCTCACGATACTCTCTCATCTTCGTTAATTTCGGCATATCGTGGCATGAAGCCAGCTCGTAAGCCAGTCTGGTTTATGCGTCAAGCAGGGCGCTCTTTACCGGAATATCGGAAAGTGCGTGAAGGAATTCCTATGCTAGATTCTTGCCTCATGCCAGAGTTAGCTGCAGAAATTACCCTGCAACCAGTACGCCGCCATGACGTTGATGCTGCTATTTTCTTTAGCGATATTGTGATTCCGTTAAAGCTAGCTGGTATTGATGTTGATATCGTGCCAGGGGTTGGTCCAGTATTGGGTTCTCCCATCCAGTCTGCTAGCGATATCGCTAAATTGCCAGATATTTCTGCTGTAGATTTTTCCCCTATTACAGATGCCATCAAAATTATTACAGCCGAACTAGCTTCAACACCGCTCATTGGTTTTGCTGGAGCTCCTTTTACTGTTGCAGCCTACATGGTTGAGGGAAAGCCCAGCCGTGACCACTTAGGTCCGCGTACTATGATGTATGCAGATCCGAAGAGTTGGGAAAAGTTAAGTACCTGGGTTGCGCAGCTTTCTGGTGCTTTCCTTGCAGCCCAAGTTGAAGCAGGTGCTTCTGCTGTGCAACTTTTTGATTCTTGGGCAGGCTCGCTAGGTCTTGAAGATTATCAAAAGTTTGTGGCTACTTCTAGTACTATCGCTTTTGATGCTATTGCAAAGTATGGTGTGCCAAAAGTTCACTTTGGTACTGGAACTTCTGAGCTACTTGTTGCTATGAAAGATTGTGGTGCAGATGTGATGGGTGTAGATTACCGTCTCTCTTTAACTGAAGCCAATAAACGCTTAGGCGGTACAGTTCCCTTGCAAGGCAACATTGACCCAGCACTTTTAGCAGCAGGTCAAGATGCGCTCTTTGCTCGGACTAAAGACATTATTGACCAAGGTAGGTCCGCTCCAGGCCATGTGGTGAATTTAGGTCACGGAGTTCCCCCAACAACAGAATCTGAAGTACTAACAGATCTTGTGAGTTTCATTCATGAGCAAAAAGTTTAACATCGTAGGCGGTGGCATTGCAGGTCTGGTTTCTGCATGGGAGCTTTCCCGTGCAGGGCACGATGTCACTGTGTATGAACGTCGTAGCCTAGGCGGCGTGGTTAGTTCACATGAACTGATGGGCATAAACTTCGATGCAGGGGCAGAATCTTTTGCCACGCGCACCACTGCTGTTAAAGACCTGCTGCAAGAACTTGGCTTAACGCAAAAAATAATTAAACCATTAGCTAAACCTTCATGGGTATATTCTGATCAGTACTCTTATCCCAATGTTCCAGGAGTTTTTGGTATTCCTGCTGGTTTAGATGATGTAGCAGCTGCGCTGAGTGCTTCTGGTATTGAACAACTTAAGCAAGATATAACAATGGGTGCAGATGTAGGCACAACCGAAGCTATGAGTTTAGGAGATTTGGTTGAACTACGCATGGGTAAAGAAGTTGTAGATAAATTGGTTGCTCCTGTTGTTACAGGCGTGCAAGCAGCAAGCCCTTATGATTTGGATGCCAATAGCGTGATTCCAGGCATTCAGCAGCAGATACAAAAATCTGGCTCATTACAACAAGCTGTTGCCACGCTGCGCAAAGCAGCACCTGCTGGCCAGCAGGTTTTAAGTCTTACAGGTGGCATGTTTCAACTAAGTGATGAACTGGTCAAGCAGTGTATGGCGCAGGGAGTTAGCTTTGTTCACGAAGAGGTAACTAGCTTGACTGGTTTAGAAAACCCTATTGTGGCAACGGAAATGGCAGATGCACAGCTGTTATTACAAAGTATCGTGGATATCAAAGAACAAGG